>NZ_JAJEQX010000016.1 GCF_020687545.1 Ruminococcus turbiniformis | reverse complement strand
GTGCATCTTTCGATAACTGGTGATCTGAGGCTGCTTTCGCCACCTTAGCAACCGTATTCCTGGATACGCACAAGGTACTGGCAATGCGCCGTTGGCTATAACCATCCAGCAGCATATGTAAAATTTGTTTTTCTTTGGACATTTGATCGTCCTCCTCTCAAAGTATTACGGATTCATCCGTTAGGATGATTGTATTGCTTCAAGAGGTGGCTCTCAACAGCGGATTGCCCTTATAATTCAGGTGGCTCTATCGTTCGGAATGGATGGCTCTCTGTAACGGATTGAGTGGCTCTGAAGCCACGGAATACTCAATAGAAGAGATTTTGCGAAGCGGCGGAAGGGAGAAAGCGCTGGAACAGGCGGTGATTGACGTTCGGAAAGCGAACGAGGCGTTGATTCAGGGGAGTCCGTCAAAGAAAATCGCGCAGTGGGCGACGTATATATCTCTGCCGTTAAGCGTATTTGAGACTCTTGCATTCGGTACTTCTTTCTCCACGATAATTTCAGGGGTGGGATTTCTGGCGCAGTTAAAGTCTGACCTTTCCGAACAGCAGAGCAAATGGCTGTTTGTTGCAAGGTAAGACGGGAATGCTTGGAATCATAAAGAATGCTGGTGGGGCTCCCGGCTAATAAAGTTTTTGCTGCTGAAGAAGGGGATGCGGAATTTAGTTTTTCATTCAAGCTGCTCCAATTTTGGACCGGATTTTTATTGACATTGATTTTACATCCATCCATAATAAGGAAGGAAGAATTTCTGCTTTGTCATGGAAAAGGCAGGACCAATCCATAAAGGGAAAGAATATAAAAGCAGATAGCACAAAAGGAGAACCGAAAATGAAAAGTTTATTGATCTTAGGCGCCGGCGGCTTCGGCCATATGATTCAGGAGACGGCGTATCTGCTCGGATATGAGACGGCAGTATTTCTCGACGATGCGGTCCGGGAAGAGGGCGTGGTCGGAAAATGCTGTGACTATATGGAGTTTCGTGAAAAATATGATACGGCGGTCGCTGCCCTCGGGGATAATAACATGCGCCTTTACTGGACGGAGAAACTGATGGAAGCGGGATACGACGTACCGGCGATAATTCATCCGTCCGCAGTGGTGAGCCCCAGCGCGGTGATTGGAAACGGAACCTTCGTCATGCAGCGGGCGGTGGTGAATACTCATACCGTGGTTGAGCACGGCGTGCTGATCAACAGCGGGGCAGTGGTGGATCACGATTCCCGCATCGGAAAGGGAGCCCATATCGGTCTTGGAAGCGTGGTGAAGGCAGACTGCACGATTGAGCCGAAACAGAAAGTGGAGGCAGGAGAGGTGATATTCTCCACGAGAAGAAAGATCGACGGCATCGACAACCGGAATCTGGAAGATGCGGTCTATGCCTTTGGATTCGGGAAAAAATGCAGTTATGTAAAGACTTTCGGCGCGGGACATATCAATGAGACGTACGCGGTCTATATGCCGGGCGAGGAGAAGGACGAGCTCTCCTATGTGCTGCAGAGAGTAAACCGGAATGTGTTTAAGGACCCGGCAGGGGTTATGGATAATATTTTCGGAGTGACAGAGTATCTGCGCAATGTAATCCGGAAAGAGGGCGGAGACCCGGATCGGGAGACGCTGTCCTATATCAAGACAAAGAGCGGCAGCACGTATTTTGAGGACAGTGAGGGCGAGCCGTGGCGCTGCTACAATTTTATCCCGGATTCTGTCTGCTATCAGCTGGCGGAGAGCCCGGAACAGTTCTACCAGTCAGGAAGCAGTTTTGGACATTTCCTGAAGCAGTTAAGCGACTACCCGGTAGACAGGCTCAATGAGACGATTCCGGATTTCCACAATACAGTGAAGCGGTTTGAAGCGTTCCAGGTTGCCCTGAAGAGGGATCTGAAGAACCGTGCCGCGACATGCAGGCCGGAGATTCAGTTTGTGCTCGATCGCGAGAAGGACTGTGCGGTGCTTGTGGATCAGCAGGAAGCGGGAACACTTCCTCTTCGTGTTACGCACAATGATACAAAGCTTAATAACATTCTTTTTGACGGAAAGACGGGAAAAGGTCTTTGCATTATTGATCTGGATACAATTATGCCCGGCCTTGCGGCAAATGATTTCGGTGATTCTATCCGCTTCGGGGCTGCCACGGCAGAAGAGGACGAGAGGGATCTGAACAAGATGCATTTTGACATCGGACTCTATGAGGTGTATGTGAAAGGGTACCTTGAGGAGACAAAAGATGTGCTTACCCAAGAGGAGATTGAGAGCCTTCCGTGGGGAGCGCGGCTCATGACGCTGGAGTGCGGCATCCGTTTTCTGGCGGATTATCTCCAGGGAGATACTTATTTCAAGACGGATTATCCGGAGCATAATCTGGTGCGGGCCAGAACACAGTTCCGGCTTGTGGATGAGATGGAGCAGCAGTTTGAGCAGATGAAAGAGATTGTTCGAAAATACGCTTGCATTGACATTTTCTAAGTGATATAATCATACATGGCTTCTTTGGAAAAGGGAAGCCATGATGTGCCGTTGTGGTGGAATTGGCAGACACACCTGACTCAAAATCAGACGGAGAATATCCGTGCCGGTTCAAGTCCGGCCAGCGGCAGTATCAGAAAAAGCCTTTCGACTTTGGTCGGAGGGCTTTTTCTGTGTCCAGGGGAAGGTGCAGAACCTTCAGAATAAGGTGAAATTCTCATTTCTACGTTTACATTCACGACAGTATACATGTATACAATCTGAAAAAACTAAATCTTGCATCTTTTGGAATAAAGTGTTAATCTAATTCTGTATCAGTATCTATCCATAAATAGTTAATAAGGTCAAGGAGGGAAGTATACAAGTGATAAAAAAGAGTAAATTACTGATATGTATGCTTTGCATGTCGATGGTTCTGACTGTATTGCCAGGCATGGAAAGCAATGCGGAGGAAGTATCAGGGGGAGCGGATTCCGCGGCATCAGAACTTCAGGATGAGAACAGTCAGCGTCTTGAAGAAGTTACGGCGATGGATGAAGACGGAAGCATCTACCAGATCGGCGAAACAGACGGAACAGTCGGTGAAGATGCGGAAAGTACGGATGAAAACGGCGGAATTGCGGTGTTTTCTGCGCGTTCCATCAGCCCGCAGGTGGTCAATTTCAACACAAAGGGAAATGCCACGACAAGTTACTATGATGAGACAAACGGGATATCCGGCTATACGAACGGCGCTTACGGCGCGGACGCAGCCTATCTTGGAACAACAGGCGACGGACAGATCCGGTTCATGCTTTCAGGTGTGACCGGTACGGTCAGTGCGAGTGAGGTAGAACTGGTAAATCTCGACACAGTTGTGGATAACGTCAGCTATTACACTGTGTCAGGTGGAGAACTTCTCCATTATATCTCGCAGAATCTGAACAGCGCTCCGGCTTCTGCGCTGAACAACGGGCCGGCGCCGTCCTATTTAAGTGAGGGTGTAAAGTATTACAGCTATGACGGGCATTACTTTTACACGGATTACGCTGTGATGCTTAACGATTACCAGAGCGGATCCAACGGAGCTTCTGCAGTGAATGCGGGAAATCCGTTCCAGAATTATTTCCAGTTCCTCGATATGAGAAGTGCGACCAGCTACAGCGCGGACCAGTTCGAGAGTATTTTAAACACTGCGATGGCAAATGCGTGGGTTGACGCTTCCACATCGAAGCTTACCGGAACAGGTTCAAGCTTTGTGACATATCAGAATACATACGGAGTCAACGCGCTTCTGTCCCTGGGTATCGCAGTCAATGAGAGCGCATGGGGGACAAGCTGGATCTGCGCCACGAAGAACAACCTGTTCGGCCTGAATGCGGTGGACAGTTCACCCGGAGAGAGTGCGGATGTGTTCACAAGTGTGGATGACTGTATCCGTGACTTTATGGCAAACTGGATGGCGGACGGATACTTAAGTTCCAGCGACTGGAGAAATCACGGAGAATATCTGGGAAATAAAGGCGGCGGAATCAATGTAAGCTACGCGTCTGACCCATACTGGGGAGAGAAAGCCGCTGCGGTTGTATGGAACCTGGATGAGGCAGGCGGAAGCCAGGATTATCTGGGAACCAGTGTTTCAGAGCCGGATACGCCGTCAACAGACGTGCCGGAAACAGACACGCCTGCAACGGACGAACCGACAACAGACGTGCCGGAAACAGATACACCTGCAACGGACACGCCGACGACGGATGTACCGGAAACAGACACGCCTGCGACGGACGAACCGACAACAGATGTACCGGAAACAGATACACCTGCAACGGATGAGCCGACAACAGACGTACCGGAAACAGATACGCCGACAACGGACGTACCGGAAACAGATACACCTGCAACGGACGAACCGACAACAGACGAACCGGAAACAGATACACCTGCAACGGATACGCCGACAACAGATGAGCCGACGACAGATGTACCGACTACGGACACGCCTGCGACGGATGAGCCAACGACAGATGTACCGACTACGGACACACCTGCGGCGGATACGTCAACCACAGATACGTCAGCTGCGGATACGACAGTGACAGGTACATCGACAACAGATACGCCGGCAGCCGCATCAGCATCCGGCGACGGCACAGCTGCAGATTCAAATACTGATACAACGGCAAAAGCTCCGAAGACAGGGGACTCTCAGGATGCATATCTCTGGATCATGCTGCTCGGACTTTCTGCTGCGGCAGGAGCGGTTTCTGTTGTAGTGATGAGAAGAAAAACGGTCCGCTGACCGGACAGTAACTGTAAACTTTTATTGGGAATTTTAACTGGATAGAGATGAGAAAGAAACGCCTTCAGAGACAGTGAGGATGCCGGTGCGGTATCCCTGCCCTGGAGGCGTTTCTTTTTAGACCTTTTCAGGCTTTCAGGCCGATTCAGTTTTTTGGATTCATTCGAATTTATATGAGTTTTTCAAGATCGCAGAAGGATGCGATTCTGTCAGCGGCTTCCGGCACATCGCCGAAACCGTATTCCGCGAAGATGAAAGGAATGCCGACTTCAATGCAGGCGTTCGCATCGCCGCGGGTATCACCCACATAGACCGGGGAGGACAGCGCGTTTCGTTCCATGAGTGTGCGGATTGTCTTCCCCTTTGACGTCTGCGTCTCCCCGAAGCAGAGATGATCCTTTATGAAAGGAGCAAGTCCGGTCGTCTTTAACATGACTTCGATGTAACCGTTCTGGCAGTTGCTTACGATGAAAAGCGGATATTTCTTTGAGAGTTTTTCCATCGTCTCTGCAACTCCTTCATATAAAATACCCGGGTGATCTTCCAGATACCGGTTTTCATAATCATAGCAGAGATCCAGAAGGCGGCTGCGCTCTGCCGTGGAAAGATCCGGAAAGAGTGCCTCTCCGATCTCGGTCATTGTCTTGCCGAACAGACCGCTTAAGATCTGTGCGTCGATAGTCAGATCTATATCAGAATTGTCGTGAATCGCTCTGTTCCATGACTCTGCTACCGGGTCGGTAGAATCCCAGAGTGTACCGTCAACGTCAAAGATAATACTGTCCATAATCCATTCTCCTTTTACAATTCCGGAATGTGCCAGCGGGCGCTTCCGGTGATTTGTACTAGCGGCGCTTAAGAAGTCCGGGCTTGCCCGGGACTCTTGCAGCCGCGTTCATAATACCATAAAAATAGCCTTTTAAAAAGGGGATTTTTAGTGTATACTTGATTAATGGTCAGCGCGGGCGGCATGGATAGACAGCAGCCCGCGCGGTGGATGAGCGGCGGACGAAAAGGAGATCTTATGAGAGAAAAAATCGTACTGATAGACGGACACAGTATTTTGAACCGGGCTTTCTACGGGGTTCCGGATCTTACCAATTCAGAAGGACTTCACACAAACGCGGTGTACGGCTTCCTTAATATCATGTTCAAAATTCTCGACGAGGAGAAACCGGAGTATCTGACGGTGACTTTTGACGTGCATGCGCCCACATTCCGGCATAAGATGTTTGCGGATTACAAGGGCACGAGAAAGCCTATGGCGGAGGAGCTACGAGAGCAGGTCCCGGTGATCAAGGAAGTGTTAAAGGCGATGAAGATCGAGATCATCGAGCAGGAGGGCCTGGAGGCGGACGATCTTCTCGGTACGATCTCGCGTACCTGTGAGGAGAAAGGACTTGATGTGGCCATCATCTCCGGAGACCGGGATACGCTCCAGCTTGCCACGGAGCATGTGAAGATCAGGATTCCGAAGACGAAGCAGGGCTCCACGGAAGTGGAAGACTATAATGCGGCGGATGTGGTGGAGAAATACGGTGTCACTCCGATGGAATTTATCGATGTGAAGGCGCTGATGGGCGATACATCCGACAATATCCCGGGCGTGCCGGGCGTGGGAGAGAAGACGGCGACAAAGATTATTCAGCAGTATCAGTCCATTGAGAACGCATATGAGCATGTGGACGAGATCAGGCCGCCGCGGGCCAGCAAGAACTTAAAGGAATACTGGGAGCAGGCGAAAATGAGCAAGGTGCTCGCCACGATTGAGACCCACGCGGATATTCCCTTTGAGCTTGAGAAGGCGCATTTTGAAAATCCGTACACGGAGGAGGCGTATGTCCTTTTCCAGCGGCTGCAGTTCAAAAACATGTTGAGCCGGTTTGATGTGGAGGCAGAGGGAAACGACGTGGAAGCTGCCTTCCGGGAAGTGAAGGGAAGAGACGAGATCGAGCGCGTGTTTGCTGAAGCCCTGAAGGCAGAGCGCGTGGGAGCGGCCTTTTCAGAAGACCAGGGAAATGTGCTGCCTCTTTTTGCGCATCCGTCCGGTTTCGGAAGAATCGCCCTTTCGTGGGGAGCCGATGAGATTGTCTCCATCCCCTGTGACATGGACACGGACTTTGACTATCTGGCGGGAAAACTTTCAGAACTGGCGAGGACGGTGCCCTGTTTTTCCATGTGCGGCCTGAAGGAATATCTTAAGTATCTCCCGGAAGCGAAGCAGGAGAACAGTTTTGACGTGATTGTGGCGGCTTATCTCTTAAATCCGCTCAAGAGCGATTATGATTATACAGATGTGGCGCGGGAACATCTCGGCATTCTCATAGACGAGAAGTTAAGCGATGCGTCAAAGGCGTGCTATGAGGCGTACACCGCCTATGCGGCGGCGCCGGTGCTGGAAGAGAAGTTAAAGAAGAGCGGGATGGATTCGCTTTTCTCTGAGATAGAGATGCCCCTTGTATTTACTCTGTTTGACATGGAGCAGGCAGGGGTGAGAGTGGAGGCTGAAGAGCTGAAACGATACGGCGATCAGCTCGGGGAGCGGATCGTGGATCTGGAGAAGGAGATCTATGAGCTGGCGGGAGAGGAGTTTAACATCAATTCTCCGAAGCAGCTCGGAGTCATCCTTTTTGACAAGCTGCAGATGCCCCACGCGAAAAAGACGAAGACCGGGTACTCTACGGCAGCGGATGTGCTGGAGAAGCTGGCGCCGGATTATCCGATCGTGGAAAAGATTCTGGATTACAGGCAGCTGGCAAAGCTGAAGTCCACTTACGCGGACGGGCTGGCTGTGTTTATCGGAGAAGACAGGCGCATCCACGGAAAGTTCAATCAGACCGTGACGGCTACCGGCCGGCTGAGCAGTACGGAGCCGAACCTGCAGAACATTCCGGTGAGGATGGAGCTTGGACGGCTGATCCGGAAGGTGTTTGTACCGGAGGAAGGATATGTGTTTGTGGATGCGGATTATTCCCAGATTGAGCTCCGCATTCTTGCGCACTGTTCCGGAGATGAGCAGCTGATCCAGGCGTACCGGGAGGCGAGAGACATCCACAGGATGACGGCGTCCCAGGTGTTCCACACGCCGTTTGACGAGGTGACGGATCTGCAGCGGAGAAACGCAAAGGCGGTAAATTTCGGCATTGTGTACGGTATCAGTTCCTTTGGTTTAAGCCAGGACTTGAGCATCACGAGAAAAGAGGCGGCGGAATATATTGAGCACTACTTTGAGACATATCCCGGGGTGAAAAAGTTCCTCGACGATTCGGTGGCTCATGCGAAGGAGAACGGGTATGCGGTCACTCTTTTCGGAAGGCGAAGACCGGTGCCGGAGCTGAAATCAAGCAATTTCATGCAGAGGAATTTCGGCGAGAGGGTTGCCATGAACGCGCCGATTCAGGGGACGGCGGCGGATATTATCAAGATCGCCATGATTGGTGTGAACGAAGAGCTGAAAAAGCGGAACATGAAATCCAGACTGATTCTTCAGGTTCATGATGAACTTCTGATCGAGACGTGGGAGCCGGAAGAGACAGAAGTGCGGGAGATCTTAAAAGACAAGATGGAGAACGCGGCCGATCTTCTCGTTCCCCTGATTGCGGATATACACACGGGAAGAAACTGGTACGAGGCGAAGTAGAACCCGGAAGGAGAGAAAGACATTGAAGGTACTTGGGATTACCGGGGGCGTTGGCTCCGGGAAAAGCGAAGTGCTGAGATATCTGGAAGAAGCGTACGGCGCTTTTGTATGCCAGATGGATGAGACGGCAAAAGAACTGCAGCGAAGCGGGACGGACTGTTTCCGGAAAATCGCGGAAGCGTTCGGTTCCGCGGTGATCGGATCGGACGGGGAACTGGACAGAAGAGAACTGGGAAGAATCGTGTTCTCTGACCCGGCCAGCCTTGAAAAGCTGAACAGCATCGTCCACCCGGAAGTCCTTTTATCTGTGAAGAGCGATATCGCTCAGAAGAGGGCGCAGGGGAGGAGCCTCTATGTGGTGGAGGCGGCGCTTCTGCCGGATGTGGGACATGAGCTGTGCGATGAGCTCTGGTATATTTACACAGAGGAGAGGGTGCGCCGGGAACGTCTGAAAGCGTCCCGGGGATATCCGGATGAGAAGATCACGCAGATGATCGCATCCCAGCCTGCGGAGGAGCGTTTCCGCGTTTCCTGCACGGCGGTGATCGACAACAGCGGTTCGTTTGAAGATACAAAGAGACAGATAGGAGAGAGACTGAAACTATGAGAATGTGCAGCATTGCCAGCGGCAGCAGCGGCAACTGTATCTATGTGGGCAGCGATGACACGCACCTGCTCATCGATACGGGAATCAGCAAGAAAAGGATTGAGGAAGGCCTTAAAAAACTGGAGATCAAAGGCGAGGAGTTAAGCGGGATTCTGATCACCCACGAGCATTCCGACCACATCCAGGGGCTGGGCGTGTTCAGCAGGAAATACGGGATTCCGATCTACGCCACACCGGGGACGATCGAGGGAATCTTAAGTTACTCCGGCCTGGGGAAGATGCCCGAAGGGCTGTTTCACCCGATACATACGGACGAGCCATTTGTTCTGGGGGATGTGACGGTAAAGCCGTTCGCCATCTCACACGACGCCAACGAGCCGTCCGGCTACCGTCTGGAATGCGGGGACAAATCCGCCGCGGTGGCGACCGATCTCGGAAAATATGACGAGTACACGGTGGAGCATTTGAAAGGCCTGGATGCGGTGCTTCTTGAGGCCAACCATGACATTCACATGCTGGAAGTGGGAGGCTATCCGTATTATTTAAAACAGAGGATTCTGGGAGAAAAAGGACATCTCTCAAATGAATTGTCAGGCCGTCTGCTTTGTGATATACTACATGATAATCTGAAGCACATCGTCCTTGGACATTTGAGCAAAGAAAACAATTACGCGAAGCTTGCGTATGAGACAGTGAAGCTGGAAGTCACTCTCGGGGACAATGACTACCGGGGCGAGGATCTGGATATGTTTGTCGCCGGCAGGGATACGGTTTCGGATATTATTACGGTCTGAAAGACAATGTGAGCGAGGAGGAGCTTGAAAAATGAAAAAATGTATTGTCACGGTACTTGGAAAAGATACGGTAGGTATTGTCGCGCGGGTGTGTACATACCTGGCGGAAAACAAGATCAACATTCTGGATATTTCACAGACCATCGTCCAGGGATATTTTAACATGATGGTGATCGCGGATGTGACCGGCCTTGAGAAGGACTTCACGGTGCTCTGCGACGAGATGGAGAAGCTGGGAGAAGAGATCGGCGTAAAGATCCATTGCCAGAGAGAAGATATCTTTGAGAAGATGCACAGACTGTAAAAAGGGCGGTGCCCTGAAAACGGATGCACGCTTTCTTTTCCCTATGCGGGAACGTGCATGAAACAGGAAAACAGGAGAGGAACGACACTATGATCAATATGTACGAAGTATCCGAGACGAATGAGATGATCGAGCATGAGAACCTCGATGTGAGGACGATCACGCTCGGAATCAGCCTTCTGGACTGTATCGATTCGGATCTGGATGAACTGAACCGGAAAATCTATGAGAAAGTGACAGCCACCGCGAAAGATCTTGTGCCGGTGGGACAGGATATCGAGAAGGAGTTCGGGATTCCCATTGTAAATAAGAGGATTTCCGTCACACCGGTCTCCCTGATCGGCGCTGCGGCGTGCAGATGCCCGGAAGACTATGTGACGATTGCAAAGACGCTGGATGCGGCGGCGCAGAAAGTGGGCGTGAACTTTATCGGCGGTTATTCTGCCCTTGTATCCAAGGGAATGACAAAAAGTGACGAGAACCTGATCCGCTCCATTCCGCAGGCCCTCGCGTCCACAGAGCGCATCTGCAGTTCGGTCAATGTGGGCTCGACGAAGACGGGCATCAATATGGATGCAGTCCGTCTCTGCGGCGAGATGGTAAAGGCCACGGCCGAGGCGACCGCTGAGAGGGATTCCTTAGGCTGCGCGAAACTTGTGATTTTCTGCAATGCGCCGGATGACAACCCGTTCATGGCGGGTGCGTTCCTGGGCGTGACCGAGGCGGACGCGGTGATCAATGTAGGCGTCAGCGGCCCGGGCGTTGTGAAAAAAGCCCTGGAAAAAGTGCGCGGCAAAGGATTTGAGGAGCTCTGCGAGACGATCAAGAAGACTGCCTTCAAGGTGACGAGAGTCGGTCAGCTTGTGGCCGGAGAGGCGTCCGAGCGGCTTGGAATTCCGTTCGGCATCGTGGATCTCTCCCTTGCTCCTACTCCGGCAGTGGGCGACAGCGTGGCTGAGATTCTCGAGGAGATCGGTCTTGAGAGAGTGGGAGCGCCCGGTACAACGGCGGCTCTTGCGATGCTGAACGACCAGGTGAAAAAAGGCGGCGTTATGGCGTCCTCCTATGTGGGAGGCTTAAGCGGCGCGTTTATCCCGGTGAGTGAGGATCAGGGGATGATCGATGCGGTTCATGCGGGATCGCTCACCCTCGAAAAGCTGGAGGCCATGACGTGTGTCTGCTCCGTGGGACTTGATATGATCGCCATTCCCGGAAAGACGTCCGCCAGCACCATTTCCGGAATCATTGCGGATGAGATGGCCATCGGTATGGTGAATCAGAAGACGACGGCGGTCCGTCTGATCCCGGTGATTGGGAAAGACGTGGGCGATACGGCGCAGTTCGGCGGACTGCTCGGCTACGCGCCCATTATGCCGGTCAATGAGTTCGGCTGTGAGGCGTTTGTCAGCAGGCAGGGAAGGATTCCCGCGCCCATCCACAGCTTTAAGAACTAGGAAAATCCGGCGGAAACGCAGCAGATCTGACGGGAAACACAGCAGACCCGGAAGAACCCGGAAAAAGATCAGAATTTCAGAATTGAGTATATTGAGTATACAGGAGAGGAAGTATGAGCAGAATCGCGATTGTCACGGACAGCAACAGCGGGATTACGCAGGAGAGAGGAAAAGAGCTTGGAATCTATGTGCTTCCCATGCCGTTTTTTATCGACGGGGAGCTTTACCTTGAAGATATCACACTGACTCAGGAACAGTTTTACGAAAGGCTGGGGGCAGACTCGGATATTTCCACATCCCAGCCCTCGCCGGGAAGTGTGATGGAGCTCTGGGAGGATGTTTTAAAAGATTATGATGAGATCGTGTGCATCCCCATGTCCAGCGGGCTGAGCAGCACGTGCGCCACAGCTACGTCCATTGCGGAGGAGTATAAAGGCAGGGTGCATGTGGTGAACAACCAGAGAATTTCCGTTACGCAGGAGCAGTCTGTCTATGACGCCATGCATTTGAGAGACGAGGGGAAATCCGCGGAGGAGATCAAGGAGATCCTTGAAAAGGAAAAATTCCAGTCGAGCATCTATATCACGGTTGACACTCTGAAATATCTGAAGAAAGGCGGAAGAATCACACCGGCGGCAGCAGCCATCGGAACTGTGCTGAACTTAAAGCCTGTTCTGCAGATCCAGGGAGAAAAGCTGGATGCTTTCGCGAAAGTAAGGGGCTGGAAAGCGGCAAAGAAGACGATGTTAAACGCTATTGAGAGTGATCTGAACGGCCGCTTCGCTGACGTGAAGGATCAGATGGTGCTCGGAATGGCCTATACCTGTTCTGCTGAGGATGCAAAAGAGTGGAAGCAGGAGATCATGGACCGGTTCCCGGGATATGATATCGTAGAAGGACCGCTGTCCTTGAGTGTGGCATGCCATATCGGGCCGGGGGCCATGGCAGTGACGTGCATGAAACGGCTTTAAATTAAGATCTGCCGGGAAATGATCCGGCAGAAGAAATCTGTGTATGAACACGCATATGAATCTGCGTATATTGCACATATAAAAAAGAAATCGGAATTTTTAACCTGAAGACGGAAGCCCCCTATGGGGCAGCAGACGTTAAAGTTCCGATTTCTTTGTTTTTTACTGCCGATTTACGGAGAAAACAGCCGGGGAAAAAACATCCAGTGTATGCCGTGCAGGAGTATTCCGTGCAACATGCGTGGTTTGAATCCTCCTGAGCTGAAGCACCCAGTGTAAAAACGGGGATATCACGCAGCAGGCCGTAAAGCAGCACCGGTACTTAGCGCATGTATTTTATGCGCTTATGTACCGCTGTGCTGTGTCCCGAGCGAAAGCGGGCCTGCGAGTGATATCCCCGTTCTTACACGGATTTTCTCCAATCTCTTATCCGATTCCCCCGTAGAAGATTCCCAGCACGTACACGAGCAGTGCCACGCCGCAGAACACATACTTTGTCATGGGCTCGAACCAGCGGCCGAGGGTGCGCTGCCTTCCGAGCTGGACCGCGTTGCGGGCAAAGCCTTTGCCGCACACCCAGAACATAGTGATGCCGGCCAAAAGCGCGCCGAGCGGAATTACATAGATGGAGATACTGTCCATCCACGGACTTAACAGATCTCCTTCCACAAAGATTCCGGCAGCAGCGGTGACAGCTCCCACAAGGATGAGGGCGGATTTTCTTGACCAGCCGAATCTGGACTGAAGCGCTTCCACAGGACTTTCAAGCAGGTTCACAAGCGAGGTGGCTCCCGCGAAGAGCACTGCAAGGAAGAAAATCACCGCGAACAGCTGCCCGAAGGGGATGCTGCGGATTACGGCCGGGATTGTGATGAACAGAAGCCCGGGGCCGGAGTTGGGTTCCATCCCGTAGGCAAACACCGCGGGGATGATGACGAGACCGGCCAGAAGCGCCGCCATTGTGTCAAAGAAGGCGACGTATTTTGCGCTGCTCACCACATCCACATCAGATTTCAGATAACTTCCGTATACAACCGTTCCGCTGCCGGCGACGGACAGGGAGAAAAACGCCTGCCCCATGGCGTAGACCCATGTCTGCGGATTGGCCATTGCGGACCAGTCCGGTTTGAAAAGGTAGGAGTATCCGTCCAAAGCGCCGTCGAGAAACGCAACGCGCACGGCGAGAAGCAGAAACAGCACAAAGAAAGCGGGCATCATGATCCGGTTTACCTTTTCAATGCCCCGGGCAATGCCGAAGGACATGCAGATCAGGACAAGGATCAGTCCGAGCATGTGCCAGGGAATGCTTCCGAAATTCCGGGACAGATCTGTAAATACGGCCACGGGATCGTCATCGCTTACGATACTTCCGGTAATGGAATCCGCAAGGAACTTTAAGATCCATCCGATGATGACACTGTAGCCGATGGCGATTCCGAGAGAACCGATAACCGGGATCAGGCCGATCACTGTGCCGGCTTTTGAACCTCTCATTTCAAATGCTTTTCTGAAGGCGCCCAGAGGCCCTGTATGCATGGCACGCCCGAATGCCATCTCGCCGATCACACCGGTGAAACCGATGAGGACGACGAAGATGAAGTAGGGGATCAGGAAGGCAGCGCCGCCGAACTGGCCGATGCGGTACGGAAACATCCAGATGTTGGCCATGCCCACCGAACTCCCGATACAGGAGACGATAAATCCCCATTTGTTGTTGAATTTATCTTCTTTCATAGTGGTAACTTTTTTCCCGTTGTTCATGAATAAACTCTCTTTCTCTTCTTGATTTTGCATGACAGCAGGCTTATTATAACACCGGAAGAGCCGGTTTAAAAGAAAAATAAAAAACAAGTGGAAGAAAAAGGCAATAATGAAAACTGTGTGTTGACAACGGGAGACAGATATGGTAAATTAAACATTGCGTTAAGCAAAAAACAAAGTAGAGTATCCACTCTCACCGTAGCACAATCGGGTGACTATCGGTCTGATATTGATGCAGCAGTTTCCGCGCAGTGCGGAGATGTTTTATTGATTGTCGGGTGGATATGATATTCACTCGTTTTTTTGTGTTTTCGCGTGGGAAACCTAAAGGAATTCATTTGACGGAGGTATACGACAATTAGCGATTTAATGATTAACGAGCAGATCAGGGACCGTGAGATCCGCCTGATCAGCGAGAACGGAGAACAGTTGGGGATCATGTCAGCCCGGGAGGCTATGAAAATCGCTCAGGAAGCAGAGCTCGATCTTGTAAAGATCGCGCCGATGGCTAAACCGCCGGTCTGCAAGATCATTGATTACGGTAAGTATAAGTACGAGCAGACAAGAAAGGAAAAAGAGGCGAGAAAGAAGCAGAAGACGGTAGAGATCAAGGAAGTACGTCTTTCGCCGAATATCGACACCAACGATCTGAACACAAAGATCAACAACGCCAGAAAGTTTCTCTCCAAGGGAAACAAGGTGAAGGTGACGCTTCGTTTCCGCGGAAGAGAGATGGCGCACGTACAGCAGAGCAGACACATCCTTGATGACTTCGCTGAGACTCTCTCAGATATTGCGGTTGTGGAAAAGCCGGCAAAAATGGAAGGAAGAGCCATGAGCATGGTTTTGACCGAAAAGCGTTAAGGAAAGTATGTCCGGGATGAATATCCGGTAAGGCAGCACAATAAAGGAGGAAATTATCATGCCAAAAATCAAAACAAACAGAGCGGCAGCAAAGCGCTTCAAAAAAACAGGTACAGGAAAACTGAAAAGAAATAAAGCTTACAAGAGCCATATCTTAACGAAAAAGTCAACGAAGAGAAAAAGAAATCTCAGACAGTCGACAATTACAGATGCAACAAACGTAAAGAACATGAAGAAGGTTTTACCATACCTGTAAAAACAGTTCAGCCATGCAGCGGACGCAGAATTCAGACGGTGTCTGCATGAACCTGGAAGCTGAGCGGAGGAAAGTAAACGGCAGGTATTGCATTTTGATAGGAGGATTAAGAAATGGCAAGAATCAAAGGCGGAATGAACGCTAAGAAGAAACATAACAGAACACTGAAACTGGCGAAAGGATACAGAGGAGCCCGTTCCAAACAGTACAGAGTGGCAAAACAGTCTGTCATGAGAGCTCTCACTTCCTCATACGCGGGAAGAAAGCAGCGCAAGCGTCAGATGAGACAGCTTTGGATCGCACGTATCAACGCTGCTGCAAGAATGAACGGACTGTCTTACAGCAAATTCATGTACGGCCTGAAACTGGCGAACGTTGACATGAACAGAAAGATGCTCGCAGAGCTGGCTGTAAACGACAAGGAAGGATTTGCTACACTGGCAGCTATTGCAAAAGAGAAGGTTGCGTAGTAAAATAAAAACAGAAGCCCGGTCCCGGTTGGGATTCGGGTTTTTCTTTTTATTCGATTAGCGTCGGTGTAAAAAGGAAGAATACGGTCGCTGAAGGGCCGCTCGGAAGGGGAGTGACGAAGAATGGAATGGCATGAAGTAAAAAGGGAGCAGCCTCTGCTGGATGATTCCGGGAAAATCGCGGAACCGGGATGGGCCAGACACCCGGTCTGGAGTTATGAGAGAGAACAGATCGGAGCGTCTGCGTACCGGATCAAAGAGCGAGATCATTATGTTGTGACGGCCGGGGAGTACGGCGCGGCGTTTACCCTGTCGGATTACGGCTATGTGGGGATTCAGTCGGTCAGTTTTTTTCATATCGGGGAGAACTGGGAACACACGGAGACGGTTGTAACACCGCTTCCCATGGGAAAGATGAAGATGCCTTCTTCCTCCGCGGCGGGGGATTCCGTGTTCAGGGACAGCAGATTCCGTCTGGAATTCTGCCTTGATGCGGGCACAAGGGTGATTTCGTGTGATTTTAAGGATTTTTGTGACGGGAAACCGTTCTACTGTGAGATCACGCTGGAAGAGCCGGAGATGGACTCCATAGCTGCGGCGATTCCGGGGGAGGGAAAGTACGGATTCTGCTATGACCGGAAAATCTGCTGCATGAGAGCGGAAGGGTATCTCTCTTTCGGCGGGACGACGTACTGGTTCGATTCGAAACGGGACTGCGGCATGCTTGACTGGAAACGGGGCGTGTTCCCTTATGAGAGCGAGTGGCGGTGGGGCGCCGGCAGTGCTGTGGTTGGGGGACGCCCTTTCGGATTCACTGTTTCGGAGGGATCGAAAGAGGAAAATCCGGGAATCGAAAACATGATTTTCTATGAAGGGAAAGGACATAAGATCGGCGCTGTGAATGTGCATATCCCGGAGGACGGCAGCAGGAAAGCGTGGAGTTTGAGTTCCGGGGACGGAAGGTTTGAAATGGAATTTCAGCCCGGGACAGAGCAGAAGTCGACATTGTCTGCCGCGGTGATCTCGACGGAGATGCACCGGGTGATCGGAAGGATGAAAGGCAGAGCCGTGCTGGATGACGGGAGATTCATTGAACTCAAAGACTTTGTCTGCTTCATGGAAAAAGTCTGCAACAGAGGATAAAAAAGTGTTGACATCTGTGCTGTAACGTGGTAAAGTCTCTTTAAACCGATGAAGGAGAGCAAGTAACTTCAGCGTACTGCTTTACAGAGAGCCGTGGGAGGTGGGAGCACGGCAGGCAAGTGGTGAGGCGAATGGGCTCCGGAGGGCAAGCTGAATATCCGGAATATTCTAAACATCCGGCGAAGCTGAGTGAATTTGAATCAGTTGTCTGCCGGCGGATTAGTAGGCGAGACGGAGAGTGAACTTCGTTAAGAAAACAAGCATATGTCAGTATGCGATGAGTGGATGCAGCATAGTACGCATCAAGCCGGGTGGCACCGCAGGAGTTATCATAAAAGTGTATCATAGCTCTTGTCCCTGCAAATATCAGTTGTATGGGACAAGGGCTTTTTATATTCTCAAGAAAAAGAAATGAGCGCTTTTGTCCCGGGAAGAGAAAGGAGAAGACAAAATGAGCGAAAAGAAAATCCCCTACAAAATCTACCTGGAAGAGAGCGAGATGCCGAAAGCATGGTACAATGTCCGTGCGGATATGAAGAACAAACCCGCGCCGCTTTTAAATCCGGCCACGTTAGAACCTATGACGGCGGAGGAACTGGGCGCTGTTTTCTGCGATGAGCTGGTAAAACAGGAGCTGGACAATGACAACCGCTATATTGAGATACCGGAGAAGATCCGCGACTTTTATAAGATGTACCGCCCGTCGCCGCTTGTGAGGGCGTACTGCCTGGAGGAGAAGCTTCAGACTCCGGCAAAGATTTATTATAAATTCGAAGGAAACAACACGAGCGGAAGCCACAAGCTGAATTCCGCCATCGCCCAGGCTTACTATGCAAAAGACCAGGGACTCAAAGGCGTGACCACAGAGACAGGAGCAGGACAGTGGGGAACCGCGCTTTCCATGGCGTGTGCGTACCTGGATCTTGACTGTAAAGTATACATGGTAAAATGCTCTTACGAGCAGAAACCGTTCCGCAGAGAAGTCATGAGAACTTACGGGGTCAGCGTTACACCTTCTCCGTCGGAGACAACAGAGATCGGAAGGAAGATCCTCGCCGAGCATCCGGGAACATCGGGAAGTCTCGGATGCGCTATCTCCGAGGCGGTAGAGGTGGCAACCCACACGGAAGGGTACAGATATGTGCTCGGAAGTGTATTGAACCAGGTGCTCCTCCACCAGTCGGTTATCGGTGTGGAGACGAAGACGGCCATGGACAAATACGGCATTAAGCCGGACGTGATCATCGGATGCGCCGGCGGCGGATCCAACCTGGGCGGACTGATCTCGCCGTTTATGGGAGAGAAGTTAAGAGGTGAGGCTGATTACCAGTTTATCGCGGTGGAGCCCGCGTCATGCCCGAGCTTCACAAGAGGCGTCTTCGCATATGATTTCTGCGACACCGGAATGGTATGCCCGCTGGCGAAGATGTACACGCTTGGCAGCGGCTTCATCCCGTCGCCGAACCACGCAGGAGGCCTGAGATATCACGGAATGAGCTCGGTTCTCTCTCAGCTTTATCATGACGGATACATGGAGGCCAGATCCGTGGAGCAGACGGAAGTGTTTGAGGCGGCGGAACGGTTCGCGAGAGTGGAGGGAATCCTTCCTGCTCCGGAAAGCAGCCATGCGATTAAAGTTGCCATCGATGAGGCGATGAAGTGCAAAGAAACAGGGGAGGAGAAGACAATTCTCTTCGGACTGACCGGAACGGGATACTTCGATATGTACGCATATGAGAAGTTCCACGACGGAAAGATGAAGGACTACATTCCTTCGGATGAGGACCTGAAAGCGGGATTCGACGGAATTCCGAAATTCCCGGGAAATATGTAAACACAGGGCAGTAAATAAAATATATGTAGAAACAGGACAGTAAAATACAGGCCGCAGATGCCGGAAAGAAAAGGCGTCTGCGGCCTGTGCCTGTACTCTGTGATTTGTATGTTTTTTATTCCTGCTCTGCCTTCTGCCGGTTCTCGTCCTGAAGCTTTTCCATCTGCCCCATAAGAAAGAACACGAGTTCCTGGTTTGTCCGGTTCAGTCTGCCGTACGCGCGGAAGAGATCCATGTTTCTTTCCATATTACGTTCGATATCGATTCGATATTCTGTCGTCATTCTTGAGTCTGACAGCTTCAGTATGTAATCCGCCGACACATGGAAAATTTTCGACAGGTCAACGAGAATATCCGCAGGAAGTGAAGTCTCGCCGTTTTCAATCCGGCTGATCGTCTGCTGGGACACATTGATCATTTCCGCAAGATCTTCCTGGCGTAATCCTTTTTCGATGCGCAGCTCTCTGATCCGATTATCCAATGTACTTCCTCACATCCTCCCAGTATGATAGCGCCGAATTTTCCAGTCTGTACCGGCGCTAGTTTTATTTTAGCGAATAAAACAGGAAGAAATATCCAAATGCAATGTATCGTTGCACTCAGATTCTGGATATTTGAGACGGTGCTCTTTCTGAGCATGGAGGAAAGGGGTACAATAGAAAATAAGCAGAAAGAGCAGCGGAGAGCGAAGAATGAAAAGATTCGCACTCTGCCCGGAGAAACAGATGACAGGAAAAGCAGAAAAATCCATCGGAGAAAATATCCGTCAGCTGCGTATGCAGAAGGGAATCAACCAGTCCGCCCTGGCCTCGGAGCTGAACATCCGCCGACAGACCATATCCGCCTATGAGCGTGGCGTCACTCTGCCGGATATTTTCGTGCTTATAAGAATTGCAGATTTTTTCGGCATTACGCTGGATGAACTGACGGGCAGAAGCATCGGAAAGAGAGAGGGTGAGAGAATAGAAAGAGGCACCGGAAAGAACAGAAGCGCTGAGGAGAAAGGAATGGAAGCAAAGGAGGAAACGCTGTGAAACGGCGGTGTTTTCAGCTGTTTTACCTGTTTTTTATATTTTTTGAATTTTCAAATTTTTTGTAAAATATTACACAATTTTCGAACTTTAGTTTTTTTGAAAATATTTGTTGACTTTTCGGGATTGAGATAGTATTATAACACATGTGGTCAGCACGACAGAGTGCTAACACAACAATCCAATACGGAATGCGGAAGTGTCGGAACTGGCAGACGAGCAAGACTAAGGATCTTGTGACATTCGTGTCGTGTGGGTTCAAGTCCCATCTTCCGCATTAGAGAAAGCCCTGAAGATTCAGAGCTTTTTTCATTTTCACAGAATGAGTTTCATCTGATGGATGAAGCTCATTTTCTGTATTGACATCAACGCTGACATCAACCGTCAGATTCGGCATCAACGATTACTCCACCCGCTCGAAACTGAAAAGTTTGAAAAAAGCACAGCTTAAATAATATTTATGTGTATTTTATGCATTATATGATATAATTACAATAATTTAATGAAACCTGCCAATAATATCAGAATAAGAAGGGTGGAGGAACTGATATGCTGGAAAAAGTAGATCTGTCAAAAAAACTGTCCAAAGAGGAATATAAACAGAAAATGCCTCAGCTTGAAGCACGGCTGGGAAGGCTCCAGAGAGAATGCAAGGCGCTGGAGATTCCGGTTATGATTGTGTTTGAAGGGTTCGGCGCAGCCGGAAAAGGCCTTCAGATCGGCCGCCTGATTCAGAGTATGGACCCGAGAGGGTTTGAAGTCTATCCGATCAAGAACGAGACAGAAGAGGAGCGGATGCATCCGTTCATGTGGAGGTTCTGGACAAAGACTCCGGCGAGAGGCAGGATTGCCATATATGACGGGAGCTGGTACAGAAGAGTTCTGATCGACAGATTCGAGAAGCGGACAAAGGAAAACGAGATGCCCATGGCGTTTCATTCCATCAACTCCTTTGAGCAGCAGCTCTCTGAAGATGGCAGCCTGATCATCAAACTGTTCCTGGATATCGATAAAAAGGAGCAGAAGAAGAGGTTTGACAAGCTGGAAAAGAACAAGGAGACAGCCTGGAGAGTCAGCCAGGGTGACCGGGAGAGAAATGCCAGATATGAGGAGTATGCGGACATGATGGAAGAGATGCTGTTCGCGACAGATACGGACTATGCGCCGTGGACGATTATCGAGGCGACAGACAAAAGATTCGCCGAGCTTAAGATTTATACGACGGTGATCAAGGCGATGGCGGATCAGGTGGAGAAAGTCCGCGGGCTGGCTTTGGAGGCGGAAGAAAAGAAAACCATTGCAGGGGAAACGGATGTGGTCGCAGAGATTGCGCGGCAGACGGGAAATGAGATGAAAGATCTTCAGGTGTCCATTCTCTCGAAAGCAGATCTCACTTTGAGCTGCACGAGGGAAGAGTATAAGGAAAAACTGGACAGGCTTCAGAAAAAGATCGAGAAGCTCCACGGCGAACTCTACCGGAGAAGGATTCCCGTTGTGCTCGGATTTGAGGGCTGGGACGCCGGAGGAAAAGGCGGGGCCATCAAACGGCTGACCGCAAAGATGGATCCCAGAGGATACAGAGTGAATCCCACGGCGTCGCCCAATGACATTGAGAAGGCGCACCATTATCTGTGGCGGTTCTGGAGGGCAATACCGAAAGACGGACACATCGCCATTTTCGACCGCACCTGGTACGGGCGCGTCATGGTGGAACGGATCGAAGGATTCTGTACGGAAGAGGAGTGGAAACGGGCGTACAGGGAGATCAATGACATGGAGAAGGACCTGTATGACGCCGGCGCGGTCGTGATCAAATTCTGGATGCACATTGACCGGGATGAACAGGAGCGCAGATTTAAGGAAAGACAGGAGAATCCGGAAAAACAGTGGAAGATTACAGACGAAGACTGGAGAAACAGGGAGAAATGGGATCTGTACGAGGAGGCGGTCAATGAGATGCTGATGCGCACATCCACTGATTATGCCCCGTGGGTTGTTGTGGAGGGCAATGACAAATACTATGCCCGCATCAAAGTGCTCAAGACGGTTGTGGACGCCATTGAGAAGCGGATCAAAGAGAAGTAGGAAGAAGTGAGAATGACAATGACGATGACGATCAGAGAGCAGCTCGAGGAACGGGAAACAGAGTACCTGAGCAGATATGCCACGTTAAGCCGTGAATCAAAGGGGCGCTTAAAAGACGAGCCCCAGTGCGATATCCGCCCTGTTTTCCAGCGCGACAGAGACCGCATCCTGCACTGCAAGGCGTTCCGCAGACTCAAGCAGAAGACGCAGGTGTTTCTTCTGCCGAAAGGGGATCATTACCGGACCCGCCTGACCCACACGCTGGAAGTTTCGCAGAACGCAAGGACGATCGCAAAGGCGCTGCGCTTAAACGAAGATCTTGTGGAGGCCATTGCCCTGGGCCATGACCTGGGGCATACGCCCTTCGGACACGCCGGGGAGAGAGCACTGAATACGGTTTATCATTTTTCACATCAGGTACAGAGCCTGCGGGTGGTGGACTGTATTGAGAAGGAGGGGCGCGGCCTGAATCTGACGTGGGAAGTCAGGGACGGAATTTTAAACCACCAGACAGCGGGGCATCCTGCCACGCTGGAAGGCCAGGTGGTCCGGCTCTCCGACAAGCTGGCGTATATCTATCACGATATGGATGATGCGATCCGGGGCGGGATTCTGACCGAGGATGACATTCCCGCCGATCTGCGCGCCGTGCTTGGCAATTCCTGCCGGGAGCGGCTCAACACGCTTGTGCACGACGTGATCACGAACAGTATGGAGCGTCCGGAGATCTGCATGTCCCCGCGGGTGGAAAAGGCCATGTCGGATCTGAGAGCGTTTATGTTTGAGAATGTGTACTTAAACCCGAAGGCAAAGGGGGAGGAAGACAAGGCGGTACATATGGTCGAACAGCTCTATGACTATTATATGAAGCATCCGGATGCGCTCCCGGAACAGTTTAAAAAGGCGCTTGCACATCCCGGCGTGAGCCTGGAACAGACCGTGTGCGACCACATTGCGGGGATGACGGATTCCTACGCTGTGAAGAAGTTCCAGGACTATTTTGTCCCCGAAGCATGGAAGATCTGAAAGCATGACAGCGTCAGTGTACAGGGGCGTATTGTCCCCCTGTACACTGACGCTGATTTAAAAATATGGAAAATTTAAAAAAATAAAGGAAAGAAAGAAGTTTTGTCGAATATAAATAATAGGGTATTCTTTTTGGAGGCAGAACATGTACTATTCCGATGAGCTGATTGAAGAGATAAGGACAAGAAATGATATAGTAGATGTGATATCCGGGTATGTCCGGCTGCAGAAAAAGGGCAGTTCCTATTTCGGGCTCTGTCCGTTCCACAATGAAAAATCACCGTCTTTTTCCGTCAGCAGGCAGAAACAGATGTACTACTGTTTCGGATGCGGCGCGGGCGGCAATGTATATACATTTCTCATGGAATATGAGAATTTTTCTTTTGTGGAGGCGGTGAAATTTCTGGCGGACCGTGCCGGGATTGAGCTTCCTGAGATGGAATACTCGAAAGAGGCAAAGGAAAAGGCAGACTTAAAGGCGTCTATTCTGGAGGTAAACAAGACGGCTGCAAAATACTTTTACGTGCAGCTGAAATCGGAGAGAGGAAAACAGGCCTATACATATCTGAAAAACAGAGAACTGTCTGATGAGACAATCACGGCGTTCGGGCTTGGATATTCCAACAAGTACAGTGACGATCTCTATAAGTACCTCAGGCAGAAGGGCTACAGCGAGGATCTGATCCGCCAGGCCGGACTGATCAATACGGACGAGAAACAGGGTGTGTACGACAAGTTCTGGAACCGGGTGATCTTTCCGATCATGGATGTGAACAGCCGGGTGATCGGGTTCGGCGGCCGTGTGATGGGGGATGCGAAACCGAAGTATTTGAATTCTCCTGAGACCGCAGTGTTCGATAAGAGCCGGAACCTGTACGGGCTGAACCGGGCGAGAACGTCCAAGAAACCGTATTTCCTCCTGTGCGAGGGGTATATGGATGTGATCTCCCTGCACCAGGCGGGATTTACAAACGCAGTGGCTTCGCTTGGAACCGCGCTCACCCCCGGGCACGCTTCCCTGATCAAACGCTATGTGAAGGAAGTCTACCTTACATATGACAGTGATGAGGCGGGCACGCGCGCAGCCTTACGGGCCGTCCCCATACTGAGAGACGCGGGAATCACGGCAAAAGTGGTGCGGATGGACCCGTACAAGGACCCGGATGAGTTTATCAAAAACCTGGGAGCCGAAGAGTATGAAAAGCGGATCGGCCAGGCGAGAAACGGGTTCATGTTCACGCTGGAGACGTTGGAGAAGAACTACGACATGAATTCCCCTGAGGGAAAAACAGCCTTTTTAAGAGAGGCAGCGGGAAGACTGGCGGAGTTCGAGGACGAACTTGAGCGGGACAATTACACGGAGGCGGTCGCGTCGGCTTACAGAGTCAGTGTTGACAGTCTGAAAAAGCTTGTCGTGAAGATGGCGGTCAGCGCCGGAATGGCGCGGCCCTCAGAGCGTCCGAAACGGGCGGAAGGGGCAAAGGCGGCCGGGACGAAGGGAACGAAGGAAGACGGAATTCTTACGTCCCAGAAGGCGCTTCTCACCTGGATGATCGAGGATGAAACCCACTTTTCAAAGATCAGCAGACTGATCAGTCCGGATGATTTTACCGGGGAAATTTACAGAACCGTTGCGCAGCTCCTTTTTGAGCAGCATGAGAACGGTGAGCTGAACCCGGCCAGAATACTGGATCACTTTACCGGTGAGGAGGAGCACAGGGAAGCCGCGTCTCTGTTCCATACAAGGATCAGGGAACTCAGGACAAAGGAAGAGGAGGAGCAGGCGTTAAAAGATATTATACTGCGGGTGAAAAGCCACAGTATCGATGTCCGGACAATGAACCTGGATCCTGCGGACATGGCGGGACTTCAGCACCTGATGGAAGAAAAGCGGAAGCTGGAGGACCTGAAAGCACTGCATATTTCTATTGATTGAGGATAAAATAAAACAAGACAGCCTGCGCGGGCGCGCCGGCAGAGGAAGGATGGACACATGGAAGAAAACGCACAGAAATTTCTGGAAAGAATGAATGAACTCGTTGCAATGGGTAAGAAAAAGAAAAGCATACTCGATGTTCAGGAGATCAATGACTTCTTTACAGACATGGAACTGACAACAGAGCAGATGGAGAAGGTGTTTGACTACCTCGAGGCAAACAACATCGACGTACTGCGCATCAGCGGAGATATCGACGATGAGGCGGATATGGATCTGGATGACATCATATCCGATGAGGAAGAGGTGGATATGGAGAATATCGATCTCTCAGTTCCCGAGGGTGTGAGCATTGAAGATCCGGTTCGGATGTATTTAAAAGAGATCGGAAAAGTCCCCCTTCTGAGCGCGGAGCGCGAGATTGAGCTTGCCAAGAGAATGGAAGAGGGAGACGAGGACGCCAAGAAAGAACTGGCGGAGGCGAACCTGCGTCTTGTTGTGAGCATCGCGAAGCGGTATGTGGGAAGAGGAATGCTCTTTCTCGACCTGATCCAGGAGGGAAATCTGGGTCTTATCAAGGCTGTGGAGAAGTTTGACTATCACAAGGGATACAAGTTCAGTACTTACGCTACATGGTGGATCCGCCAGGCAATCACCCGCGCAATCGCGGACCAGGCGAGAACGATCCGTATTCCGGTGCATATGGTGGAGACGATCAACAAGCTGATCCGGGTGTCCAGACAGCTTCTCCAGGAGCTGGGAAGAGAGCCCCTGCCGGAGGAGATCGCAAAGGAACTGGACATGCCTGTGGACCGTGTGCGTGAGATCCTGAAGATCTCCCAGGAGCCGGTGTCTCTGGAAACACCCATTGGTGAGGAGGAGGACAGCCACCTGGGCGACTTTATCCAGGACGACAATGTGCCGGTTCCGGCAGAGGCTGCCGCGCAGACGCTCTTAAAAGAGCAGCTTGACGAGGTGCTCGACACGCTGACGGAGAGAGAGCAGAAAGTACTGCGTCTCCGCTTCGGAATGAATGACGGGCGTGCCCGCACTCTGGAGGAAGTGGGCAAGGAGTTCGACGTGACCAGAGAGCGTATCCGTCAGATCGAGGCGAAGGCGCTGAGAAAGCTCCGTCATCCGAGCAGAAGCAGAAAACTCCGGGATTATCTGGACTGACGCGGGAGAAAATACAGTATGGAATTATCGATAAGACTTCAGGCGGTCGCAGACCTTGTGACCGCCGGATTCCGTCTGGCGGATATCGGCACGGACCACGCCTATATTCCCATTTATCTGGCGGAGAGAGGGAAGATCCCCGGCGCGGTGGCAATGGACGTGAACCGCGGCCCGCTTCAGAAAGCGCGGGAGAATATCGCGGAGCACGGACTTTCCGGGCGGATCGACACAAGGCTCTCCGACGGGTTTGCCTCGCTTCAGGAGGGAGAGTGTGAGTCCGCGGTGATCGCCGGTATGGGCGGTCCCCTTATGATCCGCATCCTGAAAGAAGGACTCGGTGTGGTGAACACGTTGAAAGAATGTATTCTCCAGCCCCAGTCCGAGATCGAAAAAATGAGAGCCTTTCTTTTAGAGGAAGGTTTTTTCTTTATAAAAGAAAATATGGTGGAGGAGAGCGGAAAGTACTATCCTATGATGAAAGTGCTGCCCCCGGCCGAAGCCGCGAGGCGGCGGGAAAACGCGGCGGCAAATGTGGCGGCAAACGCGGCGTCAGACAGCAGCGGTGCGGAAAGCGGCGCCGGATCCTGCGAGAAAGCGGGAGCAGAGAAGGATGCGCCGGCGAAGGCAGACAACGGTATGGAAATGTGGGATGATGTACAGCTCAGATACGGCAGGCTCCTTCTTGAGAGCAGAAACCCTGTGCTTCGGGAGTATCTGGAAAAGGAGACAGAACTGAAGGAAAATCTGCTGAAAAAACTGGAACATGCAGAAAACGGGCGGGCTCTGAAACGGAAGGAAGAGCTGGCCGGGGAACTTGAATGCGTGCGGAAAGGGATGAAATACTATGAAATGCAGTGAGATTATCCGGGTGATCGAGGCGTCCTACCCGAGGGAAGCGGCGCTTGATTTTGACAATGTGGGGCTTTTGGCTGGCAGAACTGACCGGGAAGTCTCCCGGGTGTATATTGCCCTGGACGCCACAGACGCGGTGATCGAGGAGGCGGCTGCGTGGGGAGCAGACATGCTCATTACCCATCACCCGCTGATTTTCTCCCCGCTTAAGAGGGTGACGGATGAGGACTTTGTGTCGAGAAGAGTGCTGAAGCTGATACAAAACGATATCTCTTACTATGCCATGCACACAAACTATGACGTGCTTGGCATGGCGGATCTCGCAAAGAGAAAGCTGGGGCTTAAAGATGCGAAAGTTCTCGATGTGACAATGGAAAAGGACGGCCTCCCCGAGGGAATCGGGCGGATCGGAGAGCTGGAAAAAGAGATGACTCTTGAGGAATGCTGCGTCTATATCAAACATAAACTGAATCTGGGAAGCCTGAAAGTATTCGGAGACATGGAGAAGAAAGTGAAAAGGCTTGCCATATCTCCGGGTTCGGGCAAGTCGGCCGTGGGGCCTGCATTGGCAAAGGGCGCGGACGTCCTCGTGACAGGGGATATCGGGCACCATGACGGGCTGGATGCGGTGGAGCAGAATCTTGCGGTGATCGATGCCGGCCATTACGGAACAGAATATATTTTTATCGAGGATATGAGGCAGTTCCTTGCGGAAAAGCTGCCCGTGCTCGAAGTCGGAACGGCTCCGGTCGTTCATCCTTTTCAGGTGATTTAGGAGGAAGCAGATGGCAGAAAAGTTATGCAGAGTGACTATAGGCGGTGAGACGAGAGAATACAGGGCGGGAACAACTTACAGAGAGATCGCGGAGGAGGTACAGCCCCGGTACGAGCATCAGATTGTGCTTGTGTTTGAGGGAGAGTATCATCTTCAGGAACTGGCAAAGACGGTACAGGAAGACTGTGAGCTTACGTTTGTCACAACGGCGGACCCGATCGGGCATGCCGCCTACAAAAGAAGCATGTGCTTTCTGCTTGTAAAGGCGGTTCACGATGTGGCCGGGCACGACCGGATCGAGCGTGTGCGCATCCACTTTTCACTGGACAAGGGCTACTACTGTACTGTGGAGGGGGATGTGAAACTGACAGAAGAGTTCCTGGACAAAGTCTCAAAGCGGATGCATGAACTCTCAGACGCGAAAATCCCGCTCAAAAAGAGGAGCGTACACACGGATGACGCCCTCGAGCTCTTCCACAGGCACGGAATGTACGACAAGGAGAGACTCTTTGAATACCGGAGAGTCTCAAAGGTGAATATATACAGCATCAACGAGTTTGAAGATTATTTCTACGGATATATGGTGCCGGACGCGGGATGCCTGAAATACTTCTCCCTCCACCTCTACGGCGGGGGATTTGTGATTCAGATGCCGGCAAAAGAACGTCCGGAGGAGGTGCCGGATTTCTGTGCAAGTCCGAAGCTCTTCCGTGTGCTCAAAGAGTCTGTGCAGTGGGGAGACTGCCAGGAGATCGACACGGTAGGCGCCCTGAACGACATGATTACCCGGGGGGATATGCGGGAGGTGGTGCTCGTGCAGGAAGCCCACCAGGAGCGCCAGATCGGAGAAATCGCAAAGCAGATCTCAGAGCGGGGCAACATCCGCTTCGTTCTTGTTGCGGGACCGTCCTCTTCGGGAAAGACGACGTTCTCACACAGACTGTCCATCCAGCTCCGGGTCAATGGGCTGAAGCCTCATCCGATTGCGGTGGACAATTATTTCGTGGACCGTGAACACACGCCGAGAGACAGCGAAGGAAACTATGACTTTGAATGCCTGGAGGCGATTGACATTGAGAAGTTTAATGAAGACATGCAGGCGCTTCTCAACGGAGAGAGCGTATATCTTCCTGTGTTTGACTTCAAAACCGGGAAACGGAAGTATGAGAGCCGGCCGAAACGGCTGGGTGAGAACGATATCCTTGTGATCGAGGGGATTCACTGCCTGAATCCGAAACTTACGGAGTACATGGATGATGCGAACAAATTCAAAATCTATATCAGCGCACTGACCCAGCTCAATATTGATGAACACAACCGTATCCCGTCCACGGACGGACGTCTGATCCGGAGGCTTGTCCGGGATGCGCGCACGAGAGGAGCGTCCGCTTCAAAGACCATCTCCATGTGGCCATCCGTAAGGCGCGGGGAGGAAAGAAACATCTTCCCCTTCCAGGAGGAAGCGGATGTGATGTTCAATTCTTCGCTTCTCTATGAGCTGGCTGTGCTCAAACAGTATGTGGAGCCGCTTCTCTTTGGAGTTGACAAGGATACGGAGGAATATCTGGAGGCGAAGCGCCTTCTGAAATTTTTCGACTACTTTGTAGGCATCGGAAGCGAGTATGTGCCGACAAACTCTCTGTTAAGAGAGTTCATCGGCGGAGGCTGCTTCCGTGTCTGAGCCCGTGTGTGCGCCATAGACTTTCTTTATGTTTTCCATGCGGCTGCACATGTTCTGCAGAAGAAGATCCGCGATGGTAAGCGCGGTCATGGCCTCCACGACAACAACCGCACGGGGGACGATGACCGGATCGTGTCTTCCGACGACGCGCATCCGGACATTCTCCCCGTCGGTGTTTACGGTGCTCTGTTCTCTGGAGATGGAGGAAGTCGGCTTTACAGCCGCACGGAGAACGAGGCGGGAGCCGTCGCTTAATCCGCCCAGCGTACCGCCGGCGTGGTTGCTTTTCTTGCGGATGACGCCGCCTTCTGAGAAAAACGGGTCATTGTTCCGGCTTCCGACGGAGGAGGCAGCGGCAAAACCGTCGCCGATCTCCACGCCTTTCACCGCTCCGATGGACATGACGGCGCGGGCGAGCATGGCGTCCAGCTTGTCGAATACGGGTTCACCGATTCCGACCGGCAGTCCGTCTGCGGTACACTCGATGATGCCGCCGCAGGAATCCGTCTCCGCCATCAGGGAGGAGATGTATTCCCCTGCTTTTTCTGCTGTTTTTCTGTTCGGCATATAGAGGCTGTTCTCTTCGATCTCTTCAAAGTGATAATCCTTTTCGTCAATTTCATATGGACCGATGGATTTCGTGTAGGCCCGGACCGAGATGCCGAGTTCCTTTAAAAGAAGGGAAGCAACTGCACCTGCGGCCACCCGGCCGATTGTTTCACGGCCTGAGGAACGCCCGCCGCCGCGGTAGTCGCGGATCCCGTATTTTTCCGTGAACGGATAGTCAGCATGTCCCGGCCGGAATGTGGAAGCAATATTTCCGTAATCGCGGGAGCGCTGATCCTGATTGCGCACGAGAAGGGAGATGGGTGTGCCCGTTGTCACTCCCTCGAACACGCCGGAGAGGATCTCCACGGAGTCCGACTCGTTTCTCTTTGTTGTGTATTTGCTCTGCCCCGGTTTCCTCCGGTCAAGGTATCTCTGAATCTCGTTTTCAGTCAGCGGGATTCCGGCGGGGCATCCGTCGATGACGACACCGATTCCCGCGCCGTGAGATTCACCCCATGTTGTGATGCTGAATATTTTTCCAAATGATGAACCGCTCATTGATAGTCTCCTTTCTGTCTGCCCGGAATCTGCCGCAAAACAGCAGCGCCGGGGAACGTGATAGACGTTCAGAAAACATTATATAGGAAGAAATGTCTGATGACAAGAGCGGAGAAATTCCCATTTTTTAAAATTGTTTGAAGATTATATTATTTCCTGTACTTTTCATGAGAATCGTACTATAATGTTGCCGAGATGCTGAAAAAGGAGAGTTGATGAACTGATGAGCAGAGACGAGATCAGGAAATCTGACATACATCAGGATAAAACAGAGGGGGAAGAACTGTTCCTGAATGAGACCGGGGAAGAGAAGGAAGGCCCGGAAGGCAGCGGGACTGCGTATGACGCGGAAGACGAAATCGTATACAACGCTGAGGATGATGAAATCGCATATGACGGGGATGATGAAATCGCATATGACGGGGACGATGAAAGCGCATATGATGAGGACGGCGAACCCGCATATGATCCTGAGACGGATGAGAGCGAAGAAGAGACTGCAGAGGACCGTGCCGGAGCATACAGAGAACAGCCGGGAAGAAAAATGAAGAACAGAAGACGAAGAAACAGAAGAAAAGGCGGGAAACGCACGATTCCCAGGAAGCCGCTGATTATTGCAGGAAGCATTGCCGGCGCCCTGCTTGTGATTTATCTGGGAGTTTCCGCGTTCTTTATCAGTCACTTCTACATAAATACGTCCATCAACGGAAAGGATTTTTCCGGCGCGACGGCGGCTGAGGTAGAAGAGTACTTGAGAAGCCAGGTGGACGGCTATGAGCTTACACTGGTGGAGAAGGACGGAGTGACTGACGTAATCAAAGGCAGTGATATCTCTCTTCAGTACAAGGAAAATTCAGATATTCAGGATGCGCTTGAGGCGCAGAATCCGCTGCTGTGGATCACGTCGCTGTTTTCAAAGACAAATACCGATGTGACCATTGACGTAGAGTACGATCAGGGAGAACTGACGCAGAAGATCCAGGAAATCCAGGCGGTGACGCAGGAGCAGACGGACCCGGTGTCCGCATATCCGAAGTTTGACGGTGAGTCTTTTGTGGTGGAGCCGGAAGTCTACGGGACTGCAGTGGATGTTGACGCACTGACATCAAAGATCAAAGAGTATATTACAGAGTTCAGAACAAGCCTTGATATGATGGAGGAAGAGTGCTACAAGATGCCTCAGTATACATCCGAGTCTCCGGAAGTGCAGGAAGCGTGCGACGTTATGAACCAGTACTGCAAGGCGAGCGTGACATATACGATGACAGAAAATGTGGTGGTGGACAAGGCGCTGATCTCCACCTGGCTTACTTATGATGAGAACATGCAGGTGTCCTTAAATCAGGACGCGGTGAGAGAGTGGATGCGCCAGTTCGGTTCAACCTATGATACGGTCGGGGCGACAAGGACGATCACCACGCCGACCGGAAAGACGGCTCAGGTGTCAGGAGGCACATACGGCTGGTCCATCGACGAGGAGACAGAGACGCAGAACCTGATCGCCAGCATTCAGAACGGGGAAGTGGTGACCAGAGAGCCGGCCTATGCCCAGACGGCGGCGTCCCATTCTGCCCAGGACTGGGGCACGACCTATCTCGAGGTGGATCTGTCGACCCAGCATATGTGGTATATTGTGGACGGAAGCATTGCACTTGAGACAGACGTGGTGACAGGGCTTCCGGCAGACAACAGACAGACGCCCGAGGGAGTGTATGATATCCTCTACACTGAGAGAAACGCGACGCTTAAGGGCGAGATAAATCCCAGTACGGGAAAACCGATCTACGAGACGCCGGTTTCCTACTGGATGCCGTTTACGTGGCAGGGACACGGATTCCACGACGCCAACTGGCAGTCCTCGTTCGGCGGGTCACGCTATCAGACAGCGGGATCCCACGGATGCGTGAACATGCCGGTTGACCAGGCGGGGGCGCTGTTTAACATGCTCAGCGCGGGGACGCCGGTTGTGATTCACTACTAACCGAAGATGATGCAGACAGGGAAATATAACGAAACAGAACGAAGATGAAGATAAGGAAATATGAGGGAGACATCAATGTATGAACTGCTGAAAAAAGACGGGAAGGCAAAGCGCGGACGCCTTCACACGGTGCATGGAACGATCGAGACACCGGTCTTCATGAACGTGGGAACGGCCGCGGCCATCAAGGGCGCCGTCTCGACGGATGATCTCAGACAGATCAAAACCCAGGTGGAGCTGTCCAACACATACCATCTCCATGTGCGCCCGGGGGATGAGATTGTGAAAAAGCTGGGCGGGCTTCACCGTTTTATGAACTGGGACAGGCCGATTCTGACGGATTCCGGGGGATTCCAGGTGTTTTCGCTTGCCTCTCTGAGAAAGATCAAAGAGGAGGGCGTGCATTTTAACTCCCATATCGACGGGAGAAAGATTTTCATGGGGCCGGAGGAGAGCATGCAGATTCAGTCCAACCTTGCCTCCACGATTGCAATGGCCTTTGACGAGTGTCCGCCCAGCACGGCGGACCGGAAATATATCGGAAACTCCGTGGACCGGACGGCGCGCTGGCTGAAGCGCTGCAAGGACGAGATGGCAAGGCTGAACTCCCTGCCGGATACGATCAATCCCCATCAGCTCCTCTTCGGGATTAACCAGGGGGGCATCTACGAGGATATCCGGATTGAACACGCGCAGAAGATTACGGAACTTGATCTGGACGGATACGCGGTGGGCGGCCTTGCGGTCGGAGAGAGCCACGAGGAGATGTACCGGATTCTGGATGCGGTTGTGCCCCATCTGCCGGAGAAGAAACCCACCTATCTGATGGGTGTGGGAACGCCGGCGAATATACTCGAGGCGGTGGACAGAGGCGTGGACTTTTTCGACTGTGTTTACCCCTCCCGAAACGGCCGCCACGGCCACGTGTATACCAATCACGGGAAAATGAACCTGTTCAACGCGAAATATGAGCTGGACGAGCGCCCCATTGAGGAGGGGTGCGGGTGTCCGGCCTGCAGAAGCTACAGCCGCGCCTATATCCGGCACCTGCTCAAGGCAAAGGAGATGCTCGGAATGCGGCTCTGTGTTCTTCACAATCTGTATTTCTACAACACGATGATGGAGGAGATCCGGGACGCCATCGACGCAGGAGAGTACCAGTCATATAAGAAGAAAAAACTGGAAGGGCTCTCGGGACGATAAAATAGGCCCGGAAGCGCTGTTTTTTCAAAAAGATACTTGAAGAATATCCTATTTTTGTGTATAGTAATCTTATTGTCGGATAGAAAGTCAGGAGGAATATAGTTATGGATATGATAAGCATGCTTATAGTGTGGATCGCTGTTCTGGCCCTGATGTGGTTCCTTCTTATGCGTCCTCAGAAAAAGGAGCAGAAGAGAGTTCAGGCGATGCTGGCATCCATGGAAGTGGGAGATACGGCTCTGACGACAAGCGGTTTCTACGGCGTGATCATCGATATCACGGACGAGGATGTAATCGTTGAGTTCGGAAACAACAAGAACTGCCGTATTCCGATGCAGAAAGCGGCGATCGCTCAGATTGAAAAACCGAATGCGGAATAATCCAAAAGAATCCGGAGAAAAGCTGTTCGTGTGACGGAGGGCTTCTCTCCGGATTTTTCATCCGAATTTTACAGAGCGCCCTCTGTTTTTTGACTCAGATACTTGAAACGCACCATGAAATGAGGTATGATTAAAAGTAATATTTTATATGTGGAAGGATGAACGGATATGGAGATGAAGATCGGTGTGATAAAAGGGGATGGAATCGGCCCTGAGATCGTGGACGAGGCGATGAAAGTGCTCGACCGGGTTGCGGAGGTTTACGGACATTCCCTTTCCTATACGCAGCTTCTGATGGGGGGCGCTTCAATTGATGTAAACGGGGTTCCGCTGACTGACGAGACGCTTGCGGCGGCGAAAGAAAGCGATGCCGTGCTCATGGGTTCCATCGGCGGGGACGCGAAGACTTCCCCCTGGTATAAGCTGGAGCCCTCAAAACGTCCGGAGGCAGGACTCTTAAGCCTGCGGAAAGGGCTCAACCTTTTTGCAAATTTGCGTCCCGCAGTTCTCTACAGCGAGCTTAAGGGGGCATGTCCGCTGAAAGAAGAGATCGCGGAGAAAGGCTTTGACATGATGATCATGCGCGAGCTCACAGGCGGCCTCTATTTTGGAAAGAGAAGCACGGAGAAAGAGAACGGCATGCTCGTGGCGAGAGATGAGCTTACATACAGCGAGGAGGAGATCCGCAGAATCGCGAAGCGCGGATTTGACATTGCCATGAAGCGCAGGAAGAAAGTCACAAGCGTTGACAAGGCCAATGTTCTCGACTCGTCCAGACTCTGGAGAAAAGTCGTGGAGGAAGTAGCAGAGGATTACCCGGAAGTAAAGCTTGAGCATATGCTTGTGGACAACTGCGCCATGCAGCTTGTGAAAGACCCGGCCCAGTTTGACGTGATACTTACAGAGAACATGTTTGGAGACATTCTTTCCGATGAGGCGAGCATGGTGACCGGATCCATCGGAATGCTGGCAAGCGCAAGCTTAAATGAGACGAAGTTCGGGCTTTACGAGCCGAGCGGCGGCTCCGCGCCGGACATCGCGGGCAAGGGAATCGCGAATCCCATCGCGACGATCCTGTCCGCGGCCATGATGCTCCGCTATTCCTTTGATCTTGACCGGGAGGCGGATGCGATCGAGAACGCGGTTGAGCGCGTGTTACAAGACGGATACAGAACGGTTGACATTATGTCGGAAGGAATGACACAGATCGGAACAAAAGAAATGGGAGACCGGATCTGTTCTTATATCGGCTGAAAGGCCAGACCGGGGAAATCCGGACCGGGACAGCCGGGAGGATGAACCGGGAAAAAGAAAAACGAGAAAGAGAGGAATGAAATATGAGAAGTGATACAGTGACAAAAGGCACGCAGCAGGCGCCCCACCGTTCCCTGTTTAACGCCCTTGGAATGACAGAGGAGGAACTTTCCCGCCCGCTGATTGGAGTGGTCAGCTCCTACAACGAGATTGTGCCGGGGCATATGAATCTTGACAAGATCACAGAGGCAGTCAAGATGGGTGTCGCAATGGCGGGGGGAACTCCGATTATGGTTCCGGCCATCGCCGTGTGTGACGGAATCGCAATGGGACACATCGGAATGAAATATTCCCTTGTGACAAGAGATCTGATTGCAGACTCCACAGAGGCGCTTGCCATGGCGCACCAGTTCGACGGACTGGTCATGATCCCCAACTGCGACAAAAACGTGCCCGGACTTCTGATGGCGGCGGCCAGAGTGAACATCCCGACAGTGTTTGTCAGCGGCGGCCCCATGCTTGCAGGACACGTAAAGGGACAGAAGACGAGTCTTTCCAGTATGTTTGAGGCGGTCGGCGCCCACGCGGCAGGAAAGATCGACGACGCAGAGCTCTGCGAGTTCGAGAACAAGGCATGTCCTACCTGCGGATCATGTTCCGGTATGTACACGGCGAACAGCATGAACTGTCTGACCGAGGCGCTGGGCATGGGACTCCGCGGAAACGGAACGATCCCGGCGGTCTACTCCGCAAGACTGCAGCTTGCGAAACATGCGGGAATGCAGGTGATGGAACTTGTGAGAAAGAATATCCGTCCGAGAGACATCATGACAGAGGACGCGATCTTAAACGCGCTGACAGTGGATATGGCGCTTGGATGCTCTACAAACAGCATGCTTCATCTTCCAGCCATCGCTCACGAGATCGGCATGGATTTTGAGATTGACTTTGCGAACACAATCAGTGCCAAGACGCCGAACCTGTGTCATCTTGCTCCGGCAGGGCATACATATATTGAGGACTTAAACGAGGCGGGAGGCGTGTACGCCGTGATGAATGAGCTGAACAAGAAAGGGCTCATCAACACAGAGTGCATGACTGTAACAGGAAAGACGATCGGGGAGAATATTAAGGGATGCGAGAACTTGAATCCCGAGGTGATCCGCCCCATCGACAATCCGTACAGCGAGACAGGCGGACTTGCGGTGCTCAAAGGAAACCTGGCTCCCGACGGAAGCGTGGTGAAGCGCTCCGCTGTGTGCGACGAGATGCTTGTCCATGAAGGACCGGCCCGGATCTTTGAGAGCGACGAGGAGGCAACAGAGGCCATCAAGACTGGAAAGATCAACCCGGGCGATGTGATTGTCATCCGCTACGAGGGACCGAAAGGCGGCCCCGGCATGCGTGAGATGTTAAACCCCACGTCTGCCATTGCGGGATACGGACTTGGATCTACGGTTGCCCTGATCACGGACGGCCGCTTCAGCGGCGCGTCCAGAGGCGCGTCCATCGGCCATGTATCGCCGGAGGCGGCGGTGGGAGGACCCATCGCGCTTGTGGAAGAAGGCGATATCATCAAGATCAATATTCCGGAGCTGAAATTAGAGCTTGACATTTCCGATGAGGAGATGGCTGCAAGAAAGGCGAAGTGGCAGCCGAGAGAGCCCAAGGTGAACACAGGATATCTGGCGAGATACGCGGCCATGGTGACCTCAGGAAACCGGGGGGCAATCCTGGAGGTGCCGGGAAAGAAATAAAGAACAGCGGAGGAAGTACAGCATGCAGTTAAACGGATCTGAGATAGTAATAGAATGCCTGAAAGAGCAGGGCGTGGATACCGTGTTCGGCTATCCCGGCGGCGCCATATTAAACGTATATGACGAGCTCTACAAACACCGGGATGAGATCCGCCATATTCTGACCTCCCACGAACAGGGAGCGTCTCATGCGGCGGACGGGTACGCGCGTGCCACCGGAAAAGTGGGCGTGTGTCTGGCTACGAGCGGGCCGGGCGCGACTAACCTTGTGACAGGCATTGCAACGGCTTATATGGATTCCATCCCGATTGTGGCGATCACCTGCAATGTGGGCGTGTCGCTTCTTGGAAAAGACAGTTTCCAGGAGATTGACATTACAGGAATTACGATGCCGATTACAAAATACAGTTTTATTGTAAAAGACGTGACAAAACTGGCGGACACGATAAGAAAGGCGTTCCGGATCGCAAGAACCGGACGCCCGGGCCCTGTGCTCGTGGATATTCCAAAAGACGTCACGGCGGCGGTGACAGAGTATGAGAGAGAAGAGCTTGGCAAAGTCACTCCTGACATCTCACAGGTGAGTGACGAGGGAATTTCCCGCGCGCTCTCCATGCTGGAATCCGCGGAGCGTCCCTATGTCTTCGTTGGCGGAGGCGCGGTGCTCTCCGGTGCCAGCGAGGAGATCCGGGAGTTTGTCCGGAAGCTGGACGCGCCGGTTGCGGATACGCTCATGGGGAAGGGAGCTTTTCCGGGAACCGATTCCCACTATACGGGAATGCTTGGAATGCACGGGACAAAGACGTCCAACTACGGAGTCAGCGAGTGTGATCTGCTTGTCGTGCTGGGATCCAGGTTCAGCGACCGTGTGACGGGAAACACGGAGACTTTCGCAAAGAACGCGAAGATCCTTCAGATCGATATCGATCCCGTAGAGATCAATAAAAACGTGATTGTCACGGAAGAGATTGTCGGAGATATCCGGGAAGTATTAAAGATCATCAACAGGAATTTAAAACAGCAGGATCATTCCGAGTGGCTTGAGAAGATACAGCAGTACAAGGAAAAGTACCCTCTTAAATACCATACGGACGCACTGACAGGTCCGTTTGTGGTGGAGGAGATTTACCGGCAGACAAAAGGGGACGCTCTGATTGTTACGGAAGTGGGGCAGCACCAGATGTGGGCCGCGCAGTATTACAGGTTTACAAAGCCGCGTACCCTTCTCACATCCGGAGGTCTGGGAACTATGGGATACGGCCTCGGAGCCGCCATGGGAGCGAAGGTCGGCTGTCCGGAGAAGACCGTCGTGAACATCGCCGGGGACGGCTGTCTGCGCATGAACATGAATGAACTTGCCACAGCGGTGAGACATAATATCCCGGTTATTGAAGTGGTGATCAACAATCATGTACTCGGTATGGTGCGCCAGTGGCAGGATCTTTTCTACGATGAAAGGTATTCCGCTACCGTGCTGCGGGATGCCGTGGACTTTGTGAAGATGGCCGAAGCTATGGGAGCCGAGGGAATCCGCGCAGAGTCGCAGGAGGAATTCCGGGAGGCGTTTGCGAAGGCGCTGACGCTGAATAAGCCGGTGCTGATCGACTGTCAGATCGACAGCGATGACAAAGTGTGGCCAATGGTTGCCCCGGGGGCTGATATCAAAGAGGCCTTCGACGAGGATGACCTGAAAAATAAATAATGACCTATTTTCAAGATGAAGCAGGAGGTAAGGAAAATGAGCAGAGTGTATAACTTTTCGGCAGGACCGGCTGTGCTGCCGGAGGAAGTGTTGAGAGAGGCGGCAGAGGAGATGCTGGATTACAGGGGAACCGGTATGTCCGTGATGGAGATGAGCCACCGATCCAAAGCGTTCGAGGAGATTATCACAACAGCAGAACAGGATCTCCGTGACCTGATGAATATTCCGGACAACTACAGAGTGCTTTTCCTTCAGGGCGGGGCGTCCCAGCAGTTTGCCATGATCCCCATGAACCTGATGAAGAACCGGGTCGCGGACTATATCGTGACAGGACAGTGGGCGAAAAAAGCCGCAAAAGAAGCGGAAAAGTACGGAAAGGTAAACCGGATCGCGTCTTCCGAGGATAAGACATTCTCCTACATTCCGGACTGTTCCGATCTTCCGGTGTCCGAGGACGCGGATTATGTATATATCTGCGAGAACAACACGATCTACGGGACGAAGTTTAAAGAGCTTCCGAACACAAAAGGAAAAACACTGGTAGCTGACGTGTCTTCCTGCTTCCTGTCCGAGCCGGTGGATGTGACAAAATACGGAATCATCTACGGCGGCGTTCAGAAAAATATCGGACCTGCAGGCGTGGTTATTGTGATTATCCGCGAGGATCTGATCACAGAGGATGTCCTTCCGGGAACGCCGACCATGCTTACATACAAGACGCATGCGGACGCAAAATCACTGTACAACACGCCGCCGGCATACGGCATCTATATCTGCGGCAAAGTGTTCCAGTGGATCAAGAAACAGGGCGGCCTGGAAGCGATGAAAGAAAGAAACGAGAAAAAGGCGAAAGTGCTCTACGACTATCTTGACCAGAGCAGGCTGTTCAAGGGTACTGTTGTGGCGAAAGACAGATCGCTTATGAACGTGCCGTTTGTCACAGGTGATGCGGACCTGGATGCGAAATTCGTCAAAGAGGCGAAGGCAGCAGGACTTGAGAACTTAAAGGGACACAGAACCGTGGGCGGAATGCGCGCGAGCATCTACAATGCAATGCCGTACGAGGGCGTTGTGGCGCTTGTTGATTTTATGAAAAAGTTTGAAGAGGAGAATCTGTAAAATGTATAAATATCATTGCCTCAATCCGATCTCACAGGTGGGACTGGATCAGCTGGACGAAAATTATGTGAAAACGGAAGACGCGGCAGAAGCGGATGCGATCCTTGTGCGCAGCGCCAAAATGCATGACATGGAATTCGGGAAGAACTTAAAAGCGATCGCGCGCGCGGGAGCGGGAGTAAACAATATCCCTCTGGACCGCTGCGCGGACGAGGGGATTGTCGTGTTCAACACGCCGGGCGCCAATGCCAACGGCGTAAAGGAACTCGCCATCGCCGGAATGCTTCTCGCGGCGAGAGATATCATCGGCGGCATCAACTGGGTGCAGGAGTATGAAGAGGACGGCGATATTGCCAAGATTACGGAGAAAAAGAAAAAGGCATTTGCCGGAACAGAGCTTCAGGGAAAGAAGCTGGGCGTGATCGGTCTTGGAGCCATCGGTGTGCTTGTGGCGAACGCGGCGGTTCATCTGGGAATGGATGTGTACGGATATGACCCGTATGTATCCGTTGATTCCGCATGGAGACTTTCCCGCAACATCCATCACGCGAAGACAGTGGATGAACTGTACAAAGAGTGCGATTACATCACGGTTCATGTTCCCGCTCTCGAGGACACAAAAGGGATGATCAACAAACACGCCATCAGTCTGATGAAGGACGGCGTTGTTATCTTAAACCTTGCAAGAGACGTGCTTGTCAACCAGGAGGACATCGTGGACGCCCTCGTATCCGGAAAAGTGCGCTGCTATGTGACGGATTTCCCGACAAAGGAGATCGTCGGCGTGAAAGGCGCCATCGTGATTCCGCACCTCGGAGCATCCACAGAGGAGTCCGAGGACAACTGCGCGCAGATGGCTGCCGCAGAGTTAAGGGATTTCCTTGAGAATGGAAACATTACCCATTCTGTCAATTATCCGGACTGCAACATGGGTGAAAAGGGCGAGGGAGAGAGAATTACCATTCTCCACAGAAATATCCCGAACATGCTCGGACAGTTTACAGGGCTTCTGGCCGATAAGAATATGAATATTGCTCTGATGACAAACAAGAGCAGGAAAGAGTATGCGTACACGATGATCGACGTGGACACGGATGTGTCCGCAGAGCTTGAGGAGCGGCTCTCCTCCATCGACGGCGTATTAAAAGTGCGTGTGATCCGGTAATACCGGAATATTATTGAGTGCAGATTTCTTGCTGCCGCATCTGTGATTTTCAAATCGCGGATGCGGCAGCATTTTTTTGACTTTTTGCCTGTTTGTGCCAGCGACGGCGGGTGAAAGTCCGGGGAAGGATGTTCGAAAATAGATACATTTTCAGGATTGACAAAATTTGTATAAATGTATACAATTATACAAAAATACAAAATCCGTGCCGGAGAGCTGTGATCCTCAGACTGGACGGCGGGAGAGCACAAGGAGGAAACACGAAGTTGGAAGAAAGAAAAGTATATTTAAACAGACACACAAATCTCCTGGAACTGGAAGAGCATATGTATCAGCTCGCAGATGTGGAAACCCCCAATGTGTTCCGCAATCTGTTCCGGTACGATGAGATACCGAAGATCGCATTCAACGACAGGATTGTCCCCCACCATATGCCGGATGAGATCTGGATCACGGACACGACGTTCCGCGACGGGCAGCAGTCACGGGCTCCGTACACGACGGATCAGATCGTGACGATCTATGATTATCTGCACCGTCTCGGAGGCCCCAACGGAAAGATCCGGCAGAGTGAGTTCTTCCTGTACAGCAAAAAGGACAGGGACGCAGTGTACCGCTGCCTTGAGAAAGGATATGAGTTTCCGGAAGTGACGAGCTGGATCCGGGCGAGCAAAAAGGATTTTGAACTGGTAAAAGAGATCGGCTTAAAGGAGACGGGAATCCTCGTAAGCTGCTCCGATTATCATATTTTCTATAAACTGAAAATGACCCGCAGACAGGCGCTGGATCACTACCTTTCTGTTGTCAGAGAGTGTATGGAGACGGGAGTCCGTCCGAGATGCCATCTTGAAGATATCACCCGGTCCGATATTTACGGGTTTGTTATCCCTTTCTGCCTGGAGCTGATGAAGCTGATGGAAGAGTACGGAATCCCGGTGAAAATCCGCGTCTGCGATACGATGGGGTACGGTGTGAACTTCCCGGGAGCTGTGATCCCAAGATCCATACCGGGTATTATCTACGGCCTGATGACGCATGCCGGTGTTCCCAGCGAGCTGATCGAGTTCCACGGACACAATGACTTCTACAAAGCGGTCAACAATTCTACGACAGCCTGGCTGTACGGGGCGTGCGGCGTAAACTGCTCTCTGTTCGGAATCGGTGAGCGCACCGGAAACACCCCGCTTGAGGCGATGGTCTTCGAGTACGCGCAGCTGCGCGGCACGCTGGACGGGATGGACACAACCGTGATCACGGAGCTGGCAGAGTATTACGAGAAAGAGATCGGCTATCACATTCCGTCAAGGACGCCTTTTGTGGGAAAGAATTTTAATGTGACGAGAGCGGGAATCCACGCGGACGGAATGCTGAAAAACGAGGAGATCTACAATATCTTTGATACGGAAAAGTTTTTAAACCGTCCGGCCCTTGTATCTGTCTCAAACACGTCCGGCGCTGCGGGGATCGCATACTGGATTAACGCATACTACAAACTGTCCGGAGAGAGACAGGTCGATAAAAACTCGGAACTGGTGAAGAGGATCAAAGAGTGGGTTGACAAAGAATACGAAGACGGGCGCGTTACGGTCTTGACAGATGAGGAATTAGTTGACAAAATAGACAGTGTGTGTAAAGAACTGCATATGACATTGTAACCGGGAGGTCTCCAATATGGAAGAATATCAGGATCATTCCCTCGGAGGACGTGTCTTTCAGAAAATCCGTGAGGACATACTGAACGGAAAATACAGAGAAAACGACGAACTTCGGGAGAATACCATCGGAAAAGAACTGGGTGTGAGCCGCACACCGGTGAGGGAGGCGCTTCGCCAGCTTGAGCTGGAAGGACTCGTCACCATTATTCCGAACCGGGGTGCGTATGTGACAGGGATCTCGAACAAAGATATCTGGGATATTTACGTGATCCGGTCCATGCTCGAAGGACTCTGCGCCGGATGGGCGACAGAGCATATCACCCAGGAGCAGCTGGATGAACTGGAAGAGACGCTCCTTCTCTCTGAATTTCAGATGAACAGAGAGAGCGGGTTTAACGCGGAGCAGGTGGCGGCGCTTGATTCCAGGTTTCACGCCATCCTCTACGAGGCGTCAGGAAGCCGCATTTTAAGCAGAGTTCTCACAGACTTCCACAACTATGTGCAGATGGCGAGAAGATCGTCCATTGTCTCGGAGGAGCGGGCGAGAAAATCGATCCGCGAGCACAGGCAGATCTTAAGAGCCGTGAAAGAGCGGGACGCCGATATGGCGGAGCAGCTTGCCAACGAGCATATTCTGCACGTGATGGAAAATCTGAAGAAGCAGGGATTTCAGAGAACTCCGGAGTAAACATGCCGGAGGACAGGTTCGGGAAATAACATCGGACCGGAGAAAAAGGAAAAAGGAAGAACCTGAAAGATCCGGAAGAGAAAAGGAAGAACCTGAAAGATCAGAAATCAGGAAAGAAAAAGAAGAATCAGGAAGCAGAAAAAAGACAGTGAAAGCAGGAGGTACAGCAAAGATGGAAAAAATCAGGATGACGACACCGATTGTGGAGATGGACGGAGACGAGATGACAAGAATCCTCTGGAAGATGATCAAGGACGATCTTCTCCTTCCTTATATTGATTTAAAGACAGAGTATTATGACCTCGGTCTCGAGCACAGAAACGAGACAAACGATCAGGTTACCGTGGACTCTGCCATGGCGACAAAGAAATACAAAGTCGCTGTGAAATGCGCTACAATCACACCGAATGCAGCCCGTATGGAAGAGTATGACTTAAAAGAGATGTGGAAGAGCCCCAACGGAACGATCCGTGCCATCCTTGACGGAACCGTATTCCGCGCGCCGATCGTGGTGAAAGGGATCGAGCCCTGCGTGAAAAACTGGAAAAAGCCCATCACAATCGCAAGACATGCCTACGGCGATGTGTACAGAGGCGTTGAGATGAAGATCCCGGCAGCAGGAAAGGTAGAGCTTGTGTACACGGCTGAGGACGGAAGCCAGACAAAAGAGCTTGTACATACATTCGACGGCCCGGGAATCGTTCAGGGAACACACAACTTAAGCAAATCCATCGAAAGCTTTGCGAGAAGCTGCTTTACCTATGCGCTTGACACAAAGCAGGATCTCTGGTTCGCCACAAAGGATACGATCTCCAAAAAGTATGACCACACATTCAAGGATATCTTCCAGGAGATCTTTGACGCAGAGTATGCGGAGAAATTCAAAGAGGCAGGAATCGAGTACTTCTATACGCTGATCGACGACGCAGTTGCCCGTGTGATGAAATCCGAGGGCGGTTACATCTGGGCATGCAAGAACTACGACGGCGACGTGATGAGCGATATGGTATCCTCCGCGTTCGGCTCCCTTGCCATGATGACATCTGTTCTCGTTTCCCCGGAGGGATATTACGAGTACGAGGCGGCACACGGAACCGTGCAGCGTCACTACTACAAGCACTTAAAGGGCGAGGAGACATCCACAAACTCTGTGGCAACGATCTTCGCGTGGACAGGCGCTCTCAGAAAGAGAGGAGAGCTGGACGGAAATAAGGAACTGATGGAGTTCGCTGACAGACTGGAGAAGGCGACCATTGATACGATTGAGGCGGGAGAGATGACAAAGGATCTTGCCCTGATTACGACGATTGAGAACCCGACAGTGTTAAACAGCGAAGAGTTTATCAAGGCGATCGCGAAAAGACTGTAAGTGCGGATCTGGCGGGAGGTGTGAATGAATACTTCCGCCGAAAGGGGAAATGCTGGTTTCACCCACACTCTCGTTCGGGACGCAGCACAGCGGTACATAGGTGCGCAAAGGACGCGCACCAAGTGCCGGTGCTGCTTTACGGGGTTCAACCAGCATCCCCCTTTCGGCTGGACGCATCTACTTACCCCGCGAGAATCTGCATGAAAGCAGAAAAGTTGGGAGAAGATGCTTTTCAGACTGTGAAAGGCAGAGGGTTTCATTAAAAAATAAAGCCATATTCGAAAACATGTAGTAATAGAATCTACTTGTTTCTCGGGTATGGCTTTTTTATGTTTGTTAAACCCAGAAGATGAAAAGTATAATACCAGAGGAACAGTGTTTTATATATTCGGTATTGCTACTGGTATATCAACTGTTATTGTTTTTGTTAAAAGCAGGAAACGGGTATCATAAAAAAGCCGGGCGTTTTGTCCCGGCACTTCTTCTGAAATGGTGTATTTTCACATATCCAAAGTTAACAGTCGTAAAAAATCTCGATTAAGGTTCTTGTCTTTTCTATGGTTTTTTAATGAGATTTTCGAGGTGAACGGATGCGACCAGCCGGGGAGAGGGGGGTGTTTGAACCCCGTAGAGCAGCGCCGGCACTTGGCGCGCGTTCTTTGCGCGCCTATGTACCGCTGCGCTGCGTTCCGAGTGAAAGCGCGGGTGAAAACAACCCCCTCTCCCCGGCGGATACGTATTTGTTTCCTCCTCGACAAATCCCCCTCACACTTTCATAACCGCCTGTTTATATTCATTCTGAAATGCGGTCTTATATTTGTCTGTCACAACGGAGGTGTACAGGTTGGAGGCAAGGATATCGTTTGTCAGCATTTTACGCCCGGTTGCGGGAAGATCCCCGCTCTCGGAGAGCCGGATCAGAAGAGGAAGAGAGCTTGTCTTTGCAATCTGCGCCAGAATTTTCTGCCGGTCCTTTCTGACTCCCAAAAGCCTTGCGTAGTAGTGATATCCGTTCGCCATATATTCTTCCATGTCGTCCTTCTTCGTGCCGAGCATGATGTGAAGAAGCGCCCGGTCGATGCGCGTCCGGGTCGTCTCCCGGGTCTTCAAAAGCTCGCTGAACTGCCGGTAATTGAAAAAGTCGTTGAGTTTTGCGCAGATACGATTCGCCAGATCCTCCGACACATCCGCGTACCGGGTGAGGCTTTCCGGCGTCTTGTTCAGAAGCTTGTACTTCAAAATCAGGGAGAAATCATTCTGGTAAACAGGATACTGTACCCGGTGATAGTCTTTTAGCAGAGCGAGACAGCTGTCCGGCACCTGTCCCTCAAGTTCGCTTAAAAATCCCCCGAAAGAGTTATCCTCAAACGTGCCGCCTCTCTGTTCCGTCTGAAAGGCTGCGCCTGAGTATGCGAGCAGAGAGCGGATAGCGGAGGCAGAGCTGAACTGCCCCTGCACGAGAGAAGTATCGTGGTACCCGGCTCCCTTTCTTCGGATTGTGTACGGACGAACCGGGCTGTTCAGCTCTTTTAAAGCCTTCAGATACTCAATGCCGAGGATGTTGTTTGGTTCCTTCATAATGTCGGCATATTTTGCGGATCCGGTATATTCTCCCAGTGCCCGGCATCTTGCCAAAGGATAGGAGATCCCCTGTTTTAAAAAGCCCCGCAGCAGCGCGCGGTATTCTTCCGGCTCTTCTTTCAGAATGCGGGCGATCTCCGCCATGGCCGGGAGATCATTGCATTCGCTTCCAAAGCAGATGGAGTCTACAATGCCCAGCGCATGGAGAAGGGATACCGCGCCCAGCGCAAAGTATTCCGCGCTTCCGGTGGCATAGCAGACCGGCAGTTCAAAGACTGCGGCAGCTCCGCATTTTAAAGCCATCTCGGTACGCAGGCGCTTCGGCATGACGGCGGGAACCCCGCGCTGGACATAGTCGCCGCTCATGACGACGATGGCCGCGTCGGCCCCGGTGATGCGTTTCGCCTCCTGAATGTGATAGAGGTGTCCATTGTGGAACGGGTTATATTCAGCTATGAGTCCGGTAATTTTCATGGAAAATCTCCTTGTATATCATTTTCTCACATATTATACTATAAAAAGATGTTAATAAAACACTAAAAAATGTTAAGTTCAGATATAATAGCCGCGTCTGACGGCAATCTATGAAGAGGGTGATGGCATGGAACACAAAGACAGGATGAACACAGAACAGATCATTTATCTGCTCGAAGCACACGACTTTAAACAGCTGAAGGAAGAACTGGAATCCATGCATCCTGTCGACATTGTGGATGCCTTTGAGGAGCTGGACAAAAAGCAGCGCACGCTCGTATTCCGTCTGCTTGCAAAGGAAGAAGCCGCGGAAGTGTTTACGGATATGAACAGCGACATGCGAGAGGATCTGATCAATGCCCTGACAGACTCTGAGCTGGAAGAAGTCATGGACGAAATGTATGTGGACGATACCGTGGATGTCCTTGAGGAGATGCCGGCCAATGTTGTGGACAGGCTTCTGATGGTAACGGACGAGGAAACAAGGCAGAAGATCAACGCGCTTCTTCAGTATCCCGAGGACAGCGCGGGCAGCATTATGAATGTGGAATACATCAGTCTGCGCAAAGAGATGACCGTGGCTGAAGCGATTCTCAAAATCCGGCAGGTTGGAATCAACAGGGAGACAATCTACACATGCTATGTGACGGAGAAAAAGAAACTCATCGGCATGGTGGATGTAAAAGACCTGCTGACGGCCGGAGAGTCGAGGATGATTGAAGAGATCATGGACGACAATGTTCTCTATGCGCGTACACTGGACGATCAGGAGTATGTGGCAAAGATGATTAATAAATACGGCCTCATTGCCATTCCCATTATCGACCATGAAGACTGTCTTGTCGGAATTGTCACAGTAGACGATGCCATGCTTGTCCTGCAGGATGAGACGACGGAAGATATCAGTATCATGGCAGGTGTCAGCCCCAATGAGGATTCCTACTTTGAGACGTCGGTGCTTCGGCAGGTGAGAAACCGTACACCGTGGCTGATGCTCATGATGCTCTCGGCGACCATAAGCGGGGAGATCCTCGGCTACTATGAGAATGCCATGGCCGTGATGCCGGTCCTGATCACCTTTATCCCGATGCTCATGGGAACAGGCGGAAACTGCGGATCCCAGAGCTCGACGCTTATGATCCGCGGACTTGCTGTGGGAGAGATTGAGTTTTCGGATGTTTTCCGCGTCATTTTCAAAGAGATAAGAGTGGCGCTTATCGTCGGTTTCCTTCTGGCGGTTGTCAACGGAATCCGGATCTGCCTGATGTACGACTGGAATGTGATGCTGGCGGCCGCGCTTGGCATTACGATGATCGCTGTCGTTCTCATGGCAAAATGCATCGGGTGCATCCTTCCGCTGCTGGCGAAAAAGATCGGGCTCGACCCTGCCATTATGGCGGCGCCGCTGATCACGACGATACTCGACACATGTACGATTCTTGTGTATTTTAACATTGTCACTGTATTTTTCAATCTGTGAGATTGTTAAATTTGTCACAAATGAGCGGCCGGAATATGCCGGATTTTGGGGGATTGTACTTAAAAATGCACATAAAATGCAAAGCAATCCCTTGTATACAAAAAAACTTTGCATTATAATAAACCTATGTGATTAGAAATAAGAAAGGATGGCTTATTTGACATGGGATTTATTGATGAAATCAAGGCAAGGGCAAAGGCTGACAGAAAGACAATTGTTCTTCCCGAGACAGAGGACGAAAGAACTTACAAAGCTGCGGAAGCAGTTTTAAAAGAGGGAATCGCGGATCTTATCCTTGTCGGAAGTGAGGAAGAGGTTGCGAAGAACAAAGGTACATATGACATCTCCGGCGCAGTGATCGTCGACCCTGCGAAAAACGAGAAGACAGAGAGCTACATCGCGAAACTCGTGGAGCTCAGACAGAAGAAAGGCATGACAGAGGAACAGGCGAGAGAACTGCTTCTGAACAATTACCTGTATTACGGTGTTATGATGGTGAAGATGGGAGACGCAGACGGTATGGTATCCGGCGCATGCCACTCTACAGCGGACACGCTTCGTCCGTGCCTTCAGATCCTGAAGACGAAACCGGGAACCAAACTTGTATCCGCTTTCTTCCTGATGGTAGTTCCGGACTGCGATATGGGGGCAAACGGAACATTTATCTTCGGTGATGCGGGACTGGAGCAGAATCCGGATCCGGAGAAACTGGCGAATATCGCTATCTCCTCTGCAGACTCCTTCCGTATACTGACAGGAAAGGAGCCGATCGTGGCCATGCTGTCCCACTCCACAAAAGGAAGCGCAAAGCATGCGGATGTGGACAAGGTCGTAGAGGCGACAAAGATCGCGCACGAGCTTGCTCCGGAACTGAAACTGGACGGAGAGCTTCAGCTTGACGCGGCAATCGTTCCTGAAGTAGGAGCTTCCAAGGCTCCGGGCAGCGAAGTTGCGGGACATGCTAACGTACTCATCTTCCCGGATCTGGATGCGGGAAATATCGGATACAAACTCGTTCAGAGACTCGGAAAAGCCGAGGCGTACGGACCGCTCACACAGGGAATCGCGGCTCCGGTCAATGACCTGTCCAGAGGATGCAGCGCAGAAGATATTGTAGGTGTTGTCGCAATTACTGCGGTTCAGGCACAGGCAATGTAGAAAATCCAGGGCGGGTGAGAGAGGTTTTCCCCGCGCGGGTATTATTGAAGTAATCGGGAGGAAAGAAAATGAATGTATTAGTAATCAACTGCGGAAGTTCTTCACTGAAGTTTCAGCTGATCAATGCAGAGTCCGAAGAAGTGCTTGCAAAGGGAATCTGTGAGAGAATCGGAATCGACGGACGTCTGACATATCAGCCGGAGGGCGGCGAGAAGGAGAAATCCGATAAGCCGATGCCGACACACACAGAGGCGATCCAGTTTGTTATCGAGGCGCTGACAAACCCGGAGACAGGTGTTGTGAAGAGCCTGGATGAGATCGGCGCTGTCGGACACCGCGTTGTACACGGCGGCGAGAAGTTCTCCTCATCTGTGATCATCAACGACGAGGTGAAAAAAGCCATCGAAGAGTGCAACGAGCTTGCTCCGCTTCACAATCCGGCCAACTTAATCGGCGTGGACGCGTGCGAGAAGCTGATGCCGGGAACACCGATGGTGGCAGTGTTCGATACAGCGTTCCATCAGACAATGCCGGAGAAGGCATATATGTACGGACTTCCGTATGAGTATTATGAGAAATATAAAGTGAGACGCTACGGATTCCACGGCACAAGCCACAGCTACGTGTCAAAGAAAGCGGCTGAAGTGATGGGAAGACCTTATGAGGATCTGAAGACGATTGTCTGCCATCTCGGAAACGGATCCAGCGTATCTGCGATTCTGAATGGAAAATCAGTAGATACATCCATGGGACTTACTCCTCTCGAAGGACTTGTGATGGGAACACGTTCCGGAGATATTGACCCGGCGATCATGGAATTTATCGCAGAAAAAGAAGGACTTGACATCGCGGGCGTGATGAATGTTCTCAACAAAAAATCCGGTGTGTTCGGAATTTCCGGCGGACTCTCCAGTGACTTCCGTGATCTGACGGATGCGATGAACGAGGGAGATCCGAAGGCAAAGGTTGCGATGGATGTGTTCTCCTATAGAGTTGCAAAATATATCGGTTCCTACGCCGCAGCCATGAACGGTGTGGATGATATTGTGTTCACAGCGGGAATCGGCGAGAACGACGACTATGTGAGAGAGCAGGTGTGCGGCTATCTCGGCTATCTCGGCGTAGACTTCGACAAGGAAGTAAATGACGGCCTGAGAGGAACTCTGAAAGAGATCACAAAACCGGGATCAAAGGTAAGAGTGTTTGTCATTCCGACCAACGAGGAGCTGGCAATCGCAAGAGAGACACTGGCGCTTGTAAAATAGCCGGCGGCGGTTCTGCAAAAAGGCAGAATGTGTCTTTTGACGAAATACGGGATTCGGACAGGACAGGGAAACCCCGGAGACGGGGCGGACCTGTCCGTCTTTTATAACTTGTCATTTTTGTGGTTGACAAACGTAATTTACATGATATAATAGTCTAGGTATGAATAGGAGTAAGTAACTATGTTAATTAACCTATCAGACGCTTTGTCAGACCAGCACAAGACGGTTGAAGAGACTGTGCCGTTTACGATGGAGGAGATCCGGACAAAGTCCGGGGCATATCCGGTCATTGAGAGCGAGCCGGTCCGTGTCAGGGTAGAACACGTCAGGGGAAAGGAACTGCTCATCCGGGCAGAGACGTCCCTCACGGTGATGATCCCCTGTGACAGATGCCTGGAGGACGTGAGAGAGAAATTCGATCTGGACGTTGTCAGGCACGTGGACGCAGGTCTCTCCGACGCAGAACTGACTGAGGAGCTGGATGAATCAAACTTTATCGACGGATATCATCTTGACGTGGACAGGATGCTGTATGGCGAGATCCTTTCGGCATGGCCTGAAAAGGTACTCTGCAGAGAAGACTGCAAAGGCCTGTGCAGAGTCTGCGGCAGAAACCTGAACACAGGGTCCTGTGACTGTGAAGATCCGGGACTTGATCCAAGAATGTCAGTTGTCCGTGACTTATTTAAGAATTTTAAGGAGGTGTAACCTGTGTCAATCTGTCCAAAGAATAAATCTTCAAAGGCAAGAAGAGATAAGAGAAGAGCAAACTGGAAGATGAGCGCTCCGAATCTTGTGAAATGCAGCAAGTGCGGCGCACTTATGATGCCTCACCGTGTATGCAAAGCCTGCGGCGCATACAACAAGCGTGAGATCGTTTCAGTTGACTAATTGAGACCATTAAAGGAGGCGTAAAAACTTTGTGTTTTACGTCTTTTTTTATTGATTTTTATATTGTTTTCCAGTAGAATGTTTTCAGTAGTGTTAGGAGGAAGATAAATGTCTGATATGACGAGAGTCGCCCTTGATGCGATGGGAGGGGACAACGCTCCCCGCGAGATTGTAAAGGGCGCGGTAGAGGCGGTACAGCAGAGAAAAGACATTCAGATTCTGCTGACAGGACAGGAGGAAGTGTTAAAGAAGGAACTGAGTCAGTACACGTACCCTGAGGAGCAGATCAGAATCGTGGGCGCGACGGAAGTGATCGAGACAGCGGAGCCGCCGGTGAAGGCGATACGCGCGAAGAAAGATTCGTCCATTGTCGTTGCTATGAAGATGGTGAAAAACGGTGAGGCTGATGCCTTTGTATCCGCGGGAAGCACAGGAGCTGTTCTCGTGGGAGGCCAGGTGCTTGTCGGAAGGATCAAAGGAGTGGAGAGACCGCCCCTTGCGCCGCTTCTGCCTACGCTTAAAGGCGTGTCGCTTCTGATCGACTGCGGAGCCAATGTGGACGCCCGTCCCTCTCATCTCGTCCAGTTTGCGAAGATGGGATCCATCTATATGGAGAGCGTCATCGGAAAGAAGAATCCAACAGTCGGAATCGTCAATATCGGAGCGGAGGAAGAGAAGGGAAACGCCCTTGTGAAAGAGACGTTCCCGCTTCTGAAGGCATGTCCGGATATCAATTTTGTCGGAAGTGTGGAAGCCCGGGAGATTCCCTACGGAAATGTGGATGTGATCGTGTGCGAAGCATTTGTGGGGAATGTGATCCTCAAACTCTACGAAGGTGTCGGCGGCGCCCTGATGAAAAAAGTGAAACAGGGAATGATGTCAGACCTCAGAAGCAAGGTCGGCGCCCTTCTTGTAAAACCGGCACTCAAAGCGACACTGAAGGACTTTGACGCCAGCGAACACGGCGGCGCTCCGCTGCTCGGACTCAATGGCCTCGTAGTCAAGACACACGGAAGTTCGACTTCCAGAGAAGTGTGCAATTCCATTATCCAGTGCGTCACATTCAAAGAGCAGAAGATCAATGAGAAGATAAAGGCAGCTATACAGAAGACGCATGAAGAAAGCAAAGAAAGTGAGTAAAGTAAGGAGGATTTGATTATGGAATTCGAAAAACTTCAGGACATTATTGCGGATGTTCTCAATGTGCAGAAAGAGGAGATCCAGCCGGAGACGACATTCGTCGACGATCTCGGAGCTGATTCGCTTGACATTTTCCAGATCATTATGGGAATCGAGGAGGAATTTGATATCGAGATTGACAACGAGGAAGCTGAGAAAATTGTTACGGTTCAGGATGCCGTAGAGCAGATTCAGAACAAAAAAGCAGTGGAATAGATCAGAAACAAAGGAAAAAGCCCCTGTGGGCTTTTTCCTTTTACAGGGGAAAATATGGAAAAACAAAAAGGAAAGACGGATATGACAGAGAAACTTAAGGAACTGGAGGCGCGTATCGGCTATACGTTCAGAGATTTTTCCCTGCTTGAACGCGCCATGATGCACAGTTCATACACGAACGAAAAAAATCTGCCCAAATACGAGTGCAACGAGAGGCTGGAATTTCTCGGAGACGCGGTGCTGGAGCTGATCTCCAGCGAGTTCCTTTTCAGGGAGTCCCCGCATATGCCGGAGGGTGAGCTGACAAAGACGAGGGCAAGTATGGTCTGTGAGCCGTCGCTGGCCATGTGCGCAAGGGACATCGGCCTGGGGAATTACCTCCTGCTCGGAAAAGGCGAGGAGGCGACAGGCGGCAGGCTGCGGGATTCCGTCACGTCAGATGCGCTGGAAGCGCTGATCGGGGCGGTTTACCTGGATGGTGGTTTTACTAGTGCAAAAGAGTTTATCCATCGGTTTGTTCTGACGGATCTGGAGGACAAGAAGCTCTTTTATGATAGTAAAACGATCCTTCAGGAGATGGTGCAGGCTCAGAAGAGCGGGGAGATCTCCTACGGGCTGATACGCGAGGAAGGACCGGATCACAGCAAGTCCTTCTTTGTGGAAGTGAGAATCGGCGGAAAGTCTTTCGGAGAGGGCAGAGGGCGCTCCAAGAAAGCAGCGGAGCAGCAGGCGGCATATGAAGCCATACTGAAACTTCGGAAACAAAGGTAAAGCAGGTGTTATATGTACTTAAAAAATATCGAGGTGCAGGGCTTTAAGTCCTTTGCGAACAAGATCAGGTTTGACTTTCACAACGGGATCACCGGAATTGTAGGGCCGAACGGAAGCGGAAAGAGTAATGTGGCGGACGCTGTCAGATGGGTGCTCGGAGAGCAGCGCGTGAAGCAGTTAAGAGGCGGCACCATGCAGGACGTCATTTTCTCGGGCACAGAGAACCGGCGCCCATTAAGCTACGCCTCGGTGGCCATCACCCTCGACAATTCGGACCATCAGCTCCCTGTGGATTACGGCGAGGTGACGGTGACGAGAAAACTGTACCGGTCCGGGGAGAGCGAGTACCTGATCAACGGAACCGCGTGCCGGTTAAAGGACATCAACGAGATGTTCTACGACACCGGAATCGGAAAAGAAGGGTATTCCATCATCGGACAGGGACAGATCGACCGGATCTTAAGCGGCAAACCGGAAGAGAGAAGAGAACTCTTTGATGAAGCCGCGGGAATTGTAAAATACAAGAGAAGAAAAAACCTTTCGATTAAGAAGCTCGAGGAGGAGCGGCTGAATTTAACCCGTGTCAACGATATTTTAAAGGAGCTTGAAAAGCAGCTCGGACCGCTCGAGAGACAGTCCGAGACGGCAAGGGAGTATCTGAAGAAAAAGGAAGAGTTAAAAACATTTGACATCAATATGTTCCTTCTCGAGGAGGAGAGACTCCGGGAGAGAATCCGGGAGGTGGAGGGAAAGTATGAACTGACCTCCGCTGAAATGCAGGAGTCAAACGAAAAATACGATGCCATGAAGGCCGAGTACGAGAAGATCGAGGGCGAAGTCGAGGAGATCGATCTCGCCATTGAGACGGCGAAAAACCAGCTCAACGAGACGAACCTTTTAAAACAGCAGCTGGAAGGCCAGATCAACGTGCTCAAAGAGCAGATCAACACGGCCAGGATGAACGACGAGCACTATGACAACCGCTCCAATGTGATCCGGGCGGAGATCGAGACCCGGGAAGATCAGAAACGGTCTCTTGAGCGGGAGCGGGAAGAAGTCAGGGAAAAGTTAAAAGAGGCTTCCGGCCAGGATGCGCAGGCGCGAAATGAGCTCATTGAAGTCCAGAGCAGGATCGCGGAACATACTGCGGGAATCGAGAGCGCAAAGCAGGAGCTTATGAGCCTTCTCGGAAACCGGGCTTCTACAACCGCAAAGATCCAGCACTACGACACGACAAGAGAGCAGATCGCCGCGAGAAAGGCGGTTCTCTCGAGAAATATACTGGAAGTATCGGCCGAGGCGAAGAAGCAGGAGGAACATCTTGCAGAGTATGAAGGTGAGCTTGAAAATGTGCGGGAGACGATCCGGAATTTCAACGCGCAGATCGAGGAGAACGAACAGAAAATTTCCGCCCTCCAGAAAGAGTTAAACGACCGGCAGGAGAAACTGCGGATCGGACAGACCGCGTACCACAGAGAATCCTCCAGGCTGGAATCTCTGAAAAATATTACAGAGCGGTATGACGGATACGGCAACAGCATCCGCCGCGTGATGGCCAACAAAGAGAGAGAGAAGGGCCTCATCGGCGTTGTGGCGGATATCATCAAGGTGGATAAGGAGTACGAGATCGCCATTGAGACCGCTCTCGGCGGAAGCATCCAGAATATCGTCACAGACAACGAGGAGACGGCCAAGAGGATGATCGCCTTCCTGAAGAAGAACAAATTCGGAAGGGCAACCTTCCTTCCACTTACGAGCATGCGGTCCGGAGGCGGCATCCGGAATCCGGAGGCGCTCAGAGAACCCGGAGTCATCGGCCTTGCAAACACGCTTGTCCATGTGGAAAAGCGGTTTGAGGGCCTTGCGGACCAGCTTCTGGGGCGGACGATCGTCGTGCGCACAATCGACGACGGAATCGCCATCGCGAGAAAGTACGCCCAGTCGCTCCGGCTTGTGACACTGGAGGGAGAGCTGATTAACCCCGGCGGTTCCATGACCGGAGGCGCCTTTAAAAACTCAAGCAATCTTCTCAGCAGGCGCAGGGAGATTGAGGAATTTGAAAAGACCGTGTCCATGTTAAAGGCGGACATGGATGCGATGGAGCAGAGCGTATCAGAGACAAAGAGCGCCCGGGCTGCCTGTTACGCGGCGATCGACGGGATCCAGCAGGATCTGCGGAAGGCCTCCGTCCAGGAGAATACGGTCCGCATGAATGTGGAGCAGACACAGATCCGGATGAAAGAGGCGAAAGAGCGCTGCGGAGGATATGTAAACGAACAGGCAGAGCTTGACAGACAGTTGCGAGAGATCGCGGACAACGAGGAGTCCATCCAGATGGAACTGGAGACTTCCGAGCAGCTGGAAAAGGAGATCAATGAAAGGACAGAGACGCTTCAGCGCGCTTTGGAGGAGGCAAGGGAGGAAGAAAGTGCTCAGATGAAGCGTTCAGAGAACGTTCACCTGGCCCTTGCAAGCCTGGAGCAGCAGGACGCGTTCATCTCCGAAAATCTGGGGCGAATCACCGACGAGATCGAAAAGTTCGAGGCCGAGCAGAAAGAACTGGATGTGAATAAGGACAGCGCGTCCCAGGAGATACTTGAGAAAGAAGAGAAGATCCGCGAACTGCGCGGAACAATCGAGGATTCAAAAGAGCTGTACGACGAGATCGGAAAAGAGATCGCACAGCAGACGGCCAGAAGGGATGAGCTGAATCAGAAAAACAGAGACTTCCTCGGAATGCGGGAGGAACTCTCAAAGCATATCTCCGCCCTGGACAAAGAGTGCTTCCGCCTGAACAGCCAGAAAGAATCCTACGAAGAAGCCTCGGAAAAGCAGATCAATTACATGTGGGAGGAGTACGAGCTCACCTACAACCGGGCCCTGGAGCTCAGAGATCACAACCTGACGGACCTCTCGGTGATGAAGCGGCGGATCCAGGAACTGAAAAACGAGATCCGTAAACTGGGCACGGTAAACGTAAACGCCATCGAGGACTACAAAAGCGTGTCCGAGCGGTACGAATTTCTCAAAAACCAGCACGACGATCTGGTGGAGGCGGAGGCTTCGCTTGTCCAGATTATCGACGAGCTGGACGCTGCCATGCGAAAGCAGTTCTCTGAACAGTTTGCCAGAATTGCAAAGGAATTCAACGTCGTGTTCCGGGAACTTTTCGGCGGCGGAAAGGGTACCCTTGAGCTGATGGAGGATGAGGACATCCTTGAGGCGGGCATCCGGATTATCGCGCAGCCCCCGGGCAAGAAGCTTCAGAACATGATGCAGCTCTCAGGAGGAGAGAAGGCGCTGACCGCTATTTCCCTTCTGTTTGCGATTCAGAACTTAAAGCCGTCGCCCTTCTGTCTTCTGGATGAGATCGAGGCGGCGCTTGACGATAACAATGTGGGGCGGTTTGCAAACTATCTCCACAAGCTGACAAAGAATACCCAGTTTATCGTCATCACCCACAGAAGAGGGACGATGGCGTCCGCGGACCGGCTGTATGGAATCACCATGCAGGAGAAGGGCGTTTCCACCCTTGTGTCTGTGGATCTTCTGGAGAGCGAACTGGACAAATAGTCACGGAAATACAGGGAGCGATCCGAAAGAAGCAGGAAGACCGGCAGAAACAGAGAAAGCAGCAGAAGCAGGGAAAACTGCAGAAACAGAGAAAGTAAAGAAAGCAGCGGAAGCGCGGAATCAGAAAACGGGAGAGAGAAAGGCGGGAGCGAACATGGAAGAAAAGAAAGGCTTTTTTAAACGTCTCGTCTCCGGACTTACGAAGACGAGAGACAATATCGTGTCCGGAATGGACAGTATTTTCCACGGGTTTTCGAAGATCGACGACGATTTTTACGACGAGCTGGAAGAGACGCTCATCATGGGGGATCTCGGCGTGCGCGCCACAATGGAGATCCTGGATGACTTAAAGGAAAAGGTAAGAGAGCAGCATATCAAAGAACCGATGGAATGCCGGCAGCTTTTAATCGACAGCATCCGGGAGCAGATGGACGTCGGGGAGACGGCTTATGAGTTTGAGAACCGGACTTCGGTCGTCTTTGTGATCGGAGTCAACGGAGTGGGAAAGACGACCACCATAGGAAAACTTGCCGGAAAGCTTAAAAGCGAGGGAAAACGGGTTGTGATCGCGGCGGCGGACACGTTCCGCGCGGCAGCCGGAGAACAGTTAAAAGAGTGGGCCAACCGGGCATCGGTGGATATGATCGGCGGCCAGGAGGGGGCGGATCCTGCCTCTGTTGTGTTTGACGCGGTGGCCGCGGCGAAGGCGAGAAAGGCGGATGTGCTTCTCTGCGATACGGCGGGAAGACTCCACAACAAGAAAAACCTGATGGAAGAGTTAAAGAAGATCAACCGTGTTATCGACCGTGAATATCCGGAAGCGTTCCGGGAGACGCTTGTCGTTCTTGACGCAACAACCGGACAGAACGCTCTGGCTCAGGCAAGGGAGTTTAACGAGGCGGCGGACGTTACGGGCGTGATCTTAACGAAGATGGACGGCACCGCAAAAGGCGGAATCGCGGTGGCGATCCAGGCGGAACTGGGGATTCCCGTGAAATATATCGGTGTGGGAGAGTCCATTGACGACCTGCAGAAATTTGATTCAGACGAGTTTGTGAAGGCGCTGTTCTACCGGGAGAGCGAAGAGGCGGATCAGGATACTCCCGGCGGGGACGGCGAGTAAACATGAGCAGCGCCGGACGGCCGGAGCGCAGATGTGCAGGCCGGGCGCACAGAGGAAGGAAGGCGAAAGGCATGATGACATTAGAAAAGTTTGAGGAAGCAAGCGAACTGGTAAAGAAAGTAACCAACCCCACAAAACTGATCCACAGCGAATATTTGAGTGAGATGACAGGGGGAAAGGTGTACTTAAAGCCGGAGAACATGCAGCACACCGGAGCGTACAAGATCCGCGGCGCGTATTATAAGATCAGCACCCTGACCGACGAGGAGAGGGAGAGAGGACTGATCACGGCCTCCGCCGGAAACCATGCTCAGGGCGTGGCGTTTGCGGCGAAGAAATTCGGCTGCAAGGCAGTGATTGTGATGCCGACTGTTACGCCGCTGATTAAAGTCAACCGGACGAAGAGCTACGGAGCGGAAGTGATTCTGTACGGGGATGTGTACGACGATGCATGCGAGTATGCGGGCAGACTGGCTGAGGAGAAGGGATACACCTTCGTTCACCCGTTCAACGATACGGATGTGGCGACCGGGCAGGGAACGATTGCGATGGAGATCGTACAGGAACTTCCGACGGTGGACTACATTCTTGTTCCGGTGGGCGGAGGCGGTCTGCTCTCGGGTGTGGCGACCCTTGCGAAAATGTTAAATCCGAAGATCAAAGTGGTCGGTGTGGAGCCGGCGGAGGCGGCCAGTATGACGGCGGCCCTCTCGGCAGGCGAAGTGGTGGAGCTTGAGAGCGCCAACACGATTGCCGACGGCACGGCGGTGAAGGCGGTAGGAGATAAGATTCTGCCCTATGTGCAGGAAAATGTGGACCAGATGCTTCTCGTGGAGGACGACGAGCTGATCGGCGCCTTCCTTGACATGGTGGAGAACCACAAGATGATCGTGGAAAATTCCGGCCTTCTCTCTGTGGCTGCCTTAAAGCAGCTCGACTTAAAGGGAAAGAAAGTTGTCTGCGTGCTAAGCGGAGGAAACATGGACGTGATTACCATGTCGTCGATCGTCCAGCACGGCCTGATTCAGAGAGACCGTATCTTCTCCGTATCCGTGCTCCTTCCGGACAAACCGGGCGAGCTTGTGCAGGTGGCGAAGACGATTGCGGATGAGCAGGGCAACGTCATCAAACTGGAGCATAACCAGTTCGTAAGCACAAACCGCAACGCGGCCGTGGAGCTGAGAATTACGATGGAGGCCTTTGGTACAGAGCACAAGAACCGGATTCTTGACGCGCTGGAGAAAAACGGCTTCCGTCCGAAAATGATCAGCGCGAAACTGTACTAATCTGCCGGACGCCGGAAATCAGTTCAGAAAGGAGATTGAAGCAGGGATGGAGAGACGAATTCCCAGAAAGGGAGACATATACCGCCATTTCAAGGGAAAGAAATATAAGATTCTGGAGATGGCGGTCTGCACGGAAACCGGTGAGGATATGGTCATATTTGAGACCTGCGAGGGGGAGAAAAAAGTATACGCAAGTTTTCTTGAGACGTTTTTAAGTCCTCTGGATACGGGAAAATATCCGCATGCGGATCAGAAGTACCGCTTCGAGCTGTGCCGCGATCACAAAGAGGATGGCGGCCTGTTTAAGAAAGGCCACGGAAGTGTGACATCCCTTATTCTTGAATTCCTTGATCTGGACGACAACGAGGAACGGGTCCGTTTCCTTCAGAGGCACCGGGACGAGATCGACGCGCGCTTTCTTACCGCGGCCTCGGAAAGCCTGGAATTTACCGAAAATTCCGATACGGTGGAAGAACGGTACGCCGCGCTGATCCGTTTCCTGAAGACAAAGATGAGATATGAAAGCAGAAGGCTCCGCTGAAAAACAGCGGAGCCGTAATTTTTTGTACAGGCGACGATCATAAATCAGGGCTTGCCTGAGGCCTGTCCCTAGATTTTCTCGCCGCGGGCCCTCTTTTCGAGGAGAGTGTGGATCTTTTCCGTCGGACTCATGACAGCCCCGATGGTCATATCGTGATTCAGGGAGTCGATGATGAGAGCCAGGAACTTGCTCATGTCAGCCATGATGAAATACGGTCTTTCAACCAGTTCCGGCGGCAGGTAAGTCAGGTTCGTAGTGACGACTTTGTCGATATACCCCTTCTCGTAATACTCGTCAAACTGGTCAAGGCCGTCGGTGAACAGACCGAATGTTGTACAGACGAACACGCGGGACGCGCCCCGTCCCTTGATCTGTCTGGCGACGTCGAGCATACTTCCTCCGGAAGAGATCATATCGTCCACAACGATTACGTCCTTCCCTTTCACATCATCTCCGAGAAATTCGTGGGCGACAATCGGATTTTTGCCGTTTACAATCACGGAATAATCTCTTCTCTTATAGAACATGCCCATTTCCACGCCGAGAATGTTGGAGAAGTAGACGGCGCGGTGCATGGCGCCCTCATCCGGACTGATGATCATGAGATGGTCCTTGTCCGGCAGCAGATCAGGAACCGCGCGGAAAATCGCCTTCATAAACTGATACGGCGGGTTGAAGCTGTCGAAACCGCTTAAGGGGATGGCGTTCTGTACCCGCGGATCGTGGGCATCGAATGTGATGATGTTGGATACGCCCATGGCGGTCAGCTCTTCCAGTGCAAGGGCGCAGTCAAGAGATTCTCTTTTCGTGCGCTTGTGCTGGCGGCCTTCGTAGAGGAAAGGCATGATAACGTTGATTCTGTGGGCTTTTCCGGTGGCGGCTGAAATGATCCTTTTCAAATCCTGATAGTGATCGTCGGGCGACATGTGGTTCAGATGCCCGTTTACTGTATATGTAAGACTGTAATTGCAGACATCAGTCATGATAAAAAGGTCGGTTCCGCGGATCGTTTCGCGGAGAACGCCCTTGCCCTCTCCCGTACCGAAGCGCGGGCAGCAGCAGTCAACCAGGTAATTGTTTGATTTGTAGTTGACATACAATGGGGATTCGGACACCTCGTTAATCGTGTTGGCCCGGAAGGAAACGATATAGTCGTTGACTTTCTGGGCAAGCGGCCGGCAGCTTTCCAAAGCGGCGATCTTAAGAGGCGCCACAGGGAGCGTTTGTTCTAAGAGTTCAATATTTGACATGATATTCTCCTGTTGATAAATGATAATGCAATTTTACATTACCTTTATATCATTTTTCCGGTATAAATTCAAGAGCACGCCGCAATCAGTCTTTGCGCGGAGCGGGAATTATGTTATACTTGAACGCAGCAGAATGGATTTTTGTATACTGACGCTACTGAATTCAGATAAAAAAACAGAGGGGAAACAGCAGATTTTATGGCGGAAAAAAAGAGACATGTACATGTGGTCAGAAACGTATCCTGCGGCAGCATTGCAGATGAGCTCGGAATCGAGCCGGGCGACAGACTTCTCTCCATCGACGGGCACGAGATCGAAGATATCTTTGACTATCAGTTCTACGTGGAGGATGAGGAGATCCTGCTCCTGATCGAGAAACCGGACGGGGAGCAGTGGGAGCTTGAGATCGAGAAAGAGGCGGACGAGCAGCTTGGAATTGAATTCGAGAGCGGGCTTATGGACGAGTACCGGTCCTGCCGGAACAAGTGCATTTTCTGCTTTATCGACCAGATGCCGGAGGGCATGAGGGATACGCTTTATTTTAAGGATGATGATTCGCGGCTTTCCTTCCTTCAGGGAAACTATGTGACGCTGACCAACATGAGCGATCACGACATCGAGCGGATTATCCGCTACAGGCTGGAGCCGATCAATATCTCCTTTCAGACGACGAACCCCGAGCTTCGCTGCAGAATGCTCCACAACCGGTTCGCCGGGGATGCGCTTAAGAAGGTGGATCAGCTCTTCCAGGGCGGCATTGAGATGAACGGGCAGATCGTGCTCTGCAAAGGGATCAACGACGGGGAGGAGCTGGAGCGCTCGATCCGGGACCTGAGCCGGTATCTCCCTCTTCTGAAAAGTGTGTCTGTTGTCCCGGTGGGGCTGACAAAGTTCAGGGAAGGGCTTTTCCCCCTGGAGCCGTTTACAAAGGAGGACGCGGAAAATGTGCTCTCTGTGATTCACAGATGGCAGGAGAAACTGTATGAGCAGTACGGCGTCCACTTTATCCACGCGGGGGACGAGTGGTATCTTCTGGCGGAGCAGGAAGTGCCGGAGGAGGAGCGGTATGACGGATATCTTCAGCTGGAAAACGGCGTCGGGATGCTCCGGCTTCTGCTCAACGAATTTGAGGAAGGTTATCAGAAGCTTGAGGGATATGAATATGAAGCGAAGGAGGAGCTGACCATCGCCACAGGGAAGCTGGCCTACCCGTATCTGTGCAGGATGGCGCGGAAGATGGAAGAGAAGTTCCCGGGGCTTGATATCCGCGTGCGCATGATCCGGAACGACTTTTTCGGAGAGCGGATCACGGTGTCCGGCCTGATTACGGCGGGGGATCTGATCGTCCAGCTTAACGGGACCGGAGTCAGGGGGCGGCTTTTGATCCCCTGCAATATGCTGAAGGCGGACGAGGATGTATTTCTCGATGATTATACGGTGGATCAGGTATCCGAAGCTTTACAAGTTCCCGTCAATATTGTAAAATCAAGCGGGCAGGATCTCATTGACGCGATCCTGGGAGAGAAAGGAAGTAGAACATGAGCAAACCAGTAGTGGCCATTGTGGGACGTCCGAATGTGGGAAAATCCACACTGTTCAACGCGCTTGCAGGGGAGATGATCTCCATTGTCAAGGATACTCCGGGCGTGACAAGAGACAGAATCTATGCGGACGTGACATGGCTTGACAGAGAATTTACCATAATAGACACCGGCGGAATCGAGCCGGACAGCAAAGACGTGATCCTCTCTCAGATGAGGGAGCAGGCGCAGATCGCCATCGAGACCGCGGACGTGATCATCTTTATCACAGATGTGCGCCAGGGACTTGTGGATGCGGATTCCAAAGTGGCGGACATGTTAAGGCGCTCCGGAAAACCGGTTGTGCTTGTAGTCAACAAAGTCGACAATTTTGAAAAATACATGCCGGATGTGTACGAGTTTTACAATCTCGGAATCGGTGATCCGGTTCCGGTTTCCGCGGCTTCCCGACTTGGAATCGGAGACATGCTGGAGACCGTGGCGGCGTATTTCCCGGAAGGGGACGCTTCCGAGGAGGATGACGACCGGCCGAGGATTGCCATTGTCGGGAAACCGAACGTGGGAAAATCTTCGATCATCAACCGGCTTATGGGAGAGAACCGGGTGATCGTATCCGATGTGGCGGGAACGACGAGAGACGCCATCGACACGGAGATTGTCCACGACGGCAGGGAATATATATTCATTGACACCGCGGGCCTTCGCAGGAAGAGCAAGATCAAGGAAGAACTGGAACGGTACAGCATTATCCGCACCGTATCCGCCGTGGAGAGAGCGGATGTGGTTTTAATGGTGATCGACGCCACGGAAGGCGTGACCGAACAGGACGCGAAGATCGCGGGAATCGCCCATGAGAGGGGAAAAGGCATCATTATCGTTGTAAACAAGTGGGACGCCATTGAGAAAAACGACCGCACCATGCGGGAGTACGAAAGCCAGATCCGTCAGGTGCTCTCCTATATGCCGTACGCGGAGATTATGTACGTGTCTGCGGCGACGGGACAGCGTCTGAACCGTCTTTATGATATGATCGATATGGTGATTGCGAGCCAGACGCTCCGGGTTGCAACCGGAGTGCTCAACGAGATCATGACCGAGGCGGTCGCCATGCAGCAGCCGCCGTCTGATAAGGGCAAGCGCCTGAAGCTTTACTATATTACCCAGGTGTCTGTAAAGCCGCCCTCTTTCGTTATTTTTGTAAATGACAAGGAGCTGATGCACTTTTCCTACACGAGATATCTGGAGAATAAGATCCGGGAGGCTTTCGGATTTAAGGGGACTTCGCTGAAGTTTTTCATAAGGGAGAGAAAGGAAAAGGAGCAGTAAAGTTATGGAACGATTGATCTGTCTTGCAGTCGGCTATGTGTGCGGGCTGTTTCAGACCGGCTATCTGGTGGGCCGGATGAGCCATGTGGACATCCGGAAAAAAGGCAGCGGGAACGCGGGCACGACGAACGCGCTGCGTGTCCTCGGATGGAAGGCGGGACTTCTGACATTTGCGGGGGATGTGGTAAAATGTGTGGCGGCCTTCCTGATCGTATGTCTGCTCTACCGGGGCACCGACTGTCTGCCGCTTCTTGCCGTGTACGCGGGAGCGGGCGTCACGCTGGGACATAATTTTCCGTTTTATATGAACTTTAAAGGGGGGAAGGGAATCGCGGTTATGGCCGGGCTCGTTGTGGTAAACAGTTTCTGGAACGTGCCGTACAGCCTTTTTATGATTCCTGTCACGCTGGCGTTTTTCCTCGTTCCGGTCATTGTGACACGATACATATCAGTCGGCTCGCTGTGCGCTTACACCGCTTTCTTTGTGGAGATGGTGCTGATCGGGCAGACGGGCTGGCTTGACATGAGTGAATCCCGCTGTTATGAGTGCTATATCGTGCTTTTCCTGCTTACCGCGATGGCATGGTACAGGCACAGAGCAAACATCGGAAGACTTCTGGCGGGAACGGAGAATAAATTCGGTTCAAAGAAAAAGGAGTAGTTTGTTATGGCAAATGTAGGGTTACTTGGAGCCGGCAGCTGGGGTACGGCCCTGTCGGTCCTTCTTCACGACAACGGACACAATGTGACAATCTGGTCGATTGACGAGAGAGAAGTGAAAATGTTAAATGAAAAGCGGGAGCATGAGCTGAAACTTCCCGGCGTAAAGCTCGCGGACGACATGGTCATCACCGGGGATATGGAGTCTGCGATCCGGGGAAAGGATTTCCTCGTGCTTGCCGTGCCCTCCCCGTTTACAAGGGAGACAGCGCGAAAGATGAGACCGTTTGTGGCGGAAGGCCAGATCATCGTGGACGTGGCGAAGGGGATTGAGGAGTCTACCCTTATGACTTTATCAAGACAGATTGAGCAGGAGATCCCTCAGGCGGACGTGGCGGTTCTCTCAGGGCCGAGCCATGCCGAGGAGGTAGGGCGCAGACTGCCGACCACATGCGTCATCGGCGCGAAGAGCCGGAAGACGGCCGAGTATCTGCAGTCCATGTTCATAAGCCGGGTGTTCCGCGTGTACACAAGCCCGGATATTCTCGGGATTGAGCTGGGCGGCTCCTTAAAGAACGTGATCGCCCTCGCAGCAGGCATTGCGGACGGACTCGGATACGGCGACAACACGAAAGCGGCGCTTATCACCCGCGGCATCGCCGAGATCGCGCGGCTGGGCGTGAAGATGGGCGGAAAGATCCAGACGTTTACCGGACTGACCGGCATCGGAGATCTGATTGTAACCTGTGCCAGTGTTCACAGCCGGAACAGAAAAGCCGGATACCTGATCGGACAGGGAAAGACGATGCAGGAGGCCATGGACGAGGTGAAGATGGTTGTGGAAGGCGTGTACTCTGCAAAGGCAGCTGCACGGCTGGCGAGAGAGTACGAGGTGTCCATGCCGATCGTGGATGAGGTCAATGCGGTCCTGTTTGAAGGAAAGTCCCCGGCAGAGGCGGTGGATGACCTGATGCAGAGAGAGTCGAGAAGCGAGAACACTTCGCTTACGTGGGACGGAGAATAGGACAGCCGGAGAAAAAAGACAGCCGAAAAAGAAGACAGGTGAGAAATCCCGCGATTCGGGTCATACCCCCTTTTGATGCTGCATACACTGTATCAGCAGAACAAGGGGGTATTTTTATGGATTCATTTCAGGTATACAGAGATATGAAAGCGCGGACAAACGGTGAGATCTATATCGGCGTGGTTGGCCCGGTCCGGACGGGAAAATCTACCTTTATCAAGCGGTTTATGGATCTCCTTGTCCTTCCGAACATGGCAGATGAACACGCAAGAGACCGGAGCCGGGATGAACTTCCCCAGTCCGCCTCCGGCACGACGATCATGACGACAGAGCCGAAATTCGTGCCAAAGGAGGCCGCCTCGGTCACGCTCTCGCCCGATGTGGAAGTGAAGATACGTCTGATTGACTGTGTGGGGTACATGGTGGAGGGGGCTTCCGGACACACGGAGAACGGCAGCGAGCGGCAGGTGAAAACGCCCTGGTTTGAATACGAGATTCCGTTTACAAAGGCGGCGGCCATCGGAACGCAGAAAGTGATACGGGATCACGCGACCATCGGGTTTGTGGTGACGACAGACGGAAGTGTTACGGATCTGCTGAGGGAAAACTATGTCGCCGCGGAGGAGAAGACCGTAAAGGAGCTTCAGTCCATCGGCAAACCGTTCCTTATTCTCTTAAACTGCAGGAAGCCTTATTCGGAGGAGGCGGAGGCGCTGAAGGAGGAGCTGGAGCAGAAGTACGGCGCGCGTGTCATGCCCGTAAACTGCGAGCAGGTGCGCCCCGAGGAGATCCATGAGATTATGCGCCAGGTGCTCTACGAATTTCCTGTCACGGAAGTGGAGTTCTTTGTCCCCAAATGGGTGGAAATGCTCTCAAGAGACCACCGGATCAAGAAAGACCTGCTGGAAAATGTGCGCGCGGTGATGGAGGACATGGATGAAATACGGGGAATCGCGTCCCGGGAAATGGAGTCGGAGAGTCCGTACATAGAGAAGATCTCGGTCGATCAGATCGAGATGGATTCCGGCAGGGTGAAGATACGGATCGATTACGACCAGAAATACTACTACGAGGTGTTAAGTGAGCTTACAGGGACAAAGATCAGCGGGGAGTACGAACTCATCTCCACGGTCCGCGAGATGGCGTCCACGCAGGCAGAGATCAGCCGCATCCGTGACGCGTTTAACAGCGTGAAATTAAAAGGCTATGGCGTGGTCACCCCGTCGAAAGACGAGATCACACTGGAAGACCCGGTGATCATCAAACAGGGGAGCAAATTCGGGGTCAAGATCCGCTCCCATGCGCCGTCCATTCACATGATCCGGGCAAGCATTGAGACGGAGATCGCTCCCATCGTGGGCAGCGAGAAACAGGCCCGGGATCTGGCGGAGTACATCCGGAAAGAAGGGGAGACGCCGGAGGGCGTATGGGGAACCAATATTTTCGGCAAAACCGTTGAGGAGCTCGTCACAGACGGGATGAAGAACAAGATTTCCATGATCAATGACGAGAGCCAGGCGAAACTTCAGGATTCCATGCAGAAGATCGTAAACGACACAAACGGCGGGCTTGTGTGCATCATTATATGAGATGCGCGCCGCCATTCTGTGAGACGCGGGCAAAAATCCCTTGAATGAGAGCCCGCCTGATATTATAATACCAGTTAGAATACAAAGGAGGACTCGGATGAGCGCACAATTTGACAGACTGGAAAAATGCTATGAATATGTCAGAACAGTTACGGATTTTATTCCCCGGGCGGGACTGATCCTCGGTTCGGGGCTTGGCGGCTATGCCCGCAATATGAAGGTGGAGAAGGAGATCCCGTACGGAGATATTCCCGGATTTCCGGTATCTACCGTGGAAGGCCATGACGGAAAATTCCTTCTGGGATCTATAAATGATGTGCCCGCGGTTGTCATGAAAGGCAGGGTGCACTACTATGAAGGGTACACGATGGAGGAGGTGGTTCTCCCGGTCCGCCTGATGCGGCGGATGGGCGCGGAGATTCTTTTCCTCACCAACGCGTCCGGGGGAATCAACAGAGACTTTTCCGTGGGAGACTTTATGCTGATCACGGATCAGATCTCAAGCTTCGTGCCTTCCCCGCTGATCGGGGAGAATGTCTCGGAGCTGGGAGAGAGGTTCCCGGATATGACCCACATTTATGACGAGGAACTGATGGAGCAGATCCGCCGGACGGCTGCGGAAGAGAAGATCTCACTAAAGGAGGGCGTCTACCTGCAGACGACAGGCCCGAATTTTGAAAGTCCGGCGGAGATCCGGATGTATGCGGTGCTGGGAGCGGACGCTGTGGGCATGAGCACCGCGTGCGAGGCGATTGCGGCGCGCCATGCCGGCATGAGAGTGTGCGGGGTGTCCTGCATCTCCAACATGGCCAGCGGACTTTCCGGGGAGGAGTTAAGCCACCTGGACGTACAGGCTGTGGCAGACCTGCGCGCGAGGGAGTTTGAGCGGCTCGTGACGGAGAGTATCGGAAGAATGGCAAAGGGACAGGAAGACTGAAACACAGGCTGAGCGAGCGTTTGGAAAATACAGGCGAGGTGAATTTCAGATGAGAACAAGAATCTATAATGCAAAGATACTGACAATGGAAGAGGGCAGGGAGATCTTTGACGGGGAGATCCGGATCAGTGACGGCCGGATTCTCTCGGTCATTCCTGCCGGAGAGGGAAAAGGAGACGGAGAAGACTCTAAAGGGTGGGATCAGGAGATCGACGCGGGCGGAAATCTGATCATGCCGGGATTTAAAAACGCCCACACCCACTCCGCCATGACATTTCTGCGCTCCTATGCGGATGACATGAAGCTGCAGGAGTGGCTTTATGACCGGGTGTTCCCCGCGGAGGCCAAGCTGACCGGGGACGATGTGTACTGGCTGACAAAGCTTGCGGTGATGGAATACGTGACAAGCGGCATGACCTCGGCGTTTGACATGTACAAGTTAAGAGAATCCAGCGCTGACGCTGCCCGTGAGAGCGGATTCCGGATGGTGTTCTGCGGGGATATCAATGATTTTGGGGGAACGCCTGAGGATATAGAGCGGGACTATCTGGAATACAGCCGGGATCCGGAGAGCCTGCTTTCCTACCGGATGGGGTTCCACGCGGAGTACACGACGAGCCGGGAGCTGATGGAAGGAATCGCCGCAGTGGCGGAAAAATACAAATCCCCCGTTGCGGTTCACTGTTCGGAGACGAAGCGGGAAGTGGAGGAGTGCCGGGCGCGCACGGGGATGACGCCTGTGGCGTACATGGACTCTCTTGGGCTGTTCGCGCACGGCGGAACGCTGTTCCACGGCGTGCATATGGATGAGGCGGACTTTGACATTCTGAAAAAGAGAAACCTTACGGTTGTGACGAACCCGGCCTCCAACCTGAAACTGGCAAGCGGCATTGCGCCGGTGAAGCGGTATGTGGACGAGGGCATTTCCGTTGCCATCGGAACGGACGGGCCGGCAAGCAACAACTGTCTGGACATGTTCCGGGAGATGTTCCTTGTGACAGGACTGCAGAAAGTGTTCTGCGACGATCCGGAGGCGGTTCCGGCCATGGACGTGCTCAAGATGGCGACGGTGAACGGCGCGCGCGCCATGGGGCTTACGGACTGCGACGTGATTGCGCAGGGCAAGCGGGCGGATCTGATTATGATCGATCTGATGCAGCCCAATATGCAGCCTTTCCACAGTATTGAGAAAAATATCGTCTACAGCGGCAGCAAGCAGAATATAAAGATGACGATGGTAAACGGACGTGTTCTGTATCAGAACGGTGAGTTTATGATCGGAGAGGAACCGGCAGCAGTTTACGAAAACGCGAACCGGATCGCACAGCGCATCCTCGGGGAATAGGCCGGGAAGGATCCGGAAAAACGCGGAAATAATGGGGAGAACAGAAGATTCAGAAAGGGGTACATGTGATGAGAGCAGCAATATTTACAATCGATTCGGGTGCATATAAGGCAAAGGCAGAGAGTGCGGCGGCGTCCGCGCTTAAGAGAATGCTGGAACAGGTGGGACTTGAAGTGAAGGCCGCGGGCCTCCTTCCCCAGGAGAGGGAGGTCGTATCGTCCGTTATGCGGCAGCTTTCCGATTCCGGTTCCGTGGAGCTGATTCTGACAACCGGAGCCACCGGATATATGGAAGGCGACTGCGCTCCGGACGCACTCTCAGATGTGGCGGAGTGCATGCTTCCGGGCATACCGGAGGCGCTCAGGGCCTATAACCTGAGATATTCCAAAAAGGCGGTTCTGGACCGCATGGCGGCGGGAATCAGAAAGGGAACGCTGATCATCAACCTTCCGGAGAGCGCAAAGACGGCAAAGGAAGATATGGAATACATTCTTCCGGAAGTGGTACAGGTTGTGGAGAACATAAATTTATGATGAGAGTAACATATCTGGGACACAGCGGGTTCCTCGTGGAGTCGGACAGGGCGTATTTCCTGTTCGACTATTACAGAGGAGAACTGCCGGAGATGGACAGGGGAAAAAAGATGATCGTGTTTGTGAGCCATTCACATTACGATCACTTTAACCGGGATGTGTTCCGGCTGCAAAAGGAGTTTGACGAGATCCGCTATGTCCTTTCGGCAGACGAAAACACAAAACAAAGTGTCGCGGACGGGCAAAGCGGCGTAATCTTCATGGGCCCGAACGAGGAACAAACCGTTTCGGGCTGCACGGTGCGCACCCTCCGGTCCAACGACGAGGGTGTGGCATACCTTGTCCGCTGCGAGGGGAAAACAATCTATCATGCGGGCGATCTGAACTGGTGGCACTGGGAAGGGGAGCCGGAAGCGTTCAACAAGGCGATGCGCAGATCCTACCAGTCGGAGATCAACAAGCTGGAGCCGGAGAAGATCGACGTCGCGTTTGTCCCGGTGGACCCGCGGCTCGGCGAGCAGTACTGCTGGGGGATCGACTGTTTTATGAAGCGGACCCGGACGGACCGGGTATTTCCCATGCATTTCTGGGGGAATTATGACGTCTTTGAACGCCTGATGCTGGAGAAATGCACGGCGGATTACAGAGAGCGGATTGTGAAGATCGAGCGGGAAGGGCAGCAGTTTGATCTTTAAAGAGGAACAGGAAAACGGAGAGATACATTTATGCTGGTAAAAATCTATACAGACGGCGCGGCGAGAGGAAACCCGGACGGACCGGGAGGATACGGCACCGTGCTTGAATATGTGGACACAAAGGGAGAGCTTCACGTAAAGGAGATCTCCCAGGGATATATCAGGACGACGAACAACCGGATGGAGCTGATGGCGGTGATCGCCGGGCTTGAGGCGCTTAACCGCCCCTGCACGGTGGAAGTGTACTCGGATTCCCAGTACGTAGTAAACGCGTTCAACCAGCACTGGGTGGACGGATGGCTGAAAAAAGGGTGGAAGCGGGGAAAGAATGAACCGGTAAAAAACGTGGATCTCTGGAAACGGCTTCTGGCCGCAAAGGAGCCCCACAGTGTTACCTTCCACTGGGTGAAAGGCCACGACGGACATCCCCAGAACGAGCGGTGCGACGAGCTTGCCACTTCCGCGGCGGACGGAGAGAACCTGATCGCGGACGAGGGCGCGGTTCAGGGATAAGTCCGGGGACAAAAGGGCAGGCCGGTTCATCCGGATAAACTGGACTGGTCAAAAAGTATAATTCTGGCTATTTCAAACCAAACCATATCTGATATACTCTTTCTATGACTTACAGGTCAGCGGGAGACGATTCCCGAACCGGGATCTGCCGGGCGGATCCCAGACATTAGAGAAGATGACAGAAAGGGATATCAGAATGAAAAGAATTGTGACACTTCAGGACATTTCATGCGTCGGATGCTGCTCCATCACAGTCGCCCTGCCGATCATATCGGCAATGGGTGTGGAGTGCAGTATTCTTCCGACGGCCGTATTATCCAACCATACAATGTTTCAGGAATTTACGTGTGTGGATCTCTCGGATCAGATCGAACCGATCTCGGACGCGTGGGAGCGGCAGGGGATCGCATTTGACGGAATCTACACCGGATATCTCGCCTCCGGGGAGCAGTGCGAACAGGTGGCGCGCTTTTTCGACCGCTTTTCCGGAAACGGAGCTCAGGTGATCGTGGATCCCGCGATGGCGGACAACGGAAAACTCTACCCGGCATTCGGAGAGTCCTTCCCTGCGGCCATGGCGAAGGTGTGTGCGAAAGCGGACGTGATCCTTCCAAACATCACGGAGGCGGCCCTTCTGACAGGAATGCCTTACCGGGCGCCGGGGGAGAATGGATACGACAGAGCTTACATCCGGGAGCTGCTTGAGCGCCTTCTTGATCTCGGGTGCGGCACAGCGGTTCTCACCGGGGTAAGCTTTGAGCCGGGCAGACTGGGCGTGGCTTATCTCGACAGGAGCGGTAAGGAGTTTTCCTATTTCACGAAATGGTGCGAGCAGTCCTACCACGGCACGGGAGACATTTTCGCCTCCACAGTGACCGGAGGACTGATGAGAGGATTAGAGCTCGGAGACGCACTCTCCCTTGCCGCAGACTATGTGGTGGCGTGCATTGAACAGACCGCATCGTCAGAGAAAGGCAGATGGTACGGCGCGGAATTTGAGCCGGTGATCCCGGATCTGTGCGGGATGCTGAAGGACAGGATCGAAAAATGCTGAAAAACGGGTCGGAAAAGCAGACTCAAAAAAACGGTGGAAATTTAAAAACAGGTATAGTATAATTAAATACTGTGTCAAGTAAGACAGACAATCGCGGCTGCATGTGCCGAAAGGCCGCAGACGAGGAAAGTCCGGGCTTCACAGGGCAGGATGCCGGATAACGTCCGGTGGAGGTGACTCCAAGGCCAGTGCAACAGAAATAAACCGCCTGTTCCGGTATATGCCGGAGCCGGTAAGGGTGGAAAGGCAGTGTAAGAGACTACCGCCTCTCTGGTAACAGCGGGGGCACATGTAAACCCCATCCGAAGCAAGACCGGAAAGAAGCAGTGTGGCGGCCCGTCACGCTTCAGGTTGGTCGCTCGAGCACGGCGGCGACGCCGTGCCTAGACAGATGATTGTCCACGACATAACCCGGCTTATCGTCTTGCTTGACACTTTTTTTTATTTTTACGGAACGCAGGACAGAAAAACGAAATCTGCGCGTCCGGTTTTAAGAAATATGAGGCAGGTTAAACAGGAGGATACAGTCATGGGCATGAAGATAAACGCACAGCTTCCTCTTCCGGCAGATCTGAAGGCGGAGTATCCGCTCTCCGACAAGATCCGGGAGATCAAAGAAAAACGGGACCGCGAGATCCGGGATATATTTACGGGAAAATCAGATAAGTTCATTGTGATCACAGGGCCCTGTTCCGCTGACAATGAGGATTCTGTGTGTGAGTATGTCAACCGTCTCGCCGCATTGAACGAGAAGGTGAAAGACCGGCTTATGATCATACCCAGGATTTACACAAATAAACCGAGGACAACAGGGGAAGGATACAAGGGAATGCTCCATCAGCCGGAGCCGGATCAGGAACCGGATCTTCTGGCCGGAATCATCGCCATCCGGAAAATGCACACCCGCGCGATCAGTGAGAGCGGGCTCACGGCGGCGGATGAGATGCTCTACCCGGAGAACCGAAGCTATCTGGACGATATTCTCTCCTATGAGGCGGTGGGCGCCCGGTCGGTGGAGAACCAGCAGCACCGGCTGACCGCAAGCAGCATGGACATTCCGGTGGGAATGAAAAATCCCACAAGCGGCGACTTTTCCGTCATGCTGAACTCTGTCATGGCGGCCCAGAACTCCCACCGGTTCATCTACCGGGGAATGGATGTGACGACAGACGGAAACGATCTGGCCCATGTGATTCTCCGCGGAGGAGTGGACAAGTACGGAACATGCATTCCGAACTATCATTACGAGGATCTGATGCGGCTTCTGTCCATGTACGGAGAGTGGAACTTAAAGAACCCGGCCGCCATCATCGACGCCAACCACTCCAATTCGGACAAGCAGTACAAAGAGCAGATCCGGATTGTCAGTGAGGTGCTTCACAGCAGGAGATATAACCCGGACTTAAAGCAGCTTATCAAGGGCGTGATGATCGAGAGTTATCTCGAGGAAGGATGCCAGAAGATCGATGAAAACCGTGTGTACGGAAAATCCATCACCGATCCGTGTCTCGGATGGGAGGATACAGAGAGGCTGATTCTGAAGATTGCGGAAGAGTGTTAGGATGAAAAAAGAAGCTGAAATTTCACCTCGTGTCAGGCAGAATTTCAGCTTCTTTTTGTATGGGCGACGATCATAAGCCCGGGGATCTATCTTCTCCTGCGGTATTTCTCTTCGCAGTATTTGCATCTGTAGATCTGATTCTCCTCATCTGTGAGCACGAATACGTGGTCAAGACCCTGCTCGATGGAGGTGATGCACCGCGGATTCTTGCAGCGGATCACGTTTTTGATCTCTTTGGGGAGCTTTAACTCTTTTTTCTCCACAATCTGCTCATTCTCGATGATGTTGACGGTAATATTGTGATCGATGAATCCGAGAATATCCAGATCCATGAAGTCGATCGGACACTCGATCTTGATGATATCCTTTTTGCCCATCTTGTTGCTCCGGGCGTTCTTGATGATCGCCACGCAGCAGTCCAGCTTGTCGAGATGGAGGTATTTGTAAATATCCATACTTCTTCCGGCCTCGATGTGATCCAGTACGAAACCTTCTGAGATACTCCCTACATTCAGTGTATTTTTAAACATGAGTTCTTTCCTTTCTGAATTTTCAAATCTTCATTCCTCTTGTGGTCAAGTTCCGTGCAGCCAGCCTGATACCGTTCAGCCCGGCGCGGCTGTCATGAGATACAGCCATCAGTCCACATGGATGTCAAGCAGCGTAAGGATCAGCGCCATTCTCACGTACACGCCGTACTGTACCTGACGGAAATAAGCGGCTCTCGGGTCATCATCCACCTCCACGGCGATCTCGTTGACTCTCGGAAGGGGATGGAGCACGTACATATCCTCCGGCGCGAGCTTCATCTTTGCCCGGTCGAGGATGTAGAAGTCTTTCATGCGGACATAGTCTTCCTCGTTGAAGAAGCGCTCTTTCTGAACTCTTGTCATGTAGAGAATGTCAAGATCCGGCATGGCGTCTTCAAGACGGACAACCTCCTCGTAGGGGATGTTGTTCCGGTCAAGCACATCGTGGCGGATGTACTCGGGGAGACGCAGCTCTTCCGGAGAGATCAGAATAAAGCGGATGCCGTCATACCTTACAAGCGCGTTGATCAGTGAGTGGACCGTGCGTCCGAATTTCAGGTCGCCGCACAGACCGATGGTCATATTTCCGAGACGGCCTTTTAAATTGCGGATTGTGAGCAGGTCGGTCAGCGTCTGTGTCGGGTGCTGATGTCCGCCGTCGCCCGCGTTGATCACCGGAATGGAAGAGTGCTGGCATGCAACCATGGGTGCTCCTTCCTTCGGGTGTCTCATTGCGCAGATATCCGCGTAGCAGGAGATGGTGCGGATCGTGTCGGATACGCTCTCTCCCTTTGCCGCGGAGCTGGAGTCTGCGGAGGAGAATCCCATAATACTTCCGCCCAGGTTTAACATGGCCGCCTCGTGGCTTAAACGGGTACGGGTGCTCGGCTCATAGAAAAGTGTCGCAAGTTTTTTGCCCTCGCATGCGTGGGCATATTTCTCCGGATGCGCCTCAATATCCTGGGCCAGATCCAGAAGTGTGTCAAGTTCTTCCACTGAAAAGTCCAGCGGGCTCATCAAATGTCTCATAAATATCCTCCTTGTTATGTGCAGGGGAAGTCCCTGTGTTTATCTGAACTGAAGAAGTTCTTCCGTGCCTTTGCGTTTCGGAGCGTCCGGAGCGATATCCGGATATCCCAGAGCGACCAGCGCGGCCAGCTCCTGCTCCTGCGGAATGTCCAGAAGTCCGGAGATTCCGTCCTCGTCAAAAACGCCCATGATCACGGTGCCAAGTCCGTGCTCCCAGGCTGCCAGGCAGAACGTCTGGCACGCGGCTCCCACGTCGAACATCTGCCAACGGTCGCCTTTTTTCGTAGTGAAAGAGCCGTCCCGCTCATAGCCGCATCTTCCCCTTACAAAGGTGACGGCGATGAGCACGGGCGCCTGGCGGATGATATTCGCGTTGTAATCCGGGACATACCTGTCCGCAATCGTGCCGAGAAGAGATTTGTCTTCAATTGCAAGATAACGGGTGATCTGGGTATTTTTCCAGGAAGGGGAATAAGATGCCAGAGAAACGACAGATTCAATCATAGAATGGTCAATGGGATCCGCTTTGTATCTGCGGATGCTTCTTCGGGTTTTTAAGCATTCAGTAACGTTCATTTGTGTACCTCCCTGATTCTCCACTTAATAATATAATAAATCACTCTGATTTTCAACAGAAAGTAGATTTTCTCAAAAAAATGTAATATACTGGGGAACAGGTGTGAAAAGCAGCATGCCGGCCAACAGCGAAAAGGAGAGAGAAAAATGGCGGAACTGGCACAATTAAGAGAAGAACTTGACAGAATCGACGACCAGATCGCGAAGCTTTATGAGGAGCGGATGCGTGTCTGCGGCGAAGTAGGAGAATATAAAGTAAAGAACGGAAGGAAGGTTTTCGACCGGCAGAGGGAAAACGACAAGCTGGCCGATGTGGCATCAAAAGTAAGCGGCGACTTCAACAAAAAGGGGATACAGGAGCTCTACCAGCAGCTCATGTCCATGAGCCGGAAGCTTCAGTATCAGCAGCTTGTAGAGGCGGGAGCGCTTGGAAGGCTGCCCTTTATCCGGATCAGCGATCTGGACAGACAGAACGCGAGAGTGGTCTTTCAGGGGACGGAAGGCGCCTACAGCCAGGCGGCCATGAAGCAGTTCTTCGGGGAGAATGTCAACGGATTTCACGTAAGAACATTCCGGGAGGCGATGGAGGCCATCGAGGAGGGCGCGGCGGATTACGCGGTGCTTCCCATTGAAAATTCCACGGCAGGCCCGGTGATTGAGATGTACGACCTGCTGGATGAGTTTGAAAACTATATCGTGGCGGAGACGATTCTTCCGATTGTACACACGCTTTCCGGCCTTCCGGGAACAGAGCTTTCCGATATCAAACGGGTGTACTCGAAGACGGAGGCTCTGATGCAGACGGCAGATTTTCTGGACAGCCACAGCGACTGGCAGAGGATCAGTGTGGTGAACACGGCGATTGCGGCGAAGAAAGTGCTGGATGACAACGACCGGACACAGGCGGCGGTGTGCAGCGCCTATGCGGCCAAGGTGCACGGCCTGTCTGTTCTCGTAGATGAGATCAACGATGCGGAGGACAACTCCACCCGGTTTATCGTGGTGACGAACCAGAAGGTGTTCCTTGAGAACGCCTCAAAGATCAGCATCCGGTTTGAACTGCCCCACAGGAGCGGTTCCCTTTACAGCGTTCTTTCCCATTTTATATACAATGACCTGAACATGACAAAGATCGAGTCCAGGCCGGTGAAGGGAAGACCGTGGGAATACTGCTTTTTCGTGGATTTTGAGGGAAACCTGGAGGAGCCTGCGGTGAAGAATGCTATCCGGGGGTTAAGAGAAGAGACGCAGAACATGAAGATTCTTGGAAATTATTAGGAGGGAAGACCAGATGCGTACCAATGAACTGATGCTGTACAAAGGCATGGAATGCGGCGATATTTTAAAGGATATGACATTTCTCATGGAGAATCATGGAAATGAATACTATAACAGGGAAGACTTAAGGAGCCTGCTCTTTGAGTGCGTGAACCGTCTGCTGGAGCTCTCGGTAAGCCATGGATTTGAGGGAAATCTGTGGCACACATACCTGACATTTCTGCTCACCGGGCATGAGAACGCCTACAGCACGTCCTGCGAGATCGTCGGAGAGGTGGACGGAAGCATCAACGATATCGCCCTCCACGACTTTGCCATATTCAAAGAGCTGTTCGACTATGACTTCTCAGAGCTTGAGAAAGACTTAAACGCAGACTGCATTCAGATCCTTATGGACTACCGGAACGTGACCGGATCGGGCAAAGTCTTCAACCGGCGGGTGAAAGACCGGATCTGCGGACTGGCAGTGAGTCTGGGAAGCGCGGAAGATGCGGCGGACTTCAAACAGAAGGTGACGCAGTTTTACAAAGAGTTCGGCGTCGGAAAACTGGGGCTTCACAAGGCGTTCCGCATCGAGCACCCGGAGGGGAAAGAGATGGAGATCGTTCCCATCACGAACATCGCGCATGTTCATCTCGACGACCTTGTGGGGTATGAGATTGCCAAGAAAAAGCTGATCGACAACACCGAGGCATTTGTAAAAGGAAGAAGAGCGAACAACTGCCTGCTCTTCGGAGACGCGGGCACGGGAAAATCATCCTCCATCAAGGCCATCCTGAACCAGTATTACGACCAGGGACTGCGCATGATCGAGGTGTACAAGCATCAGTTTAAGGACTTAAACGATGTGATCGCCCAGGTCAAGAACCGGAACTATAAATTCATTATCTATATGGATGATCTGTCGTTCGAGGAGTTTGAGATCGAGTACAAGTATCTGAAAGCAGTGATCGAGGGAGGGCTCGAGAGAAAGCCCGAGAATGTGCTGATCTACGCCACATCGAACCGCCGTCACCTGATCCGTGAGACATTCAGGGATAAGGCGGACCGGGACGAGGAGCTTCACACAAACGATACCGTGCAGGAGAAGCTCTCCCTTGTGGCCCGCTTCGGCGTGACGATCTACTTCGGCTCCCCGGACAAGAAGGAGTTCCAGCAGATCGTCCGTGTCCTCGCAGATCGCGGCGGCATCGATATGCCCGAGGAGGAACTGCTTCTGGAGGCCAACAAATGGGAACTCTCCCACGGAGGCCTCTCAGGCAGAACAGCCCAGCAGTTCATCGATTATCTTATGGGGCAGGAACCTCGGCAATCCCGCTGATGTCGCTGTCTATAAGAAGAGAATAGTTGGTGTAGTACACGACAAACCCGGGTTTTGCGCCGGCAGGTTTCTTGACGTGTTTCTTCTCCACATAGTCGATCTCGACTTTGTCGCTTCCCCGCATGCTGGAATAGTATGCGGCCAGGCGTCCGGCCTCCTCGAAGGTGGAATCCGGCAGTTCATCGCCGTTTGATTTCACGATGACGTGGGAGCCGGGCGCCTGTTTTGCGTGGAACCACCAGTCGTTTCCCACGGCAAAGCGGAAGGTCAGCTCGTCGTTCTGCAGGTTGTTCTTCCCAACGTACATATGGTAGCCGTCGCTGGAAATATAGTGAAGCGGCGTGTTTTTCAGTTTCACCTTTTTCTTCGTATATTTCCGCCGGATATAGCCGGTGTTCGCAAGTTCTTCTTTCACGCCTGCCAGGTCGTCCTCGTCAAGGGCAATGTCGAGAGCAGTCTGGATGGACTCCAGGTAGGTGATCTCATCTTTCGTCTCCCGGATCAGTTCGGAGAGGGCCTCAAAGGTGCGCTTCTGCTTGTTGTATCTGGCAAAATATTTCTGCGCGTTCTCCTGGGGCGTCTTCGCGGGATCGAGGGGAATGGTGACGGTCTCGTTCGTATAGTAATTGAGCGCCTCCATGTTCTTCGCCCCTTCCGGCACGCTGTAGCCGTAGGCGTTGATCAGCTCCCCGTATACTTTGTATTTCTCCCGGTTTTCCGTGTCTTTTAGCTGCCTGATCTGAAGGTCGTACTTTTTCCGGTTCCGTTCAAGGGCGGTCTGCACCACGTGGCGCAGATCGGCAGACTTCTGGCGGATCCGTGTGATCCTGCTTTTGGCGGCGTAGAAGTCTGAGAGCACCCGGGACATGGAATCATACTCCTGCCGCGTGTAGTTTGAAAAATGGCTTAAGGGCAGGGCGGAAAACTCTTTCGGCTCCTGTCCGTCATAGTAGATGGCAGGGGAGAAGGCTCCTTCCTTCACCGCGGAGAAATAGATCGTAAACTGGTTGTACAGGTGCAAAAGCACGTCCTCGGAAAACTCCTTCGGCGGGACGGAGGAATCAAGCCCCGCGAGAAAACAGATCTCCTCCGCGGTGACCGGGCTGATTCCGGTAAAGCTTGTGTATACCGCCTTTGACGCTGCCATCGGTTTCTCCCGCAGAAGATCGGCGAACCGGGAAAACGAAACGTCGAGGGGATTTTCCTTGTGCATCGTATCCGGGATGAAATACTCCCGTCCGGGAAGCACCTCGCGCACGGAGCTCATCTGGGCGGAGACGTGCTTGATGCTGTCGATGATCATGCCGTCCTCCGTGCAGAAGATAATGTTGCTGTGCTTTCCCATGATCTCCACGATGAGCTGCTTGCGGCACAGATCTCCCATCTCGTCCAGATGTTCTACTGTAAAGCGGATGATCCGCTCAAGTCCCGGCTGGCTGATGTCCGTGATCCTTCCGCCGCCGATGTGCTTGCGCAGAAGCATGCAGAAGTTCGGCGCCGTGATGGGGCCGGGCTTGTTGGAATCCGTCAGGTAGATCAGCGGAAGGGAAGCGTCCGCGCTGATTAAAAGACGCATCTGTCCCTTCGTGCTTTTGACTGTAAGAAGCAGTTCGTCGTTTTCGGGCTGGGCGATCTTCGCGATGCGCCCGTTTAAAAGTTTATCTTTCAGTTCGTGGACCAGACCGGCCACGACAATTCCGTCAAATGCCATGTTGAATCTCTCCTTTGCATACAGAAATAAAGCCTGCGGATATCAGTATAACACAACTCCCGGGAGGGAAAAAGACCTGTTGACCATTTGGCGGACAGAGGGTATAATCCCATCTTTGACAGTTGAAAAGAAAAACGAGTGCCACAATCCTTGAAGATACAGGGATTGTGGCACTTTGTGCACCATACTTGAAATATAGTAATGTTTTATCTTCGCTTACTTTTTTTC
>NZ_JAJEQX010000015.1 GCF_020687545.1 Ruminococcus turbiniformis | reverse complement strand
CAGAAGTGCACTAATGATTCTCAGTTCATGAAGCCTCTTATGGTATATATACTGTAAAATATTAAATTTTCAAGGTTCATGCGGAGATTCAAACATAGAAAACACTATGTTTTGACCCCGACATCATAATAATTATAATAAAGACTTCTCTGAAAGCTGTAAAAATCTACGTTGAATTTTACAGCTTTTTTGCATATAATACATATAATATAAGTAGCAGAAATAATATGAGATCAAGGAAGGAGCTGAAAGAATATGGCCAATATTTTACCAGTATCTGATTTGAGAAATTATAATGAAGTCCTGAAGAACTGCCGCAAAGGGGAACCAGTGTATTTGACCAAGAATGGCAGAGGGCGTTTTGTGGTTATGGATATTGAAGATTATGAGCGTGATCGTGCAGAGAAAAAACTTCTGATAAAACTGCAGGAAGCTGAAGAAGAAGTGAAAGATGGCGAAGGCTGGCTGGATCTGGATGAATTGAAAGCACTTGTGGAGGAATAAGATGTTAAAACTGCGGATCAATCCGATTGTTGCAGAGGATCTAAAGAATATCCGAGATTACATTGCTGAAGATAATGAGGAATATGCTGTAAAGACTATAAACGAAATTTACGGTAAATTTGAAAATCTCCGGATGTTTCCGGGAATGGGATCAGATCTTTCTAAGAGAGTCAGCTTTCGGACAGACTATAAATATGCGATATGGGAAGATTACGTGATCATCTACAAGGTAAGCAATGAGTATTTAGATATTTATCGTGTGGTCAACAGATATCAGGATATTACAAGAATTTTTGAGTGATAGCAAATGGAAAAGAGCAAAAATGACTATTCTGAATAAGAAACAAACAGAGGTCCTGGATTTTGGTTTAGCAGCCAAAGTCCGGGGCCTCTGTTTTGCCTAAAAATGATTAGAAAACTTGGAAATACGCTGGTGTTAGATGGCAGTACTGGCAGCAGGAACAGGAGATGTAAAGGATGAAACAAAAATCCTCTGGAGGACTAAAGTCCAATTTATAACCCACATGTCCTGCTATAATTTGTTTATAAAATGTAAAAAGAAGAACAGATTATGGGAAATTGTGGTGTTAGCAACTGAGAGAATCCGGGAAGGGAGAATGCAGAGCTCACTTTGGTTGTGCGAGGCTGTGGCGAGATATTCAGGTGGAAACGGGGATTAAGGACAAACAGGTATGGAATACACCTCGACTTCAATATCGTCAAAACTGATAAAATGACGAGGTTAAAATTGATTATGGCGATGCTCTGTGATAAGATGAAAATAAGTTAAGTTTGAGACCTTGCAAGGAGATTTCATGAGAACTTTTGATTACAAGAAGAGATATGAAAAGTTATTGCAACCCGATATAGTTGCCTTAGTGGCCCAGATTCATGAGTATAAAGGGAAGCAGATGTCATTTGGAGAAGCAAAAGCAGATGCGCTTAGTCAGTTGCTGGAAGTTGCTAAAATTCAGAGTACGGAGTCTTCCAATAAAATTGAGGGTATTTATACTTCAGAGGATCGTCTGAAAAAAATCGTCCGTGACAAGACGATGCCGAAAACGAGAAGTGAGAAGGAAATTGCGGGGTATCGGGATGTGTTAAATACGATACATCAAAACTATGATTATATACCCGTGAAATCATCAATCTTCCTTCAGCTTCACCGCGAGTTGTATAAATTCGCAGGGAGTGCGGGAGGCGGTTTTAAGTCGGCAGATAATGTGACCGTGCAGGAGGATGGACTGGGGAATAAAATGATACGTGTTCAGTCGATTCCGGCATGGGAAACACCGGTATATATCGATACAATCTGTGATGCATTCCAGGAAGCCTGTCAGGATCCACAATATGATCCGCTGATTCTGATTTCTATGTTCATTTTGGATTTTTTATGTATTCATCCATTTGACGATGGAAATGGACGTATGAGCCGCTTGCTGACTTTGCTTTTGTTATACCGGGCGGGATATATTGTGGGAATGTATATCAGTATAGAAAAACTGATCGAACAGACAAAAGAAACGTATTATGAAACTTTACAGGAAAGTTCTTTTCACTGGCATGAAGAGGAAAATGATGATGCGCCCTTTGTTCGTTATATGTTGGGGGTGATTGTCGAAGCTTACCGTGATTTTTCCACCAAGGTACAGTTTTTAGCCGCCAGTGGTATGTCGAAACCGGAGCGTGTCCGTGAGATTGTCCGGAGCTCCATGGGAAAGATGACAAGGGCACAGATTATGGAGAAATGTCCGGATATCAGTCGTGTGACGGTAGAGCGGGCTTTGACAGATATGGTGAAAAAAGGTGAAGTATTAAAAATCGGAGGCGGTCGCTATACCGCCTATGCATGGAACAGGGAGAACGAATAAGATGATTACAGGTGAATTAAAAAATAAAATCGATGGTTTATGGGAAATCTTCTGGACCGGAGGAATTACTAATCCTCTGGATGTGATTGAGCAGATGACATATCTGATGTTTATCCGGGATCTGGATGACACAGATAATCTGCACATCAAAGAAAGTGCAATGCTTGGACTTCCGTATGAGAGTATCTTTGCAGAAGAAGTCCAGATTGGAGAGCGGAGCATAGCCGGAAATCAGTTGAAATGGAGTGTGTTCCACGATTTCCCTGCTCAGAAAATGTACAGTACTGTGCAGGAATGGGTGTTCCCGTTTATTAAAAATCTTCATGGGAACAAAGAGAGCGCCTATGCGAAATATATGGATGATGCAATCTTTAAAATACCGACACCGCTGATGCTGGATAAAATTGTGACTGCCATGGACGAAATATATGATCAGATGGCGCAGTTGAAAAAGGCGGATACAAGAGGCGATGTCTATGAGTATTTACTGTCAAAGTTAGCAACAGCAGGGGTAAACGGGCAGTTCCGCACCCCGAGACATATTATTAAGATGATGGTGGAACTGATGGATCCGAAACCAAATGAAGTGATCTGCGATCCGGCCTGTGGAACATCTGGCTTTCTTGTGGCTGCCAGCGAATACCTGAAAGAAAACAAAAAAGAAGAAGTATTTTTTGATCGAAAAAATAAAGAGCATTATATGAATCATATGTTCCACGGTTTTGATATGGACCGGACTATGCTGCGTATCGGAGCCATGAATATGATGGCGCATGGAGTGGACAATCCTTATATTGAGTACAGGGACAGCCTTTCTGATCAGAATCCGGACAGGGAAAAGTACAGTTTGATTCTGGCAAATCCCCCATTTAAGGGAAGCCTTGATTATGATATTGTATCTCAGGATTTGCTGAAAGTTGCCAAAACGAAGAAAACGGAACTTCTGTTTTTAGTACTGTTTTTGAAAATGCTGGAAACAGGCGGAAGATGTGCCTGCATCGTACCGGATGGCGTTTTGTTTGGCTCTTCGAAAGCTCATAAAGCAGTTCGAAGAGAACTGGTGGAAGAAAACTGTCTGGAGGCGGTGATCTCCATGCCTTCCGGTGTGTTTAAGCCTTATGCCGGGGTATCCACAGCAATCCTGATTTTTACGAAAACAGGACACGGCGGAACGGATAAAGTGTGGTTCTATGACATGAAGGCGGATGGCTTCAGCCTGGATGATAAACGGAATCCGGTCAGTGAAAATGACATACCGGATATTATTCAGAGGTTCCGGAACCGGGAGCAGGAAACAGAACGGAAAAGGACGGAACAGTCTTTCTTTGTGGGCAAACAGGACATCGTTGATAATGAGTATGATCTCTCCATTAACAAGTACAAGGAAGTGGAATATGTGCCGGTAGAGTATCCGTCTACACAGGAGATTATGGTGAATCTGCATGAGCTGGAAATGGAAATTACGAAAAATCTGGCGGAGTTGGATGAAATGTTAGGAGATTAGAATCTATAAGGGGATGAAACAAACTTTTGAAGACATATCTGATATACTTTGATGAAACTGGTGATGATGGAATTACAACAGCTTCAAGTGATCATTTTATTTTGACAAGTATTTACATGCCTGCTGAAAATTGGCAGAATAATTTTGATATAATTAGAAAATTAAGAAAAGATTTGAAAGAGCAGTATGGATTTCATGCAAGTGAGGAGATGCATACAAAACATTTTTTGACAGACAAAAATCCATACAGAAAGTATAATTGGACTAAAGAGGAAAAGCAAGAAATCATCATTGCATTTACAAAAATGATTGGTGAATTAAATTTGAAGATCATAAATGTGATAATTGATAAAACCAAAATAAAAAAGGAAGATTATCCTGTGTTGGAAAATGCTTTGAAATATAATATTCAGAGAATAGAGAATGACTGCAAAGGAGAGTGGAATTATCTCATTATTACAGACAAAGGCAGAACTGCTCCGATGAGAAAGACAGCAAGAGCTATTCGAGTATATAATCCTATACAATCACAGTATTCATATGGATATAGAAACCAACCGATCAAAAATTTGATCGAGGATATCATGGAAAAAGATTCTTCAGAGTCTTATTTTATACAGATATGTGATTTTATATCGTTTTTCGTTCATTTGTATTATTCGTGCTATGAAAAGAATAAAGAACTTCCAAAGCGTGTGGCAAATGTGATTGACAAAAATTTTGTGGGAAGAGTCATGGCAACATTGAAACAGACAGAAAAGATCAATCTAAAAGCGAATGAAAAGCATACATATGGTTTTGTGATTTACCCAAAATAAAACACCACCTACATCGCATTCGCGGTTTCAGTGGTTCAACAATATTATATGAAATAATCATCATTTAGTCAAGAAATTATAAAAACAAATTCAGGCTTGTGGAGATAAAGCATGGAAAAATGTAAAATAGGAGATATCTGTAAAATTGTATCTGGAAGTACTCCGAAAACTAACATAGAAGAGTACTGGGATGGAGACGTAAATTGGATAACACCAGCAGAACTCAATGAAAATACGTACATCATTAATGAAAGTGCTCGTAAAATCACTGAACTGGGTGTGCAAAAAACGGGACTTACACCTTTGCCAGAAGGAACTGTAATACTTTCCTCGCGTGCCCCAATTGGTAAGGTTGCAATCACAGGATGTGAAATGTATTGTAATCAAGGATTTAAAAACCTTATATGTTCCGAGAAAATTAATAACAGATATTTATTTTGGTTTTTAAAAAGCAAAACGGATTTCCTAAATTCCTTGGGACGGGGAGCCACATTTAAAGAGCTCTCAAAACAGATAGTAGCATCCATTGAAATAAATTTACCGAATATGGAAGAACAACTGAATATAGTAAAAAGAATGGAGAAAATATCTGAAATTATTCAACTACGCACACAAGAGGTAAAACAGTTGGATAATCTTGTGAAATCCCGATTTATCGAGATGTTTGGGGATCCAGAACAGAATCCGATGGGATGGCCGGTCACTAGTATTACAGAGATTATTGGCGGTAAGGTTAGCAATGGGTTCTTTGCAAAAAGAGATGAATATCAGGCTGATGGCAATGTGCAAGTGCTTGGTGTAGCTAACATTGTTAATAGAATGTACTCCAACCTTGAAAACCTGCCCAGAACTGATGCAACACAAATTGAGGAAGAAAAATATGGGGTAAAATATGGCGACATGCTTTTCTGTAGATCATCGCTTGTAGCAGAGGGAATTGGAAAGGCATCAATAGTTCCAAAAGATGCACCAAATAATGTGCTTTTTGAGTGTCATGTAATTCGACTGCCTCTAGATCTTAAGAAATGTGTTCCTGAATTTGTACAAGTGTTATCTACCACTGGTTTTTTCAGACGGCAGATTATTGCACAATCTAAAACTGCGACAATGACTACAATTGGGCAGGATGGGGTACTGAAAACAACAATTATTCTGCCCCCCATTGAGTATCAGCGGGAGTTTTTACGATTCGTTGAACAGACCGACAAATCAAAATCACTTATACAAAAGAGCCTTAATGAATTGGAGACTTTGCAGAAGGCTTTAATGCAAAAATATTTTGGCGGAAATTAGATGTTGCTGTAAGAATACGAGGACAGACCATGAAAAATTTTGAACAGACGGGCATTAAACCAGTTGTATTTGAAGAAATTAAAAAGATCGCAGAGAAATATGAGGTAAAAAAAGTAATTCTGTTTGGTTCAAGAGCCAGAGGGGATTACCATAGAGCAAGTGATATTGATCTGGCGGTTGAGGGCGGCAGAATTACAGACTTTATACTTGACGTAAAAGAGACGACCTCTACGCTGCTTAATTTTGATATTGTGGATCTGAAGGAAACGGCTCCGGGAGAATTTCTGGAAGCGATTGAAAAAGAAGGGGTGATTCTTTATGAAAAAATTTGATAACTTTTCTTCAAATCTTCAAGTTCTGCAGAAGGCGGAGCAAGAAGATCTTGAGAATGAATTTATTATAAGTGGAATTATTGATAAGTTTTTTATTCAGTTTGAATTGAGCTGGAAAGTGCTGAAAGAATTGCTTCGATATGAAGGGAAAACTGCAGCAAATTCCGGTTCGCCGAGAGAAATATTGAAAGCTGCATATGAAGTATATGATTTTATAGATGAAGATATCTGGCTCGATATGCTGAAATCAAGAAATGATATGACTCACATATATGATGGAAATGCGGCAAAAAGACTTGTCGACAGTATTCTGCACAGGTATATTCCGGAATTTGTAAAACTACGTGTGAATATTATGGAGCGATACCGAGATGTGCTGCCTCTAATTTGAGATACTTTCTTCGAAAATGGAGAAGTTTTCGGGAGACCCTGGAGCAATGGCAGAAGAGTTACAATAGAAGTAAACCAGAAGATAAAGAGAAATGAGGTGATTTTCATGACCAACTTTGATTTCCTTAAGAAAGAACCACAATTTGATTCTTTCGCCGATGTAGCTATTTCGGCTGAAAAAATATTGCATATTGATATGGAAGCCAGTGTTCTTAACTGTCGCCGGGCCATGGAGTTCGCTATCAAGTGGATGTATTCCGTAGACGGTTCCCTTGTTATGCCGTATCAGGATACGTTGGTCAGCTTGATGAGCACGGAAGAGTTTCGGGATATTGTGGATCCGGATCTTTGGAAAAGAATGGATTTTATCCGCAGACTGGGAAACAATGCGGCTCATAATGGGAAGAAGATCACCCTGGATAAAGCAAAATTGTGTCTGGAAAACCTGTATATCTTTCTGGATTTTGTGGCGTATTGTTACGCGGAAGATTATACAGAAGGGGAGTTCCATGCAGAGCTTCTTGAAGAACATAAACAGCCTGTTTTAGAAGAAGTGCCGCGAATTTCGGACATTGATCTGAAAGCGCTCATTGCAGAAAATCAGGCATTGAAAGAGCAACTGACTGCAAGACGTGAAGAGCAGAAACAGACTTATGTGCCGAAACCTCTTGATTTGTCCGAGTATAAGACCAGAAAGATTTACATCGATACCATGCTGATGGATGCGGGATGGACGGAAGGAAAAAACTGGATCAATGAAGTGGAACTGCAAGGCATGCCGAATAAATCTGAGGTAGGTCATGCGGATTATGTGCTGTATGACGATGCCCACAGACCGCTTGCGGTAATTGAGGCAAAGCGTACCTGTGTAGATGTGGCAAAGGGGCGGCAGCAGGCAAAGCTCTATGCGGATCTGTTGGAAAAACAGTATGGCAGAAGACCGGCTATTTTCATGACGAATGGATTTGATACAAGGATTACTGACGGGCAGTATCCGGAACGAAAAGTATCCATGATCTATTCCAAACGGGATCTGGAAAAATGGTTCAATCTGCAGTCTATGAAAACAAGTCTGAAGTATATTACTGTGAATAGGAACATTGCGGGAAGATATTATCAGGAAGGTGCGGTCAAGGCGGTTTGTGACAGCTTGGGAAAGAATCGCAGGAAAGCCCTGCTGGTTATGGCTACGGGCTCCGGGAAAACAAGAACGGTTATCTCTTTGTGTGATGTGTTGCTGCAGCATGGCTGGGTAAAAAATATTCTGTTTCTTGCAGATCGTAATTCTCTGGTCACACAGGCAAAAAGAAGTTTCGTGAACCTTCTCCCGGATTTATCGGTGACAAATCTGTGCGAGGAAAAGGATAATTATCAGGCGCATTGTGTTTTTTCTACTTATCAGACCATGATGAACTGCATTGATTCTGTAAAGGATGAAGAGGGAAAACTGTTCACATGCGGGCATTTTGACCTGGTAATCTGTGATGAAGCCCACCGATCTATTTATAATAAGTATAAGGATATTTTCACCTACTTTGATGCTCCGCTGGTAGGTTTGACAGCTACACCAAAGGATGAAATTGATAAGAATACTTACAATATTTTTGAGTTGGAAAATGGTGTGCCTACGTATGGATATGAACTGGCGCAGGCCGTCAGGGACGGTTATCTGGTTGATTTCCTTTCTGTAGAATCTTCTCTGAAATTTATTGAACGGGGAATTGTGTATGATGAATTGTCAGAAGAAGATAGGGAAGAGTACGAAGCTACGTTTAAAGATGAGAATGGGAAACTTCCGGAAAAAATTGATTCTTCTGCGTTGAATTCCTGGCTGTTCAATGAAGATACGATAAAAAAGGCACTGCATATTCTTATGACAGAAGGAATTCGTATCAACTATGGTGAAACTTTGGGAAAAACCATTATCTTTGCCAAGAATCACGACCATGCAGAAAAAATTCTGGAGGTTTTCGGGAAAGAATATCCGAATCTGCCGGGATATGCAAAGGTCATCGATAATTATATGACTTATGCGCAGAGCGCCATTGATGAATTTTCGGAACCGGACAAGCTTCCTCAGATCGCTATTTCTGTAGATATGCTGGACACAGGAATCGATGTACCGGAAGTATTGAATCTTGTCTTTTTCAAGAAAGTCATGAGTAAAGCGAAATTCTGGCAGATGATCGGACGAGGGACCCGTCTGTGTCCCGGTCTGCTGGATGGAGAGGACAAGCAGAAGTTTTATATTTTTGATTTTTGTGGAAATTTTGAATTTTTCCGGATGAACAAAGGAAAAGCAACAGCCAATATGATGGCGCTGCAGGGAGCAATTTTTAATCTGGAATTTCAGATCACTTACAAACTGCAGGATATGGAATACCAGATAGAACGATTGATTGCCTATCGAAATTCATTGATACAGCATATGAGTAAGAAGGTGCAGGAGCTGAACCGGGAAAATTTTGCAGTCCGGCAGCACTTAAAATATGTGGAGTTGTATTCGGATCAGTCCAACTATCAGAATCTGAGCTATGAGGATACGCTGCTTGTAAGGGAAGAACTGGCTCCACTGATCCTGCCGGATGGAGATGAGGCAAGTGCAGTACGGTTTGATGCATTGATGTATGGAATAGAGCTGGCATATCTGATTGGAAAAAAATATGGAAAAGCCCGAAGTGATCTGCTGAAAAAAGTAAGCGCTATTTCTACAGTGGCAAACATACCGGAAATTATGGTACAGGCAGAGCTGATCAATCAGATCCTCCATACGGATTATCTGGATCGTGCAGGGATCAGCGAATTTGAGCATATCCGGGAAAGCCTTCGTGGCCTGATGAAATATCTTCCTAAAAAGAAAGTGCGTTATGATACAAACTTTGAAGATGATCTTCTGTCTATCGAATGGAAAGAGTCAGAACTTGAGAATGATGATCTGAAGAATTATAAGGCAAAGGCAGAATATTATGTCCGTCAGCACCAGGATAATCTTGTCATTGCGAAATTGAGAAAGAACAAGCCAATGACTCAGGATGATATCAAGGCATTGGAAAAAATTCTGTGGAGTGATCTGGGGACGAAGGATGAATATGAGGCGGAATATGGGGACAAGCCTCTTGGAGAATTTGTTCGTGAAATTGTGGGGCTGGATATGAACGCAGCAAAAGAAGCATTTTCTGAATACCTGAATGGGGCGAATCTGGACAGCAGGCAGATTTATTTTGTGAATCAGATTGTGGAATATATCGTGCATAATGGATTGATGAAGGATTTGTCCGTGCTTCAGGAATCTCCGTTTACAGATCAGGGAAGTGTTGTGGATATCTTTACAGATCTGAATGTATGGATGGGGATAAGGATGGTTATTGATGAGATTAATGCTAATGCGAAGGTGGCTTGACAGAACAGTTAAAGGCAATGTATTTATGAAAACAGTAAAAGTAGTTGCAGCGATCATTATAAACAACAACCAGATCTTTGCCACCCAGCGTGGCTACGGAGACTATAAGGGCGGCTGGGAATTCCCAGGAGGGAAGATCGAAGCAGGAGAGACGCCGCAGGAGGCGCTTATTCGCGAGATAAGGGAAGAGCTGGATTTGGAAATCAAAGTCGGAGAATTTCTCGAGAAAATAGAGTATGATTATCCCGGTTTTCATCTGTCTATGGACTGCTTTATCTGTACAATTAAGTCAGGGAAACCTGTGCTGCGCGAACATAAGGCGGCAAAATGGCTGACAGTAGAGACAATAGATAGCGTATCCTGGCTGCCGGCGGATCAGAACTTAATCGAGACAATCAAAAAATACAGAAACAATCAACTATAATATCAACTGCCATTACATACTATCCTGAGGAGAACACGCCATGATTGAAGTTGAAATCAAACTCCCGCTTATAGATCCTGAAGAGATTAAGAGCCGCCTCTTAGAATCCGGCTTTCAGGAACTCCGGTATATCGAAGAGAGGGATACTTATTTTGATAATGAAAAGGGCGATATCCGGGCAAATGATGAGGCGCTTCGTGTCCGCGAGACGAAAGACCACCGTACAGGAGAGGTACGGGCGCAGATCAACTTCAAGGGAAAGAAGCTGGACGCCCGGACGATGACCCGGAAAGAGCTGGAGACCGGAGTGGAGGACGGCGCAGTCTGCAGAGAGATTCTGAGGGAAATCGGGTATGAACCGGTGGCTCCGGAAGTGGTTAAGAACCGGCTCATGCTGAAGAAAGAGTCTGTGATGGCAGTGACGGCCTGTTTGGATTCGGTGTGCGGGCTGGGGGATTTTCTGGAACTGGAGATTCTGGTTGAGGGAGAATCAGAGAAGGATGACGCGCTCGCACAGATTGAGACGATTTTGAACGAACTGGGCTGTCAGGTGTCTGACACAGTACGCACATCTTATCTGTCAATGCTGCAGAAGAGGATTGCGCAAACGGCGCAGGAAAGGAACGGTTATGGCCGGGGATAAAAGGATGTAAGCGGATCTGGAGATTATGTGGGACTGGCTGCATGCGTATAAAGTGGTTTTTTATGATACGTTCTGGCAGGTTCAGGGGCTGAAAGAGTACGAGCGGATTTACGGAATTACTTTTCGGTAGGAACTTGTGAAAAGAGAAATCAGCTCTGAGGATATGGAGGAGATAACCGGGATTTTCCGTATGATTCTCAAGGAATATGATAAGAGACACGGCAGGATGACTGAAAAAAATGTAAAGCCGTATGTCAATGCTATGGAATATTGGTGAATTTTCATCTATAATGAGCCTAACGGACAGTATTATAAAATTCTACAGAAAAGGAGAAAAAGCGATGGATAATAACAAACGTCCGGATGATATGATCCGTATTACAACAAATGAGCTGGCTGAGGCTTTCATTGAAGAGCAGGTCAGCGCCATTCAGGAGCAGGTGGGAGAAAAGAAGGTTCTTCTGGCGTTATCCGGAGGAGTGGATTCCTCTGTCGTGGCTGCGCTTTTAATCAAAGCGATCGGTAAGCAGCTTGTATGTGTCCACGTGAACCATGGGCTTCTGCGAAAAGGAGAGCCGGAGCAGGTTGTTGAAGTGTTCCGCAACCAGATGGATGCCAACCTTGTGTATGTGGATGCCATTGACCGTTTCCTTGACAAACTGGAAGGCGTGGAGGAGCCGGAGAAAAAGCGCAAGATTATCGGCGCCGAGTTTATCCGCGTGTTTGAGGAAGAGGCAAGGAAGCTGGAAGGGATCGAGTTCCTGGCTCAGGGAACGATTTATCCCGATATCCTGGAGAGCGACGGCGTGAAAGCGCACCACAATGTGGGCGGCCTTCCGGAAGATCTGCAGTTCAGCCTGGTAGAGCCGCTGAGACTGCTGTTTAAAGATGAAGTGCGGGTTGTGGGAACAGCGCTGGGACTGCCGGACAGCATGGTTTACCGTCAGCCGTTCCCGGGCCCCGGACTTGGCGTAAGATGCCTGGGCGCTATCACAAGGGACCGTCTCGAGGCAGTTCGCGAGTCGGACGCGATTCTCCGTGAGGAGTTCGCGAAGAATGGTCTGGAAGGCAAAGTATGGCAGTATTTCACTGTGATTCCTGACTTCAAGTCCGTGGGCGTGAAAGACGGAAAGAGATCATTTGAATGGCCGGTGATCTTAAGAGCCGTAAATACGAGGGACGCGATGACGGCCACAGTGGAAGATGTACCGTTCTCTCTGCTTCAGCACATTACGGACCGTATCACAAAGGAAGTGCCGGGAGTCAACCGTGTCTGCTTCGATCTGACGCCGAAGCCGACCGGAACGATTGAGTGGGAGTAAAATATAATCTCCTTGTAAATCCCCTTGAAAGCCTTACGTTACAGGGCTTTCGAGGGGATTTTCCCGTATTACAGTGACATCGCCATCAAACCGGCAAACGTTTTATAAACTACCGGGGCATATGCACCCAGAAATTTTCTGGGATATGGATTGGCATAGTAATCCGTGGTCAGAAACTCCTGTTTATCAATTTCGGATTTTACTTTCTGAAATACGGCAGTACCCTTCTGAACCCTGTCTTTCACATAATCGAGAATCTGTTCTTTTTCAGGAGCGCTTAAGGATTCCATGTGCTCGAAGTCTTTCCGGAAGGTGAATGTATCGAAACCGCCGTTATAGTTTATGATCGCCAGAGCGTCGTCAAAAGCATCCTGGAGCTGCTGTTTAGTAAACATGATTATTGATCCTCCCCGCTGTTCTGTTCTCTGTATTCTGCGATGGCCCTTCTCATGAGTTCGTTCAGTTTCGCCGTAGGCGTGGTTCTCATCTCATGGCAGATCGCCTTGAATGTATCGTATTCGTCCTTCCAGGCACGAAATCCAACCAGCTGTTTTTCACGTTCTTTTTTCTCGCGTTCTTTCATAAATCTGATCTCCTTTTCTGATACGGGATAAAAGCTGATCCGGCGCAGTGGACTCTGTACACTGACGTCAGATTAAACTGAGAGTTAACATGTATATCTTTTATATAGCATAAAGTTAACTTTATGTCAACAACTGCTGAGGCTGAAAGTGAATGAAACGGTACACTGGCGAAACGTCCTCCACTGACATATATTATACGGAATGCTAAAATAGCAGGATATGCACAGGAATGACAGAATATATCAGAACATCTTTAGAAACGAATTTGTTTTTCGGAAGAATTATGAAGGAACACGCACTATTTCTTCAGGCCGCATTTCCGGCGGGAGAGACGGGATACAGCAGCACGGCGGACCGCTACCGCAGCGAATTTGAAAAGGTTCTGTGGCAGACAGTACATCTCGCGGGCGGGCTGCGGAAACTGCGCGGACGGCAGACTGGAAAGGCAGGTCGGTCAGCTGAATCGGCGGGTTATACAAATGTTAAGCGGGCTGATCATGTTTAAAAAGCGGGTTCTGAGGGAAGTCCTCTCGTGCAGGCTTTACACAGCCAATTATCTGCTTATGATTGAGTATATTATCCGGAAAGCGAACCATTACCTTCGGATTCTGGAAGAGAAAAAGAATCTGAAAAAGGGCGCCTCACGAAAGTGAGAGCCCTTTTTCCTGCCACTGAAACATACAGCGTACGGTTTCTCTGTCCTTTTCCTTCTCTTCTTCTGACAAAGCGGAATACGGGATCAGCGAGTGATGAATCCGCAGAACGGGATCTTTTGCTTTTCCGTCTGCGGGAACGCCGTAACTCCAGTCGTTTAAAAAGTGATATCTGCACCAGCGGATATGTTCAAGCTCTGCAAACAGCTCAAGGTAAGGAAGATAGGTTTCCTCTTTCGTACTGTCGGATCCGGTGAATTTCTGAAGCATCTGCATTCGGATTTCGTGATAATCCATAGAGCTGACGTTGGAGTATTTCGTGAATGCATTCAGTTTCCTCCATTCCCTCTCCCGGGATTCTTCATCGGGGGAAGCTGATCCGTACAGAACCGCATAGTTTAAATTCAGCTGTTTTGCCTGCGAGAAAAGCTCCTCGTTCAGGACGTTTTCAAGCTTCCGGCCCTCTTCTTCAGCGTCGAGCACGCGGATATTGCCGCTGCGGAACAGCTGCTTTAAAAGCGCGCCTTCCCTGCTGAAAATATCGATCTGTGCCTGAGGGACAAGCGCCAGAAGGTCATTGAGAAATTCAACTTCGTTTTCCCGGTCAGTAACCAGAATGCGGTCCGCCTGCCTCAGACATTCCGGCGCCTGATACCATTCTTCACCGTGGAAAAGGACGGGATCACCCATTTTCTTAAGACCGGGATGACAGGCTGCAAATTTTTCCCCGGCATAGAACATGTGATACTCGATCTCCTGATCCGGGTGGAAGATGTTCTTCTGGAGTCCTTCGGTCAGAAGAGACTGTCCGAGTTTCCCGCCGCCGATCAGCACAACTTTAAGCCGGTTGTCTTTGCGCTCTGCTTCTTCAAGGAGAGAATACTTTTTCCAGTAGACTCTTGCCTCCGCCTCCTCATACTGGAAGAAATGAAGATTTTCATAATCGATATCCTGCGGGCGCAGGGAGGAGGACTTTATGTATACCTGTTTTTCTGCCAGTTCATCCGGATATTTCCGGTAGAAATCATAATTTTTCTTTTCATCTTCAAACATGAGAATATATCTGTCCGCGTGAACAAGCCGCCCTTCGGGGCCGCGTATTCCTTTCCTTTTCAGCTGGGCCAGCATATCGTCTGCATCCGGGCCGTCTCCGTAGACCGCGATGCTTCCGCCGCGCAGATACCGCAGTTCGTTGCGCATCTTCTCGCGCAAAGTCATAAACGCGAGGATCACTCCGCTTGCGGTTGCAAGAGGCGCAAGCCAGCGGGCAATTTCGACATAAAGATTCGGCGGTGTGTCGCCGTAGCCCATGACATACATGGCGACGCCTTTAAAGGCTGCATTTAAAAAGGTCTCTTCGCCGCTTATCAGATAACCGTAAATGGTCAGCCCGAGAGGCAGAAGAAAAACAACTGCCTTAACCAGTTTCTTTACACTCTCTTTTTTCATTTGCTTTTTTATAACAGTTCTATAGGCTTTGCGAATGGCGCGGACTGAACTGTTACGTTTCCCCCGTCATATGTTTCTGTATCCCCGGCGGGATCAGTTCAATCTCATTATACCATAAGGGAATCCTTAATTTACACAGAAAAACAGGTATGTTAAAATAATTTTATCAAGTACATACTGTGTGGGATCAGGAGGTGTGTTATGCATCGCGATGTATTTATCAGTTATCACAGAAATTCTTCCGCAGAGCTGGTCGAAAATATTGTATCTGCGCTGGAAGAGAGGGGGATCAGATGCTGGTATGCGCCCCGTGATGTGGAATCAAAATATGCCGGAGATATCGTCCGGGCAATTGAAGACTGCCAGATTTTTCTACTTATCATGAATGAGTATTCGACCCATTCTGAGCATGTGCTTAATGAAATTAATTATGCTTTCAACCGGTTCCATCAGAAGGAGAACATCCGGCTTCTTCCGTTTCGCACAGACAAAAATGAACTCTCGGATGATGTGAAATACTATCTCGGCCGGATTCACTGTCTGGACGGTTCGGAGCCGCCCGAGGAAGACCGGATTGAAGCGCTTATCTCCCGGATCTCCTACTGGCTCCAGAGCGGAGACCGGGATGACGTTGAGCGTGGCGACGGGCATGGCGAGGAGCGGAATCTGTCTTCCGGGGAGGAGGCGTTCCCTGCGGTACGGAATATCCGAAGCACGTCTCTCGTCCACAACACTAATTTTGTCGGAAGAACGGAAGAAATTGAGGAAATATACAAACTTCTTCATACGGGAAACAACAAGCTGTTTCTGTCCGGCCCGGGAGGAATCGGAAAAAGCGAGCTCTCCAGACAGTATGCGCTTAAATTCGGCGGCGAGTACAAGACCATTGTGTGGTTTACTTATAATACAGGGATTGAAGATATGGTGGTTTCCGACCAGTTCCTCTTTATCCGCGGGCTGGAGAACGAAAACCAGGATCTGACGACGCCGGAGGCAAGAGAGGCCTGTTACTTTAAAAAGATGAATTATCTGAAAGATCACTGTGGCAGAGATACGCTTCTGATCGTCGATAACTTTGATTCGGAAGATGAAAGGCTTGATGAATTTCTGGCAGGGGAATACTCTGTGATTTTTTCCACCAGGATCAGCAGGGAGAAGGAAGGGTATCAGGAACTGGCCATACGCCCCTTCAACCGCCGGGAGGATCAGCTGGCGCTCTTTCAGAAATTTTATAAAAGACCGTTAAGAGACGGTGAGGAGGAGATCCTTTTCCGCCTTTTTGAAAAGATCGGCTTTCACACTTACGGAATTGAGCTGCTTGCGAAGCAGATGCAGGCATCCCGTACATCACCGGAAAATATGCTCGATTATTTTGAAGGAAAGTCAGCGCCCTCCGGAAAGCGTTCCAGGCTGGTGATGGAACACATTATGGATGTGATGACACAGATTTTCCGGCTGAGCAATCTCTCGGATGAAAAGTTTTCCATTCTGAAAAATATGGTGCTGCTTCCGGTGGAGGGAATCGATACAGAACTGTTCTTTGATCTGACAGAGCTTGAAGATTTTATGCTTATTGATGAACTGATTGACAGCAGTTTTATACAGTACAATTACATTACGGACGTTATTTCCCTCCATCCGCTTATCGCAAATACGATTTGCAGAACCTGTCCGGATTTTGCCGCTGAATGTCAGATATATATCCGAAATCTGACGGAAAGGCTCTCTTCGTTTACTCATTTTAAATACAGTGAAAAGCAGATCCTTCTGTCTCTTGCGGAAAATTATTATCTGAAGTGGTGCGATCCGAAAGCATCCGGCAGTATACCGTTTATGGAAAGGCTGGCTGAGGCATACGCGGAGTATTTTATGCGGGACAAGAGCATCGCAATTATGGAAAGGCTGCTTACTCTCGATCCGGATCCGATCCGTGCGAGCTGGTATCATTATTATATTTCCAATCAGAGGCGGTGTCTCGGACAGTATGAGGAGCTGTCAAAGGAGGCGGCACGGTCGCTTGAAATCATAGAAAAGGTTCCGGAATCGCCGGAAATGAGACAGCAGCTCTCCCTGTCATACTCTATGATGGGATGGGCGAAATATCATGAAAACCGTCTGGAAGAATCTGCGGATTATTTTGAAAAATCACTGCAGCTTCGCAGAGAAATCCTGCCGGACAGCGATGTGCTGATCGCATGGGCTTACTACAACAGCGCCAGCGTCCTGTGCAGAACGGAGGAGATACAGAAGGCGGTTCAGTATTACGAAGAGGCGATCCGGCGCTTCCTTCTCATCGATGAGACCGGCATCTGCGTTCCTGCATATATCGGAATTGCGGAGGCATATCTTTCCCAGGGCGACTGCGGGAAAGCAGAAGAGGCGCTTGAGCAGGCTTTCACTTGTGAATATGAGTATTACGGGGAGGAAAACTGCCGGAAATACTGGCTCTATGAGGTGAAATCCAAGATTCTTGAAAAACAGGGCAAAAAAGAACAGGCGGAAGAATACGCAAGGCTTTCCAAAGAGGAATACGCGAAAATGGTATCCGTTTAACTGTCCGGGGGTAAGTGCGGGTTATCTTTCCCTGCTTTTTTCAAAGGAGACAGGGATGCCTGTCTCGGAATATATTCAGAGAGAAAAGATTCGGTTATCCTGTAATTTGTTGAAATAATCGGGAAAATCAGTTCATTTTCAACAAGGAGCAGCCATATCAGTGAGCATATCACAGATGCGGCCGCTCCTTATTATGGCTCAAATAATATAAATTTACAAGAGAAAAACGGTATGGTAAGATAAAGAAAGCAGCCGGCAGGATGTTACATTAACAGGAGGCAAATTTACTATGAAATTTATGATTGCGTCAGACATTCACGGGTCTGCTCTGTACTGTGAGCAGATGATAAATGCGTACAGAAAGGAGGGGGCGGAGAGGCTTCTTGTTCTCGGAGATATTCTGTATCACGGACCGAGGAACGATCTTCCTGAAGGGTATGCGCCGAAGGAAGTGATTGCGATGCTTAATCCGCTGCGTGACGAGCTGCTCTGCGTGCGGGGAAACTGTGATACGGAGGTTGACCAGATGGTTCTGGAGTTTCCGATTCTTTCGGACTACTGCTTTCTGGCGCTTCCGCAGGAGTCATCTGAAAGTGACATATGCACGGTTCTTGCCACACATGGACATGTCTGGCATCAGAAGCATCTCCCTCCGATGAAACAGGGCGATATCCTCCTGACAGGGCATACGCATATTCCGGCATGTGATGAAATCACAGGTCCGGACGGCAGAAAATACCGTTACTTAAATCCGGGATCCGTCTCGATTCCGAAGGAGGGATCGGCGCACAGCTATATGATTTATGAGAACGGTACATTTTACTGGAAGAATCTGCAGGGGGAGGAATACATGACATGGAAGACAGATTCGCGCTTCTGATCGATGCGGACAACGTCTCCGCAAAATATATCAATCCGATACTGGATGAGCTGTCAAAGTACGGCAACGTGACGTACAAGAGGATTTACGGAGACTGGACGCGCCCAAACAATGCAAGCTGGAAGGAGGAACTCCTTCAGAATTCGATTACGCCGATTCAGCAGTTCAGTTATACCCACGGAAAGAATGCGACGGATTCGGCTATGATTATCGATGCTATGGATATGCTCTATACAAGTGAGCTGGAAGGGTTCTGCCTTGTGTCAAGTGACAGTGATTTTACAAGGCTTGCCAGCCGTTTAAGAGAGAGCGGGAAAACGGTGATAGGTATGGGAGAGGACAAGACGCCGCTTCCGTTCCGCAAGGCGTGCGATATCTTTACGGAGCTGGAGCTTCTGCTGGAGGACAATACGGACAAGGATGTCCGGGAGGAGAAGTCAGCGGCCCATCACAGCCACGGAAGGGAACAGAAGAAAGCGACCGCTGTGTCGAAGGATCAGATAGAGGAATCTGTAGTCAAGATCATTACGGAGAATCAGAATGACGACAGAGAAACCGGTCTTGGCGAGGTGGGGAGCCGTCTTGTCAAACTGTATCCGGACTTTGACGTCCGCCGGTATGGGTACAGTCTTCTGTCCAAGTTCCTGGAGACGCTGCCGAAACTGAAGCTTACGCAGGAAGGGACGAAGGTGACGGTCACTCTGTATGAAGACAAGAGCAGGAAGGAGATGTTGGAAGAGTATATTCTGCAGCAGATTCAGAGCGGCGGACGGTACGGGATCGCGCTGAGTTCTCTCGGAAACCGGATCCGCATGAAATTCGGAGACTTCAAGGTGAGGGATTATGGTTTTTCTCAGTTCAAGCAGTACATCCAGAGTTTCCCGGATGTGGAGCTGGTGGACGACGGAGAGCGGACGAGAGCTGTATATAGTAAGAGAGAACAGTAAACAAAGAGCGGTAAAATCAGAGCAGTTAAAAACAGTGAAGGAAGTACAAACGAAAGAAGACCGGTCAAAAGAGCGGGAGAATAAGCATGGACGCAGGAAGGGCAGATGCAAAGAAGGAAGGAAATTCTATTTGCACCTGTCCTTTTTGCTCGAACCCTCTTGCAATCTGACTGAAAAAAAGGAGTGTACTGTAAATTTTTTGTAAATTCATCTGTCTTGTCACATGTGCTGTCAGGTGATATAATTGGCTTCATAAGTGCGGTCCGGGAATATTCGCTGTACCGGTGCGGGCTGCACGGAAAAAGAGGTATACATATGACAGTCAGAGAAGAGATTGAGCGGTTGAAAAAAGAGAAAGATGCGGTAATCCTCGCTCACTACTATGTGAGTCCGGAAGTGCAGGAACTGGCAGATTATACAGGGGATTCGTTTTATCTGAGCCGGGTTGCAGTCGGATTAAAGGAGAAGACGATCGTCTTCTGCGGAGTGTCCTTTATGGGAGAGAGCGCGAAGATACTGAATCCGGAAAAGACGGTTCTCATGCCGGATATGCGGGCGGACTGCGCGATGGCTCATATGGCGGATGCCGAGACGATCCGGAAAGTTCGCGGAGAGTACGCAGACCTTGCCGTGGTGTGCTATATCAACTCGACGGCAGAGCTGAAGCGGCTTTCGGATGTATGTGTCACATCGGCAAACGCTGTGCAGATCGTAAAGGCGCTTCCGAACCGGAATATTTACTTTATTCCGGATAAAAATCTGGCGCGCCATGTGGCAGAGATGGTTCCCGAAAAGCATTTTATTTTTAATGAAGGATTCTGCCCGGTGCATGAGCAGATCAGCGCGGATGAAGTGAGGAAGGCGAAGAAAGAGCATCCCAAAGCCGAAGTGCTTGCCCATCCCGAGTGCCCGAAGGCTGTGCTTGAGCTTGCCGATTACACGGGGAGTACGTCGGGGATTATCACGCAGGCGCAGAAAAGAAGCGCGGAAGAATTTATCATCTGTACGGAACAGGGCGTTCTCTTTGAACTTGAAAAGAAATGTCCGGAAAAGAAGTTTTATTTTACTGATACAGTACCGGTGTGCCGGGATATGAAATTTATCACGCCGGAAAAGATTCTCCATGTGCTGAAAACGGGGGAGAATGAAGTGACAGTGGAAGATCAGAAGAGCGGGGAGGCAAAAAGGCCTCTGGAAAAAATGCTTGCGCTGGCGCAGTGAAGAAGGTGACGGAAATGAGAAACGAATATGCGGATGTGGTGATTGTCGGGACGGGAGTGGCCGGTCTGTTTGCGGCGCTCAATCTCCCCGAAGACCGGAACATCCTTATGATAACAAAATCTGATACAGAGAGCAGCGACTCTTTTCTGGCCCAGGGCGGAATCTGCGTGCTGCGGGATGAGAGCGATTATGACAGCTATTTTGAGGATACAATGCGTGCGGGCCATTACGAGAACCGTGAGGAATCGGTGGACATTATGATCCGGAGCTCACGTGAGGTAATCCGGGATCTGATCGGGTACGGAGTACAGTTTGAACGGAGGGCGGCGGATGAGCGGCCTGTACCGGGTGTGCCGTCTGCGCCGGGAGAACGGTCTGTACCGGGTGTGCCGTCTGCAGCGGGGAAAACATCTGTACAGGATGCAGCCGGAGAAGGATTTTTAAAGGACTATGCGTTTACAAGGGAGGGAGCCCACTCCAGGCCGAGGATCCTTTTTCATGAGGACATTACCGGAAAGGAGATTACAAGCCGGCTGCTTGCCAGAGTAAAAGAGCTTGGAAATGTCACAATCCGGGAGTATACTGTTATGACGGATATCATTGAGGAAAACGGACGGTGCTGCGGAATTGTGGCGAAAAACAGCGACGGCAGCATCAGCAGAATCAGAGCGCAGGATACCATTCTGGCATCGGGCGGAATCGGCGGGCTGTATCAGCACTCTACCAACTTTCCGCATCTGACGGGGGATGCGCTGCGAATTGCGAAAGAACACGGTGTCCGGCTGGAACATCTGGATTATGTGCAGATTCATCCGACGACACTGTATTCGTCAAAACCGGGACGAAGATTCCTTATCTCAGAATCTGTGCGGGGCGAGGGCGCTGTTCTTCTCGACAGAGACGGAAACAGGTTTGTGGACGAGCTTCTGCCCCGGGATGTGGTGACGGAGGCGATCCGGAAGCAGATGGAAAAAGACGGAACCGATCATGTATGGCTGTCCATGAAACCTATACCGGAAGAGAAGATACGGAAGCATTTCCCCAATATTTACAGGCACTGTCTGGAAGAAGGGTATGATGTGACAAAGGAGTGGATTCCCGTTGTGCCGGCCCAGCACTATTTTATGGGGGGAATCTGGGTGGACAGTGACAGCCGTACATCAATGGAGCATCTGTATGCGGCGGGTGAAACGAGCTGCAACGGTGTCCATGGCGCGAACCGGCTGGCCAGCAACTCCCTGCTTGAGAGTCTTGTGTTTGCAAAGCGGGCGGCCGGGAAGATTGCGGAGGAGCAGTGTGCTGCGTGCAGGACAGCGTAAGTGTGCAGGACAGGTAAGCGTGCAGGACAGCGTAAGTGTGCAGGACAGGTAAGCGTGCAGGACAGCGTAAGTGTGCAGGACAGGTAAGCGTGCAGGACAGCGTAAGTGTGCAGGACAGTGTAAGCGTGCAGGACAGCATAAGCATGCAGGGCGGTATAAGCGGACAGGAAGAAAATGACGGGGCACAGAATCAGGAATCGTACAGACTGTGCGGTGAAAATATAGAAAGGGAAGCGTGATAAGAGATGAATAAGATTACAATGACACTTCAGGCAGATCATCTGATACTGGAGGCTTTAAAGGAAGATATATCGAGTGAGGATGTGAGCACAAATGCCGTTATGAAGCAGGCGGTGAAAGGCGAGGTTGAGCTGATCTGCAAACAGGACGGAGTCGTAGCCGGACTGGATGTATTCCGCAGAGTGTTTGAGCTGCTGGACGCGAAGACGGAGGCGGTATTTTACTGTCAGGACGGGGATGAAGTGAAGGCAGGACAGCTCATGGGAAAAGTGACCGGGGATATTCGCGTGCTTCTCTCGGGAGAGCGCGTGGCGCTCAACTATCTTCAGCGGATGAGCGGGATCGCCACGTACACGCATTCGGTCGCGGAGCTGTTAAAGGGCAGCAGGACAAAGCTTCTCGATACGAGGAAAACCACGCCGAATATGAGAATCTTCGAGAAATACGCGGTCCGTGTGGGCGGCGGATATAACCACAGATATAACCTGTCAGACGGAGTCCTTTTAAAGGACAATCACATCGGGGCAGCGGGCGGCGTCGTGCAGGCGGTCAGAATGGCGAAAGAGTATGCGCCGTTTGTACGTAAGATTGAGGTAGAAGTGGAAAATCTGGATATGGTCCGCGAGGCGGTGGAAGCGGGCGCGGATATTATTATGCTCGACAATATGTCCACAGATGAGATGCGGGAGGCGGTTCGTATTATCGCAGGAAGGGCGCAGACAGAGTGCTCGGGAAACGTTACGAAAGAGAATATCGGACGGCTGACAGAGCTGGGAGTGGATTATATTTCGAGCGGAGCTCTGACGCATTCCGCATCCATACTTGACATTTCAATGAAAAACCTTCATGCTGTAGAGTGAGAAGGGCAGAACTGCAGGGCGGATGCGCATGACAGGTAAAAACTATTCTGCGTGTCTGCTTTTTTGATACTTCCGTTGATTTTATCAGGAAAGGAGGAGAGCCGATGACTGGTTCGGACAGAAGAGACGCAATCGTGGCGAAGATTAAGGAAAGCGATGCGCCGGTGGCGGGGAAAGATCTTGCAGCGTCGTTTCATGTGAGCCGCCAGGTGATCGTGCAGGATATTGCGTTGATTCGCGCGGCAGGACATGATATTATATCCACGAACAGGGGCTACATTATCAATGAGCCTTCCTCGGTAAGCCGCGTCTTTAAAGTAAGACATACAGATACACAGCTCGAAGACGAATTAAACTCTATAGTAGATTTGGGCGGTATAGTTTGTAATGTCATAGTAAACCATAAAGTTTACGGAAGGCTGGAGGCTGACCTCAATATCACATCGCGGAGAAAAGTGGCTGAGTTTGTATCGGATATACACAGCGGAAAGTCCAGTCCTCTTAAAAATATTACATCCGGTTATCACTACCACCGGGTGGAGGCGGACAGCGAGAAGACGCTGGATCTGATTGAGGAAATGCTCAGGGAGAAGGGGTATCTTGTGCAGCAGGAAGTTTCTGTACAACATAGGGACAACGGAGATGCAGAATGGAAGAAATGACGAATTTGAGCGGACTGCTTGAGTCAGTCCTGAATATAGATTTTATCCGTGCGGTTATGAGTAATCCGCGCGGAAAAGAGGGGATAATAAAGGTGAAAATCAGGCCGCTTGAGAAAAGGGGCGAATTGTATTTTCAGCTGGAATCATTTACAAAGACACAGGCGTTTCATGAAAACCTGAAAGCGGACAGGGCGCGTGAGAAGATCCTTGAATATATGGGAGAGTTCCGGCAGATGCAGATCGAGACCAGGGGGGGAAGAGTACACGGTTCTTGTCAGCAAAAAGGGAAAAGTGACAGTAAAGCGCAGGAAAAGAAAGTGTGAGGTCTGCGCGGCTGACCGTTCTCATGACAGGAAGAAACGCTATATTCTTGAAGAAGGCGTGCCAGTGCCGTTCCTTCGGGATCTGGGGGTTATGACAGAGGAGGGAAAAATCGTCCGGACCAAGACGGACAAATTCCGGCAGATCAACCGGTTTCTGGAATTTATCGAAGATATTCTGCCGAAGCTTGACAGGGGGCGCGAGCTTCAGATCATTGATTTTGGCTGCGGAAAATCTTATCTGACGTTTGCCATGTATCATTACCTTCATAATTTGAAGAGGTATGACATACGGATTACAGGGCTGGACCTGAAAGAAGAGGTGATCAGGCACTGTCAGAAACTTGCCGATGAGTACGGGTATGAGAAGCTGAAGTTTCTCGTCGGGGATATCGCAGACTATGACGGCGCAGGTAAAGTCGACATGGTGGTCACTCTCCATGCCTGCGATACGGCGACAGATTACGCGCTTGCGAAGGCGGCGGGCTGGGGCGCGGAAGTGATCCTTTCCGTTCCGTGCTGCCAGCACGAGCTGAATGCACAGCTTCAGCCGGAAAGCGGGAAAACGCAGCCGTGCAGTAGGGAGTCACAGTCAGACAGAAGGCAGGCTGCCGCGTGGGAGACTCTTGCGCCTGTGCTTGAGTACGGGCTTCTGAAAGAACGGTTTGCGGCTCTTGTGACAGACGGACTCAGGGCGAAATATCTGGAAAGCCTGGGATATGAAACGCAGGTCCTCGAATTCATAGATATGGAACACACACCGAAAAACATTCTCATCCGAGCGGTGAAAAGCAATAAAAGAAACGAAAAAAGCTCTATTGAAATTGATAAATGCAAAGAATTCCTGCGTGTAGATCCTGCGCTTGGGAGACTGCTCGCAGATAAAGCGGATAAATCGAACAAAGGGGAGACTATAACAGAATGAAAAGAAGAATCATCAAGGCGGGGGTGCTGTTTGTTATTTTTATTGCTGCGCTCGTGGTCAGCAGCCTGGTGATCAACAGGGGAACGGCCGACGAGATTGTGGACATGGGATCGCCGACGCTGCCGCGGATTTCCTTTACAACGGGAGGTGTGAAGGTGAACCCGCTTTTTGGCTACACGCAGGACATGGATATTACGGCGATGCGTGACACGATCACTCCGCTGGAAGCGGACGGCTCGCTTCTTATGAATATAGAGGAGGGGACGGACCAGGTCAGCTCGATCCGGTATGAAGTGTACTCTCTTGACGGGGAGGAGAAGTATAAAGAAGGTGATGCGGAGATGACCGGGGACGGCTCGGCTGTTGCACTCGCCCTCGGAAATATCCTGTCTGATGATGTACAGGAAGCTGTGCTCAAAGTGATTCTCACAACGGAGGATGAGACAGTCAGCTATTATACGAGAATCGAGAGGCCGGATGATATTGCAACTTCAGAGTGCCTTTCGTTCGCGCAGGATTTCCACACCAAGGCGATAAGCGGTGACACGTCCGCGGATCTCGGCACCTATCTGGAACCCGGCGAGGAGAGTGATAACACGACGTATCAGACAGTCAACATCCATTCCGACATCACGCATATTCTGTGGGGGGATCTTGCTCCGGAGCTTGTAGATGAGGCTGAGTGGAGCATTAAGGAAAGCAATTCGGTCTATACATCCCTTCTGGCAAGATATCAGGTGTCCTGCCAGGATGAAAACGGGGAGACAGACCTCTACAATATAAAGGAATTCTTCCGGGTGAGGTATGTAGAAGGGACGATCTACCTGCTTGACTACAACCGGAATATGGAGAAAGTATTCCAGGGAACGGGAAGCGATTTCGATGAGGACGGCATTCTCTTCGGCATTTCTTCGGATGATATCCAGTATGAAACAGAGGGGGATGGCGCTGTCACCGCGTTTGTCAAAGAGCGTGAGCTGTGGCTTTATGACAGGGACACGGATGAGCTCACGCTGGTGTTCAGTTTCGCGGATCAGGAAGGGAGAGATGAGCGCAGCAAAAATGACCAGCATGCTGTGCGTGTCCTGGATCTGGACGAGGACGGAAATATTGTATTTGCAGTCTATGGGTATATGAACCGCGGTTTCCATGAGGGCGAGGTAGGCGTAGGAATTTATTACTTTAACAAGGATAGCAATCTCGTGGAGGAGCAGGCGTTTATTCCGAGTACAAAGTCGTTCGCCATAGCGGAAGCTGAGCTTGGCCGGATGGTATATTACAATCACGGAAGTTCCATGCTGTATGTGCTTGCGGACGGCACGCTCTACCAGATTGATCTGGAACATGACGAGCAGACGGTTCTTGCGGAAGGACTTACGGAAGAGCAGTATGCGGTGTCGGACGACGGAAGCTGCATGGCATACCTGACAGCCGCTGCGGAGGATGCGCCGGAGCAGATTACGGTTATGGATCTGAGCAGCGGGGAGCAGTATGCTGTGGAAGCTCCGGAAGGCATGACGGTGCGTCCGCTTGGGTTTGTAAACGGAGATTTTGTGTACGGAAAAGTCAATCCGGACGACACCGGGACATCGGCTGCTGGGGAGGAGATCACTCCCATGTATGAGATTGAGATACGGAATTCGAAAAATGAAGTGGAAGCGTCCTACAATTTCACGGAGCAGAATATTTACACAACGGATATTCTTATTGAAAATAACCTTCTGACATTTGAGAGAGTTGTCCGTGACGGCTCATCCTACAGCGCGGCGGCGCAGGAGTACGTGACGAACAATCAGGAGAGAGCGGAGACGGCCGTAACGCTGGAAACATACAGCACGGATACAATGCAGACACAGATGATGCTTGTATTTGAAGACGGAATAGAAAATACGGAACCGACCATACTGAAGCCGGAACAGATTGCGTCCGGCGAACCGATCACGATCACGCTCGGGGATACAGACAGCGGACGGAAGTTCTATGTCTATGGAATGGGTGAGCTGGTCGATATTTATGACCGTGCCGGAAGCGCGGTTCAGAGAGCGGCGCAGGTATCCGGAGTGGTGATCTCCTCGGATCAGGCATATGTCTGGGAGAGCGGAAACAGGGATCTTGTCTATTCTGCAGAAGCGTCTGCCTTCTCGAAAGAAGGAGACGAGACATCACTGGCAGCGTGCGAGCGGTATATGGAGCAGTACGATGCTGTACAGGTAGACCTGACCGGATGTACGCTTGACCAGGTGCTTTACGTCATCAACCGGGGCTGCCCGATGATCGCGTTTATCAGTTCGGACCATGCGGTGCTCCTGACAGGATATACGATGACAGATATCACGTATATCGATCCGGACACCGGCGGAGAATACACGGTAGGACAGGGCGAGATGTCCGTGATGACAGAGGCGGCCGGGAATATGTTCCTTGGATATATCAGATAATAATACGCCGGGAATGGCTTTTGGCTGTTTCTTTATCCTTTCAGCAGTCCGTCAATCAGCCGGGACGCCTCGCTCCGGCTGATTGTGTCCGGGTCCCAGGCGATGTCCGCGCCCTTTTTGCGGATAAGATTTGTGAGAAATGCGATCTGCTTGGGGGTGGCGGGCTGTTCTTTCTTTATTCTGTATGTAAGCTGGACCGGCTGAAAGAGTTTCGGGTAGTCCGCTTCAAAATAGTGTGCGAGTGTCTGATAGAGCTTGGCTGTGGCGAGCGCGTCGTGGTAGGCTCTGTGTGCGGATTTGTTTTCAATGTGGTAGTGCTCGCACAGACTTCCCAGGCTCTTTGAGCTCAGGCTGCTGTGAACCTTCTGCGCGATCTTCAGCGTATCGATTCCCATTTTTTCAAAGGGCAGTCCGTCAGCCGCGGCGCTGCATTTCATAAAACTGTAGTCGAATGTCACATTGTGTCCGATCAGGACGTCATCTCCGCAGAAGTCGAGAAAGTCCGGGACAACCTGGCAGCGGGGACGCGCTCCTTCGACCATCTCGTTTGTGATTCCCGTCAGATTGGTGATGGCGGCGGAAATCGGGAAACGGGGGCGGATAAATTCCATGAACCGCTCCGCGACTTTCCCGTCCCGCACTTTCAGGGCGCCGATTTCTATGATTTCATTTTCCCGGGGATTCAGCCCGGTTGTCTCTACGTCAAATGCAATGTATGATTTCAAGCTCATTTCTGCTCCTCTTTCTGAATTTGTTTTCGATATTCACTGGGAGACATGCCATACAGCTCCTTAAACGCCCGGGAAAGGTAGTCTGCTGACTGGTATCCCACCAACTCTGCTATCTGAGAGATTTTATAGTCCGTATTCAAAAGGTAATTCCGGGCATGCTGCAGCTTAATATTGCGAAGAGCCCATCTTGCTGTCATATAAATGAATTGTATTTCCAAAGTTTCTGAGCAGCCTTCCGAAAAATACATGGATCATATGGATGGCAATTTCATTGGCAAAATTATCTTCGATATTTGTCTCGTCAAAAATCTTCTGAATCATCTCTTCCCATTCCTGCCGGTTTTCTATCTTAAACGAAATGTAGTTTCCGTGCTTCTCTCCATAAAGCGCATTGATAAAAAAGGCCGAAAGAAGTGTTTTCGTATCCAGCAGAGAAGAAGACACCTGATCAAATGTTGTTGTCCGAATGTTGATACTGAGAATCAGACTGTTTTCCCCTGCCAAAATGCTGTGCTTAGAATGAGGTGCGATGATTTTCAGATCACCTTCTTCAAGCTTCTCGTTTTCTCCCGCAAAATTCAATATCCCGTTTCCGCAATATACATATACAACTTCAAAAAAATTGTGAAAATGCATATAAGGATTGATATAGGGAAGGTTCACCACGGTAAATACATCTTTGGACACGGGAATGATATTGGTTTCCTGGATAATGTCATGTTCGGGCCCGGACAATACAAGATCCACGTGAACGATCTGAGAATAAGCATGCCCCATGAATGCTTCCTTTTCCAATCGCCGGAATGAGGGACGGAATTTTAAAGGAACAGTAGACAGCTTTTTCTGATCGTACAACCGTTTTAAAACATCCGGAAAGTCAAGACGGGTATGATATTTTTTAAAATAATCAGCCGCACACTCTGCCACCATATCCAGACGGGCATTTACAATATGCCCCATCATTTTTCCTCAATTATCTTTATCTCGCAAATATTATCACAAATATTTTGACAAATTATAACACGGTATGCCTGACAAGACAAGAACAGCCTTTGCATAGCTGTTTAAATAAAGTCGGATTCAGGGAATATAAAGTCATTCTTTCGCCGACATCCATATGCTATCTTATTTGCAGTGTTAAGAATCTGAAACAGAAAGGAGACAATAACAATGAAAACTGCTGAAATTAAAGTGCGCGATCCCTATATTCTGCCATATAAAGGCAAATATTATCTGTTTGGCACCAGAAGCATGACGGCCTGGGGTCCCGCCGACGGTTTTGACTGCTATATCAGCGAGGATCTGCAGGAATGGAGCGATCCCATAGAAGTCTTTCGCAAACCGGAAGATTTTTTTGCCACAGAAAAATACTGGGCGCCAGAATGCTTCTGCTACCGGGACGCATTTTATCTATTTGCCACTTTTGCGTCAGAGTCCGTGAGAACCTGCATGTATATTTTGAAAGCCGAGCGGCCGGAAGGACCTTACTCCGTTTACAGCGAACAGGTCACACCGCCGGGATGGGCAAGCATAGATGGAACACTTTACGTGGAGGAAGGCGTACCTTATCTTGTATTCTCCCGTACCTTTGAGGATGTGCCGGACGGTCAGTTCTGGTATGTGCGTCTGACTCCCGATCTGAAGAAAGCTGACGGCGAACCTCAACTTCTTTTTAAAGGAACAGATGCCCCCTGGGTGACACCAATCCCCTTTGCCAAGTCTGATCTGGGGATTGACGGAGATGTGTATCTGACCGACGGCCCCTGCATGATCCGCCTGGCAGATGGATCTCTTGGTATGGCCTGGTCCGCATGGGGAGAACAGGGATACGCCGTAGGGCTCGCCATCTCCGAATCCGGCTCTCTTTCAGGCCCGTGGCATCAACAGGCTGAGCCTGTGTACCCGGAAAATGGAGGGCACGGCATGTTTTTCAAGACTACAGAGGGCAAACTTCTTTTTGTGATGCACTCACCCAACATACACTACCAGGAGACGCCTGTTTTTAAAAAAGTGGAACTCACTGGAAATACTGTCCGGTTCTTAACGGACTAATACTGGGAGGCCGATATGAATAAAGAATTTGAGGGGAAAAATGTATTGATCACCGAAACCATCCGGTCCATTATCCTTGATTTTGGAAAAATTGATGTCCTTGTTCAGGCAGCAGGGCTTCTTCAAGGTAAACCGGCGCTGGAAATTACAGAAAATGAATGGGACCGAATGCTGAATGTCAACGCAAAGGGCATGTTTTTTATCATGCGGGAAACAGTACGGTATTCCATGCAGTTTCATGGCGGAGCTGTTATTAACCTGTCCTCAATGGCCGGAATCCGCGGCATGCGTAAAGGGATGGAAGCCGCCCATTACAGCGCTTCCAAAGGCGCGGTAACGGCGCTCACTATGCAGGCAGCCACAGAATGGGCGGATAAAGGCGTGCGGGTCAACTGCATCGCTCCCGGAGGAATCAAAACAAAAGCGATGGAGGAACTGAAATTTGAAGGTGCGCTTAATCCGGTTCCGCTTGGAAGACTGTCGGATCCTGAGGACATTGCCCACGCTGTCCTTTTCCTTTCCGGGGAAAAATCAGCCATGATCACGGGGCAGACTCTTATCATCGATGGAGGAAGTTCCAGCGTCGGATATTGATGTAAGGAGAAGATTAAATGAGAAGATGTAAGATTACTGTATTAAAAACATTATTGTTTGAAGAACTTTCAGCCCGATACGGCGATCATCCTGTAACCGAAAAATGTCCCGTATTTAAAGAAGGGCAGACTTTTATCACCGGAGGCATTTTCGGCAACGAAATGCCGGAAGGGTTCTGTGCGATGGCCTGGCAGGCTCTCGTTATGCCGGTAAATGTACTGGTGGGAGGCGGTAAGGTTCTGGGCCTGGACGAACGGCATATCGCCTGCTGTGCCGATGGCGTACGCCCCGCCATTTTCCTTCTGGAAAGAGTAGAGGACAGGGAGGAAGAAAAATGAAGACGATCGTAATCGGAGGCGGAGGACGGCTTGGCCAGAAAATCGTAAAACGTCTGCTTGATGGCGGTCATCAGGTTACTGCCGTCGTAAGGTCAGGGAACTCTCCGGACTTCAGAGCCCGGGTTCTTAAAAAAGACCTGTTTCTTTTGGATAAAAAGGATCTGGAAGAAGCTGATGTCGTCATCAGCGCTTACGGGAGCGGCTTTCAGGCTGATCCCGCAGAGAACAGACGGGCTATCTCTCATCTGGCCCGTCTCACCCGGGGATCCGGTATCCACCTGATCATCGTAGGCGGTGCCGGTAGTCTGTTTGCCGATAAGACTCACCGGGTTTACATTTATGAGACTCCTTCTTTTCCGGACTTTCTTCGGGAGATTTCAAGGAATCTTAAGGAAGGGCTGGACGAACTGTACCGCTCAGAGGATGTGCTCTGGACTATGTGCTGCCCTTCTGAAATATTCGATTATGAAGGATCCTACACCGGTCAGTATCTGATCGGAGAGAGTGATGAACCTCTTATAAATAAAGACGGACAGAGCTATATCTCCTATGAGGATTTTGCCAAAGTAGTCGTGGATATCGCGGAAAAAGGGCTTTATAAAAAGAAACGGAACCCGGCTGTTCGGCACAATCAGTTTTGCAGCCACTGCCATCGGAACTTTCCTGGTAGGTATTTCCTATAATCTTCCGGACTCCGCATATATGGTATTCTTTGCAGGCATTTTTATCACAAAGCTTGCCACCTATGGTATTCAGATGCTTTGCTTTCAGCTCTGCGCCACCTGGTTTAACAAAAGCCGGGGACGGGTTCTTGGTATCGTCACCATTGCTGCGCCTTTGAACTCAGCTACATCTACGACTCTGCTCACTCTGGGGCAGAATGCGCTGGGCTTTCAGTTTACCTATTTTATCGTAGGCGCTATCCTCGTAGCAGCTACTGTTCTGACTTTTATCTTCGCCGTGACCACTCCTGAAGAAAAGGGATTGACTGTAGACGGTCTTCTGGACGGCGTGAAAAAGGAAGAAAATACCGTTACCCGCCAAAAGCCCCGGCTGACTATGAAGGATATCCTCACAAATCCCAATACCTGGAGACTGACAATTACATTTGGCATTTTCTCCGGAACTATTGGCCCGGTCATGGGATTCTTTATCTCCCGTATGAACGAGGTAAACGTGGCCACTCCCACCGCCCTTACCATCCTGACTTTTGCGTCCCTTCTGGGTATCGTACTGAGTTATGTTTATGGATGGATCGATGATAAAGTAGGCACCTTTTTCTCCTGCCGTATTTTGAGTATCGGTTACGTCCTTATGATGGTCTGCTTCTATTTTGGCAGTGCGGACAACTTTATTCTCATCATCCTGGCGGGCGTATGCATGGCTTCCATGACCGGCGGAACACCGAATCTGCATCCTTCCGCCATTATGAAAACTTTCGGCGCGAGAGAATACCAGAACGCCAACTGTTACATCACCATCGGCGTATCCTTAATTTCCTCTTTCGGAATGCAGCTTATGAGTGTTGTCACCGATGCCACCGGATCTCTGGATATGAGTTATGTAATCTTTGGCGTCCTTGCCACCGTTGCCACTATAAGCATCTGGAATACAAAAATCGTAGTTAAAGAATAAAGTTTTCATCAATACTCCTCAGCAGGGGCGGCTCCATTTCCTGTTTGGCAGACCAGACAGCGATGCGGGCCTCCCCTGCGTTTGCAACCGCGGCTTCAATCTTGATCTTTTTTAATGGAGAAATATTATATAATTGTAAAGAAAATAAAAATTTTATAAAAATAAATCATTTACATGTCGGGGCGGGATGATTATACTATATTCGTATGTTAAATAATTTCCTTATCAAAGGAAAAGGAGGGCAAAACATATGATTACATTCATTATCGGCCTCGTGATCCTTTTTGTGGGCGCTGCGCTCTACGGAAAGTTCTGCGAGAAAGTATTCGGTCCTGATGACAGGAAAACTCCTGCCTACGAAAAACAGGACGGCGTGGACTATGTCCCTATGAGGGGCTGGAAGAACAGCCTGATCAACCTGCTTAACATCGCAGGTACAGGTCCGATCCTCGGACCGATTCAGGGTATCCTGTTCGGACCGATTGCATTTATCACGATTCCGATCGGAAACATTATAGGCGGAGCAATGCACGATTATTTTTCAGGAATGATCTGCCTGCGCGACGGCGGTACGCAGATGCCGGATATGATCCGCAGGTACAGCAACAAGGGTGTGTACACGTTTTATCAGATCTTCTGCAGTCTTCTGCTTCTTCTTGTAGGCGCGGTGTTTATCTACACGCCGGGAGATATTGCGGCGACGCAGGTGTTCGGGTTTGACGGCGCTGTGGATTCGGTGTCCACATGGGTGATCTACGGCGTTATTTTTGTATATTACCTGATTGCTACAGTATTTCCGATTGACAAGATCATCGGACGGATCTACCCGATCTTCGGAGCGATTCTTCTCTTCTCCGCAATCGGCGTATTTATCGGAATCTTTGTTAAAGGATATCCCCTTATAGATCTCTGGGATGACTGGAACGCAGGCGCTGTTCTGTATGGCGACTACTTCAGCGCAAACCACTTTATCCCGATCTTCTTTATCACGGTTGCCTGCGGTATCCTTTCCGGTTTCCACTCCACACAGACGGCGATCATTTCCCGTACAATGAAGAGTGAGAAGCAGGGACGCATGACATTCTACAACATGATGGTAATCGAAGGATTTATCGCTATGGTATGGGCTGCAGGCGCAATGGGCGTTTACAACCTGGGACTTCAGGAAGCGAACGCATCACTTGCAACAGCGACGATCGGTGTTGTATGTAAAAATATCCTCGGCCCGGTTGGCGGAATTATCGCACTGCTCGGCGTTATTGTGCTTCCGATTACATCGGGTGATACCGCGCTGCGTGCGCTGCGTCTGACTATCGCTGACTCCTTCCATCTGGATCAGAAGTCTGTGAAGAAAAGACTGGGACTTGCGGCAGTAATCTTTGTCCTTGTGGCAGTGATTCTCGTATTTGCAAAGAGCAACGCAGACGGATTCAACATCCTCTGGAGATACTTCGCATGGTCCAATCAGAGTCTGTCTCTGTTCGCATTCCTGGCGATTACGGTATGGATGTTTGAGACAGGAAGGGCGAAGTACGCATGGATGCCGCTTATCCCGGGAACATGGTATGCGTTTGTCACGGTTACATATATCGCGAACGCGCAGATCGGATTCAACATTCCGTGGTTCGGTGCTTATATCATCGGTATCGTTGCGGCTGTTGCTTACGCGGCTGTTCTGATCTGGTACGGTAAGAAGCGTTCGGAAATGAAAGCAAAGAAACAGTAATCAGAAAAACAGAGAGAGAAATACCGTAAAAATACAAGAAAAAACGGCCCTGCACCGCTTTCAGAAGAAGAGCGGTACGGGGCTGTTTTGCTGAGGGACAGATAAAACGCAGCCGGGAATCAGAAAAAAGAATCAGAAAAAGAAATCAGAGAAATTCTTTCAGCTTTTTCATCAGATCCTCCTCTGTCCGGATGATCCTCTGCGCCAGTCCGGAGACGCTTTTCTCCGCGTCGTCAAACCGGTTCGCCTTCTCGCCCAGCGTTTTGATTCCCATGCTGCAGCCGTCGATCAGAAGTTTTGCGATCTGAGTGTTGCTGCTGTCCGCAGTCAGCTTGATTTCTGTCGTAAACCAGGATAACGTGCTGGCCATAATCCCCGGAGATTTTTCGGGATTTCCGGAACTTTCAAGAAGCGCGGCGGCCTCTTCTTCCAGACACCTGTGTTTCTCTGTGTAATCGTCAACCAGGTTCTGAAGCTCTGAATCCCGGATGAATCCGGACACCTGCTCAAAGGCGGCGGCCGCCATCTGGCAGCCCAGACTGCATTCTTCCAGAAGCTTTCTTGTAGATTCGTTCATTTTGATGTACTCCTTTTTTGTCAGAAGATGTGTGTGTTACGGTTTAAAGTTTCTGCGTTTTTTCGCAAAATATGCGGATTTCCGTGAAATGTGTACATTGATTTTTCCCTTGTTTTACAATATAATGAACCAGAACCGGAGCAATCCCGACAAAACTGCGGGATGTTCACAAAAGATCGGATAACGGTTCGCAAAAGTAAAAAAGGGGGTAAGAACCAAAATGCTGAAGGGAAAGACAGTCCTGCTCGGCGTGACAGGCAGCATTGCGGCGTATAAAACCGCGTATCTGGCAAGCGCACTGAAGAAGCTGAACGCAGACGTCCACGTCCTGATGACAGAGAATGCGACCAACTTTATCAACCCGGTCACATTTGAGACGCTCACCGGCAATAAATGTCTGATCGACACATTTGACCGGAACTTTGAGTTCAGCGTGGAGCATGTTTCTCTCGCGAAAAAGGCCGATGTGGTCATGATTGCGCCGGCCAGCGCAAATGTGATCGGGAAGCTGGCACACGGGATCGCGGACGACATGCTGACGACGACGGTTATGGCGTGCAGATGCAAAAAGCTGATCGCACCGGCCATGAATACGGCCATGTATGAGAACCCGGTCGTACAGGACAACCTGAAGATCCTGAAGAACTATGGATACGGAATGGTCAGCCCTGCTGTGGGCTACCTGGCCTGCGGCGACACAGGGGCCGGAAAGATGGCGGAGCCGGAGCTTCTGCTTGAGTACATTCTTCAGGAGATTGCGTGCGAGAAGGATATGAAAGGCCTGAAGGTGCTTGTGACGGCAGGGCCGACGCAGGAATCTATTGATCCGGTGCGCTATATCACGAATCATTCTACCGGAAAGATGGGCTATGCGATTGCACGCGTATGTGCGCGGCGCGGCGCATGTGTGACGCTTGTGACAGGTCCGTCGGCGCTGAAGCCGCCGGAGTTTGTGGAAGCGGTGGCGGTAAAATCTGCCCGGGACATGTTTGAGGCGGTTACGCAGAGGTCCGCTCATCAGGATATTATCATCAAGGCTGCGGCTGTAGCGGATTACCGGCCGAAGCACGTGAGCGGCGAAAAGATGAAGAAAAAAGACTCGGAGCTCTCGATTGAACTGGAACGTACAGATGATATTCTGGCATATCTGGGAGCGGAAAAGCGGGAGGGACAGTTCCTCTGCGGCTTTGCCATGGAGACAGAGAATCTGCTGGAAAATTCCAGACAGAAACTGAAGAAAAAGAACCTGGACATGATTGTCGCCAACAGTTTGAGGGTTGACGGAGCCGGGTTCGGAGGAGACACAAACGTAGTGACGATCATAACGGAGAAAGAGGAAGTTTCACTCGGGAAAATGTCAAAAGAGGAGACAGCCTCGCAGATCATTGATCGGATTATGGCAATGAGATAAGAATTTCATTTCTGCGCCAAAAGTATTGTATCCCCAAAGGGGAATGATAACAGGGAGGCATCATCATGAACAATTCAATAACGAAGAAACCTGCAGGAAGCAGATACAGCACGATCAGTATGGTCCAGGTGGCTATATTCGGTGCAGTCATATGCATCATGGCCTTTACCCCCAATCTGGGCTATATCTATCTTGGATTCACAAGGGCGACGATCCTTCACGTGCCTGTGATTGTCGCTTCACTGCTCATGGGGCCGAAGAAAGGAGCTGTTCTCGGATTCCTTTTCGGTCTGACAAGCTTTATCAACAACACGATAAACCCGACCCCCGCGTCCTTTGTGTTCACGCCGTTTTACAGTATCGGTGAAGTCAGCGGCGGAATCGGCAGCATCATTATCTGCTTTGTCCCGCGTATTCTGGTGGGCGTAGTACCGTATTTTGTATATAAACTGGTTATGAAGTTCGCGAAAGAAGAGACGCGCAGAAAAGGCGTGTCCAATATCGGACTCATCCTTTCGGGCGTGCTGGGCTCTCTTGTCAATACGCTGCTCGTCATGAATCTGATCTTCGTGTTTTTCGGCGAGGCGTATGCTTCGGCCAACGATGTGGCGGCGACGGGCGTGTCGGCAGTGTATATGTATATTCTGTCGATTATTGCGATCAACGGAGTGCCGGAGTCGATCGTGGCGGGCGTGCTTACGCTCTGCATCGGCAAGGTTCTCCTCAGAAAAAATGTAAAGGAAAGGCTGGGCTTTAGATCATGATTCTGGCGATAGACATCGGAAACACAAATATCGTACTCGGGTGCATGGACGGTCCGAACTGCGTCTTTGTTGAACGTCTCTCCACGGTCAGGACTAAGACGGAGCTTGAATATGCGCTCGATCTGAAAAACGTGCTTGATCTCTACCATATTAAGCGGTCGGATATTGAGGGCGGCATCATCTCATCCGTGGTGCCCCAGATTACGACTGTGGCGAAGATTGCGGTGGAGAAGATTATAAGAAAAGAAGTCCTTGTTGTGGGCGCGGGAATCAAGACCGGACTTAATATCCGGATCGACAATCCGGCACAGCTCGGCAGTGACCTTGTGGTGGACTCTGTGGCGGGAATTGCAGAGTACCCGGTGCCGCTTCTGATCTTTGATCTGGGTACGGCCAATACGGTGTGCGTAATTGATGAGAACAAGAACTATATCGGCGGAATGATCTACCCGGGGATCGGCGTGTCGCTGGATTCTCTGACAGCCAACGCTTCGCAGCTTGGCGGCATCAGCCTGGAGGCGCCGGAGCATATCATCGGGAAAAATACTGCGGAGTGCATGAAGAGCGGGACGATCTACAGCTCGGCCGCCGCGATTGACGGGATCATTGACCGGCTTTCCGAAGAGCTTCATGGAGATGTGACCGTAGTCGCAACAGGAGGGCTGGCCGAGAAAATCGTGCTCCACTGCCGGCGGAAGATTGTGCTGGATAATGATCTGCTGCTGAAAGGGCTGGCGGTGATTTATCGGAAGAACAGAAGATGATAATGCCGGGCGATTTGGCAGAAAAATGAAAGCCCTCACATGACAGAGGATATCCCTCGGGGACACACTTGCGTTCGGGACACAGCGCAGCGGTACTAAGCGCGCAGAGGACGCGCGCCAAGTGCCGGCGCTGTTTTACGGTCCCCTGCGGGACATCCTCTGTCATGTGCCGGATATTTCCAATCGGAGGTTTCACCTGGCAAATCGACAGTAAAAATGAAGAGAGATCGGAGCGTTAACCAACCGGGCAAAACGTCGGTGTACAGTGGTTAAGGCTCCGATCTCTTTTTATGTCAGATGCTGTTCAGCCATCCTTTTACAATGCTGATATCCCGGTCTACTGCCTGTGCAATCTGTTCTTCTGACATTCCCATTTTCTTCAGACTGAGGGCGGTGCGTTTCTTTTCCTGTTCAATACCACGTTCGATTCCGTCTTCGTATAATTCTTCCAACGCTTCACACATGTCAAGTTTTTCCTCCTTCCCTGATGCAATATCCTGCTACGCCTTTTTCAGCAGCCGATCTGATCTTAGAAAGGCGCTGACAGCGTAATAACTTTCACTGTCCAGATTTGAAAAATATGCCTTATGCTCCAGCATATATTTTTGAAGATCGTTTTTGTCTTTCCTGTATTTTAACATACCGAATACCTGCTGTAAATCGGTCCGGAACTGATCGGTATTTTCCAGTTTCCCGGCATCTGCATCATTCCATACAGATCCTGCGCACCGTTCCACTCCTTTACATCATAATAGAAGATCAGTGTGATAACCGGTAAAATCCTGTCGTCTTTATGAAATCCGGACAGGAATTCTTCTTTGGATATTTTCTGATTTTCCTGTCGGTTTCTGTGCAGGCGGCCGATTCGGCGAACCTGCTCCGCGTAGCTGAAACTGTCATATACCATGTTTCGCACCGGCATGGCATAGTGGATTTTATCCTGGCTTTCTACTGCCAGTACGGCAAGATCCGCTCCGGCATTCCATCTCATGGTGATATCCCGATATCTTCCGGAGGAGATGGACTTTTTGTCTTTGTCCAGAAGGATTACAGAAGACTCTCCTTTGAGCTGATCGAGATCGTCAGGGCGGACTGCCTGTTTGCCTCCAAAAACAGTTCCGTTAAATAAATCTGCAAATCTTTCTTTGCTGCTCAGCCATTGATTGACTGCAACGTTTGCATTTCCCATAAGCATTTCCTCCCATTTTTAATTGCTGCAGTTTCATGATACATTCATTGTCGGGTAAATGCCTCGATGTGAAGCTCCGAAAATGAGAATTCATCAGAATGAAAATAATAGTGATAAGATCCTCTGAGTAGATAGAGAATAACACAAAGAAGAGGGAAATACAACAGTGAATTGACAGTCAAAAACAAAAAGAGACCGAAACTTTAACGACTGCGGAAACGGACAGGATGATTAAGGTAATCAATCATCTGTACTTATAGCGTTAAAGTTCCGATCTCTTTTTTATATTTTCCTTCCGATTTGGCGGTGAAAACTTCTGATTGGAAGCACCCAGCGCGGGACAATGGGTATGCGAGTGATACCCGTTGTCCCGCGCGGCCTCTTGCACATGTTTTTATCCGTCAAATCAGGAGAACTCTCTTTACAGCGCGTCCCCTCTCTTGATATATCCGGGTTTTTCCGGCGCTGCGATCACTCTCTTGCCGCGGACAAGTCTTGCATGTTTGTCGATCACAAGATTCTCAGCGTGAACGCCTCTTCCGATGGTAACGTCAGCAGAAACAACACAGTTTCTTACGACAGCTCCCGGTTTGATCGTGCATCCGCGTCCGAGGATGGAGTTCTCTACGGTTCCCTCGATCAGACATCCGTTTGAGATGACGGAGGATGTTACCTTGCTGCCCTCGAAATACTGAGTCGGGCAGGAGTCGTTCGTGCGTGTGTAGATCGGCCACTTATCATCGAACAGGTCAGATGCATGCTTGAGGTCGATCAGATCCATGTTTGCCTGGTAATAGCTGTTGAAATCCGCGATTGCCGCGAAGTAGCCTCTGTGAGACATGGCGCGGATATCAAGCTCTGTACACTCCTCGTTGATAATATCGAAGAAGGTGTACATGGAGGACATCTTGTGAGCCTTCTTTACAAGATCAATGAACAGCTCTTTGGACATAACGTATGTATCCATAAAGATGTTTCTGTTCTTTGCGTTTCCGTGGTTTGGCTCAATGGAAAGAACACCTTTCTGCTTGTTGATGTTCAGCGTATTGCAGTTTAAGAACGCCTCTTTTGCGTTGTCAACCGAGTGATACATCATCGTGATGTCTGCGCCGGACTCGATGTGGTCTTTTAAGAACTCACTGTAGTCTGCGGTGTAGATCATATAGCTCGGAGCGATGACAACGTACGGGAACGCAATGTCCTCGATGCAGTCCATGTTTTCCATGTAAGCGGCGATATCTGTGCTGTATACGTCGCCGATCTGGTTGTGCTCAGCGTAGAGGATCTGAAGATTGCCGCGCTTGGAGTTGATGTTATAGTGGCGGCCTGTTCCCAGGTGCTCTGTCAGGGAACGGGGTTTCTGCCGTACATAAACCTGAATGTAGTCAATTCCGCTGTTGCTCATATTTGAGATCGGAAAATCAATCGTGCGGTATCTTCCGAGGAAGGAGAATGCTCCTACCGGACGGAAGCTCTGAAGACCGTCTACCCGGATGTGATTTCCGGCAAAATTTATAATTCCAAATGCCTTGCTCATCTTATTCATCCCCCTTTACACGTTTTGCGACAAGTTCAATGTTCTCGCTGCCGGCGCTTCCGACAACTGCGTTTTTGCCGATCTTGATTCCGTCAGCGACAAGCGCTCTGGTTACGACGGCACCTTCTGCGACCTCTGCGCCGGGCATAAGCACGCTGTCAATTACCTTTGCGCCGGGAGCAACCTTTGATCCGGTAAACAGAACAGAATTTTTCACCTCGCCGTCGATTACGCAGCCCTGCGTGATAAATGCGCGGTCGATCACTGCAGCGGCTCCCACATACTGCGGCAGGGCAGTTACGTCCTCGGTGTAGATCTTCCATGTAGAATCATTTAAGTCAAGCTCATTGTTTTTGTCGAGAAGATCCATATTGGCTTCCCAGAGAGAATCGATTGTTCCCACGTCTTTCCAGTACCCTTTGAACTTGTACGCGTACAGGTTTCCGCCGTTGTTTAACATGGTCGGAATGATATCCTTTCCGAAGTCGTGGCTGGAATCCGGATTCTTCATATCTGCTGTCAGCATTTTGCGGAGCTGTTTCCAGTTGAAGATGTAGATGCCCATGGATGCGAGATTGCTCTTCGGGTGCTCCGGTTTCTCTTCAAACTCAACGATACGGCCGGTAGACTCGTCCGTGTTCATGATACCGAAACGGCTTGCTTCCTTCATGGGCACTTCGATGACGGCGATGGTTGCGTCTGCGTTGCACTCTTTATGGTAGGCAAGCATCTTGGCATAATTCATTTTATAGATGTGGTCACCGGAGAGAACAAGAAGATATTCCGGTGAATATGTATCGATGAAATCGATATTCTGTGAGATGGCGTCCGCTGTGCCTCTGTACACATCCAGATTTGCGTCAGATTTCTCACGCGGCGGCAGAACATAGACGCCGCTGTCTTTTGCATCCAGACCCCAGCGCCGACCCGCTGCAACATAGCTGTTCAGAAGAATGGATTCATACTGTGTCAGAACTCCGACTACATCGATTCCGCTGTTAGCACAGTTGCTGAGGGGAAAATCAATAATGCGGTATTTTCCGCCGTATGAAACAGCCGGTTTCGCGACTTTCTTTGTCAGGTCATGCAGACGAGATCCGCGGCCGCCGGCTAAGATCATAGCTAACATGTTATTTTGTTTCATAAAATGAGCCCTCTCTTTCATTAATACTACTATTTCTTTATTATACAATTTTTTGTTGAATATTGCTACAATTTTGTGCTAAAAAGGTGAGAAATACAGGAAAAATATATGATAATCTGAAAGGGGCGGACGTGTTCGCAAAAAAATGCATAAAGTTATGATTGACAATAAAAAAGAAAGCCTTATACTATATTGTTAGTTACCGAACAAATTAAAGTGAGGAGAGAGTATGCGGTATGGAAATTCAGGATGCACGCAGCTCTGCCCATGATGTGGGCAGGCTGATCAGCAGGATTTCACACCAGCTTAAGCGTCAGATGTGCGCGCCGGAAGAGGAGGACAGTCTGCGGACGAATATGCAGCGGGTTGTCCTTCATTATATCTTATTTCAATCTATGAAGAAGGAAGTCTATCAGAGGGATGTGGAGAGGGAGTTTCAGATCAGACGTTCCACCGCCACAGGTATTTTGCAGCTGCTGGAGAAGCACGGGTTTATTATGCGGGAACCGGTGAAGCGGGATGCGCGGCTTAAAAAGCTTGTTCCTACAGATAAGGCGGAGGCGGTAAGGGAACATATCCTTGGAAATATCCGATATGTAGAGAATCTTCTGAAAAGCGGGATAGAGGAGGAGAGGCTGCTCGTCTGTGTTGAAGTACTGGAACAGATGTCCGAAAATTTGTCAGGTGATGAGAAAAGAAGAGAGGAGATAACAGACCATGAATAAGAAATTACTCCGTTCTGTGCGGGAGTACAAACGGCAATCATTTCTGACTCCGGTGCTTGTGGCGCTGGAAGTGCTGATGGAAGTTCTGATTCCGCTTCTGATGGCGAATATCATCGATGTGGGAATTATGAACGGGGATATGTCTTACATTATGAAAATGGGTCTTCTGCTTGTTCTGATGGCAATGGTGGCATTGTTCTTCGGAGCAAAGGCCGGTCAGCTTGCGGCGATTGCATCAGCGGGGTATGCGAAAAACCTCCGGCATGACATTTTTTACAAGATACAGGATTTTTCTTTTGGAAATATCGACCATTTTTCGACGCCGGGACTTGTCACCAGGCTCACAACAGATATTACCAATGTGCAGATGGCGTATATGTTCACGATCCGTCTGCTTGCCAGAGCGCCGATCATGATTGTGCTGTCGCTGATTATGACGATGACGATCAGTATGCCGATTGCCATTATGATGCTGATCACGATCCCGATTCTGGGGGGCGCGCTTATTTTTATCGCGAAGAAGGCGCATCCGCATTTTATTCAGGTGTTTGACGAGTATGATATACTGAACAATTCCGTTCAGGAAAATGTGAATGCGGCGAGAGTGGTGAAGGCTTATGTGCGGGAAGATTATGAGAATGAGAAATTCGGAAAGATATCAACCGTTGTTTTCAACCTCTTTACGCGCGCCGAAAAGATTGTAGCGTGGAACTCCCCGGTAATGCAGTTTACGGTGTACACGGTTGTCATCGTTATGGTGCTGATCGGCGGCGAGAGCATTATCCGGGGGACGATGCTCACAGGAGAGCTGACCAGCGTTATTGTATATGCGCTTCAGATTCTGATGTCACTGATGATGGTGTCCTTTGTGTTTGTCATGATTATGATCGCAGAGGCGTCTACGGACCGTATAAGCGAAGTGCTTGATGAGGTTCCCGAGATGGTGGATGTTGAGACTGCCGAGAAAGAAGTGGCAAACGGAGACATTGATTTTGAGCATGTGAATTTCAGCTATTCGGGGAAAGGCGGAAATCTGTCGCTTAAAGATGTGAATCTTCATATTAAAAGCGGACAGATCATCGGAGTTATCGGAGGTACGGGAAGCGCCAAGTCAACGCTCGTACAGCTTATCCCGAGACTATATGATGTCACGGAGGGCTGTGTGAAGGTGGGCGGAGTTGACGTGCGCGATTATAACCTGAAAGCGCTGCGCGACCAGGTTTCCATGGTACTCCAGAAAAACGTGCTATTTACGGGAAGCATATATGAGAACATCCGCTGGGGAGACGAGAACGCGACCGATGAAGAGGTGCAGAGAGTCTGCCGTCTTGCCCAGGCGGACAGCTTCATACAGGAATTTCCGGCAAAATATGACACAATGATCGTGGAGGGCGGAAATAATGTGTCGGGCGGCCAGAAACAGAGGCTTTGTATCGCGAGGGCGCTGCTCAAGAAACCGAAGATCCTGATCCTTGACGACTCTACCAGCGCGGTAGACACGAAGACGGACGCGCTTATCCGTCAGGCATTCAGAGAGGAGATTCCCGATACTACCAAGATCATCATTGCTCAGAGAATTTCATCGGTTGAGGATGCAGATATGATTATTGTTATGGACGACGGTGAGATTAACGGCATCGGTACATCTGAGGAGCTTCTTAAGACGAATGATATCTACAGAGAAGTTTATGAATCACAGATGAAGGGAGGCGCTGACAATGAGTAAGCAGGAAAAGCCCCGCATCAACGCCGGGACAATAAAGACAGCGAAGCGCCTGCTCCGGTATGTGACCGGTACATATAAAGTACAGTTTATCGTTGTAATTTTCTGTATTCTTATGAGCTCGGTTGCGTCGATTTCAGTGTCGCTTTCGCTGAAGTACCTTCTTGACGATTATATTATTCCCCTGATCGGTCAGGAAAATCCGAATTACAGCGAACTGTATATGGCGCTTACCGTGCTGGGAATTATATTCCTTCTGGGCGTAATTGCTACATTTGTATACAGCAGGATGATGGTGGTGATCGGACAGGGTGTGTTAAAGCGTGTCAGGGACGAAATGTTTGAACACATGCAGAAGCTTCCGATCCGTTACTTTGACCAGAATACAACGGGCTCTATCATGAGTCTTTATACCAATGATACGGATACGCTGCGGCAGATGATTAACCAGTCGATTCCGCAGGTGCTGATGTCAGCTTTTACGATTGTCGTTACATTTATTTCCATGCTGATGTTAAGCCCTATTCTTACGGCACTGGCGGTTCTGATGATCGTTGTGATGACTTTTGTGTCAAAAGTTGTTGCGGGAAACAGCGGGAAATATTTTATCCGGCAGCAGGTCGATCTGGCGGCAGTTACAGGATTCGCGGAAGAGCGGATGAACGGGCAGAGAGTTGTCAAGGTGTTTAACCATGAGAAGATATCGGAAAAGGAATTTGATGAACTCAATGAGAAGCTTTTTGAGAGCGCTGCAAATGCTCATACATTCGCGAGTATTATGGGACCGATTATCGGAAACCTGGGGAATCTTCAGTTTGTGCTCACGGCAGTACTGGGCGGTTTTCTCTCGGTGGCCGGAATCGGAAACATGACGCTTGGAACGATCGCTTCCTACCTTCAGTTCACGAAGAGTTTCACGCAGCCGTTTATGCAGATTGCGCAGCAGTTTAACTCCATTATCATGGCCCTGGCCGGTGCGGAGCGTATCTTCAATATGATGGATGAAGAGCCGGAGAAAGACGAGGGCTATGTCACTCTTGTCAATGCGAAGAAAGACGCGGACGGGAATATCGTGGAGTGCAGAGAGCGCACGGGTATGTGGGCGTGGAAGCATCCGCATCAGGCAGACGGCACGATCACATATACAGAGCTTAAGGGCGATGTGCGGTTCTACGATATGACATTTGGCTATACGCCGGACCATATGGTGCTGCATGACCTGACGCTGTACGCGAAGCCGGGACAGAAACTTGCGTTTGTCGGTTCCACCGGAGCCGGGAAAACGACAATCACCAATCTGATCAACCGTTTCTATGATGTAGATGATGGAAAGATCCGTTATGATGATATCAATATTAACAAGATTAAGAAAGCAGATCTTAGAAGATCGCTTGGGATCGTGCTTCAGGATACGCATCTGTTTACGGGTACAATTAAAGAAAATATCCGTTACGGAAAGCTTGACGCTACGGATGAGGAAGTAGTGAACGCGGCGAAACTGGCGCATGCGGACGGATTTATCCGGATGCTTCCGAACGGGTATGACACTCACTTGAGCGGTGACGGCGAGGAGCTGTCCCAGGGGCAGAGACAGCTGCTGGCGATTGCCAGGGCTGCGATTGCGGACCCGCCGGTTCTGATTCTGGATGAAGCGACATCCTCTATTGATACAAGGACGGAGAGCATTGTTCAGAAAGGAATGGATAACCTGATGAAGGGGCGGACGGTGTTTGTTATCGCCCACAGGCTTTCAACGATCCGCAACAGTGATGCGATCATGGTGCTTGAGCATGGACGTATCATTGAGAGAGGAACCCATGAGGAGCTGCTGGCGCTGAAGGGGACGTATTATCAATTATATACCGGAAAGCTGGAACTTTCATAAGTTTTGGGGACGTAGTAAAGTTAAATTCTGCTACGTCCCCAATTGAATTTTACTGTGTCCCCAAATGAAGATACCCCTGTCCCTTTTTGGTGTATAGCATGTCCCAAAGTCTGCATTTGTTCTGCAATTGTCTGCGTTTTCACGGTTAATTCTGCTCGTTTTGCTCGTGTTTTGAATCAGCATCTTTAGAAGGGGTAGAAATTAGAAGAGGAAATATGTTGATTTTACGAGGTTTCTTTTTGTGCGATTGATGAAGATGTGAAGAAATGCTAGAATAGGGACAGGCCTAATGTGAAAAAGGGACAGGGTGAAGTTGAATTGGGGACGTAGCAGAATTTAACTTTACTACGTCCCCGATCAAAGGAGGAGACATGCTCAGAATATTATTTGTAATACCTTATGTGGAGGTTGAACAGCAGGTAGAGCTGGCTTTTCGGGAGATTGAAACTCTGAAAGAAGAAAAGATCAGCTATGAGATACGCCAGGCAGAAATCAGCGGTGAAGTGGAGGTTGAAGAAGGGGCGGCGGATATCGTGATAGTCAGAGGCTTTGCAGCAGAGCGGATACGGACGAGTATCCCGAAAATCGAGCTGCTTGTCTCGCCTTTTGACATGATGAGGGCGGTCAGAGAGTGTGTGAAACTTTATCACGCGAGAAAAATTGCTTTTGTCGGCACTTCAAGTATGATCTACGGAGCGGATTCCCTGGACGAACTTATGGATGATGTACAGGTAAGCACTTTTTGCGTGCGCTCATCCGATGAACTGGAGAACGCAATAGATATGCTGCAGGCCGACGGTGTGGAAGCTGTCATCGGAGGACGGACACTGGGATTTGTGGCGGGGCAGAGAAATGTGCCTTACATTCTTTTGAGATCCGGGAAGGAGAGTATCTACCAGGCGGTGGAAGAGGCGGTAACTGCCACAAAGATTTCCCGAAGGGAGAAGGAAAAAAGAGAGTATCTCCAGGCGATTATGGATTACTCTTTTGAAGGAATTATTTCCACGGATCTGGACGGTGTGATTCTGTCGGCCAACCGGTATGCGTGCGAACACCTCGGCAGAGAAACGGGAACAGGCAGCAGGGATACGGCGTTCCCGATGATCGGGAGAAGGCTGGATCAGTTCCTGCCGGATCTGTCTCTTAAAGACCGGAACAGCGACGTCCTCTCAAAGCTGATTACGGTTGGAAAAAGCCGGTATATGGTCAACTGCGTGCGGCTGGCCGGTAAATTTGGAGTGGGGGGGGGGGTAGAAGCAACTAACGGCTTTATCGTCACTTTCCGGGATATTGAAAAGATTCAGGAGGATGAGGGGCGGATCAGAAAGCAGCTCCACAGCAAGGGGCTGTTTGCCAAATACCAGTTTGACAATATTATCGGCTCCAGCGTGGTGATGAAAAAGACGATCCGGATCGCGGAAAAATATGCGCGTTCGGAATCCAACGTATTTATTCACGGGGAAACCGGAACCGGCAAGGAGCTTTTTGCCCAGAGTATCCACAATGCAAGCAGCAGGCGCAACAATCCTTTTGTCGCGGTCAACTGCGCGGCGCTTCCGGAAGCTTTGCTCGAGAGTGAGCTGTTCGGATATGTGGAAGGCGCGTTCACCGGCGCGGTGAAAGGCGGAAGGGCAGGACTTTTTGAGCTGGCGCACAACGGAACGCTCTTTCTGGACGAGATCGGGGAGATGGCGCCCAATCTTCAGGTCAGACTTCTGCGTGTGATTCAGGAGAAGGAGATCATGCGGCTTGGCGGAAATCAGGTGATTCCCGTTGACGTGCGCATTATTGCGGCTTCAAACCGGGATATGCAGGCCGCTGTCCGCGACGGGCTTTTCCGGCAGGATCTGCTTTACCGGATTGATGTGCTGCGGCTGGAGCTTCCCCCGTTAAGAAAACGGGGAAGAGACATTCTGGAGCTCATGGAGTACTATATCCGGTATGAACAGAACCGGACATACTGTACGCTTAAGGATCTGGATGAGGAGGCAAAAGCACTGATGCTGTCCTGCCCCTGGCGGGGAAATGTCCGGGAGCTTCGCAACTTCTGTGAGCGTCTGTGTGTGCTCTGCGAGCATCCGGTGGCAGAAGCGGAGGACATCGCCCTGGCGGGTGGAGTGCAGATGAAACAGGGGCTGAGCGGAACAGGAAGAGACGGGGATCTGGCTGGCGGAACCGCATACCGGAAGAAGAACAAAGACGTCGAGGAGGCGGAGCGGATCCGTCAGGCTCTGAAAGAACACGGAGGAAGCAAAAAGGACACAGCGGCGGCCCTGAATATCGATACGAGCACCCTTTGGAGGAAAATCAAAAAGTACGGGCTGTAGTATTGCCGATATAAGGCAAATATACCGTATAAGGCAAATATACCGCGGATATGCGGAAAACATATGGAAGGTGCAATGCATGATGCAATGCGTTGCACCTTCTTTTTGTCCATTTTTAACAAAAAAACCGCGAAAAACCGGGAATTTTTGACCTGGCACACTTTTTGCTTTTGCTTTAGGCATATAACAAATTCTGACAGGAGGATCAGTAGACTATGGACTACACAAATTTATTTGCAGGTGCAGCGGGAAAAAAATCCAGAGTCGGCGTTATCGGCGCGACACGGGGATATGGCTATACACTGCTGGCGCAGATCCTGCATGTGGAGCTTATGGAACTGCGCGCCGTGTGCTCCAGACACCCGGAAGAGTGTGTGGATGTCCTGAAGGAAATCGGATATGACACAGACAAGGTCGCGGTGTGTGAGAATGTGGAGCAGATCCGGGCCGCGGCAGAAGATGCGATTATCATTGTTGCCGATTACCGGATGGTCATGGACTGCGGCGTGACGGGCATTGTAGAGTGTACCGGAAACACGGCGGTCAGCTGTGACGCGGCGGTGACAGCGCTGAAAAAAGGCATCAATGTCTACATGGTTTCGAAGGAGACGGACAGCGTATGCGGACCTGCGCTTCATCAGCTTGCGGCAAAGAACCACGCGGTATACGCGCTTGTCAACGGAGACCAGCCACGCAATCTTGTTGATCTGATATCCTGGGCAAAGGTGCTCGGGCTGGAGATCATAGCGGCAGGCAAATCAAGCGAGTATGACTTTGTATGGGACAGGGAGACGGGAAAGCTTTCTTATACAGACGGAAGTGTCGAAGGAGAGGATATGCCTGAGCTTCTCGGCTGCTGGCGTTATGCCGGAGTACAGACTCTGGAGGAGAGAAAAAATCTGCTCGGCAAATATACGGAAGTGGTTTGCGCCGACCTGTGCGAAATGAATCTTGTATCAAATGTGACAGGGCTTGTCCCTGCGGCGGCCAGCCTGGACTATCCGATCGCGAAACCGAGTGAACTGGCAGATATCTTCATTCCCGAGGAGGACGGAGGAATACTGAAAAAGACCGGTGTGGTAGATGTATTCCACAATTTAAGAGGCACGGATGAAGCCAGTTTTGCGGGAGGCGAATATATCATTGTCAAGTGCGAAAACGAAAAGATGTGGGAGCTTCTGGAAGGCAAAGGACATGTGATAGGGAGAAACAGGAAATATGCCTGCATCTACTGGCCGTATCACCTGATGGGGCTGGAGAGCCCGATTACAATTCTTCTTGGAGACCTTCTGGGAATCGGAACCCGCGCGGACTGCAGACAGGTATCGGTACTCTCGGGAGTGGCAAGAGAAGACTTAAAGGCAGGGACGGAATTTAAGGTAGAAGGACATCACCACGAAATCGTATGCCTGGAGCCGGAACTTCTGGAGACCGGAAAAATACAGCAGAAACTGGCCCCCTATTATCTGCTGGGCGGTACGAAGCTGGTGCGGGATGTGAAGAAGGGACAGCCTGTGACGATCGAGGATGTGGATCTTACGGGGCTCGCGATTTATGAACTTTATGTACAGGGACTGAGCCTGTAATTATAAAGTAACAAAAAACAAAAGGAACGGAGGAGTAGCAATGAAAAAGAGATTGGTAGGACTTATGATGGCGGCAGTGATGGGAAGCGCGATGGTGCTGGGAGGATGCTCGGGTTCTTCGGGGAGTTCCGGATCAGATTCACAGGACAGCGGGACTTCCGGAGAGGAAGAGGCTTCCGGATGGACGCTTGACCAGCCGGTAACGATCATCTGCCCGTACGGCGCAGGCGGCGGACAGGATATCGCGGCCAGACTGTTTGCGAAATACGCGGCAGAATACGCGGGTGTGAACTTTGTGGTCGACAACCAGACAGGAGGTTCGGGAACAATCGGAAATACTGCCATCTCCATGGCAGAGCCGGATGGCTATACGCTGGGCATGTTCTGTAATGTAAATCTGTACGACCAGTTCCTCGTGGACGGCGTGACATATACGGAGGATTCCTTTATCCAGGAAGCGATTTTCTCACAGGATCCGACCGTAATTGTGGCGAATGCGAGCCTCGGCGTGTCCACAATGGACGAGCTTGTAGCGCTGGCGGAGGAAAATCCGGGCGAAATCACATGGGGCGGACCGGAGTTTACAGCCCAGACATATCCGAGAATCTATGTTGAAAACGCGACAGGGGTTGAATTTGGAAAAATGATCTTTGACGGCGGAAATGAGTCTCTTGTAGCAGTAGCGGGCGGCAACTGTGACGTGACAAGCCTTTTCGCGTCTGAGTTTGCGGCTATGTCAGATAATGAGGATCTTGTTGTCCTGGCCACAACCGGTGAAGAGCGTCTGGATTCCATGTCAGACGTACCGACGATGATCGAGCAGGGCGTAGACGCTACCTTTACACAGTGGAGAAGCATTGTGCTTCCGGCAGGCGCTTCTGATGAAGTGATCGCTTATTATGATGACCTCTGCGCGCAGGTGCTTGCAGATGAGGACTTCCAGAAAGAGATGGCAGACAGCGGATTTAACTTTGTAAACTACTCAGGACATGAAGACTGCACAGAATTTATGGAAGCAGATTTTGAAGCAAGCAAGGATACTATTATCGCAGCAGCCGGCTAATAAAAATCACTGCCGGTCTGAGGGGGCGGAAGCATTTAAATGAGAGGTGAAATCATATGAAACTGAAAAAATGGGACCTGCTTGTTTGTATTGGATTTGCGCTTGTCCTGATGATCTTCGTATCGGATCTCGGGAACACAAACGAGGCAGCCCGTACATATCCGATGGTTATGATCATCGCCAGCTTTGTCTGCATTGCGTTTCTCATTATACAGTGGATCAGAAAGAGAAAGACGATCCTTGAAGAAGACGCGGGCGGGATGGAGAAAAAAAGGGTGCTGTATATTGTTGTCTACTGTGTGGCGGTACTGCTTTATATCCTGCTGATTGACAAGCTGGGCTATGTGGTGTCTACGGTGCTCTTTGGAATTTATTCCCTGATTTATCTCGGGAACCGGAATAAACTGGCTATTATTGTTATTCCACTGGCGGCGGCTGTGGTGCTGTATCTGATGTTTTCGAATATCCTGTTTGTACAGCTCCCGTCAGGAATACTGATATAAAGGAGGGGATCGTGTGAATGAGATTTTAATTGGGCTGACTACTGTGCTTCAGCCGTTTAACCTGGTCCTTTGCGTCGTGGGGACCATGGTGGGAATTGTGTTCGGAGCCCTGCCGGGATTCTCGGCAACTATGGCCGTTGCGGTGTTTATCCCGTTCTCCTATGTGCTGGAGCCGTCGGGAGCGCTGCTTCTTCTCTCGGGACTGTACTGCGGCGCGGTCTACGGGGGCTCTATCCCGGCGATCCTGCTGGGAATCCCGGGAACGCCGGCGTCTGCGCCGACGGCTATGGAAGGCCGTGCCATGGTGAGAAAAGGAGAGAGCGGCCGTGCTCTGGCGGTTTGTACTACTGCTTCATCTTTTGGTGGAGTTGCCAGCTCTCTGGCACTGCTTTTCCTGGCCCCGGTGCTGACCGTGATCGCCCTGAGAGTAGGGCCGCCGGAGCAGATGATGATCGCCATCTTCGGATTGAGCGTGGTGTGTCTTCTCGTGGAAGGAAACGCGGCAAAAGGGCTTTTGGTCGGATTCTTCGCCCTGCTTCTGGCGACGATCGGCCAGGATCCGCAGGTCGGATACCAGAGATTTACTTTTGGCAACCTGAACCTGTATGCGGGCGTTTCCCTTGTGCCGATCCTGATCGGCCTGTTCTCCTTCCCGGAGGTTTTGGGGATGCTGGAGTCGGACGGCCAGGGCTACAATGAAGTCAATAAAGCCGGGAAGCTGATCGTGGATTTTAAAGATTACTGGAACAACAAGTTCTGTCTGGTCCGCTCGACGATTATCGGTATTATTATCGGCATTATCCCGGCGGCGGGGCCGGATATCGCGGCATTCCTCTCCTACAACCAGGCAAAGAAAGCGTCCAAGCATCCGGAAGAGTTCGGCAAAGGTACAGTTGAGGGTATTATCGGTTCCGAGGCCGCGAACAACGGCGTTACCGGCGGATCTCTGATCCCGCTTCTGTCTCTGGGTATTCCGGGAAGCGCGCCGGCTGCGCTGTTCTTAAGCGCAATGTACATACACGGACTGCAGCCGGGCTCCCAGCTGTTTACAACGAACGCGGATACGGCATATTCGCTGATGGTAGGATTTGTGATTATCAACATAGTGATGTTTTTCCTGGGGCTGCTCTTCTGTAAGGTCGCGAATTTTATTCTTGTGATTCCGAAGAGCGTGCTTGCGACACTGATCGTTATTCTTGCGACGGTAGGCGCCTACGCGACGAACAAGAGCATGTTCGATGTGATTCAGTTCTATATCGCAGGAGTTGTAGGGTACATTATGGTGAAGAACGACTACCCGCTGTCGCCTGTGGCGCTGGCTCTGCTGCTTGGAAGCATGCTGGAGACATCCATCAGCCAGACAATAGTTATGTACCCGAACAATATTCTTGAGATGTTTACAAGGCCATACACAATTGTGTTTACACTGCTTGTAGTCGTATCCCTGTTGTGGCCGGTTGTGAGAAAACAGATCAGTAAGAAGGGGGCAAAGACAATATGAAATATCTGCTGAGCGCGGACCGGGTGCTGGCCGGTTCCAGGCTTGATGAGATCAGAAACGGGGCGGTTGTGACAGAGGATGAGAAGATTCTCTTTGCCGGGGATCTGGAGATCGCCCGGGAACAGTATCATGACGCGAAGGAGATGCGTTTCCCCGGAAAGACGCTGATGCCCGGACTCTTTGAGTGCCACGGCCATCTGGCGATGGATGCCAGAGTAGAAGGCCACCTTGCCATGATGGAGCTCGGCGCCTGCGAACATACGGTGATGGCGATTAAGAACTTAAAAGACGATCTGATGGCCGGAATCACAACAGAGAGGTGCCTCGGTGACCGCCATTACATCGATGTGACACTGAAAGAGCAGGTAAAAGAGGGCAAAGTGGAAGGTCCGGACCTGCTTGTGTGCGGAATCGGCATGAGAGGCGTTCACGGACACGGGTTTGTGGGTGTGCCTCACTCCGGTGTGGAGGAGTTCCGCAGAACTGCCAGAGAAAACATGCACCGCGGTGTGGATGTGCTGAAAATCTTTGTGACACCGGGAGCGCCGGCGCCCACACCGGAATCCTTTATCCCCTGCTTCCTCTCTTATGATGAGATCAGCACGGTTGTGGAGGAGGCGCACCGGATGGGAATCCGGACTGCGGCTCACTGCATCGGCGGACTCGGACTGGACTACTGCGTAAAGGCAGGGGTGGATGTAATCGAGCATGTGTACAGCATCACGCCGGAGCAGGTGAAGATGGTGGAAGAAGAGCATAAAGGCTGGATCGACATGACGTCGGGAATTGTGCTGGACGCAGAGCGCGAGCCGTATCTTCCGGATTCGCAGGTTCAGAAGATGCGAAGCGCGAGAGAATATTCCCGCCAGTGCTTAAATCTTGTTTACCAGAGCGGGAAGATCCCTTATACCATCGGAACCGATGCGAACCACGCGCTGCTCTGGAGAGAGCTGGTCTACGCAGTTGAAGGCGGATCACCGGCGCTGGATGCGCTGAAAGCGGTTACTGTGACTGCGGCTCAGATGTGCGGCGTGGAGAAACAGAAAGGACAGCTCACTGCCGGATGGAATGCGGATGTAATCGCCGTGGAAGGCAATCCGCTGGATGACGTGACAGTGTTAAAGGATGTGTCCTTTGTGATGAAGGCCGGAAAGATCTGCAGAAACGACAGCGGTCAGGCGGCCGGACCGAGAAGCACAATTATTGATTAATCTAAAATACTTTTGAAATATTGAAAATTCCTTCTGTATCAGTTATAGTTGATGTGACTTTTACAGGAGGAATTTTTTTATGGGTGGTTTGGAATTAAGACAGCTGTCTTACGGACAAGTGACCGTGAGGGAGCCGTTTCTTATGAAAAGTATGAAACTTGAGAGGGAATATCTGCTCTCTCTGGATGCGGACAGGCTCCTCGCGGGATTTCGGGAGACGGCGGGGAGAAAGGCGGCTGCGATGCGCTATCCCGGCTGGGAGAGCACGGAGATCCAGGGTCACACGATGGGACATTACCTGACGGCGCTCTCGCAGCTGTGGGCGTACGGACGTGATCCGGAGGTCTTAAGCCGGGTTAAAAAAATCGTAAATGAACTGGCATTATGCCAGAGGGAGGACGGATATCTGTGTGCGTTCCCGGAGTCGCTGTTTGACAGAGTGGAGAGAAAAGAGCCGGCCTGGGTGCCCTGGTATACAATGCACAAGATCATTTCCGGTGTGACGGCTGCTTACTGTCTCTGCGGGATTCAGAAAGCGTATGATGTGATGCGGCCGCTGGCAGACTGGGTGGCGGGGCGTGCGCTCTCCTGGAGCGCGGAAGTCCGTGATACGGTTCTGGCTGTTGAGTACGGCGGCATGAACGACTGCATGTACGAAGTATACAGACTTACCGGAGATCCCCGCCATGCACAGGCAGCGCACCAGTTTGACGAGATGCCGCTTTTTGAGGCGATGGAAGAAGGAAGAGATATTCTGGACGGACTTCATGCGAACACGACGATTCCAAAGATACTCGGAGGACTGAAGCGGTATGAAGTGACCGGAGGAAAAGAGCCGTTTTATCTTAAGATGGCGCAGCGGTTCTGGGATATGGTGACAGAGCACCACACATATATCACAGGCGGAAACAGTGAGTGGGAGCATTTCGGAAAGCCGGATATCCTGGACGGGGAGCGGACAGCCTGCAACTGCGAAACGTGCAACACCTACAATATGCTGAAGCTTACTTCTCTTCTCTTCCGGCTCACCGGAGAGAAAAAGTATGCAGACTATGACGAGCGCGCGTACCTCAACGCCATCCTTTCCTCCCAGAATCACGAAACCGGCATGACAACTTATTTTCAGCCCATGGCAGCAGGATATTTCAAAGTGTATTCGCGTCCATATGACAATTTCTGGTGCTGTACGGGAACCGGCATGGAAAACTTTACAAAACAGTGTGAGGGGATCTGCTATGCCGGGGAAGATACGCTGTATATCAACCGTTTCCTCTCCGCGGATATCGAGTGGAAAGAAAAAGGCATCCGGCTTGAAATGCGCTCGGATCTTCTGAGTGAACAGTCGGTGTCTATCCGCGTGACCGAGAGAAATGGCAGCCTGGAAGCAGAGAAAACAGAAAGCGGGAAGGCAGAAAGCGGGAAGCAGGAAGAATCAAACGCAGAAGCCGGGGGGCCAGGAATAGCGGCGGCAGACAGCAGAAAGCCTTGGAAACTGGCGGTAAGGGTGCCTGCATGGACTGCGGGAGAGCCTGAGATAAAAATCAGCGGGAATACTTCTGCCATGGCAACTGTGCGGGAACAGGGCGGATATCTTCTGATCGAGGGGCTTGAGAGTGCGGAGGATGAGGTTGAACTTTCGTTTCCGATGCGCGTGAGCGCCCATACGCTCCCGGACAATCCGCACGCTGCGGCGTTCACTTACGGCCCTTACGTGCTGAGCGCAGATCTGGGGACGGAGGATATGGAAGAGACGACGACAGGTGTGGATGTGACGGTTCCGGCGGGGAAAACGGGGATCAAAGACTGTCTTCTGTACGATTGCACAGACTTCTGCGGCATCGGAAAGATAAAAGATGCCGCTGAGGAAGACCTGGCAGCTGCTGCATCCTGCATGGCAGAAAAGATGAAACGGCGTCCCAAAGCGAAGCGCGCTGAAAAAGCAGACAGCCAGCCGGCAGAGCAGGGGCTTCACGAAATGGAGTTTACGCTTACGGACGCGTCGGGAGAGGAGCTTGTGTTTGCGCCGCATTTCCTGAAAAACCGGGTGCGGTACGGCATTTACTTCTATCTCTTTGAAAAGGGAAGCTGGGCATACGGAGAGTACCGGACGGAAAAAGCGCGGAAAGAGTATATCATGAGTCACCGGGCGGAGGTGATCCCCCTCGGAAACGACCAGTACGAACTGGCGCATGGAATCAGGGGAAATGCCACGGAGGCGGTAAACGAATCCGGAAAGAGGGGGCGCAGCGCAAAGCCGGGAGGATGGTTCTCGTATGAGATGCAGATACCGGAGAAAGCCTGTGTTCTTCACATGACTCCCGGGGAAGGCGCATCCTTTGAGGTGACAGCGGACGGGGAACTCTTAAGCCTCATCAGGCTGGGAGAGATGCAGAAATCGGAAGATCCGGAAGGCGCGGAAAGCATGAAAAGCAAGGGAGATCCGGAAAGCGCGGAAAGCATGAAAAGCAAGGGAGATCCGGAAGGCGCGGAAAGCGTGCAAAGTCCGGAGATGGAAATTGCGGTCCCTGCAAAATACGCGGGACAGAGAGTGAGAATCGAATTTCGAAATACAGATCCGGAGAAAGATATGCAGCTCTTTAACGAGCTGAGCCTTTCTGTGAAGGAATAAAGCAACAGGGCAGCGGTCCGCTGCCCTATTATTATGAACTATGATTATGAACGATGAACTACTCAAAGTGTTCTCCGGAAGCTTCCAGGTCGTTCTCCAGCTCGTCGGGCACATATTTCCGGAAAATATATACGAAAATATTGGAAGTCAGGTAGCCGATCAGCCCCGCTCCGCAGCAGAGAAGAAGCCCTGCCAGAGGCGGGAAGGTGAACAGAAGAAGGAAAATCGTCACATAGATTGCGATGAGAAGCAGGGAACACGGAAAATGCCGGATTGACATAATCAGTGCGTTTTTGATATTCTCAAACACAGGGTTTTCAAACTTCGCCTGCACGGGGAAGATGTAAACCGCAAGAAGCAGCAGCGGAATGAGAAACACGGAGCAGCTTGCAAGCATAACGCTTCCCATCGTGCCGCCGACCGCCATGCCGATGCGCAGATCGCAGAAAAACACGGCTGCCGTTACAAGCAGGATGAGCCAGATGATGGTGGACTGGCGGAAATTCTCACGGAACGACTTGCGGAAGTTCCGCGTTACATAGCCTTCGCCGGTGCGGATACGCTTCATGCAGCTGTAGTAGAGCGCTGTGGTGGACGCGCCGATCGTGACGATCGGGAGGCTGTGTATCAGCCACAGGAAATGCAGCGTTACAATGTCGGCGACAAAATATAAGAAACGTGAAAACATACTGTCATAGGAAAACAGGTTCATATCAGACTCCTCTCTGGCGGATTATTCTGTACTGACGTTACAATACATTATAACTGCTTCGGGCGGAAAAACCAGATGTAATTATAGACAAAAATATTTAGATAAAACTGTAATATTTTAATAAAAACTAAAATAACTCTTGCCTTGAGGCCGGTCATAGTGTAGACTTGGGGTCAGCACAGCGCCATGTGCGTATGGCCAGCACATGTGCCGGATAAGGAGGAGAAAGATGAATAACAGCAATTATCGAAAGACATCCTGGAATGAACCGTTTATCGCGCAGCGGGCGGATCCGTATGTCTATCGCCACACGGACGGGACGTACTATTTTACGGCGTCGGTCCCGGATTATGACAGAATCGTTCTGCGGAGCGCAGAGACGGTGGAAGGGCTCAGAGACGCGGAGGAAGTCACGCTCTGGCACAAACATGAGAGCGGAGAGCAGAGCATCCATATATGGGCTCCGGAGATTCACTGTCTGGACGGAAACTGGTATATCTACTATGCGGCCGGGGACAAAGACAATGTGTGGGAGATCAGGCCGTATGTGCTTCGCTGCACGGGAACTGACCCGATGAAAGACACATGGGAAGAGATGGGAATGATGCGCGCGGCGGACGGAGACGAGTTTTCTTTCCATGCATTTTCGCTTGATGCCACCGTGTTTGAGCACAAAGGCGGGCATTATTATATATGGGCGGAGAAAACGGGAGTCGGCAGGCAGGTGTCAAACCTTTACATTGCCCGTATGGAAAGCCCGAATAAACTTGCGACAGCGCAGGTGCTTCTCACGACGCCCGACTATGACTGGGAGAGAGTGGACTTCTGGGTTGATGAGGGGCCGGCAGTGTTAAAGCACGACGGAAAGATCTTCATGACTTTTTCGGCGAGCGCAACCGGCGCGTGCTACTGCATGGGTATGATGTATATCGATGAGGATAAAGATGTGCTTGATCCCCACGCGTGGACAAAGATGAGATATCCGGTGCTTAAGACGGATGAGGAGAAGGGAATCTACGGACCGGGACACAACTCTTTTGTGAAAGCGGAAGACGGTGTGACTGATCTGTGCGTGTATCACGCCAGGCCATATGACGAGATCGTGGGAGATCCGCTCTATGATCCGAACAGACATGCCATGGTGATGAAGGTATGCTATGACGAGAATGGATTCCCGGTATTTTCCTATGACAACAAATTTATTAAATAAAGTATTTTAGATAAAACTAAAAGAAGTTAAAATATATTGTGATATATGCACAAAAATAATGCGAGAAAATTGTGAATAACATTGAAAATAGATGTTATATTTAGAAAAAAATAAAATATATTGATTAATCTAAACGATGATGCTATTATGTACCCACAACATCCAATGTGTCGATAAAGGCATGAAGAAAAAAGGAGGAAAAATTTATGAAACTGAAAAAACTCATTTCAGTCGGCGTTGTTGCGGCTACACTGGCGACCACTGTTCTTACAGGGTGCGGAAGTTCTGATTCCAGTGAGGCGGAAGACGGAAGAAAGAACCTGTCGGTGTTTATCTTTGCGAACGACCACGAGTCCGCGGTGTACAAGGATATGATCGCGAAGTTCCAGGAAGACCACAAGGATACGATCGCGAATATTGATATCCAGATCACAACACAGGAAGAGTATTCCAAGACTCTGACCGGTATGATGACAGCGGGAGACCTTCCGGATGTGTTCTATGTAGGACCGGAGTCGGTAGAGCAGTTTGTTGAGAACGGCTACATCGCAAACCTTCAGCCGATCCTGGATGAGAAGGGAATCTCCACAGACGGGCTTGTTGCCCAGGAGGCGCTGGACAGCTACCGTTATGACGGCGAGAAGGCAGGTTCAGGAGACCTTTACGCTCTGCCGAAAGATGCTTCCGTGTTTGCATATGCTTACAACAAAGACATGTTTGATGAAGCCGGAATCCCGTATCCGGATCCGGAGAACCCGTATACATATGAAGAGTTCGTTGAAGTGTGCAAGCAGTTCACAAAAGATACGGACGGTGACGGCGAGATCGACCAGTGGGGATGCGGTATGGCGAATGCCTTCATGCTTCAGCCGTTTGTATGGTCCAACGGAGCTACATATCTGACAGACGATTACAAGACCGTGAATATCGACACACCTGAGTTTAAAGAAGCGCTTCAGAAATATGTAGATCTTACACTTGAGTACGAAGTAACACCGACGGTTGAGCAGGATGCTTCCCTTGGTGTATATCAGAGATGGCTGGCCGGACAGGAAGCGTTCTATGCATGCGGTACATGGGATGTGGCAGCGTTCATGGACAAAGAGACATTCCCGTTTGAGTGGGATCTGTGTGCATATCCGACACTGTCAAGCGGAAAATCCATGACATGGCTCGGAACAGTAGGCTTCTGCGTATCTGCAAACAGCAAGAACCAGGAAGAGGCAACAGAGCTGATCTCCTACCTGTGTACAAATGAAGAGGGACAGAAAGAGCTCTCCGGAATCACAGGCGGACAGTCCATTCAGCTTCCGAACATCAAGTCTCTTGCAGAGGGCGAGTTCGTAACAGCAATCAGCGACGGAACACTTGCATTCCCGTCAAATGTAGATGTGTTCTTCAACTATCTGAACGGAACAGATAAGTATGAAGGAAGATTCCAGGAGACAACATACACTCCGAACGCAGAGTGGCACGATATCTTCCTGGAGGGACTTGACAATGTCAAGAACGGCTCTATGACAGTGGATGAATACATTGCGGAAGTACAGCCGAAGATGCAGGAATCTCTTGACGAGGCGTGGGAAAGCGTAGAGTAAGTTGTAACTGAGAGCCGGCGGAAAAGCCGGCTCTCTTGAAGAGAGGCGGGGAGAGAAGTCCGGTCATGGCTTTCCGGAATTTCTTCCTTTCTCTGTCAGGAGGTATAGGGTATGAGCGAGACAAAAGTGAAACCAGTAAAGAAAAAGATGAATAAAGCCCAATTTAAGGAGCACTGCTGGGGACTGGCATTCGTGTCGCCCCCGTTCATCGGATTTCTGATCTTTATGGCCTTCCCTATCGTGTTTGCGTTCGTTGCCAGTCTGACCAAGTGGAACGGCATGAACGACATGATGGCCAATTTCGTGGGAGCGGAAAACTATATCAAACTTCTCGGCGATGAGAAATTCTGGAAAGTGCTTTTCAACACAGTGATTTACATGATCGGTATTCCGATCGGAATGATCCTTGCGCTTATCATCGCGGTGGGAATGAACAGGAAGATCCGGGGAATCAAAGTTCTCCGTACATTATATTATGTACCGGTTGTGTCATCCCTTGTCGCGGTTGCAATTCTGTGGATGTGGGTGTTCAACTATGATTACGGTCTGCTGAACAGCATTATCAAGGCGCTGACAGGCGCGCATGGCCCGAACTGGCTGGGAGATGAATTCTGGGTAAAAGTGTCCCTGATTATCTTCATGGTCTGGAAAGGTCTCGGAGGATCGATCATCCTCTATCTGTCAGGACTGCAGAGTATCCCGAGAGACTACTATGAGGCGGCGAAGATCGACGGCGCCAGCGGATTCAACCTGTTCAGGCATATTACGATACCGCTTGTTTCTCCGGTTACATTCTACCTGCTTATCACAGGTCTGATCGGCGGATTCCAGGTGTTTGTGGAAGTCCTTGTCATGGTTCCGAACGGAGGTCTGAATTACAGTGCGGCGACAGTTGTCTTCTATCTGTATGACAAAGCGTTTGGCAACAACCAGATGGGTTATGGTTCAGCGATGGCATTTATCCTTGCGATCTTTATCTTTATCGTGACTGCGATAAACTTCAAGGTACAGGATAAATGGGTGAAAACGATCGAGTAGGAGGTGGAAATATGGCTAATCTTGACGAAAAGAGTTCAGAGGTTAAAACGAAAAAGGCCAAAATAGTGGATGGAGTCATCTTTACACTCCTTCTGATCGGCGCGATTATAATGGTATTTCCCCTGATCTACATGTTTTTGAGTTCATTCATGACAAAAAACCAGATACTGTCGGCAAACTTCAGCATTATCCCGGATCCGTGGAAATTCGGAAAATACGCGGAAGTACTTCAGAAGCCGGAGTTTTTAAGAGGTCTTAGGAATACATTGACCGTGGCCTTCCCGGTGCTGATCGTGGGCGGATTTACTTCTTCCCTTGCGGCATTCTCCTTCAGCAAGCTGAAGTTTAAGGGAAAGAACGGCATCTTCCTGGGGCTGCTGGCTACGATGATGATTCCTTTCGCGGTCGTAATGATCCCGCAGTACGTGATGTTCACGAAGATGGGCTGGACGAACAGTCTTCTGCCGCTGATCATCCCGGGACTGTTCGGAAACGTCAGTATTATCTTCTTCCTGAGACAGAATCTGACGAGTGTTCCGGACTCCATCGTGGAGGCTGCGAAGATCGACGGATGCAGCTATTTCAAGATGTACCGCAGCATATTCCTTCCCCTTATGAAGGGAGCGCTGATGACTCAGCTGGTACTGTGGTTTATGGGAATCTGGAATGATTATCTTGCACCGACGATTTTTATTCAGGATGAAGAGTGGTTCACCCTGCAGGTCGTAATCCGGTCCTTTAACGCATATTACGCCGTTAACAGTGATTACCCGCTTATCATGGCGGCGTCGGTGCTTGCAATCCTGCCGACCCTGCTCCTGTTCTTTTTCTTCCAGAGATACATTATTGAATCTATGGCTGTTTCCGGAGTCAAGGGCTAACGGCGCACGGGGCTGCTGTTCAGACTGACTGACAGCAGCCCCTTTTTGTACAGGCGACGAGCCAAAGTCCGAGACCTTGGCGACCGCTTACAATCCCGGAATGTGCCTTTTGGCACTTCCGGTGATTGTCTGGAGAAAAGGAGGATGAAAATGAAATGGAGAGGACACTTCGGCTGAACGACACAGACGTAAGCGAAAATCCGGCTGTGTGGTCCCATGATCCGTCCATGATGTGGGACCCGGAAAGCCGCAGGTACTATTCTTACAGTACCGATGTGTACCGTCCGGAGTCAGGGCTCTGTGAAAAGAGAGGTATTCCGGTCCGGAGTTCGGACGATCTGGTACATTTTAAATATGAAGGAACTGTGCTCTCGCAGAAGGCTGCGGAAGAAGGCGCAGACAATGGAGATTACCCGGAGACGGAAGGATTCTGGGCACCGTTCGCGGAGTATGTACATGGAGAATACAGGCTGTACTATTCCGCAACAAAGGCATTCGGAAGCTCGGAGTCGAGGATCTGGCTTGCCGTGGCGGACGGCCCGCTGGGACCTTTCGAGAACAGGGGCGTCGTGGTCGATACATGGGGCACGGACGATACGTATCCGAACGGGATTGACCCGCACATTGTGCGGGACGGAGGAAAATGTTTCCTTGTTTACGGTTCCTTTTTCGGAGGGATCTATATAAAAGAGCTGGATGAGAAGACCGGGCTTCCGGCGGATAAAGATCCCCGCAGCCTGGGAAAATGTATCTCCCGGAAACCGGATGACGCGACGTCGGACGGACCCGAAGGGGCGGCAGTGATCTATGTGCCGGAGACGGGGTACTTCTACCTGTTCCAGTCCTACGGGTGGCTGGGAGACGACTACGATATCCGGGTGGGGCGCAGCCGGCATGCCGAAGGCCCTTATACGGACGTGGACGGAGCGGACCTTCGAGGAGAGTCCATGGGACTCAAACTCGCGGGAAGCTACTGCTTCCGGGCAGAAAATCCCTGTGTAAAAACAGATGAAAACGCAGACGGAAACGCAGATAGAAATGCAGATGGAAATGCAGACAGAAACACGGACGAAAACGGCTGGGAGTGGGGAGGAATCAGAGGCCCCGGACACGGAGTGCCCTTTTATGATCCGGTGTCGAAGAGGTACTTTTTCGTCCATCATTTCCGCGACGGAGCTTCTGTGAACCGCGTCTATGACGAGGAAGAACAGCGCGCGAGCTATACGGTGCACTATATGATGGTGCGTCCTATGTTTTTTGTGGATGGATGGCCGGTATTCGGGCCGGAGCCTTACCAGGGGGAAAAGTTTGAGCCGCTTTCCCCGGAGGAGGCAAAAGGCACCGGAGAGGGACTGACATTCGCCGCGGCTGACAACCGCATGACGTTTTCCGGCGAGACGGAGATGGAAGACGCAGAAGGATGCACAGGAAACTGTGTCATATACAGATGCCCGGATTTTGAAAACGGAGGAACCGTGACGGTGGTTACGGGAATTGATAATTCGGGTCTTGCATATTGGAAAAAATTCATGTATAGTATTGTTTAGGTTAATCTAAAATAGTAAGGTTATCCGGAAAGTAGGAAGTAGCGATGTTGCACATTAAGAGTTTGGATGAAGGGCTTCCGGTCTTTAAAGCGCTGGGTTCTGAACTGAGAATCAATCTTGTGAAGCTGCTCCTGGAGAACCGCGAGATGAACATGAATGAGCTGGCCTCCGCTCTTGGGATTACGAACGGCGCACTTACCAGCCACGTTAAGAAGCTGGAGGAGAGCGGCATTATCCAGGTTTTGGCGGAGCGCGGCGGCCATGGCAATCAGAAACTCTGCAGGGTTGCGGTAGACAAGATCCTGTTTGAGGTAGAAGATGATGAGTTCGAGGATGAGAATAATATTTACAACACAGAGGTAAGCATCGGGCATTATTCGAATTACGAAGTATATCCAACATGCGGACTGGCGACAGACCGGGCGATTGTCGGAGAGGTGGACGACCCGAGATATTTTGCTCATCCGGACAGGATCAAGGCGCGGATTCTCTGGTTTACAAAAGGGTATATCGAATATCTTATTCCGAATCTGCTCCCGAGCGCGACGAAAATCGACCAGATTACGCTCTCGCTTGAGATCAGTTCGGAGGCGCCGGGCATAAACAACGACTGGCCGTCAGACATCTCGTTTTTTCTCAATGACGTGAAAATCGGGACATGGACGAGCCCGGGAGACTATGGCGATGTACAGGGGATTTTTACCCCGGACTGGTGGTTCCCGAACTGGAACCAGTACGGACTTCTGAAGATGATCGTCATCAACAGGAAGGGAACCTTTGTGGACGGACTGAAAATATCTGATGTAAATATCAGACAGTTCAATCTGGACTACAAGAGTACAATACGGTTTAAATTCCAGGTCGAGGAAGACGCGAAAAACGTCGGAGGACTGACGATCTTCGGCAGCGGTTTTGGAAACTATAATCAGGATATCAAAGTCCGGATTGCCTACAGTCCGATGTAAATGGCCGGAAGTGCCTGACGGCATATTCCGGAATTGCAGGCGGACTGCCAAAAGGCGGCCGGACAAACGGAAAAATGTGAATACGGCGGCTCAATACCTGCGGGAAACTGCGGGATTGAGCCGTCTTTTTGGTTTCGGAGGTAAAAGTGAAGAAATTATCGGTATGTGCGCTTTTGCTCCTGTCTCTGACGATGACGGCGTGCGCAAAACAGGAAAAATTAAAAGCCGGCGAACCGGTGGAAAAGGAGTTTTCCGAGGTGTCGGTGCACGACCCGTCTGTCGTAGAGGGAGAGGACGGAAGTTATTACATTTTCGGATCACATCTGGCAGTGGCAAAGTCAGATGATCTTATGAACTGGACATATGTAAACCAGGGAGTAAAGGATGACAATGAGATTATTCCGGATGTGTATTCTGTAATGAAAGACGCTTTTGAGTGGTCTCACAGCAATACGTTCTGGGCGCCCGATGTGGTGAAGTTAAACGATGGGAACTATCATCTCTATTACTGCAACTGCCAGGGTGACACGCCGGTCTCCTGTCTGGGAACCGCGGTTTCGGACAGTGTGGCAGGGCCCTATGAAAATGAAGGGCTCATGCTCAAATCCGGAATGGACGCCTCGGAAGAGGACGAGGACGGCAACCTGTATCAGGCGGCGACAGACCCGAATACGGTGGACCCCAACGTGTTTTATGACGCGGAAGGACGGCTGTGGATGATCTACGGCTCCTACTCGGGCGGTATTTTCATAAAGGAGATGGACCCGGAGACCGGGCTTGAACTGGAGAGCGGTTACGGGGAGAAGCTTCTGGGCGGAAATCACTTAAGGATCGAGGCGCCCTATGTTATCTATAATGAAGATACAGGGTACTATTATCTGTTCCTGTCTTTTGGCGGGCTTGACTCTGACGGAGGATACAATATCCGTGTGTGCCGGTCTGAAAATCCGAACGGCCCGTATGTGGATTCCATGGGACAGGAGATGACCGACTGCAAGGGACCGTCGGGCTCCACTTTCAGCGATGTGACGGCGGAACAGTACGGAACAAAGCTGATGGGCGGCTACCGGTTCGAGTGGAAAGAAGGCGAGGAGGGAGAAGAGCGGAACGGTTATCTCTCGCCGGGACATAACTCCTGTCTGTACGATGAGGAGTCGGGCAAATATTTTATTATTTATCACACCCGGTTTGAAAACAGCGGCGAGGAACATCAGGTGAGAGTGCATCAGATGTTCTTCAACGAGGACGGCTGGCCGGTGATCGCTCCGTACCGGTACGCGGAAGAGACAGCGGAGCCGTGTGAGGAAGACAGCCTGACAGGAACATACAAGCTGATCAACCATGGAAGAGATATCTCGGCCGAGGCGAAGGTGTCGGAAGAGATTGTGCTTAAGAAAAACGGAGAGATCAGCGGAGCGGCTGAAGGAACATGGAAGCTCACCGGGGATTACGGCGCGGAGATCACCATAGACGGAGACACTTACAAAGGTGTATTTCTGAAACAGTGGGATGAAGACGGAAAGAAATACGTGATGACATTTACCGCACTCTGCTCCGAGACCGGAGTCTCCATATGGGGAAGCGGCCTGAACGCGATATAACGGGCGGGCTTTCAATGTGACAAAAAATGTGACAAACAGGGGAATGCCCGCTGCATCGGCGGGCGGAAAAAAAGAAGCAGCAGGAGGCATACAGCAATGACAAAAATGGTAATCAACCCGAACAGAAAATTAAGCAGGATCAACAAGGAGATATACGGACACTTTTCCGAGCATCTCGGAAGATGTATCTATGAAGGAATCTACGTGGGAGAAAATTCACCCATCGAAAATGTAAACGGTATGCGTACCGACGTGGTGGAGGCGTTAAAGGCGATCCGCGTGCCGATTCTGCGCTGGCCCGGAGGATGCTTTGCGGACGAGTATCACTGGAAGGACGGAATCGGCCCGAAGGAAAACCGGAAGAAAATCGTCAACACGCACTGGGGCGGCGTTGTGGAGGACAACAGCTTCGGAACCCATGAGTTCTTTGAACTGTGCCGTCAGCTCGGATGCGAGACTTATATCAACGGAAACCTCGGAAGCGGCACAGTGCAGGAGATGCAGGAGTGGGTCGAGTACATGACGTTCGAAGGCGTTTCGCCCATGGCAGAGCTGAGGGAGAAAAACGGAAGCAAAGAGCCGTGGAAAGTGGATTTCTTCGGCGTGGGAAATGAGAACTGGGGCTGCGGCGGAAACATGAATCCGGATTTCTACGCAAATGAATACCGCAGATATCAGACATATGTGCGCGATTATAAGGCGGATCACCACATTCAGAAAATCTGCTGCGGAGCCAATGTAGATGACTACGAGTGGACAAAAGATGTTCTGGCTACATGCTACAGACATTCGCTTCCGGCACAGCACGGATTCATGGACGGTCTTTCCCTTCATTATTATGTGCATCCGGAAGGATGGGAGATCAAGGGAAGCGCTACGGACTTTGACGAAAAAGTATGGTACAAGACGCTGTACAAAGCGCTGTTTATGGATGAGCTTATCCGCCGCCACGGGGCAATCATGGATGAATATGATCCGGAGAAGAAGGTCGGCATGATCGTGGATGAGTGGGGAACATGGTTTACATGCGAGCCGGGAACAAATCCGGGATTCCTCTATCAGCAGAACACGATGAGGGATGCGCTCGTTGCCGGAATCACTCTGAATATCTTCAACAAACACAGCGACCGTGTGAAGATGGCGAACCTTGCGCAGATCGTAAACGTGCTGCAGGCCGTGATCCTGACAGAGGGCGACAAGATGATTAAGACGCCGACATATCACGTATTTGACATGTACAAATACCATCAGGATTCGGATCTGGTTGACAGCAGCATTGAGACAGAGACAATCGGTGTGGACGATGAGTGGAGAGTGCCGAACCTTACAGAATCTGTATCCGTTGACGCGGACGGCGTAATGCACATCACGGTGACAAACCTTTCCCTGGAGGAGAGCTACAGCGTGGACGCGCATATGGTGGACTGGAATGTGAATGAAGTGAAAGGCGAGATCGTGACAGATGAGATGCGTGCGATGAATACCTTTGAAGATCCGGAGCACGTTACGGTGAAAAAATATGACGGAGCTGAGGTGACGGAGAGCGGTGTGAAGTTCACCATTCCGCCGTGCAGCGTTCTTCATCTGGAACTGAGGTAAGAGACGAAGAGAGGTTGAAAAGAATGCCGGACACACAGAGAATATGCCGGAAATGCCTCCTGCGGGACATGCCGGAGGAGGCGTATTTCCAGAACATGTACACATATATTGCAAATCTTTCCGAGGATGACAGAGCCTCTGACGCAGAATATGAGCGAAGGCTGGTTCTGTGCAGGGAGTGTGATCAGCTCCTTAACGGAATGTGCCGGGTGTGCGGGTGCTTTGTGGAGATGCGCGCGGCGATTGCCGTGCGGCACTGCCCGGGTGTGGAAAAGAGATGGTAGAGCCGGCAGGAACTTTATAAAATGAAAATTTGCGGACGTGCTGTAAGAATCTGGCGCGTCCGTTTTCTTTTCCGGGTATTGCTTTACGGCGTCAGAGGGCTGCCTTGAAAAAGCACGGCAGCATGTACTATAATTAATAGCGTATAAGCTGTCCCGCTGTGTTTCAGGCACACAGGGAGCTAAAGGAGACGGTCTGCCATGAAAAAAATTTTGAAAGAATGCTATGGAAAGCTCTCGCTTGCGAAAAAGATTACGTTTCTGAATATCGGGATGATTGCTTTTGTCCTGGTTTCTTTTACTCTGATTCTGCAGGTATTTTTTGAAAAGGCGGTTTTGGACATAGTAACGGAATCTTATGTGCAGAGATTTGAAACTGTGTCTGATAATTGTGCGGATATTCTCCTTGACGCGGAAAGGATAACAAAGGTGCTTTTTACAGATGAGGATGTGGAAAACTGGTTCCAGAACGGCAGGGAGACTGGAATAGCACAGAGGCTTCAGCAGAGGATGAAGGTAGAAAGCCGCCTTGACTATCTGGAGGCCCTGTATCCGGAGAATCAGTTCAGCAGCATTTCTGTCTATACGACAGGCGGAGAAATGGTCAACACAAATTCTATCCGGTCCCGTGCGGCGGCTTATTTGAATCTGCTTGAGGAAATTCAAAAGATGCCCGAGAAACCTGCATGGCTGGATTTATATGAATATGAGGACGAGGAAGGCCCCGGAGACGGCATTGCCTATATGCGGCCGTACAGGGAATACTCATCGGGACAGGTGAAAGGATATATAGTGGTTGAATATAATTCCGAACTGCTTCAGAAGATTTTTACTCCTTTAAAATATCAGGCGGAAGGACAGTATCTGATTACGGATACGAGCGGGAACGTAAAGCTTGCGTCTGAAAATACGGAACAGACGGCGCAGAATATTGCTGACAGAGATTTTTTTCAGTGGGTGCTCCAAAAGAATAACGATGAAGGAAAGTCGTTCCAGATCGGAGGGGAACGGTGCCTGGTTACGGCAGCAGAGATTGGAACGCTGGACTGGATGATGATCGGCGTCACGCCGGTCAGTATGCTTCTGGAACCGGGAAAAATCATGACGGTTGTACTTTATGTGGTCGGGGTTTTTGCGGTGGCTGCTGCCGCGCTGCTCAGCTTTTTTGTCGCGCATACGGTGGCCAGGCCGCTTTCGGAACTGGCGGATACAATGAAGCGTTTCGGGAAAGGAGATCTCCATGTCAGTGTTCCGGTGCGCTCCGGTGATGAAACCGGCGTGCTGGCGGATGCATTCAACAAAATGACAGTGCAGATTGAGACGCTCGTACAGCAGGTTTACCGGGAGCAGCGAGATAAACGCAAATACGAGTTCGCTGTTCTCCAGGCACAGATTAACCCCCATTTTCTTTATAATACGCTCAGCAGCGTCAGCGCGCTGATCAAGATGAACCGGCCGGATGACGCGTTCCAGATGATCCACGCTATCGGGCAGTTCTACCGGACAGCATTAAGCAGCGGGAAAAATCTGATCTCGCTTCGGACGGAAGTGGAAAATATAGAGAGTTATATTCAGATACAGAAGATGCGGTACAGGGACAAAATTATTTTTCAGATTGAGTTTGACGAAGCAATTATGGATGTCCCGATTGTAAAGCTGACACTTCAGCCGATTGTCGAGAATGCGATCTATCATGGTGTAAAGAATGTCCCTCATCAGGGAAAAATTTCTGTTTGCGGAGCGGGAAACGGGGCGGACGTGGTAATTCGAATCTCAGACAACGGAGCCGGGATGAGTGCGGAGCGGGCAGAAGAAATTTTGTCCGAAGAAGAAAAATCCAGGGAAAAATCATTCGGGCTGTACAGTATACGCCAGAGGCTCCGACTCTATTTCGGAGAGGAGGCTGGCATTTCAATCCAAAGTAAACCCGGGGAGGGAACGGAAGTGATTGTAAAAATACCGGGACAGGGAAAGGCGGGACACAATGAGATCAGTACTGATCGTTGATGATGAATATCTGCAGAGAGAACTGGTAAAAAGCACGGTTTCATGGGAACAGCTTAATTTGTACATAGCGGGAGAAGCGGAGGATGGGCAGGAGGCCCTGGAAAAAGTACAGTCCATAAGGCCGGACATCATTATTATGGACATTAATATTCCGTTCTTAAACGGAATTGAGGTTTCCAGAGCGGTAAAGGAAATGGATCCGGATATACAGATCATTATTTTGACCGCATACGGCGAGTTTGATTATGCCAGAGAAGCGCTCAGATTCGGAGCGGTAAATTTCCTTCTGAAGCCGCTGGATCCAAAGGAGCTGGAAAAAGAACTCCTGAATGCCTGTGCCAGAATCGATGATATTCGAAAGCAGTTTTTCATAGAGAGTTTTGCGGGCATTGCAGAGCGGACGGCAGAAATGCACTGGGAAAAATACGGGTACAGAGACGATGAAAACATCTGCCTGTTCTTTGTGCGTTTCGCTGACCAGCAGGCAGTGGAAACATATGCTCAGGATATCGCGGATCTGATCGAAGAACAATTTGAAAAAACAGAGATGATCGACATGCAGACGGACAGACTCTTCCTTACCGCAGGACGGGAAGGGGCGGAGGAGTTCCGTTTTAAAGTTCAGGCAGCGTGTGCGTGTATTGAGGAGGAGATCGGCGGGAGCGGAAGCTTTTTCGGAAGCACCAGCAATATCCACAAAGGCATTCTGCAGCTTCATGAAGCATATAAGGAGGCATATGAGGGGCTTGCTGACGGCAGAAGGCTCGGGAAAATCTGTCCTTATGAATCAGGGAGCGTGACAGAGTGTCTTGGAAGAATCCCCTACCGGGCGCATGACTTCAGGTTTCTTTTAAGAAGCAGAAAATATGAGGAGGCGCAAAAACAGGTTGAAGACTGCTTTGAAAGCTTTGCGTCGGAGAATATCCCGAGACAGGTAATCGCATATGTCACGACGGACATTCTCGTAAATTTTTTTATGTATCTTGTCGAAACGGGGGAAGATATTGTGGAAGAGAATGAGCGGGAAAAACAGATTCTGACTGAACTTGAGCATCTGACAGATATCCGGGAACTGAGGGAACAGGTGACCGGAATGATAAAGAGAAGTGTCAGCCAGATGGGGGAGCGGCTGGTTCCTTCCGGAAAGAAGAAAGTTGACGAAGCGAAAAAATATATTGATGAAAATTACTGGCAGAATAATCTGACACTGAATCTGATTGCCGAAAAGACGGAAGTAAACCCCAGCTATTTAAGCAGCATTTTCAAAAAGGAATATGGATATTCGTTAAGCAGATATCTGATTATGGTGAGGATGGAAAAGGCACGGCAGATGATGGAAGAAGACCCGAATATTACGGTTACTCAGGCTTCAGAGCTTTCAGGTTATTCGGACGCCTATTATTTCAGCCGTTCCTTTAAACAGCAGTATGGAATGAGTCCGTCAGCATATCTGGAGAAACTGAAATGCAGATAGTTTCTGTACACTGACGCTGCTGTTGACAATTACGCAGAGAAAATGAACACCAGGCCGATGTATTCGACACATCAGGCCTGGTGTTTGCTTATCCAAAAAAATTCAGGGTCATCCAAAAAATCTTCATTCACAGAGCGGACGAAACTTTCTATAATGAACCCATCAAAACGAGCAGGGGGAAGAAAACAATGGATAAAAGTAAAATCCCGTTCCGGCAGATTCATCTTGATTTTCACACAAGCGAAAAAATTGAAGGTGTCTGCGCTGATTTTGATGCGGAAAAATTTGCCCGAACTCTTGAGGAAGCCCATGTAGATTCCATTACACTGTTTAGCTGCTGCCATCACGGAATGCTTTATTATGATTCGAAAAAATATCCGCAGATGGTTCATCCGCATCTTGTCCACAGAGATCTTTTGAGAGAGCAGGCAGAAGCGTGCCACAGACATAATATCCAGGTAAATCTCTATACGACAATCCGGTGGAATAAGCCTGCCGCAGACGCGCATCCGGAATGGGTGTGCATTGATGAGAACGGAGCGCTTCAGGACTATAAGGGAAAAGGATTTTTTGAGGCCGGATTTTACAAAAATCTGTGTGTAAATACGGGATACAGAGACTTTCTGAAAGATCAGTTCAGCGAAGTACTTTCCTCCATTCCCGCGGAAGGAGTATGGTATGACGCCGCGTTTGTGACAGAGTGCTGCTGCCCTGCATGTCAGAAGAAAATGAGGAAGCTTGGGATGAACCCGGCGGAAAAAGAAGACAGGAAAAAGTTTGCCCTCATGACGTACTATGACATGGTGGAAGATCTTACCGCTTTTGCAAAGTCCTTCAACCCGGATTTCCGTGTGTGCTATAACAAAGGGCATGTGGGTTATCTGGACAAGCCGGTTTTAAAGGATTATTCCTATTTTTCCTTTGAATCGCTGCCGGGAGCCGATTGGGGCTATCTGGATTTCCCGGTATCTGCCAAATATATGAGGAATTTCGGAAATGAATGTCTGGGTCTGACAAGCCGGTTTCACACGGAATGGGGAGACTTCCATGCGTACCGCAACAGGGCGGCGATGGAATACGAGGTCTTTTCCATGCTGGCTAACGGCTGTAAGTGTACAATAGGTGATCAGATGGATTACTGGGGCGAGCTGAACCCTTTTATGTACAGGCAGATCGGAGAGGTATATGCATCGGTAGAGGAGAAAGAACCCTGGTGTGAGGGTGCGGTGCCTGTCACGGAAATCGGCGTGTTTACCGCGGAGGAATTTTATGCGACGGGCAAAGCGGGGGAGATCCCCGGATCTTCGGAAGGCGCGGCCCGTATGCTGATGGAATTAAGCCAGCAGTTTGACTTTATTGACAGTGAATCCGATTTTGACAGATACACATTGCTCATCCTCCCGGATGTCATCCCGGTGGATGAATGCTTTGCGCGAAAACTCAGAAAATATATAGCGGGCGGCGGCAGAGTGATCTGTACATTTGAGTCCGGGCTGGATAGAGACAAAACCGGATTCATGGTGCCGGAACTGGAAGCGGTTTATCTGGGAACAGCGCCGTACAGTCCGGATTTTATCAGCCCACGGGAGCATCTTGCGGAAGGGCTGGCAAGTTCCGAACATGTCATGTATGACTGCGGAACATATGTGAAGGCCGGTGAAAAGGCAGTGTTTGTCCAGGATGCGGTCCGTCCGGTCTTTAACAGGACCTATGAGCATTTCTGTTCGCATCTGCACTCACCGTCTTCAAGGGAGGCGGCTTATCCGGCTGTTATAGAAACGGAGAATACGGCATATTTTATTCATCCGATTTTCAGGACGTATCAGACATCTGCTCCGCACTGGTACAAGATTTTGTTCAGGAATGAACTGAAGAGGCTTCTTCCGCTGCCGCTTGTGCAGCATGACGGGCCGTCAGGGGTGATAACAAACCTTCTGGAACAGAAAGAACAGAATCGTCTGATTCTTCACGTACTGTATTATATACCGGAGAAAAAATGCAGCAAACTGGAAATTGTAGAGGATATCGTGCCGATTTACAATTTGAAAGTGGCGCTGCGGTGTGAAGGAAAAGTAAAAAGTGTGAAATGTGTTCCATCACAGAATGAAATAGAGTTCAGAAGGGAGGGAAAAACGATCATATTCAATATTCCGAAGATAGAAGGACATCAGATGTGTGCGGTGGAACTGGATAATAACTAAGATGAAAGGGAGAAAAGTATGAAAAAAAGAATTATCAGCGTATTACTTGCAGGAGTTATGGTGTGTTCGATGGCAGGTTGTTCGGGCAGCAGCGGCAGCGGTTCAGACAGCGGAGAGAGCTCGGATTCGTCTGAGAGCAGCGGCAAAGTGAAAATCACATTTATGAGCCGCGACAGCGGAGATACGCCTATCGCAAAGGTGTATGAGGATCAGATCGCCAGATTTATGGAAGAGAATCCGGACATTGAAGTGCAGAATGATTCTATATATGAAGAAGCTGCGTACAACAATAAGCTGAAAGTCGCAATTTCCACAGGAGAGACGCCGAACATTTTCTACTATCCTGCGATCGCGGGCTTAAAAGAATGGGCGGAGAGCGGAGTGCTTCTTGACCTGACAGATGCTCTGGAGGCAGATCCGGAATGGAGGGACAGCTTCCTTGACGGAGCGCTCGATACTTACCGTTTGGATGATTATGGTGTGGAAGGTATTTATGCGCTTCCAAATGAGCTGAACGTGGATGCAATCTTCTATAATAAGGCACTGTTTGAACAGGCCGGAATCACTGAAACGCCCGAGACAATGGATGAGCTGTATGACGCGATAGACAAGCTGAATGCCGCGGGGATTACGCCTTTTGGAGTGGGAGGCAAAGATACCTGGGTAATGGGGCATATATTTAATAATATTCTTGCAAAGAGGATCGGCGGAGACGGCATCCGGGCTTTGGGTACCGGAGAAAAGTCATGGACAGACTCCGACGTGCTGGAATGCCTGCAGATTACCAAAGATCTGAAAGATGAGAAAAATGCTTTCATGGAAGGATTCGAGGGGATTGATGTGAACACGCAGATGAGTCAGTTCCTTTCCGGTGAAGTCGCAATGATCTCTCACAGCAGCCCGATTATTCCGGAGATGTTTGCGAGCGATTCACAGATTCTGGACGATATTTCCTTCTTCCCGTTCCCGTATTTTACAGACAAGGAAGAGTATAAGGATACACGCGTTGTATATACATCCGGCTGGATGCTGTCAGGAACAATGTCAGAAGAAGAGGAGGAAGCGACTCTGAAACTGGTGAAGTATATGACAACCCCGGAAGCGATTCAGGAACGTATGGATGCGGCAATGAGAGTTGCCCCGTATAAAAATATTACAGCTCCGGAAGACGCGCCGCAGATTTTCAAGGATATGGTTGCCTACACAGATACAATCACAGATTCTATTGGTGAATACTTTGATTATGATACATGCTCTACGCTTGTTGATGTCTCCAGAAACGGGATTCTGAATATGATGCTTGGAACGTCGGCGGAAGATACCGCGGCGGCAATACAGGCGGATATTGATGCCAACAGGCCGCAGTAGTCTGACAGAAAAATGGGGCCGCTTAAGACAGAGCGGCCCCATCATGTTGAGGAGTGATTTATATGGAAAAAATCAGAAGAAATAAAAAATATATCTGCATATTTCTATTTCCCGCACTGGCAGTCTATCTGTGTTTTGAAGTGATTCCGGTTATAATGTCCATTTATTTTTCTTTTCATGAATGGCCGGGAATCCAGTCGGTTCCGTTGGAATTTGTAGGGCTTGACAATTTTGTTAACCTGTTTCAGAATCCGGTATTTTTAAAATCGCTTCAGAATGTACTGATTTATGCGGCAATAAGCGTGGTTCTCCAGGTGCCTATCGGTTTTGCCCTCGGGTTTCTTGTTCATAAATTTATGCATTTCAAGCGGTTTTTTAAGGCATCGTTTTTTATTCCTATGATCCTTTCGGTATCGGCGGTATCACTGCTTTGGAATTTTATCTATTTTCCGACGGATAAGGGGATACTGAATACAATTCTTATTCATCTCGGACTGGAAAATATGACGCAGCAGTGGCTGGTAAACCCGGATACTGCTCTGATTGCGTTGATTGCGGTCAGTACATGGACCAGTGTCGGCTACTATATGATTATCTGCCTGGCAGGACTTACGGCAGTGCCCGAGTCAATTATAGAGGCGGGGGAGATAGACGGAGCGACGGGACTTAAGAAGATTGGATATCTGTACATACCGATGCTCTGGGACTCAGTAAAAATGTCTGTCATCATGGTAATTACAGGTGTATTGAAAATCTTCGATACCGTATATATACTTACGCCTTCCGGAGGCACAGACAATTCAACGATTGTGCCGGCACTCCTCATGTACAACGAAGCGTACCGGTACGGGCACTATGGTACGGGAAGCGCTATCGCCACTGTTATTTTTGTGCTGAGCGCGGTTGTCTCTGTTGCCAGCCTGAAACTCATGAACCGGCGGGAAAGCGTGGAGTATTAGGAGGAAGAGTGTATGAACAGGGCAAAAAAGAGATATTCTATCGGACATATAATCGGGTTTATTGTTTTTCTGGCCATAGCAGTGATTAATGTATATCCGCTTGTGTTTTCTATTTTCTGTTCACTGAAAGGAAATCTGGAAATTTTTGAATCTTTTGTATCACTGCCGAAGGAGTTCAGATATGAAAACTATATTACCGCCTGGAATGTGGGCAATATCGGAAGATACTTTCTGAATACGATTATACTGGCAGCAGGTACAATTATATTGACAGGTGTTTTTGGCGCTATGGCGTCCTATATTTTGTCAAAATTTCATTTCAAAATAAAATCGGGCATTTATCTGCTTTTTATTTCAGGAATGATGATACCGATTCAGGCTGTTTTAATCCCGCTGTCGTATGTGTTCGGAAAGTTCGGCATGATGAATAATTATGGGATGCTGATTCTTTTATATTCTGCGTTCTGTTTCCCTATGACTGTCCTGATTCTGACCGGATTTATGAACAGCATACCGACAGAACTGGAAGAGGCGATGATTATAGACGGCGCAGGGATACATCAGGTGTTTTTCAGGATGATTATGCCATTGTCCATGCCGGGTATCATAAGTGCGTCGATATTTAATTTTATCCAGGTTTGGAATAACCTTCTCTTTCCGCTTATTTTTATCACGGATAAGGAAAAAGGAACGATTTCTATGGGGCTTCTGTCCTTTTTCGGAGAATACAGTACAGACTACAGCGCATCGATGGCAGGAATCTGTCTGACCACAATTCCTGTGATCATCGCATATGTACTGTTCCAGGACAGAATTGAGAACGGACTCATGAGCGGAGCTGTCAAAGGGTAATTCCGACGGCAGGACCTTTGCAAAATAAGCGGTATTTCGCAGGGCGGCATGGCTTTTCGGCCATGCCGCCCTGTCTGCTACTATACATTCCTGAAATTATCTATTATAATAGATGAATGTAAAATGAATCACCGGAAGGCAGGCCGGAGAAATACGAAAGATGGGCAGGGAGAATACAGATGGCAATTATTAAAGAATACAGAGGACATATCCGGAACTGGGAAGAACTTTGCGAAAGACTCGGGATCAGGACAGATCTGACCCGGGAGGAGAGGGAGAACGAGATTCTGCTCCGCGCGTATGAGACGTGGGGGCATGAGATGGCGGATCACATGCATGGCATGTTTGCGTTTGCAATCTGGGATGAGGAGAAGGAGGAGCTGTTCTGCTTAAGAGACCAGTTCGGAACGAAACCGTTTTATTACTATGAGACGGCGGACGGCCGGCTTCTTTACGGCACGACGATTCGCGGCATTATGGAGCAGCCGGGATTTGTCAAAGAGCTGAATGAAGAAATGCTTCAGATCTATCTGAGCCTGACTTATGCGGCCGGGGAGAATACGTTTTTCAGAGGACTTAAGAAACTGATGCCCGGCAGATATCTTGTGTGGAAGGATGGAAAGCTTAAAATTACGCGGTACTGGACGCCCACGTTTAAACCGGATCACAGCAGGACACTGGAAGATTGGGCGGATGAGATTCACGAGACATTAAAGGAGATCATGCCTGAGGTGAAGACTCCGGACGAGACGGCAGAGTCGTTCCTCTCCGGCGGCGTGGACTCTTCGTATGTGCTTGCCATGTCGGATGTGGAGATGACAGATTCCTGCGGATATGAGGAGGCGAGATTCGACGAGTCAGGGCTTGCGAAGCAGACGGCGGATATTCTCGGCCGGAAAAATTCCCGGTGTCTGATCACGCCGGAAGAGTATTTTGAGATCGTTCCGTATGTGATGTACAATATGGAGCTCCCCCTTGCGGATGCGTCGGCGATTGCCTTTGCCATCGCATGCCGGGAGACTGCGAAGCACACAAAGCTGTGTTATTCCGGAGAAGGAGCGGACGAGTTCTTCGGCGGATACAACATGTACCGCAACGCGGAGCGCTACGGGGAGAACTTAAAGACGTTCTATGTGGGAAATACGAACATCATGAAAGAGGATGAGAAAAAGCGCATCCTGAAAAAATATGATCCGGACGTGCTCCCCATCGAAGTGGCGCGGAGCATCTACGAGGAGACGGAAGGGCTGGATCCTCTCACAAAGATGTCGGATGTGGATATTCAGATCTGGCTTGAGGGAGATATCTATCTGAACGTAGATAAGATGAGCCTGGCAGCAGGGCTTGAGATCCGCATGCCTCTGACCGACCGGAGAATTTTCGGCATTGCTTCGAGAATGCCTTCGGAATACAAGGTAAATGAGGAGCAGAACAAGGTGGCGCTGCGCACGGCGGCGGCGAAAGTGCTTCCGGAGGAGATTGCATTCCGCAAAAAGCTCGGATTTATCGTGCCGATCCGTATCTGGATGGCAGATGACAGATATAATCAGGATGTCCGTGCAAAATTCAGAAGTGATATGGCGGAAAAGTTCTTCAATGTGGATGAGATTAACGCCATCTTTGACGATTATGTGGGCGGAAACTCTGACAACTGGAGAAAAGTGTGGACAATCTATACGTTCCTTGTATGGTATGAGGAATATTTTGTAAAGAGGTAATATCCGGGAAAAGAACTGAAAGAAAGGCGGCAGCAGGATGATTATAGACACACATGCACATTATGACGACGAACAGTTTGACACGGACAGAGAAGCGCTCCTGTCCGATATGGAAGCCGGGGGAATCGGCCTGATTGTAAACGCCGGTTCCACGGTGGAATCCTGGGGGAAGATACAGAAGCTGACAGAGCGCTGGCCTTTCGTTTACGGCGCTGTCGGCATCCACCCGGATGAGGCGGGGACGCTTGATGAGGAGCGCATGGCAGAGATGGAACGGCTCCTTGACCTGGAGAAGATCGTGGCTGTGGGAGAGATCGGCCTCGATTACTACTGGGACAAGGAGAGTCATGAGCTTCAGAAGAAATGGTTTATCCGCCAGCTTGAACTGGCCCGGGCGAAAAATATGCCCGTGATCATTCACAGCAGGGAAGCGGCGGCGGACACGATGGAGATCATGAAAGAACACGCCCGGGGGATGAGGGCGGTGATACACTGCTACTCCTACTCTCCGGAGATGGCCTGCGAGTATGTAAAGATGGGATACTATATCGGAGTGGGCGGAGTTGTCACTTTTAAGAATGCAAAGAAACTAAAACAGGTCGTAGAAGCGATTCCTCTTTCGTCTATTGTGCTGGAAACGGATTGCCCGTATCTGGCGCCGGAACCGTACAGGGGGAAGCGCAACAGTTCGCTTTATCTGCCGTACGTGGCGGAGAAGATCGCAGAGATCAAAGGAGTGACCCTTGAGGAAGTGATCCGCCGGACGGAAGAAAACGCGCGTGCGCTGTATGTCCTGCCGGTGTAGGACGGACGCAGAGCAGAGAGAAAAAGGAGAAGGAAGAAGATTATATGAAAGAGCCTACGCTTGGAAATCCACAGAATACAATCGCCGTTCTGCAGAAATACAATTTTGTGTTTCAGAAGAAATTCGGACAGAATTTTCTTATCGACACCCATGTGCTTGACAAGATTATCCGTGCGGCCGGAATCGGTCCGGATGACTGTGTGCTCGAGATCGGCCCGGGCATCGGCACGATGACGCAGTACCTTGCGTGCGCTGCCCGGAAAGTGGTGGCGGTGGAGATTGACCGTGCGCTGATTCCGATTCTGGAGGATACTCTGGAGGGATATGACAATGTGACGGTGATCAATGACGATGTTCTGAAAGTGGACGTTGCAGAGCTGGCAAAGCGCGAGAATGACGGGAAGCCGGTAAAAGTTGTGGCGAATCTGCCGTACTATATCACCACGCCGATTATCATGGGGCTGTTTGAGAACCATGTGCCGGTGGAAAGCATTACTGTGATGGTACAGAAAGAAGTGGCTGACCGGATGCAGGTGGGGCCGGGAACAAAGGACTACGGAGCCCTCTCTCTTGCGGTGCAGTACTATGCCAGGCCGTATATTGTGGCAAATGTGCCGCCGAACTGCTTTATGCCCAGGCCAAAAGTCGGCTCTGCTGTGATCCGGCTGGACCGTTATGAGGAACCTCCGGTGAGGGTGGACGATGAGAAACTCATGTTCCGGATCATACGTGCCTCCTTCAACCAGAGGAGAAAGACGCTTTCCAACGGGTTGAAAAATTCTCCGGAGCTTGCTTTCTCGAAAGAGGAGATCGACGCGGCGATTGAAAGCCTCGGAAAAGGCCCTTCTGTGCGCGGGGAGGCACTGGCGCTGGAAGAGTTTGCGGCGCTGTCAAACATACTCGGAGCAGGAGGAAACGACAGAGATAAAACGGTCTGAAAGCCGGAGAAAGGAGCAGGGTATTGTGCCGGAGAATTGTGCAAAATGGCGGTTCGCAGGCTCGTTAATAAATATTTAATATACAATTTATTGTATAATGTGTAAATTTTTAGTATAATAAAAAGGTCATACAGAGAAAAAAGATAATAGGAAAGAGAAGGAGGAGACGCCTATGGTGAGAAACATCGACAATATTTTTTACGACATTACTCCACAGATCGAAGAACTGGCGCTCAAATGTGAAACGAATAATGCCATAGACAAGGAACTGTACACGAAGTACGAGGTGAAACGCGGACTGCGTGACCTGAATGGGCGGGGGGTACTGGCAGGGCTGACAAATATTTCAGATGTCTGTGCTTCCAAAGTGGTTGATGGAAAGACAGTTCCATGCGAAGGCAATCTTTATTACCGGGGATACAACATAAAAGATCTGGTCAAGGGATTTCTGGATGCAAAGCACCCCGGCTTTGAGGAAACGGCATATCTGTTGCTTTTCGGAGAACTTCCAAACAAAACGGAATTAAGAAATTTTCAGGAAATGCTTGCGGAACGTCGGCTGCTTCCGCCGAATTTCGTGCGCGATGTCATCATGAAGGCCCCGAGCCGCGATATGATGAACAGTATCACGAGAAGTATTCTGCAGCTTTATTCCTATGATGATAAAGCGGACGATACGAGTATACCCAATGTACTGCGTCAGTGTCTGAATCTGATCAGTCAGTTCCCGATGCTGATGGTTTACGGATATCATGCATATAACTACAGAAGGGGCGAGGATCTTTTCATCTACGCTCCAAAGCCGGAGCTGTCGATGGCGGAGAATATTCTGATGATGCTTCGCGAAGACCGCAAATATACGAAACTGGAAGCGAAGATTCTTGATATGGCACTTGTGCTTCATATGGACCACGGCGGCGGAAATAACTCTACCTTTACAACGCACGTGGTAACATCTTCCGGAACAGACACGTATTCTACAATGGCTGCGGCTATGGCGTCTCTGAAGGGACCGAAGCACGGCGGAGCGAACATCAAGGTTACGCAGATGTTTGAGGATATGAAGAAGAATCTGACGGACTGGAATGACGATGATCAGATCCGTGCGTATCTGGAGGCGCTTCTCGACAAGAAGGCATTTGACAAAAAAGGGCTCATCTACGGTATGGGACATGCAGTTTACTCGATTTCTGACCCGCGTGCAGATATCTTCAAGCGTTTCGTAAAACAGCTTGCCAGAGAAAAAGGACATGAAGATGAGTACGCTCTCTATGAGAAGGTGGAGCATATGGCCCCCGAGATCATCGGCGAGAAACGCCGCATGTACAAGGGTGTAAACGCAAATGTAGACTTTTACAGCGGCCTTGTGTACAGTATGCTGGATCTTCCGCAGTCACTTTACACGCCGATTTTCGCGGCTGCGCGTATTGTCGGCTGGAGTGCGCACAGACTGGAAGAACTTGAAAATGTAGACAAAATCATCCGTCCGGCGTACAAGCCGCTTGCTCCTTACAGAGAGTACATAAAATTAGATGACAGGTAGTGAGTAACATGAGAGATGAGTTTTATTTCCCGTCAAAGGACGGCAACACAGAAATCCATACAATGGAGTGGAAGCCGGAAGGCGAAGTGAAAGCAGTCCTTCAGATATGCCATGGGATGGTGGAATATATCGGGCGTTACGATGAGTTTGCGCAGTTCCTGTGTGAACGGGGATACTACGTCGTGGGAAATGATCATCTCGGACATGGCAAGTCCGTGCAGGCGAAGTCAGAGTATGGGTTTTTCAGTGAAAAATACGGAAATGCATGTGTGCTCGGCGATATACACACCCTGCGCCAGCGGATTATGAAGAAGTATCCGGATGTTCCGTATTTCATGCTGGGGCACAGTATGGGGTCTTCCCTTCTGCGGCAGTATATTCAGATGTACGGAAACGGGCTGAGCGGTGTTATCCTGATGGGGACAGTGACGGATCACATGAAGTTAACGCTTCTTTTCGGGAAAAGGCTCTGCCGGTTGATGGCTGTCTTCCGCGGATGGCATTACCGGAGCGGACTCGTAGACCGGATGGCGATGGGGGCTTTCAACAGAAAGTTCAAACCGGCGCGCACGAGGGCGGACTGGGTTACGAGCGACAGGGAACGCCTGGATGCGTATGTGGCAGATCCGCTATGTTCCTTTATGTTTACGGTAAACGCCTATTACAATATGTTTGCCGGCATGATCAGTATGCAGCGGAAAGAGGGAGTTTACATGATTCCCAAAGGGCTGCCCGTGCTGTTCGTGTCAGGTGCAGACGATCCGGTGGGCGGTTTCGGAAAAGGAGTCCGCAAGGTCTTTGAGAAATATCAGAGGGCCGGGATTCAGGATGTGTCGCTCCGACTCTATACGAGGGACCGGCATGAAATACTCAATGAGACAGACAGAGAGCAGGTGTTTGAGGATCTGCTGAACTGGCTGGAGGCTCACGGACAGAAAAAAGAATAATATGCTGTATGAAAAACAGCTGAGAAAATTAAAATGGCTGCCCGGCAGAATTTCTGCAGGGCGGCCATTTTTGGGGAGCGGGCCTTTTGAGCACCAGTGGTTATTGCCCTTGCATGCAGGCGCTGGTATAATTACAGAAAACAGAAACGCGAAAATATCGCAAATTAATTTTTTCAGCAGGAAGGAGAATAATCATGCGCAAAAATCTTGGACCCAATCCATACATATATCCTCAGCCGGTGCTTATAGTGGCGACTTACGGTGAAGACGGAACAGAGGATGCGATGAATGTGGCATACGGGGGGATTATAAATTCTGACCGGCTCCAGATCAACATCGGAGTCCGCCATAAAACGTCGGATAACATTAAGGCAAAAAAGGAATTTACAGTTGGAATCGCGGATGTGAAGAATCTTGTGGCGGCGGACTATGTTGGAATCGTATCCGGGCATGACGAGCCGGACAAGATGAAGAAATCAGGTTTCCACACTGTGAAAAGTGAGTTTGTGGATGCGCCTGTAATCGAGGAGCTGCCGCTTACTCTGGAGTGTCGGGTGGAAGAAATGAATCAGTATGACAAAACACTGCGAATTGTGGCGAAGATCGTCAATGTGAGCGCGGATGAGCGGATTCTGACTGCGGATGGAAAGATTGACACGGACAGACTGAACGCGATCTCATATGATGCTGCGAACCATGCGTATCTCCGGATAGGCGAGAGAGTGGGAACAGCGTTTGCAGACGGAAAACAGTTAAGATAGTTAAAGCAGGTGATCAGGGAAAGACACGGTATCAGGCGTGCACAAAATACGCACACCTGATACCGGCGCATCTTTGTTACGGGTGACTGCTTCATCCAAGAAGTGCATCTGGCAGAACGCGCAGCACATCTTCGGTTCCGGCGAAGGCCGTCCTGCAGAGAATGGACAGTCTCTCGCAGAAATTGCTCATTTCCCGTATATTTCCGGGCCAGGAATACCGGCAAAGGAGTTCCATCGCATCGTAGGTAAGACCGGACAGCACACATCCGGTAGTCTCGTGAGCCAGTGCGAGGAAACGGTTCAGCAGGAGCTGAACATCTCTGCCGCGCTCCCGCAGCGGCGGAACACGGAACTCAAGTACGTTCAGCCGGTAGAGGAGATCCTGGCGGAAACTGCCCTCTGCCACGGCTTCTTTCAGGTTTCTGTTCGTCGCGGAGATGATCCGGACATCTACGGATATGGCTGTGTCGCTGCCGAGTCTCGTAATTTTCTGTTCCTGAAGCACGCGCAAAAGATGGCTCTGCATACTGGGCGAGATATCCCCGATCTCATCGAGAAAAAGTGTCCCTTTGTGGGCGACCTCAAACAGCCCTTTCTTTCCTCCTTCCGGCGTTCCGCCGAATGTACCGTCAGCACAGCCGAACAGCTCTCTCTCCAGGAGGTCTTCCGGGAGAGCGGCACAGTTGACAGTCACGAAAGGATAGTCCTTCCTCGGACTGGCGTTATGAATGCTCTGAACGAAGAGTTCCTTCCCTGTCCCTGTCTCGCCGTAAATCAGAATATTTGAGTCGGAGTGACTGAAATTCTGTGCGTCCGAGATTATGTTATCCATTACCGTGCTCTGGTGGAAGATATCGGAAAAGTGATATTTTGCCTGATAGCCGGAGCAGTGGAGCGACTTCCTGATCAGGTCTTCTTCATCCTGGATGCGGGCGGTATTCTGGAAGGTCAGCACAGCCTTTACTCTCCCCGGTTGATTGGCGACAGGTACACAGTTGACCATCAGACGGTACTGTCTGTAAGTGTGCAGCTCTGAGCGCAGTTCTATCCCTTTTTCGATGACGTCTGTAACCCGCAGATCCGGGAAAAAGTCGCTGATGTTGCATCCGACGAGAGCGCATTTCCCGGTTTCCAGTATGGAATCGCAATAGCTGTTGGCCATTGTGATCTTTCCGTTTCTGTCAATGGCGATAATTCCCTGGAAAGAACAGTTCATAATTTCGGAGAGTGTACTGCTTTTCGCCATTTCCCGGCGGGCGATTCCGACGGCGGCTTTTGCCTCGGAGATGGCATTGTTCACCGCACGGCGGCCGGATTCGATGAGGACGGCGGGAATATTGTATTTTTTTGCGGCCTCGACCGCGGCATATCCTCCGATCACAGCTGTATTTCCGTCAGATACAGCTTTCTGAATAACTGCATCCACTTCTGTTTTATCAGAGACAGGGTATGGGGTCAGTCTGACAAATGTGAAATTCGTATTCACCGTGTCGGTTTCGTATATCATATTGTAAGCGCCGATGACGGCAATGTTCTTTTCCTTCGGATACATTTTCAGACACCGGCTGACTGCGCTGACGAGATCCAGGCCGGTGACTTTAAGTTCCGCGCAGACAAAGCCGAGTTCTTCCATTGTACGGGCTGTAAACCCGCGGGCAATGACTACGTCCGCATCTGCGGCTGCTGTTTGCAGCGGAGGATTAGAGGGATTCTGAATGACCTTGTATTCCAGCTCATCTCTGTCCGGTCTCTCACGGAAAACCTGCTCGATCGTTGGCAGTATTTCCGGATATGGCGTGAAAAAAACCATGCGTATCATAAGAATAATGCCCCCTTTATAAAAATTAGCAATATTTTAGCACTGTGTTCAGGTTACGTTTTCTTTTATGTGTTCTTAGCACGTTATAGATATTGCAGCATCCATGATTGCAAATCTAACAGTTGCAAAATATTGCTTTATGCAATCTTTTGAAATGAAATAAAATGTTTTGCAATCATAAGATGAATTTTGAGATAATTGGATCTTAGCACTTTCTTAGCAAAATATAACAAAAAATTAGCGCTAAAACAACATGTAATTCACAAAAATTTTATTGATTATTACTCAAAAAATTTTGTACTTCAAAGTTGGCACATAGATTGCTTTATATTCGATTATCTAAATAAAATTTTTAAAGGAGGAAGAAAACATGAAAAAAAGGAGTGTGGCATTCTTGCTGACATTAGCAGTGACAATGGGGGCTGTGACCGGATGCGGCGCACTGTCTGTAGGGGGATCAGGTACTGACAGTTCTTCAGACAGCAGCGGTGACAGCGGCTCAGATGCGGCTGCCGATTATCCGACCGGAACCGTAGAGGTTATCGTTCCCTACGCGGCAGGCGGCGGCGCTGATATTGCAACCCGTCTTGTCTGCTCCTACCTTGAGCAGGAACTGGGACAGACATTCGTTATCAACAACGTATCCGGCGGAGGCGGAACAATCGGTCTTACAAATCTGGTAGACGCAAACCCGGACGGTTATACAATCGCTTACTTCTCATCCACAGACTCCAACGGAGATGCGCTTTTTGACGGCGTTACCTATACAAAGGATGACTTCGCTCCGATCGCGCAGTTCTCCGCTGACCCGCATGTCATCGTTGCAAGCAATGCTTCAGGCATCACAGATGTAGACAGCCTTCTTGCAGCAGGACAGGACGGAAGCACCACATGGGGAATCGGAGGAGCATGGAGCCACTGGGATTTCCTGAAGATGGAATTCGAGGAAGCAACCGGAACAAACTTTATGCGTGTCGCGTTTGACGGCGGTGTGACAGCCATCAACAACGTAGCCAGCGGCGACTGCGACGTGGCAACTCCGTTCATCAGCGAGGCAACGGCACAGATCAATGCGGGCAACGTACAGCCGATCGCTGTTACAAGCGCAGAGAGACATCCTCTTCTTCCCGATGTGCCGACACTTGCCGAGTCCGGAATCGAAGGACTGGAAAACTTCAACTCTGTGATGTGGAGAGGTTTTGTAGCTCCCGCGGGAACACCGGAGGAAGTGCTTCAGGTACTGTCCGATGCGATCGGAAAGGTATGTGAGAATGAAGAGTTCATCGCTGCGGCTGAGGAAGCCGGAGTTACAGTTGACTTTATGGGAATCGACGAGTTCACAGGCTACTATGAGGAGAACCACAACAGCATCAGAGAGATGATCGACAGTGCTGATTTTGAGTAAATCTCATCATAATAAGTATGGAACTCCGACATCCGTGAGTTATCTGATAAGTTAGGAGGGAAACTATGAATTCAAACCAGATGAAACGGAGCACGTCCGACGTCATATGCTGTCTCGCGATCCTGCTCTTTCTTGTAAGCCTGACGGTACAGCTGGGCGAGATTCCGGAAGAATCGGTGACCTATCCGAAAGTGCTGCTGATTATCAGTTACATCATGACGGGAGGCCTTCTGATCTACAGAATCGTAAAATACAAAACTTCAGAAGTATATGAAACCCATATCAGACAGCAGTGGAAGATTCTTGTGGCATACTTCGTGCTTGTGCTTGCCTATCTGTTCCTGCTGGACAAGATCGGTTACATTTTTGACACAGTACTGTTCGGTATTGTATCGCTGATCATGCTGAAGACGAAAAACAAAGTGGTTGTCGTTCTTCTGCCCGTGATCCTGACACTTGTTATCTACTATGTATTCAGTCTTTTCCTGTCGGTGATCCTTCCGAGAGGAAGCTGGATCTCACTGAATCTGTAATTAGGAGGAATTTTTGTTATGGAAAATATATTGATCGGCTTAACCAGTGTCTTTACGCCGATGAACCTCCTGATCTGTCTGGCAGGTTTGGCAATCGGTATTGTGTTCGGAGCGCTGCCCGGATTCTCCGCTACGATGGCGGTGGCAGTGTTCGTACCTTTTACATACGGCATGGAGCCAGGGCAGGGACTTCTGCTCCTCTCCGGCCTGTACTGCGGCGGTGTGTACGGCGGATCCATCCCGGCGGTGCTCGTCGGTATTCCCGGTACGCCGGCTTCGGTGCCCACATCGCTGGAAGGAAAAGCCCTGGTGAAAAAGGGCGAAGCCGGACGTGCGCTGCACCTCGTTACACTGGGCAGTGCGTTCGGAGGTTTCTGGTCCAGTATCGCGCTTCTTCTCTGCGCGCCGCTGCTTGCAAGAATCGCCATGATGGTAGGCGCGCCGGAGCAGATTTTCGTCGCGATCTTCGGTCTGTCGGTTGTTGTTATGCTCTCCCAGGACAACCTGTTTAAAGGATGTCTTGTGGCGATCGTCGCGCTGATCGTTGCGTGCTTCGGACAGGATCCGGTCAACGGGTTCCCGAGATTTACATTCGGCAACTCTGCCCTGACCGGCGGATTTGACGTAAACGTCGTCCTCATCGGACTGTTCTCCTTCCCGGAGCTGTTCAAGATGCTGGAAGACCCCATGGGCAAGATGGCGGACGCCGGAAAAGTCGGCTCCATGAAGCTCAAAGCTGCAACAATTAAATCAAACGTAGTTAACGCGGTCCGCTCCACGATCTGGGGTATCGTAATCGGTATCATCCCGGCAGCCGGCCCGGATATCGCTGCTTTCCTGTCCTACAACGAGGCAAAGAAAGCGTCCAAACATCCGGAAGAGTTCGGGAAAGGTGCGGCTGAGGGTATCATCGCGTCCGAGTGCGCGAACAACGCCGTTACCGGTGGTTCCCTGATCCCGCTGCTGACTCTCGGTATCCCGGGATCCGCTCCCGCGGCCCTGTTCCTCGGCGCCATGATCGTACACGGCGTACAGCCCGGACCGACGCTGTTCACAGAGCATGCAGATACGGTATATACGCTGATTATCGGTTTCGCAGCGATTAACATACTCCTGTACTTCGTAGGTCTTGCGGTCTGCAAGTGCGGAAGCCTGATCCTGAAGATCCCGAAATCGATCCTCTGTACAACGATCGTAATCCTTGCTACAGTAGGTACGTTCTCCATCAACAAGAACATCTTCGATGTATTTGTCGGATTCGGCGCAGGTGTGCTCGGCTACATCATGCTGAGAAACAACTTCCCGACATCGCCCATCGCCCTTGCTCTTCTGCTTGGACCGATGATGGAGAGATCCGCGTCCGTTACAGCGACGCTGTACCAGGGACACATCCTCGATATCTTTACAAGACCGCTGACACTGATCCTGTTCCTTTTCACGATCTTCTCCTTCGCTTTCCCGTTTGTGAAAGCATATCTGCAGAAGAGAAAAGCAAAGGCAAACGCGCAGTCTTAGGTCTCAGGAG
>NZ_JAJEQX010000014.1 GCF_020687545.1 Ruminococcus turbiniformis | reverse complement strand
GAGCATTGCTTTTGTGTGCTGTCAAGGGTGGCGTAAGTTGCCATCAAACATCATATCTGCAATTTTCAAGGTTCAATCTGAGCCTATTTCTTAGACTTTATTTTTTCATAACTCATTTGACACTACCTATAGTCTTCCATGTATTTTCTGGCTCGTTCAATTTCCTGTTTAGGAGTTTCCGTAGTCCTTTTTATAAATCCAGGCAATAATAAAAGTCCTGTACGGGGATTTTACCATTTTCTTTTATGTAAAATTCAATTTCGAAATTTTTCTCCACTCCTCTTTTTATTTACAAGTTATCATATATGATAACTAGTGTCAACCTCTTTCTTCACCTCTCATCATTCTGAATATATTGTGTCCTGAAACATTTTTGCTGCTCTTTCATGGAGGATCAAAGGATAAAAGTTGAACAAAAAGCCTTTTTATGGTATGATCTTACCGTTTAAAGGCTTTTTATATTGCGCGGGAACTGCGTCCCTTCGCAATAAAAACGTTCCGCGAGGAACGCACTGCGGCAGAGCGGAAAACGTTGCTGAAGCGACCTGCCGCAGGCGGAGAATCCTGCAGGCAGGATTCTTATTAAATTATACATACAGGGGGAATCAAATTGGACAGCAGTCATTTTTCCAAGATGATCAATGATTTCAAACCGGGCATTTTCGGTGCGCTCAACGAGAAGAAGGAAGAGCTTTTAAGAGCGGGGAAAAAGGTGTACAACCTCTCTGTCGGCACGCCGGACTTTGAACCTGCGCCTCACGTGATGAAGGCCATGCAGGACGCCTGCGGCAAACCGGAAAACTATAAATATTCTCTGGCCGACCTGCCGGAACTTCTGGAGGCGGTTAAGAACCGCTATGAGAAACGCTTTGGCGTTCATCTTGAGACGGACGAGATTATGTCCGTGTACGGCTCCCAGGAGGCCATGGCACATATCGGGATGGTGTTCTGCGATCCGGGAGATGTAATCCTCGTGCCGAACCCGGGATATCCCATGTTCGAGATGAGCGGCATTATGGCGAAGGCAGAAGTGAGATACTACGAGATCAGAGAGGAGAACGGGTATCTGCCGGATCTGGACAGTATACCGGAGGAAGTACTGAAGCGGACAAAATACATGATCGTTTCCTATCCGCTCAATCCGGTCTGCGTGTGCGCGCCGGATGATTTTTATGTGCGCCTGATCGCCTTTGCGAAAAAGCATGATATCGTGATTCTCCATGACAACGCGTATTCTGATATTACGTTTGCAGACAGGCCGGGCAGGTCATTTCTTGCCTATGAGGGCGCAAAGGACGTGGGCGTTGAATTTTATTCCCTTTCAAAGTCCTATAACCTGACCGGAGCAAGAATCTCCTTTGTGGTCGGCAACAGGGATATTGTGAGCCGGTTCCGTCTGCTCCGCTCTCAGATTGATTACGGAATCTTTTATCCGGTACAGCTTGCGGCCATCGCGGCGCTGAACGGCCCGGATGATTTTATCGAGAGACAGCGGGAGGAATACGGAAGAAGAAACCGGGCGCTGTGCGGCGGCTTAAGGAAGATCGGATGGAACGTGCCGGACAGCCAGGGCACCATGTTTGTGTGGGTGCGCATTCCGGAAGGATATGAGTCGTCTGCGGATTTCTGTATAAAACTGATGGAGAAGACCGGAGTGATCGTGACGCCGGGAAGCGCATTCGGCAGCAATGGGGAAGGGTACGTGCGTATGGCGCTTGTCGTTGACACGGATACGATCAGAGAGATTCTGGATGTGCTTGAGAAGTCGGGAATGTTTTTACAGGGATGAGCGAAAGACAGAAGCACTGCAGAAGAAAGAGTTAAAAAGGAAGAGTTAGAGAAGGAAAAGTTAGAGAAGAAAAAGGTAGAGAAGGAAAAGGTAGAGAAGGAAAAGCAAGAGAAGGAAGAGAGAGGAAAAAGATTTATGAATTATGCGGAAGTGACACAAAACGCGAGAGACTGTATCGGGCCATACTGTAAGGCATGTCCGGTGTGCAACGGCGCTGCCTGCCGAAATACCATGCCCGGGCCGGGAGCGAAGGGGACAGGAACGCTAGCCATGCGCAATTACCAGAAGTGGCAGGAAGTGTGCATCAATATGGATACGATCTGCGGGCAGAAAACGCTGAACACGGAGACGGATCTGTTCGGGAAGAAGTTCGCCTACCCGTTTTTCGCAGGCCCGGTGGGTGCGGTGAAACTCCACTACGGCGATAAATACACGGATCAGGAGTACAATGAGATCCTGCTCCGGGGCTGCGCTCAGAACCGGATTGCAGCATTTACAGGAGACGGAACAGATTACAATGTGATGATCGAGGCCACATCCGCCATTGAAAAGCTCTCTGGCCAGGGGATCCCGACGGTGAAGCCGTGGGATCTCGATACCATCCGGGAGAAGATGGAGCTTGTGAAGCGCTCCGGAGCTTTCGCAGTGGCGATGGATATCGACGGAGCGGGGCTTCCGTTCCTTCAGAATTTAAATCCGCCGGCGGGAAGCAAGTCGGTAGAGGAATTAAGAGAGATTGTGAAGATGGCGGAGATCCCCTTTATCCTCAAGGGAATCATGACGGTAAAAGGCGCGCAGAAGGCGCTGGAAGCCGGCGTTTCCGGAATCGTTGTCTCCAATCACGGCGGAAGAGTGCTGGATCAGTGCCCGTCTACGGCAGAAGTGCTTCCGGCTATCGCCAGAGCAGTGGACGGACAGATGAAGGTGTTTGTGGACGGCGGCATCCGGAGCGGAGTGGACGTCTTTAAGGCACTCGCCCTGGGCGCGGATGCGGTTCTCATTGCAAGGCCCTTTGTGACGGCGGTTTACGGCGGAGGAGAGGACGGTGTAAGCGCGTATGTGGACAAGATCGGTTCCGAATTAAAGGATACGATGCGGATGTGCGGCGCGTTTTCCATTGATGAGATCACGCCCGACATGATCTGGAAATAATTGCATAATACAGAGGAAAAACCGGAAAACCGGCAGGAGAGGATTGTATGAAGAGAATAGCAAAATTTGAAAAGGTCAGTTTTGAACAGTACCTTGAAGCATGGAATGATACGTTCGGACAGACTGATGAGAACAGAGTAAGAGAGATCTATGAAGGAATATGCCTTCCGAAGCGGGCAACGTCCGGAAGCGCAGGGTATGATTTCTTTGCACCGGTGGATTTAAAACTTGAACCGGGAGAGACGGTCAAGGTGCCGACAGGCATCCGCGTGTGGATGGAGCCGGAGTGGGTGCTGAAGTGCTATCCGAGAAGCGGGCTTGGTTTCAAGTTCAGGCTGCAGCTTAACAACACAGTCGGGATCATTGACAGCGACTACTATTATTCAGACAATGAAGGACATATTTTCTCTAAACTTACAAATGACACGAACGAGGGAAAGACCGTGCAGATTCAGGCGGGAGACGGATTCATGCAGGGAATCTTCGTGGAGTACGGAATTACACTGGACGACGATGTGACAGAGGTAAGAAACGGCGGATTCGGAAGTACGACGGGCCGGCGGTAGAAACAGCAGATTCAGAAGTCAAAGCAGGCCGGCAGAAACAGTGATTTGCAGCATGTTACAAAAATGTAAGTGCAATTAAGAAAATCGTAAGATAATATAATGGAAGAACACAGAGTTGTCCGATATACTAAGCGTATGAAAGGAGTACATACAGTATGAGATGGATAAAACGTCTGTGTTCTTTGTTGTTTTTCTGCCTGGTTATAGCGGCGGGTATAATCGGCTTTCAGGGATACAGGGACTACAGAGAAGCACTGGAAGGAAAAAGCGTGGAGCAGATGGCTTACGAGATTGAATCGCAGGAAAATTACACATCAATTGATGAACTGCCGCAGACATATGTTGACGCGGTTCTCGCGGTGGAGGACAAGCGGTTTTACAGTCATCCCGGCATCGATCCGATCGCCATAGGCCGGGCGCTTGTGAACGATATCAAAGCGGGCGCGTACGTGGAGGGCGGCAGCACAATTACCCAGCAGCTTGCGAAAAACCAGTATTTCACCCAGGATAAAAAAATCGTGCGCAAAGTTGCGGAGATGTTCATGGCCTTCAAGATCGAGTCCGTACTTGATAAGGATAAAATATTTGAACTCTATGTAAACTCGATCTTTTTCGGAAACGGCTACTACTGCGTGGCGGATGCCTCCGCGGGATATTTCGGGAAAACGCCGGCAGAGATGAATTTCGATGAATGTACGCTTCTGGCAGGCGTACCAAATGCGCCGACCAACTACAATCCTGTCGCCAGTCCGGAGCTTGCAAGACAGCGCCAGGCGCAGGTGCTTGAAAAGATGGAAAAGGCCGGCTACCTGGACAAGACAGAGACGGAAAACACGGCTGTAGCTGAATAATTCGAAAAAATCAGGGGACGATAACCATAGAAAAACAACAGAGGGGTATTTTCTATGGTGGAAAAGGACACGAAAAAGCTGAGTGCTTCATTTGAAGAGAATATTAAATACATGAATCAGGTGCTCCCTGTAAAGGAAAGTTTTGACCTGATCCGCAGAGACATTGTAATTGGCGGGAAGAACGCGGTCTTTTACTATATTGACGGATTTATCAAAGACGAGGTCATGCTCAAAATCATGGATTCCTTCTTTTCTGTGACGCCGGAGGACATGCCGGAGGATGCGGAAGGATTTATACAGAAAAAGGTGCCCTATGTGGAAGTGGACATTACGGAATATTTTGACGATGTGATCCGAAATGTCCTATCCGGTCCGGCGGCGCTATTCATCGACGGATACAGCGAGTGCGTCATTCTCGACTGCAGAACCTACCCGGCCCGCAGTGTGGATGAACCGGACAAGGACAAGTCGCTTCGCGGATCAAGGGATGGATTTGTGGAGACAATTGTGTTTAACACCGCACTTATGCGCAGGAGAATCCGAGATCCTCATCTTGTGATGGAAATGACAGAGGCGGGGCAGTTCTCCCGGACGGACATTGCGGTCTGCTATATGAGCGACCGTGTGGATAAAGCGCTGCTTGACAATCTGAAACAGCGGATAGGGGATGTTAAGCTTGGGGATCTCCGGATGAACCAGCAGAGCCTTGCAGAAGCGCTCTTTAAAAGAAAATGGTTCAACCCGTTTCCAAAATGGAAGTTTACGGAGCGGCCGGACACGGCTGCGGCGTGTCTGCTGGAAGGGAAAGTAGTTATTCTCGTGGACAATTCGCCGTCCGCCATGATTCTGCCGACGTCGATTCTCGATATGATCGAGGAGGCGAACGACTACTATTTTCCGACAGTGACCGCTGTCTATCTGAAAATAACAAGGGCGCTTATTACATTTGCTACCGTGTTTTTTACTCCGCTTTACCTTCTTTTTATGCAGAATCTTGAGTGGCTGCCGGAGGCGTTTGAGTTTGTGGCAGTGAGAGATACGGTCAACATTCCTCTGATCTTTCAGTTTCTGCTTCTCGAACTCTCGATTGACGGCCTGCGTCTTGCGGCCATGAATACGCCGACGATGCTGAGCACGCCTCTGAGTGTAATTGCCGGTATCGTGATGGGAGAGTTCTCGGTCCAGTCGGGATGGTTCAACTCGGAAACCATGCGATTTATATAAAAAATGCGGAATATCAACAAAAATTAGATGATCAGAAAACTATTTACACCAAAAATACACCAAATTATTTATATAAGTAAGAGTCTTGACATGAAATCATTATATGGGAACGCGTCAGAAAATACCTCAGAAATTCAGAGGTATTTTTTTTTTACAGATTTATATATAAAGAGACTTACTATCAGCAAATAATAAAAAGCTCCTTGACATTGGTATTATATAAAAAATCATTTTGCTGTGTTAGAAGAAAAAATTATAAGATGCAAATTATTTGACGCGCACAAGGAAACTGTGCAAACAGGGCAGTATGGAGCTGCAAAAATATTTTTGCAGTTGTTAAGAAGAAAAAAGTCAGTCTCGGCCTCGATGACGACAGCTATGCCGTTGAAATACTTTGTGAAAGCATTGGCTGTCATATTTATTATAGCCGATCAGGTAATACTGCAATTGTTTATCATAAATAAAGAGGAGAGGAAAAATGGGAAAGAAGGAGTTTTGTGTAATAGGCACTGCAAAATTGGATATGGACAAATTCAGAAGCTTCAGGACAAAAGAGCGGGAAAAGAGGAAGAAAAAAGAAAAATGCTGGCCGGCGGAACACTGGCAGAACTATTTCTATCAGCATCAGGATCTTGCCCGGTATGCAGAAGAAGGCTACTGTGACAAGATTAATCTAAATCATACGCCGGCTGACTCTTTCGATAAAAAAGTAGAAGCGACGGCTGCTTATCTCGATGCTATGGGATTGTCCTGGGACCTGCTTTTCGATAATGAAATGATTACCATCATCCGATATGGGGAATTATCCTTTGGTTTACCTCCGGAACTTGTGGAATGTCATTTTTATACTGATCTGGATCATGACACAATTGCGGATCTCCGTCAAAGGATTGGGGCAAAAGAGCATGGGATGAACGCTATTGTACCCTACGGAGGGATCACAAAAGCACATATGACAGATGAGATTTCTTCAATACGTGGAAAAATCGAAGAGAAGAAAAAAGAGATCGAGGACCTGGAGAAAACGGAACGGAAAGAGATTGAGAAAATGCGTCTTCAGATCAAAGCAAAATATCAGGAGCAGTTTGATCTTATCAACGAAAAGAAAAGAGAAATGGAATTGATGATGGAACGGTTGGAAAACCAGCTTTTCGTCTTGGATACTGAGCTTTATTCTATCCGCTGTTTTATGGGAGAGACAGTACAGTTTGTCCAGCTCCGTACCGGAAAACATGCTCCCGTGGATACACCGGTCATCCTTTATCAGAAGATGAGGTATCTGGATGAAGAAATGGGAAAGTTCCTTGCAGTTTACCAGTTCGATTCGGAAGACAAAGGGATGTTTGAGGAAGTGTTGAAATACAGAGATGATCTGTTTAATTTGTTTGCCCCGTCGGATAAATCTATCTCCCTTACAAGAATCTCCAGGAACAATATCCAATACGGGAATAACCCAGTCGTTGCCAATATGCTGGAAAAATATAATACTTTCCATGGATCTCAGGTCGGAATCCTGATCCGGGATGGGGGAAACCTGTGGATCGGCTGGACAGAAGAAGAAAGGATCAATATAACTGAAGATGTCTTTTTAAAGCCGAAAACAGATATAACAACAGTAGAAGATTATAGTGGTACTTCCACAAAAGAAGAGATTGCCAGCCGATATTTCCTCTTCTCTATCCTTCAGGGGGTGTTACACAACAATCAGATGCTCCATCTGCCAGAAGGAACAAGCGTGTTTAAGAAAAGCCCTTATGTCGTCTTTTCCATGGCTGATGCATGGCTGGAGGATAACCGGTTCGGCAGCTTCTCGGAAATAGTCGAACGGACTAATCAGCCTTTACATGTAGGAGATATGGTGCTGACGACGCTTCATATTACCCGTGATGATCGGTATACGGGCAGGTATGGAGGCCGCCCTACATACACTGACGCTTGGAACAATAACAGGGGACGCGGCAGCCGGAACAGGACACATGACGCTTCGATCCCCAATATGAAGGTTATTCCGGTAAACCTGATTGATACGGAAGAAACATACTGTATTCTCTATGATATTTATGAAAGTACGCTTGAGCGGTTCCCGACAGAAAAGGAGGGCGTTTATACTTACAGCACTACAAGGACCGACAAGAAGATCGGGGAAGGGATAGAAGATTTCCAGGTTTGGAACGGCTTTTATGACAACATGAAGGACGAAAAATATGACCTCCGAGGGCTCACCGAGGATGAAATCTATCAGTGGTACATGGCACGAGATCGAAAAAATTGGAATACCTTTGGTGATAGTGATCTGATTGATCCGATGAACGAAACTGCTTCTTATAAAGTAGCAAAAGGTATTAGAAAGAAAAATACTTGGCTGCATTACTATCTGTCTGCTGAAAAAGAAGGATACTGGGATGAGAAAAAATCGTATGCCAACATGGAAATCGAAGAAGGAGAATACTTAAACCTTACTTATTTGAACTCCGTGTATGTTCTTTATGCGATTCAGAACCGAAAGATCGGTGGATGGGTGATTGGCGGTCACACCATGGACTACGCAAACAGCATCCAGTATCTGAATATTGCCCTGGAATATCTCCGGAAGAGAGAAGAAAAGGAAGCACAGATGTTGGAAAAGTATATGGATCTCTATCCGGACTGGCAAGTGGATCTATCCGAGTGGCGGCTTGAAAATGGGTACCATCGGTTAACGGATGCCAGGGCAAAAAAATTCGCAAAATATAAGGCGGCAAAAGGAAACAATTAGTGGTGGATTTTATGAACAACACAAGAAGAAAACGTATTGCAGAAGCAGTTGATCTGATTGGCCAGGCAAAGGACATTTTGGAAGAAGTACGAGATGAAGAACAGGAAAGCTACGATAATCTTCCCGAAAGCCTGCAGATATCCGAGCGTGGGGATCAAATGCTTGAGAATATTGATAATTTAGAAGAAATGTTGGATCTTTTAGAAGAAGCAGAAGAACTGAAAGAAATGTGAAATGGCAGCCGGTTCCATCCTCTATCTACAGGGAGGATGGGGCGGCTACCTCAGAGTGTAGTGAAATTTTCCATATTTATCTCAGTAAAGTTTAGGAGAGGTAGATATGGCGAAATTGTTTAGTTGTTTTTTCCTGATATTATCAATAAGCTGTTCTATTGTTGGGTGCGGACCGACGAAGCAGGCTGAAAAAATTGAAGCTGTGTCTGAAGTAACGTTTCCCCATCTTAGCTCTGAAGAATTTCAAAAAAAGTTGTCCGTTAGATTCCACGAACATGAGTATATAAATGGTGTTTGTACCTGCGGAAGGTTCACAGCGATTGATGAAGATGATCAATGTATTATTTTAACGGATACTATATTAGATGAACTTGGATATACCGGAAATAATATTGAACTACCGTCACGCCTGGTTTATCAAGGTACAGAGTATGAAGTAAAAGGGATCGGAACATGCGCATTTATGCAAGACAAATCCCTGATAAGCCTCACTCTCCCGGAGAGGGCCACCTACATTGGAGACCATGCTTTTGACGGGTGTGAGAATTTGTATCGTGTTGTCCTTCCTGATTCCATTACATATATAGGAGAAGCTGCATTCCAATGCTGTTATTCCCTGAATGATATTACCATCCCCAGCAACGTGAGATATATCGGCGATTTTGCTTATAATCACTGTCCCAACGCACAAAACACGATGATTCAGCTGCCTGATTCCCTGCAGAGTATTGGAAACAATCCTGATACTCCAAGCCATGCCTTTTATGACTGCGGGACAGACAACTTTACTGATTTTTTTGTAGCAGACACAAACGAATTCTATAAATCCGAGGACGGGGTATTATATACGAAAGATGGAAAAACACTGGTAGCAATTCCGGTTGGAAGGAAATTTGAAAATGGCGTATACGAAATGCCCAATAGTGTAACAGGTATAGGAGAACTTGCTTTCAGCCGAAACAGAAATATAACAAGTGTAATCATATCTGACAATCTGGTAATCGATCCAGAGATGGATCAGGAGAAGAAAGCCTCTTATGTAAACGAAGGAACTGATTTGGCTGTAGGAATATATGGTTATTCTTCAGTATCAGAATATCTTACCTATGATACGAACGATCGTTATGTTTCCAATGAAGGGATCCTTTATAGCAAAAACATGGAGTCAATTATTGCAATACCATCCCAATATTCTGGCGTTATCAACATACCGGACGGGGTAAAAACATGGGAAAAAGACGCCTTGTGGACGGAAATTGATTATTTTAAAGATATCGCATTTAACAAAATATCATCAATCATAATTCCAGCCTCCCTGGAATCAATTGACCCTGAGCAGATCGATACAGTAAATCTCTTGGCAAAATATTATGGCACTACTTTTTCTGTAGATGCGGATAACACTTCTTACTATGTGGGGGAAGATGGTTTGTTATATCATTTTTAACAAAGAAACCGGCTGATGTTCATGTACACGCCAGAACCGAAAAAAGAAGTTGAAAACGGGCTGTGAAAAGCAGTCCTTTGCATTTATGACACAAATGTTCCTTTCCGAATGATCGGGCTTTTTATCATAATAATTGCACATCTTCGCAATGGAATGAAAAATGCCATGCTGGCGGCACAAAGCCAGAATACCTTTCTTTTTCCACGCCTCTCCCATATTATATGGACATATCGTGGCCGCTACTAGATTGGGCAAAGGCGCGGTAGGCTTGCACCTGAAAAAAAACGAGAGAACAGAGAATATGTTAATTTGTAAGCGAAACCTATAGTATGCAGTTCAGGAGGGCTAACAGGGATAATCCGGCAGACCTGGCTGATGGATCTCTACGGCTTATTTGTATTAGCGCCATTCAGAAAGGAGGAAAGGCGGGGGAGTTCCTGCCAGATACCATGGAACAGATAACAGGCACAGTTGATAAGATCCGCTTTCGGAACGAAGAAAACGGATATACAATTCTATCTTTCGAGCCAGACCACGAGGAACTTCCGATTACAGTAGTTGGCACTTTCCTCAGGGTTGATGAGAAAGAACGCTTTACTCTCCATGGGATTTATACGAACCATCCAAAATACGGCAAACAATTCAAGCTAGACTTTTATGAGTCTGATTTTCCGGATAACGTAAAGCTCCTGGAAGAATACCTTGGGCGCGGTATTATAAAGGGGATTGGGAAGGTGCGTGCAAAAAGCATCGTTAAAAAGTTTGGAGCAGATGCAATTCAGGTTATGGAGCATACTCCGGAACGGCTAACAGAGATCCCTGGCATAGGGAAAAGGCTTGCAGAATTAATTGGGAACAGGGTGAAGGAACGTACTGTCATGCAGGAAGCGATGCTGAAGCTTACGAAGTATGGTATCGGGCCATCCCTCGGGGCAAAAATCTGGAAGAAATACAAGGAAGATACTTTCCATGTTTTGCAGACCAACCCATACCAGATGATTGAGGACATTGATGGGGTATCCTTTAAAACAGCCGATAAAATCGCAATGGAAATGGATATGCCAAAAGACTCTGCACGCCGGATACGAAGCGGCATCCTGTTCCTGTTGGATCAGATTATGTTATCAGGAAGTGTCTGCTGCCCGAAGGGACAGCTTTTAAATAATGCAGAGAAGCTCCTGGGCTCGGAACGTGTGGAGAAGGTACTGGACACAATGAACGGGTCCGGAATTATAACATCTGTTTTACGCGGGGATACTGAATATATTTACAAAGCAGCAATCTACGCAAAAGAAGTAAACTGTGCAAAAATGTTTGCCGAACTGTCAAGAAAGACCCCTGCCGATGATGCGGAGGCGGTAATCCGCAGCCTTAACGGGAACCTTGATGAAGTCCAGATGGGGGCGGTTAGGACTGCGGCGGAATCCGGCCTGATGGTCCTTACCGGCGGCCCAGGAGTCGGGAAGACCACTACCACCAATATGATCATCCAGTATTTCATCAAAAGTAAAAAGACAGTGCTCCTGGCAGCGCCGACCGGCAAGGCAGCGAAGCGGATGACGGAAGCAACCGGGATGCCGGCATCTACTATACACAGGATGCTTGGCATTGAGCCAGGTACTCAAGGATTCTCACACAACGAATACAATCCCCTTGAAGCAGATGTCGTAATCATAGATGAAACATCCATGCTGGACCTGTCTCTTGCATATTCCCTCCTACTTGCCATTCCTCCGGATGCAAGGCTCATACTGGTGGGAGACAGGAACCAGCTGCCGAGTGTTGGTGCCGGGAATGTCCTTGCCGATCTAATCGCCTCCAAAATCTGCCCTGTAGTCGAACTGACAAAAATATACCGCCAGGCGGCGGGCAGCGACATTATCAGGAATGCACACAGCATTCTGACTGGTGGATCCATTACACTTTCGAACAGGGATTTTTTCTTTAAAAACTGCGACACGGCAGAGGAGATCAAGGAAACAGTCCTGCATTATGTTGCCGACAGTCTTCCTGCTTTTACAGGGGAAAAGGAGATCCAGGTGCTTACGCCACTGAAGGTACGGGAGGTTGGCAGCACAAACATGAATCTACTCCTGCAGGAAAGATTAAATCCCGGCAAAGAGGACGTAAAAGGATTTCGCGAAGGGGACAGGGTAATCCATATCAAAAATAACTATATAATGAAAAAGACACTTCCAAATGGAAAAGTAGAAACAGGTATCTTTAATGGGGATACCGGAAAGATATTAAGCATTGACAAGGAACAGGAATATGTAGATGTGCTATTCGACGATGGATGCAAAGCACGTTATGAGTTTGAAGGATTATCCCAGTTAAATTTGGCATATGCCCTTACAGTACACAAAAGCCAGGGCTCGGAGTACCCAGTAGTGGTCATGCCGTTATACGACTATATCCCTGATATTACTACAATGAACCTGCTGTACACAGGGATTACGAGGGCAAAAAAGTGTATTGTGATTGTCGGCACTGCGCAAAGGTTTCAGAAGATTGCCAAAAATTTCCGGAAAGGGGCAAGATATACGGGACTTCAGGATGAACTTAAAGAAATAGCCGCAAGATGACCAGATGTTTAAGAAGCGGGATCAAGTTGCCCTGTGTGATTACCCATGTCGGAATGCCACAGATCCCTACGAAACGGATCCGGATCCTTTTCGTATCTACTCCTCCAGGCTTGGCTGTACGGATCTCAAACATGCTTTTTACCATAGCCTGGATGGTCTCTTTGCGGATCTGGCAGGAGACAGCCATATATTTACGAACAACCACTTCTGCAAAATATTCCGGCAAAAGGAAAATATTATTATTTTATCAATTGAAAGCACTTGGCTTTATACACAGAGCCATCGTATCGGTGCAAGTTGCGCGGAGTACTCTTGTGAACTACCACAGACCGTAAAGGTCAGTGGCTTCTGTTAAATGGTTCACCAGACTAAGAACTCAGAAATGAGGACTACGATAGACGGGTCATGACACCTTCGGTTGACGCAACAGACCGCTGCCCTGTCGGATATGTTTAAGTTGGGTCAGAGTAACCAAAACCCTGTGATATCTCCATGACAAGCCCGTTTATCATTGTCGAGTTTAAGACGGAACAGCTGTATGGCAACAGTACAGCAAAGTACGCACAACCTGCCATCCGGCAGAGTATTTATAAGGGGAAACTTATTGATGGTATCCGTCAAAGTTGTACCATATTAATGCAAGATAGCAAGCCAGAGGAACAGTCATGTCAAGGAAAAGACGGTAAAACCCGCTTGCTAGAGCGTATAGGTAGCATAAGCCTGTCTCCGCCAGTGCCGATTATTTTAGCGACACTGTATCCTGGGTGCGGAGTAAGGCAAAAAATCAATATTGAAATCCGGTACGTGGTCGCACAGGATGTCCGAATGGGCGATATTGATTAACCAAAGGTGGACGTAAAAGCAGAGAAGCACCTTAAAAACATATTATCTGAGGTAACGTGTATAATTTGGGACACGAGTGATTCCTGAGTACAGTGAAAGGTGGTTTATGGAATCAAAAAGTGGATAGTATTCAAAAAGGTACGAAATCGGCAAAACGTGCGCTCCGGCGTATTTCCGGGCGAGAGAACCGCTGGATGTCTGATGTCAATCATCAGATATCAAAGACACTCGTCAAACAATACGGGGAAGGCACACTGTTTGCCCTGGAAGACCTGACCGGCGTCAGCTTTGCGGAAGAGACTCTTTCCAAACGGAACACCAAAGGGCGCAAGGACCTGAAGACCTGGTCCTTCTTCCAGCTGGAGCAGCATCTCACTTACAAAGCACATGCCGCCGGCTCTGAAGTCATGAAGTTCGATGCAGCCTATACTTCCCAGAGATGCCCGAAATGCGGACGGATCCGGAAGGAGAACCGCCGCCATATGCAGCATGAATATGCCTGTGACTGCTACGGCTACCGTTCCAACGACGACCGCGTAGGCGCAATGAATATACAGGTTCTTGGGACACTGTATATTTCCGGTGACACAAATCCCCGGTTTGGGCCACGGAAAACGAATTAAAAACATTTTCCTGCCAGGCTTGTCCTGGGGGAACCAAAAAAACGGGTGCTGTCAACCACCCGGCGATGTGTCCGCAGTCCCCTGTACCGGGGAACGCATGCAAAAGCGCAGTCTGGGAGACTTACGTTAGGACCAGATGGGCGAGACACAAATCCAGGAAACTGTTTAGGGCAGGGAGCCTTTAGCAAGCCCCGATCCCTTTACGGGTCGGGGTAGTTGACTACGCCTTCCCGTTTCCCTTTCTAATAGGGAAACGGGTATAAAAAATCAAGAGGAGAAAATATGATCAGAACATTTATTGACGTTATTTTTATCTTTATGGGAATGGGAGTTGGATATCTTGTCGGATACTGTATTGGCAAGACTATCTAATCGAGCAAAAAGGATTGCAGATCCCGGTCTACACCATTGCTTACAACTATGATGACAACGGAGAACTCGAAACTCTTTCCAATATCAACGAAGCGGCCTTCTTAAATGCAGACAGTGATGACATTGTGAACCTGCTTCGTAACCTTTTTAAGAAATTCGGGCGAGAATTCTCGGTTACTTGTATCCGAGATGAAAGCCCGTTTTTTGTATCAACATCTACTATATGTAACAAATATATCTTAGATTTATAGTGTATACAGATACAAAATATGCTATACAATCTGTATGGAGAATAAATATACCCACGCAAGAACTTGCGTATATAACATCAATTACCATATTGTATGGTGTGTCAAATACCGTAGAAAAGTGCTTACTCCAACGATCAGCAGCAGGCTGCAGGAGCTGACACATGCCATCGCCGCCGATAAAGGGTTTACTGTCGTGAAGTGTAAAGTCGGTGACAATGACCATGTGCATTGTTTTGTATCAGCCCCGCCAAAGCTTTCGGTTACACAGATCGTAAAGTACCTGAAAGGGATCAGCGGCAACACACTCCTAAAAGAGTACCCGGAGATCAGGAATCACCTGTGGAAAGGGCAGCTTTGGAATGGGTCCTATTTTTGTGAGACAATCGGCTCAACGTCGGAAGAAAACATTATGCGGTATATTGAACGCCCAAAATACTGCCAATTATAAAGGGGATGTTCCATATGCCAAAAAGGTTTCCCGGACAAAGGGGAAAAGAGAAAGCAGACGCCGTAGAACAGGTGGCATACCGGTTTGAAGGATTTCCTGACACGGAACAGGAATGTCTGCTGCGGCAGTACATTGGGGCCGCACGGTTTCTGTGGAACCGGATGCTGGGCGAATGGAAATCAAGCTATGAAGAAAAAGGTCAGTCTGATCCGATCAAAACGCCAGCCGAATACAAGAAGGAACCCGGCCTCAAGTGGCTTCGGGACATGGATTCTTTATGCCTTTGTAATGTGCAGCTGAGGTTCACCAGTGCTGTAAATGATTTCCTTTTGGGTAAGAAAGGATATCCGCATTTCAAGAAAAAACATGCATGCAGGGATTCCTATACAACAAACCTTTCAAATGCAAAAAAGAAGAACCTTTATCTGGAAGGCTGTATGCTGAAGCTCCCAAAAGTGAAAGAACCGGTTAAACTCCGTGTACACCGTAAGATCAAAGCCGGTGGGCTGCTGAAAAGCTGCACCGTAACGCATGAGCCAAATGGGAAATGGTACTTTTCCCTGGTGTTTGAGTACCCAAAAAAATCGGTTGGGAAAAAGGCGGCACACAAGACAGAAGGGCAACTTCAGGCAATTGGGCTTGATATGTCCCTGCCTGAACTGTATGTTGACTCCAACGGGGACATCCCATCCTACCCGAAGCCTTACCGGAATATCGAGAAACGGATTGCCCGGGAACAGAGACACCTTTCGCGCATGGAAAAGGATTCCAATAATTATCAGAAGCAGTTGGTAAAGATCGCAAAGCTGCATGCGAAAGCCAAGCATCAGCGGGCGGATTTTTTACACAAACTGTCCTATCGTCTGGTAACGGACTACGACCTGGTCTGCATCGAGGATCTGGATCTATCGGCAATCAAGAAAGCCCTGTCATTCGGGAAATCCGTCAGCGATAATGGCTGGGGAATGTTTACGGATATGCTGGATTATAAAGCCGGTTGGTATGGATGCGTCATTATCCGTATTGATAAATGGTTCCCATCCAGTAAGAAGTGCAGTGTATGCGGCCATGTATACAAGGAGCTGAAACTCTCTGAACGCCAATATATCTGCCCGGAATGTGGAAACGTAATGGGGCGTGATCATCAGGCAGCCATCAATATTCGGAATGAAGGAATGCGGGTTTATTTAGATTCCCTATCCGCATAGATAAAAAAGCCTCATATCGGCAAAAAACCGGTGGGACACCGGGGTTAGCCTGTTGAACTACGGGGTGCGTGGTTACAGTCATGCCATAATATGTCACCCGGTCAAGCAGGAATAAAAGAAGATTTCGACGCTGGCTCCGCCAGCGAAGGTATCGGAAGCTCGGTTACTTGTATCCGAGTAGTTCACCGTAGAAATGTGAAGTTTCCGTTCTCAATTAGGCTCTCTTATTCAAAATTCTGAATATCTTAGATATACAGAACAATGTGGCTGCATCTCAACGAAAAAATTGCTGATATGCAGCCATTATTGCCTTATAATTCCATAATTTAATGCAGTGAACTACCACAGACCGTAAAGGTCAGTGGCTTCTGTTAAATGGTTCACCAGACTAAGGACTCAGAAATGAGTGCTACGATAGACGGGTCATGACACCTTCGGTTGACGCAACAGACCGCTGCCCTGTCGGATATGTTTAAGTTGGGTCAGAGTAACCAAATGAGTCCGATGATAGCCTGATAAGAAGTATCAGCAAAAAGTTATTGCTTAAAAAAAACGGTATTATGATATTGCAAGTTAACCATATTCCTCGAAACAGGAGGGAAAGAAAATGCAGAAAAATGAAGCACAGGAAGAAGTAATTAACACTATAAATGGTCAAATTCTGGTTATTGCGTGCCCGGGGAGCGGAAAAACAACCACGCTTTTACGGCGGATAAACCATATGGTGGAGTCAGGAATCCAAAATATATTGATGATAACGTTTACGGCAGCGGCTGCAGGAGAGATGCGTACCAGATATGCTGCGAACTACGGAAACCAGGAGGGGATAACCTTTAGTACAATCCATGCCTTATGTTTTGCAATCATCCGCAAATTTAAGGGATTTGCCAGGGATGACCTTCTTACGCCGGCGGAAACATGGAGCTTTTTTTACGATCTGTTGAAAAATGAGACACAGATAAATGACAAACAGGAGTTTATATCCGCCCTTTTAAATGACATTTCAGTTATGAAAAATAACCGGATTCCTGAAGGAAACTATAAGATGAATTGCTGTGATGACAGAGGATTATTTTTAAAACTGTACTGGGGTTACGAGTCGTTTAAAAAGGCAAACAGAAAAATAGATTATGACGATATGCTTGATATCGCATATTCCTCGTTAGATGGAGAGTGCCTATCATGGTTAAAAGAACAGTACCAGTATATTCAAGTAGACGAATATCAGGATACAAACTATATCCAACGCGACATTATCTACAAACTGGCCGGGGATAATGGCAACCTCGCAGTAGTTGGAGATGATGACCAGTCAATCTATGCTTTCCGGGGGGCAAGGCCTGAAATAATGCTTGGGTTCCAGGAACATTATCCTGATTGCAAAATTGTGCGTATGGGTACAAATTACCGTTCCTGTAAGGAAATAATCCATGCCGCTGACCATTTAATCAGTCATAACAAAACTAGATTTGATAAGGAGTTTCGTGCAACCCGAACAGGCCGGGGAAAAGTTGTATCATATATTACAAGGTCACGGAACACACAAAATATACTTGTTGTACAGAAAATTAAAGAACTCTTACATGCTGGAGAAAAGGATATAGCGATCCTATATCGAACAAACCGCCAGTCCGAAGCCTTTGCGGCGCTTTTTGTAGAAGAGAAAATCCCCTTTTTTTGTACTGAACCGATCAAAAGTAGATATGATCATTGGATGTATCGAGATATCCAGGCATATAGGAAGATTGCAGAAGGCAACGCAAAACCATACATTGTAGCACAGGCAGCAAACCATCCCCAGAGATGGATCAGTAAAGAAGTCCTGACAAATGGGTTGGATTTAACGTATATGCTTGACAGAGCAAATAAATTAAGGATAGACGAGTGGAAAAAGGAAAAGCAGGCAGACCAAATATATGAGTTTTATTTCGCTGTCAGAGAGTTTGCCAAACGGGACCCTGCTGCAGCAATTGATTACCTTTATAATCGTGCAAACTACAAAAAGTATATTGATGATTACGCACGATACAGAAACGAAGATGCAGATACATTGCATGAAATTTGGAGGCAGTATACAAAGGATCTTATAAAAGCTGGAAACGATTGGAACAAATGGGATCAATATGTAAGGAATTATGAAAAGGCGTTGAAAGATGCGTCTTCTGTCACAGATGGGGTCGTTTTGTCTACGATGCATAAGTCAAAAGGTTTAGAGTGGAAATATGTTTTCATTGTCGATTGCGTAACTGGATTTGCCCCATTTAAGCGTGCAGAATCACCAGATGAGTTAGAGGAGGAGAGGCGGCTGTTTTATGTGGCGGTTACGCGGGCAAAAGACTATCTGAGTCTCTTCGGATATAAAAGTACAGGAAAGGGACAAATTGTGCCATCTCCGTACCTGCTGGAAATGAAACAATAACTCTCTGTTTATCCATATTGGTAATGTAATCATTATAAAAGGAGGAACATTTAATGAACAAGGCAATTTTAGTAGGAAGGTTAACAAGGGATCCTGAAATCAGATATTCCCAGGGAGAAAATTCTACGGCAATCGGGCGGTATACAGTTGCTGTGGACCGCAGGTTCAAGAGAGAAGGCGAACCGGCAGCGGACTTTATCCCGTGTGTTGCATTTGGGAGGACTGCAGAGTTTGTAGAAAAATATTTCCGCCAGGGAATGCGCGTATCCGTTTCCGGGCGCATCCAGACCGGAAGCTACACGAACAGGGATGGTGTAAAAGTATACACAACTGAAGTGATCGTAGAAGAAAATGAGATTTCGGAAAGCAGGGCTGAGAGTGAAGCTTCGCGTGCATCCGGCAAGGGGCAGAAATCGAACAACAATCAGGCAGCACCGGCTACGCCGTCTACCAATTCAAATGACGACGGATTTATGAACATTCCGGATGGCATTGACGAAGAATTGCCATTTAATTAAGTGGAAAATGAAAAGAGAGGCTTGCCTCTCTTTTTGTTTCTGGAAAACGATAGTTGTGATATAATATTGCAAGGGCTAAATCTCGCATTAACGGACCGTAGGAAAATCAGAATGTGGGAAGGAGGTATGACATATGCCACAGAAAGGTGATGAAAAACAACAAGAAATCTATGAATACATTAAGGCTCAGACAAGCGAACGGGGATATCCTCCAACAGTACGGGAAATATGCGATGCTGTCGGCTTGAAATCTACAGCCTCCGTTTCTAAATATCTGGCACGGTTGGAAGAAAATGGATTGATCCGCAGGAGCCCAACGAGCCCACGGGCGATTGAAGTGATAGATAGCGTGGACGCTTCGTACCGAGCGGAACCGATACCGGTGATTGGGAGAGTTGCTGCCGGCAAACCGATCCTTGCAGACCAATACATAGATGATTACTTCCTGGCTCCCCAAAAATATGTCAATTCCAGTACTTATTTCTTAAGGGTCAAAGGCGACAGTATGATTAACGCAGGCATTTGTAATGGTGACCTTATCTTGGTAGACAGCGATTCCTCGGTGGATAACGGCGATATCGCTGTCATCCTACTCGGAGATGAAGCTACTGTAAAGCGATTCTTCGTAGAAGCAGACGGGTACTATCGTTTGCAGCCTGAAAATGACAGTATGGAACCTGTATATGTCAAAAATGTCCATATTTTAGGCCGTGTGATTGCTGCAATGAAGGTATTCCCGTAAACTACTCGGATACAAGTAACCGAGAATTCTCGCCCGAATTTCTTAAAAGAATAATTCTTCGGGATACAAAACGGAGAGGGAAATTTCCACTCTGTTCTGTATCCCATTATTTATGGATTTGGAGAAATGCATAACACAGAATCAAATCCCTCATGCTGCTTTGGCGGCTTAAGCAGTACATGCAGGAGCACAATCCCAATGGGCGGGACATGGCGCTCCCGCCTTCGATTATTCATAAGCGCAATGTGCAACGGCGTATTAATAAAAACAGCTGTGATCTGGACAGAAGCTCCAGCACTTTTCATGACATGGATTAACTTGGCTCTGGAATGAGCTCTGATATTCATGCTGTCGATCACAATATCTTTACCCGACGCCAATGTTTCTTTACATCTCCGGTGCATCTCAGCATGTACTTTCCGATGATTTCCCATGCAACTTTCTTTCCCATACCACTCTTTACGGATTGCGTCTGATCCGATGTATACAGCATCCGAGAAATATTTCTTTGCATATGTCGTTTTCCCAGCTCCCGGGATTCCGACCAAAATAATCGCTTTTGGCATATTCGCCCCTCCTTTTCCTGACTCTGACTTGGGTATATATAAATATGGTATGTCCTCAAAATGTATAGGATTTCTCAAAATGTTATGAATAAAGGGATGTGTCAGATTCAATTACCCATATTCTTTAAAACTATAAAGAAAAGATTAGAAAGAGAGGAGCACCATGTTAGAAAATTACGAAACAATTGAAGATATCATCCGTCCAGTACATATGGCAGGAGATTTCTACCGATACGATATCATTGATGGCCGTATTGTTAGCGCTACAGTCCGTATCCCGCTCGATAAGCCTGATGTGATAAATTACCTTGAACAAATTGGCTGGAAACGTGAGCAAACTGAAAAAATCCGTGTCCCATGCCAGGGCAATGGTCAGATCCAGGGCTGGCTCCCTCCGGCTGCGGAAGACCAGTGTATTGTAACGCAGCGGATGTCCATCTATTTTTGAGCGGGGAAGAAAAGAACGTTCATTACAAATATAACCAAAGGAAGGAGGCGCAGGAGCAATGCTCCTGTAAAACAACATGCAGATCTTAAAAGCAGCATTCAAAGACCGGGAATACCGGAAAAAGATATTGATGACACTTCTGATCCTGGCACTATGCCAGGTGGTCATGTCGATCCCGACCCCAGGTGTCAACCCCGGGTTTTTCACAGTCGGTGACAATGGAGCTTTACAGTTTTTGAATATGATCACAGGTAACAGCCTGTCCCAGATGACGGTAGGAGCCCTTGGGATTACACCGTATATTACGGCCTCTATTATTATCCAGTTGATGGCGCTCGCATTCCCGTCTCTGAAAGAATACCAGAAAAGAGGAAAAAGGGAGCAAGACATCATTGAATGGGCCACAATTATCTCTGGTACAGTCCTTTCACTTTTCCAGGGAATTTTACTTGCAGTTTCCTACGGAAGGGGAGGGCTTTTGATGGATTATAAATGGTACTGGGTGCTTTGCGCTGCTTCCGTATGGGCACTCTGTACATTCATCACGTCACTGGCCGGGAAGTGCATCAAGGACAAGTTCGTCGGAAATGGTATTTCGCTGATCCTTACCATGGGGATATTAAGCTCCTACCCGTCAGGGTTCGCTACAATCTATGAAGTGTTCCTTTCGGGGAGAAAGATCCCTGTGATGGTAAGCATTGGAATTGGGATCGCAGTTTTCATTTTCCTGCTTTTCTCGTTTGCAATTGCTGTCCAGGAAGGGCAGAAATCCATCCCTGTAGTACACTCAGGAAAACTTGCTGCATCAGGGCCAATGCGCTCAGAAATCCCGCTGAAATTATGCCCGGGGAGTGTTATCCCTGTGATCTTTGCATCTACCGTCCTGTCACTCCCGGTTATGATCGCGCAGAGTTTTGGTGTTGATAACTGGCTGGTGCAGCTGTTAAATACAACGGAATGGTTCGATCCGTCTGATCCCGAAAAATCAATTGGGGCAGCGCTTTATATTATCCTGATATTCGCGTTTTCCATCTTTTATGCCGGGATTGTATTTAACCCAATGGAGATCGCGGATAACCTGAAAAAAACAGGGGCATCTATTCCGGGAATCCGGCCAGGGACAGCAACACAACAATATTTAAGAAACCAGATGCGCTGGACCGTAACGATCGGAGCAGGCGCGCTATGTATAATCGCCCTAATCCCCCTTATCATAAGCGGGATATTTAACATCGGCTCCATCTCGTTTTTGGGTACATCTATTATCATTGTCACAGGGGTCACCCTAGACACACGCAAACAGATTGAAACCAGCGTCCGGGGTGGGGTCTATATGGATGCAGTAAGGAAGGGAGGCATTTTCCATGGGAAAAAATAAAAAAAGCAGGAACCCGGTTCAAATGTTGAAAATACTTGTCAGCGAGTACAAACAAATTTCATTTCCAGGCCGGAAAAAATTATTTAAGGACACAATATTTGTCCTTATAATGGCGCTGATCTTTGGAATCCTGTTCTCGTCGATCGGTGCATCAGTTACAGAGGGGATTTCCTTCCTGCTTGGGCAATTATAAGAAACAGCGCACAAAATCATAATGAAAGGAGAGGTGAGGCAGGGGACACTCTGTCTGGACTGCATGAAAATATTACATAGTAAACACGTCTGGAATTTCGTTACATTTCATTTCAAAACGCGCGAAGTAAGGTGTACATATCTGAGACTCCACGGATTTTCGCTCCTGCCACGGGTTATCCCACATTACAGCAGGCAGGACGTGAAAATCTTCCAATGGTTATGTTTCCAGTTTGGACAGACGCCCATTGGCGTATTGGTCAGGGACAGTAAACATGCTATTGTACAGGACCAGTCAAAGAATGGGTACCGTGTCAGGCCGGCTTTTGGAAGGAAGGAAAGAAATTATATCAGCCGCATGATCAAAATCAGGGGGAGGGCATCTCTCCCATATTAAATTATGCGGCTGAAACAAAAACCTCAAATCCCCGTCTGACTAGCATACAGGGAAAGCGGGGGCTGCAAAGTATTCTGCCGAATCTTATAGAAAGGATGGAAAATGATGACAGTATTGGATTATTTAAAAAAAATAGAATATAACGATAAGGTGGGCGAAGGAATTAATGCCCTGGAGGAGCTTTTTACTAATACCAGTATTTCTGACCTGCAGGATATGAAGGTATATCTTATGATGCAGGATGGTGAGCAGGCGAAAAAGATCCTGCACGTAATGGACCGGCTGGAAAATGCTTTCGAGGCAGTTAACTCCAATATTGACAGTTATTCCGAACAATACAGAGAATTCCTTAATATGATTGAAGAATGCAACGAAAAAGGCGTTACAGCTAAGGAGTTTGCGAAAGCACAGGAAGACAAGCCGTACTACGATGTGGTCTACAAAGACCTGCAGTTTATGGTTGCCGACTCTACTACTGGGATTTCTGTACTTAAAACGGTATATTCTATTTCTGAGTGGCGAGAACTAGAAGATGATGAACTGTCAGAACCAGGAGAAACCACATTTTATATCAGGAATAAAATCACCGGTAAAGAGGTTGATACGAAAACAGACCCGTATTTTGCCGATTATGAATTGATGGTGTCGATGAATGGAATTATCAGCCTGCTTCAGTATGGTGCTGTAATTTCATTTGCAGATTCCAAGATCTATGAAGTCTTTTTCGGAAAACGGAATCACTAAAAGAAGGGAAAGGTTACAATGACAATGACACGGAAACAGGATATTTTGTCCTTTATCGGCAAGTACATGGATAAACACGGGTATGCGCCGTCCATAGAGGAAATAGGGGAAGGCTGCGGGTTAAAAAGCAAATCAACCGTCCACAATTATTTGAAACAGATGTTTGCGGATGGAACCCTTGAGACAGAATCCCCCGGATGTCCCAGAGCTTTCCGTATATCTTCTGTGGCAGAAAAGAAGACGTTGTCTGAGCAAAGTGAGTTGCCAAATTAAGAAACGGGTATTTTGCCAAATTCTGTCTGTAACATAAAAAGTAGGGAGGAAGGAATAATGGCAAACCCGAACAATAATGGGACATATGTAGGAAAAGTCTTAAAAAAACCGATATTTGTCCACAATAGGGAAGGGATTGATTTCCAGGCTCGCTGGACGCTTTGTGTCAGGCGTGACTATAAAAACAGGAAGGGCGAATATGATTACGATTTTATCCCAATGCGCCTGTATGGCGACGAAAGCCGGTTGAAAATTGCAAGGCGCCTGGAAGAAAAGGATGTAATCATTGTCACTGGTTGTACAGTGACAGAAAGCTATGATACAAAGAACGGCAGAAAATTTAATATGTACATCAGAGTAGAAAAAATAAATTTCCCGCCGCGTACATCCTATAACCCGGAAACGGTAATCCGGGAAGAAACTGACTTTCTTCCGTTCGGATGATAAAGGATGCTATACGCATCCTTTTTTCATCACATATCGGCTATGTGGTTTCCTGTCACAGACCGCCTCAGCAGGATGTATATTTTGCCTGCAAAAAAAGGTGGTCTTCGCAAACAGATATACTGTAATTAAATTCAGAAAAGGAGGAAGTCTGATGGACGCAAAGAATCTGAGTGAATTAAAGATCGGCCAGGAACAGTATATTGATGTACTTGTACAGAATATAAAGAAGATGACAGCCAGAAACGGCACGCCTTATGAGCGGCTTACTATCCGGGATAATAACGGAAATGAGGCATGTGTATTAAATTGGGGAACGCCGTTTACGCAGGAGCTTCCGGCGGTGATCCGGCTCCGTGTAATGACGGAAGAATATCAGGAATCCCCCTCCTACCGGATGATGGCGTTTGAGGAGTCTTCGGAAAAGAAGGAAAATTTCCTCCCGAAAGCGCAAATTAATATGCGAGAAACATGGAAGGAGCTGACAAATATCATTAAAACCATCCGACCTGACCTGATGCAGATAGCAAGCGGCGTGCTGATGGAAAACCAGAAACGGTTCCTGTACCTGCCATTGTCTGAAAAAGACGGATACGCACGGCAGTGCGGGATCCTTGAAGCAACGGCAAAACTTGTAAAACTTGCGTATTACTCCGCAGAAACACTCGACATGGATAAAGACCTTGCGGCGGCTGCAGCGTCCCTTTATTACATCGGAGCTACGCTGTGCATGGATTCCAGTTTCCTTGCAACGCCTGATGATATCCTTTTGGGATCGGGGTTAGCGTCTTACAGCAAGGTGTTTGAGTGGGCAAGCAAAAACGGAAAGACGGATTCTGCAGACTTTAAGCTTTTGTGCCATATCCTTGTAAGCCGTAACAAGGGCATAGCGACAGCGATCCCTGAGGCAATGCTCCTGCGGCATCTGGATGCGGTCGTTACCGGCGCAGACTCCATACAGGCGGAACTGAACCATGCAGAACCAGGAACGATTACAAAAGTATACGGTTATGGAAAATACTATGCAAAGAAATAATAGGCGGGAATTTTTCCCACCTTTTTGTTTACAAGATGTAAGTAATTATTTTATAATACAAAAAGCGAAGGGAGGGCACTACCGTGACATATGAGCTGAAAGGAAAATCTGTCGAGATTACAATTCGGGCAGACAATAATTATATCTATGGAAAAGCGGAAGGCGATTGTATCCATCCCTACCCGATCGTGAAGGATAATCGCCTGATCCGAACCTCTCTTAGTGAACACGAAATAGGGTACAGGATGAAATTAGTGCATCCTGAAAACCCGGCATATATCAATGCCAGCAAAGAAAAAATGTACCGTACCCTGGTACTATCTTTTGATACAGAGATCCGGCATCCCTACCATCCGGAGTAATGATAACAGGAAGCGGCAGTGCCGCTTTTTTTCTTTTTCCTTTTTTCATATTGTTAATGATTTAAAAGAAAAAAGGAGGAATTCTACATGAACAAAGCAAGCATACTTGAAAGCCTTGATAAGGTCAGGAAAGTAACCAAGAATACGGACGGGATCGAAGGTGCCGTTTTGTTGGAAGCCAAAAATAAAATACTTTCTATGACAGGGTTTAACAGGTTTGGAATCACAATTAAGACATGGTGTGACATCTATGAGGAATCAGAATGGTCCTGCGCCGTGAATGCTTTAAATTTGATGATGGTATTAAAGCAGCTCCCGGACGATGATATTACGATTGAGCTTAGTAAAGAACAGCTGATTCTGTCAGGCAACTTTTCTAAAGTTGAATTGAGGACATTCGATTTATCTTTGTGGCCGGATTTACCCCAGTTGAATTCACCGGTTAAAGTCCGGATTCAGTCAAGGATGGTACTTGAGACTGCCCATGCAACGGCAAAAACCGGATCAGGGAATTCCCTGAACAGCTCGTATCATCTGGTAGTTGCAGGGGGGCAGAGCTGCATTACCACAACCGATGGCTTTCGGTTTTCTATTCGTGGAGAAACAGAGAATGGAGGCAAGAAGGAAGTGGATGCTGTGATCCCGTCTACTTTTATGGGGTTAACTGCCACAGTTGCTGATGATGTGGATCTGGAGATCGATGGTGACCTACTCTGCGCCAGCTTTGAGAATGTGACAATCTGGGGGAAAACTTTCCCGGGCATGTATTACAACATTGATAAGATCCTCAATATTAATCCAAAAACCACTGTTTCAACAGATCTGGACGAATTAATCAACGCAATCCAGCTTTCAATGGCCCTGATCAACAAAAAGGATGAGTGGCGGATCTTACTTGACATTTCACGAGAAAATGGAATCCTTGTCAGGAATGCAGGAAAGACGTATGGGGAAGCCAAAAGCAGGGTGCCGGCCAAAGTAGACGGCGAGGACCTTAAAATCTGCTTTAATGGAAAATTTCTCTTGAATGCGCTTCAGACAGTACCCTCAGACTCTCCCATAGTATTTACCGGGCAGACCGGGCTCTCAGTGATCCGTGGAGTTGATAATGGGCTGCCTTTTATAGAAGGGATTTTACCTTGCAGGTATGCGTAGAAGACAAGGCGCTTTATGCGCCTTGTTTTTTTGTGGCAAATTTTCCATTTTTAGATGAATACATAAAAAGAGAGGAGAAAGGTTATGACTCTATATGAAATGACTGATAGTTATTTGGAGCTATTAGAAATGATGGAAAACGGGGCCGACAAAAAAATGGTTGAAGATGCAATGAAAGCGATTGACGACCAATTTCCCAAGAAAGCAGAAAGCTACATTGTACTCATTCTGGAACGTGAGGCAGAGTCAGAAAAATGCGATAAAGAGATCAAACGTCTCCAGGCAAGGAAAAAACGTGCTGACGACGATGCCAAAAATATGAAGGAATCGCTTATAAACAGTATTCTTGCCATGAAAAAAAAGAAAGTAAAGACGGAATTTCATGAAATCTCTTTAAAAAACAACCCTGCATCCTTGAAAATCAAGGATGCGGCTATGGTGCCGAAAAAGTATCTGACTCCTCAGCCACCAAAGATCAACAATTCGCAGATCAAGGAGGATATGCAGAAACAGGGAATTGTAGAATGCGACTACGCCTATCTGGAAAAAGGGGTCTCGTTGGTCATTGAGTAACAGGACAGGGTGCCTTTATGGCATCCTGTTCTTCCTTTACGAAAAGGATCCGGATCCGTTTGGGTGTACTCGCCATACGCCAAAAACAAGTAAACTGGGAATGCAGTATAATGGTTTACAAAATCAGCAAAGAAAAAAAGAAAGGAACAAAAACGATAATGCAGTTAGAATTTGAAGATACCAGAAACAATATGTCATACGATGATGTCAAAAACCATGGATTCCATGTGGGGGACAGAGTGGAAATCCCAGGCGAATTAATTGATATGCCAATGAAGCCATTTGTGGAAGCGACTGTCCAGCAGATTTGCAAGTACCATGTTGTTTTCAGGCTTACTGAATTTGGATTTTCACGGTCCCTCCAAAACATGGACTGCAGGCATGTGGAAGTTGTGGAGCCGGCAAATGTGAAGCAGGCTTCGGAAGTGGACCACCTTGCCAATGCTTCCCGGCAAAAGCGGGTACCCCCAAACGGATCCGGATCCTTTTCGGCATCTCCAAAAAAATCAAAAAAAGGAAAAAGCAGCATATAGCTGCCCTTTCCTACCTGGAGAGGATGCTGTCACATTCTCCGCACATATCAGAAAATACCTGTTCCAAAACCGGGTTCCCCAAACGGTGCGCAATTATCCCGGCATGCCTTAAACTTTCCCGTTTTTCCCGTGCTTTATTCTTAGCAATGGCGCGGAGCTGCTTTTCGGTAGCAAAATCATGCCAGTTGCAATGTTCGACCCTACACGTAAGGTATCCGTCCCCGATATATCCGGGATAAGAACGCATTGGACGGTCAGGTTTAACTGGAGACAGGTTGGATGGACAAAGAACCGTCCCGGGAAGGTGAACCCCTATTAGCTGTGCCTCCTGTTTGGAAAGTGAAAATTCTTTTTTCTTCCGCCGCCTTCTCCTGACGTAGTACCAGGAAGGTTTCCCTTCCAGTTCCCATAAGATGTCAGCGGCTTCTCCGTAGGAGCAGCCTTTCGTATACATAATAAGGTCCACCGCGTTTGTTGATTTTCCGCAGGCCCTGCAGTATACATTATTCCACCCCTCTTTAAAGTAGCAGTTGGTTGGCCTGGTGTCGTCATGCTGTGGGGATGGACAAAGGATGAAATATGCGCTCCCCTTCTTGTGGACTTCTATTCCCAGATAATCCACTACCGTGGAAATATCAGCTTCCTCTTTCAGCCTTGCGATGTTATTCTTGTCGCTTTCCATGGATCTTCCTCCTTTTCATCATTCTCGGTAGAAATATGAAAAAAGATGAGTGTTTCCATATTTGTCTATGACTGGTGATAAAAAAGGAGGAACTATATTGTGAAAATGATATCGAATTATGAGGTGAAACTTACAGATGACAAAAAACAGTACCTGAGCCCGGTTACCAGTTATGTCTGTGAGGACCGCATTACTGACCCGCAGCTTGCCGTCAATGTCATTAATCAGGTTTTCGACGCATCCCATATGGCAGAAGAACATATATATATGATCGGCATGAATGCAAAATGCGAACCTTTAGGTGTTTTTGAAATCTTCAAAGGGACAGTGGATCATGTTGCGTCAAGCCCACGGGAAATCCTGATCCGTATGCTGCTTTGCGGGGCATTGAATATGCTGCTCATACATAATCATCCATCCGGTGATCCAACTCCCAGCATGGCTGACTGCAATTTCACTTCTTTGATTTACAAAAGTGCCAAGTTGATCGGCCTGAATTTGAGTGACCATATCATCATAGGGAAGGATTGTTATTATTCATTTGAAGAGAATAATCTCATTATTCCGCAAGAGTAGCCAGACGGAAAAGCAGACCAGGAATGGCCTGCTTTTCGTCTGCAGAAAACGGGAAATGAAAGTATGGAGTACTCTATATGTGAGGTGAATCATGTTGAAAAAAACAAAAACTGTATTTTTCCTGTTCCTGTTGCTGGGGTGTATTCTGTTGAACCGGTTGGTCCTGTTATGGGCGTATATCCCATCAGGAAGCATGGAGCCAACCATCCAGACAAATGGCCTTCTGATAGGGAACCGGCTAGGGAAAGATCAGGTCGAGAGGTACGACATTATCATTTTCCGGTTTCCAGATGATCCCTCACAGCTTTACATCAAAAGGGTGATTGGGCTTCCGGGAGAAACCATAGAAATTAAAAATGGGGAAGTGTATGCAGACGGTAAAAACCTAGATGACAGTTTCTGCATGGTCCTTTCCAATGATTACGGAGTATACCAGGTCCCTGATGACAGCTATTTCGTCCTGGGAGATAACAGGACAAATTCACTCGACAGCAGGTACTGGGATGATAAATATGTAGCAAAAAATCAAGTGGAGGCTATTGCGGCGGTGCAGGTCCTCCCACTCAGCGATTTTAAATTTTTGGGTATGAAAGGAGAGCCGCGATGAAAAACACAAATCCAAGGCAGATGAGCTGCCATGTCAACAATAAGGCAGTCATTGAACTGATCAATAAGCTGCAATACCCGCAGGCGGGAAAGGGATCCTTCCTCCACAGGAAAGCCCGTACCGAAAAAGATAAGAATGGGCAGTATCTCCCGGCTTCGCTGATCGGAATCAATGTGGTGAATTATAGCGTGAAGCCTTCCGTATTTGTACAGGAAAATATTACCCCTTCTGAACTTAAGGAACTCTATTATGAGGCAATACTGAAACGGAACAACTATCAGTTTTCAGGGAACGGACAGAAAATATTCGGGCCTGTAGACAAAGATGGCTATGCAACTGCCCGATCCATACAAATTTGCCGCCAGGGCTCTTTCAAACAGGGAGACCAGCTAATTACCAAGAATTATCCATGGACAGTGACGATCCAAAATGGGAAGGGGATCAAAGAGATCAACAAGAATACAGGGGGAACAAAAATCAAGAGCGGTTCATTTGTATGTGAGAAGAAAGCGAGCATTAACCTGTCGGATGGTGATTTTTTCACCTTCTTAGATGAAGCGGTTACCTATTTACTTGCGTGGGAAAATTATATCTCCCATTCTTATATTAAGGCAAATGAGGAAGCAATCCGCACATTTGAGAAAGAAAAGGCTTTGGACCGCAGAAAAAGCGAAATCTGAAGACGCGCGTGGCATTGATGATATAGGCGGCGCACACTCGTGACTTTAGTCGTGAGTAAGCCGCCTTTTGTTTAAGAAAATATTAAGAGCAAAACACTTGTTCGCCTGCACTGCATATGGTATACTATGTATATGGATAGAAAACTTATTTTTACTGAAAATGTTGACGTTACGCATGGTAGAGGATACGTCTACCTTTTACAATACCATATTGTCTGGGTGACCAAGTACCGTAAGCCAGTCCTTACCGGCAATATCGCCGTGGAAACAAAGCGCCATCTTTTTGATACTATGAAAAGCCTGCAGATGGACTGCCTTGCCATGGAAGTTATGCCTGACCATATCCACATCCTTGCCAGCTGCAAGCCGCAGCTGCGCCTTTCCGATGCCATTAAGATCCTGAAAGGAAATACGGCAAGGTGGCTGTTCATGGAGCACCCGGAATTAAAGCGTTCCCTCTGGGGCGGGCATTTATGGAACCCGTCTTATTTTGTCGTGACTGTCAGCGAACGGAGCGCCGCTCAGGTGGAAGCATACATCAACAGCCAGGAAGGAGAACCACATAATGGCAGTGACCGCAACAAAAAACGGTGATATTTTTATATTTTCCGGCCGTGCTTATCATATCACGGAGGCTAAAAACAAAGCCCTGGAGCCTTACGGCTGCATGGTGCATGACTACGGGCTGGTCCTCGAACTGGTCCCGGATGCGGGCCAGCGGCAAAGCCTTGCGCAGCAGATCGGCAACGCCCGCTTTATGCGCAACCGGTACCTGAATGACCGCATCGCTTATTATGAGGAAACAAAAGGAACCCTGTCCGTGAACGAATATAAATCCAAGCACTTCCCGGAACTCAGGAAAGAGTTTGGATTCCTGCAGCTTTCCGATAAATTCGCCCTGGAATCCGCCGTGGAGCACGTCGATGCTGCCTATAAAAACTTTTTCAGTGGCCGGGCGGCATTCCCGAAGTTCGCCTCCAAATGGAAGCCGGCGGGGAATTCCTACACCACGAAGCAGACCAACGGCAACATCCGGCTGGAAGAGGCGGACGGACTCCCATACATCCGGCTTCCCAAAATCGGCCTGGTGCGTTTTGTGTTGCCCAGGAAGCAGACCCTCCAAACACTTGTCCCACATGGGACGTCCATCCTTGCCGCAACGGTCAAGAAGAAGGGGGACCGCTACACAGTTTCCCTGCAGCTGGAAACTGTCATAACATCGCCGGCCAAGATGGTGCAGGTGTCTATCCAGGATGTCCTGGCGGCGGACATGGGCCTGAAGCTTTTTGCCGTAATCGGCAGCCAGGGCTGGGAAAAGGAAATCCCAAACCCAAGGTGGATCCGCAAACATGAGAAACGGCTGCGACGCCTGCAGAAATCCCTGTCCCGGAAGAAGTATGACCAGAAAACCCATACCGGCTCCAGGAACTGGGAAAAGGCAAGGCGCAAGGTAGCCGCAGAGCAGCGGAAGATCGCGGACCAGAGGAAGGACTTCCAGCATAAGCTGAGCCGCCGCATCGCGGACAGCTGCTCCGCCTTCTGCTGTGAGGACCTAAACATCCGTGGCATGGTAAAAAACCAGCATCTTTCAAATGAGGTCTCCTCCGTGTCCTGGGGGCAGTTCCTTACGATGGTGAAGTATAAGCTGGAGCGCCAGGGGAAATATTTCATACAGGTAAGCCGCTGGTACCCCTCCAGCCAGGTCTGTTCCTGCTGTGGGTACAGGAACAGGGAAGTCAAAGACCTTGGCGTCCGCCAATGGACGTGCCCGGAATGCGGCACGTACCATGACCGGGATATCAACGCGAAAGACAACATCCTTGCGGAAGGGATACGGCTCCTGGGGGAAGCCGGGGTCTCTGTCGCAGCATAAAAACTTCCAGTTTGCTGCCTGGAGTGATTCAGGGATCTGCTACCTGTTAACCAAACATAGAAGCCCGTAAACCTTAGATTCTGTCACTCGTAAACCTGGAAATGGTACCTCGGGGAACCGTGGGAGCCGTGGGGAAACCCGCTAAGCCTGCACTGCGGAAACGCAGACTGTACCCGGAAGTCCGGTACAGAGAGCTGGAGTAAGCCCTGCCCAAAAGGCAGGCATCAGGCAAATGAAGCAGGAAAGACAACGCATGTGCACTGGCACTTAAAAACGTGGGTGCATTATGCCTTGGAAGCTCGCGACTTCAGTCGTGAGTAGTTCACGCGTGAACACCGCCCTGTATCAAAAAAACAGAAATTTCCCAATTTTCATGTATCAATATATGAAAAAAGGAGGAAATCATTATGGGCGAACTTACAATCAACGAAGCGGCTTTATTGTTGTGTATCTTTGGGGTGCCGACAGAGGAAGGGACAAGGAGTTATCCGACCGTAGAAGAATCATTAAATTATATGAAGACAGGGCACATGAAATACCTGCCAGAAACACATCATGAAACTCAAGGGCAGGAGACAACAGGACAGAAGAAGCCTGCGATGATCCAGATGGAACTTTTCGCTTAATAAAAAAGGCACCACAACACTGTGGTGTCTTTTTTTTGGCGTTTTTTTTCATATTACCAGTGATTAAAAAAAGGAGGAGTCAATATGAAAAAAAGGATCGTTTTCCATCTTACCCGAAGGGAGGGACGGGAATGAAATTTGATATTGAGGTATGGGAAAAGAAATATCAGCTGTTTGAAGAAAACCGGAAAGGAATGTCAGCGGAAGTTGTAGTTTCCCTGAGCGGTGGGAAATTCAGGGCTGAAATCAAATCCATGGACCCAGAGTATGAGAAATACAAAAATAATTTCCTGAAAGTAATCACTGAAGTAGGGAATGGTGCCATGTATCTAATGTACAGTGTATTTTATTCCCGTATCATCCCTGAGTCGGATAAGGAAGCAGAAACTAAACGGATGGATTCTATTTATGCAGACTCTGCAGGGGAGTTCCTCCATACGTTATTTGAAAAAGGAAAAGATAAATTCTTAGAAGATGTCTTTAACCAGGCAATCATTATTGACATCGGATATAAATTAACGAATATGGAGTACCGGAATGGTACATGGATCCAGAATAACGGGGATATCTGGGACAATGGAATTTGGAGATCTGCAGCCGGTGACATTTACGGGGACTGCCTCGGTGATATCATGTCGGTAATTACAGGGCCCTCGACGCGCCTTGCCTCACATTCCGCAGCATAGGAATACGGTTCCCAAAATCGGAAAAGCCATGGATTTATCTGTGGCTTTTTTTATCCATAATTTCCATATTCTTTTTGAATTATGAAAAGAGGAGGAATATTTATATGGCAAAAAAAATTGTTGATTTTGGAGAAAGAATTGGCGGAGCTAGAAAAGACTTGTGGAGGGAAGACTTTGACCTGGCGGATTATACCGAAGAAGAATTGATGGAATATATTAAACGGGATGTCCTCTGGCCGTTGCCAGACGCAAAAAAACAGGTAACAGGCGGGATGGATCCCTTTATTGCCTTCTGGCAGCGTTCCATCCGTAGGAAAATCATGCCGGTTCCACGGGTGTTTGACGGAGACGACCTGATGGAGGTCCGTACTGCATATACACGTATGGCCCTTAAGGTTCGGAAAGCAGCTATGGCAGTTACCGATATGGATGGTGTCGTGAATTTCTATGAAATCGCCAGGGATGAGTTCGGAGACCATTACGGATACAGGCATACGTTTGCGGAAAGGATTGTCTACAGCAAATACAGGATTGCAGACATGCAAAACAATGTACGCATAACAGGATTCCCATTTGAAAAGCGGAAAAAACCAGATCGAAAAAAGGTTGCGTTCGTTCCGCCCCAGCTGTCACACGTTACACGGGAAGGGGAAGACTTCCGGCATGGAGTCCATATTGATGACCATGCATGGCAGAGAGTATTCCATTTCCGTGGCGTACAGTTCGGGAACTGGATGTCACAGAAAGATCGGCAGTATTCCATGGACTACTGCTTTGATGCCCTTAAAGACCTTGCAATTGCCCTGCAGATCAGTGACAAGGATATTGCTTTTGACGGGAAGCTTGCCATGGCCTTTGGCTCACGGGGAACATCTGGGACATGTGCCCATTACGAATGCACTAGAAAGGTTATTAACCTGACTAAGATCCATGGGGCAGGCTGCACCGCCCACGAATGGGGGCATGCATTGGACAACATGCTCGCAAGATTTTACGGGATACATGACACCCTTCTTGCAAGCACATCAGCAGAAAAAGGGAAACTCCCGGCTGTGTTTTGTACCCTGTGCAGTTCACTTCAGAGAGATGCTTCCGGGAATGAAACGGATTATTTTCGGGGATCGAGACAATTCGATCGTCATTTTAAAAAAGATGCTTATGGATACTGGTCAAGCGTACAGGAAATGTTTGCACGGGCTTTTGCCTGTTACGTTAAGGATACACTTGGTTATACGTCAGACTACCTTTTCGCCCACGCAGATACTTATGTATTCCAATATGAAAACCAGAGAGCCTGCGCAATTCCGCAAGGGGAGGAACGTGAAATATTCAACGAACTGTTTGATCAGCTGTTCTACACACTGAAGGCAGAAAATTTCTTCCATGAACCTGGCTGGGGAAAGGAAGATACAGAAATCACCCTGGCTTGGAAAGGACGGCTGAAAAAAAACGTCTGCTCCCCGATTTTTCAACAGGAACCAGATGGACAGTTGATTTTTGCATTATAATTATCACAAAATGGACAGCTTCTATGCTGCCCATTTTTCTGTGCCCTTGAAAGATTGGCGGATCTGGATCCGCCGAAGATCCACAGTATATCTGATGGCATCTCTTGGGGTGGGAAAATTTCCCATATTAAGATAGCCGGCGACAATCCCTGCTTGTAGCCGGAACATTCACAGAAACCGTACCCTGTGGCAAAAGCATCAGGTTTGTCCCGTGCTTAAAATACGGCCGTGTCCAGGACGGAGTATACTTGATACCTGGAAAAAGCATTAGTAGGAAGGAGGAAGTGATATTTTGTTTTCATTGAAGGCAGCTAGAGTAAATGCAGGATATACGTTGTCAAACGTAGCACAACGATTAGGAGTAAGCAAAAGCACAGTAAGCAGATGGGAACATGGTGAAACTAGGCTTCGGGATCCCGTGAAGCAGGAACTATGCTCTTTGTACGGGATTGAACCGGAAAATATTCAAATTATAGGAGGAATCAACCAAAATGACGAATGAAGCTAGAGTAAAATCATATAAAGCGGCATATGCGATGCTCCAGAAAAAGGAAGGTCTCAGTAACTTCAAATGGCCCAAAGATAAGAAACATTTGGAATTCTCGTGTAATGCCGGCAATACGCTGATCCAGTTCAGGTTATTTTCAGATGGGGATCTGCTTACCCTCCGGGCGGATTGCGACAGAGGTGGAAATGACGCAGAAAATAATGCATTTGCTACTGAAATGGCAAGTAAAATCGAAGGGATGATTTCCATCGCCCACGACGGAGTAGTCGTATTCAGCTTAAACGTACCGTTCCCGTCTACACCGGATGACCATGCACAAGGCTTGATCCTGGAAAAAACAGAACAGTTTGTCGATTTCATTCTGCAGAATATTGCAGACAAAAACGGAACATATAAGGAATGGGAAGAAGTGCTCCCAGAAAAAGAGGCCAGCAGAAACACAGATCCAGAGCAGGGCCATCGCATGGATGGAGCCGATGATACAATGGCACTATCCGACGCACTCAGCAATACTACAATGTTAATATCTGAGGATAACGCGGAAAAGGAAAAAAAGCAGAAACCGACAAAAATCCCAGAAAAACGGGAAGACGTGGTGGATAAATCTATAGGCGGCGTTCAGACTGCTTCCCTGGGTGATAGCGTTAGCGTCGATACACATACGGACACAAGCGCTGACACGCAAATAAGCAACGAAAATTTGGAACTGGAAACTGGTGCAGGGATCCAGGATCACTATACGTTCCAGGAAAATGCTGATGTATCCGGCGCTTTCGGAACTGCACAGTCTTTCGATAATGTGGCCCCCAGTAGCAGAGCTCTGTCCTTCCCTGAGGCAGAAGGGATGGAAATGTATACCAGCCTTCGGCGGGCATTCCAGATCCAAATGGATCAACTGGATTTCCGGGAAAAACTTCTTGATCGAAAAAAAACAGCCGTAGACAATGCACTTGTTTCATTAAAATCCGGACAGGATGAGATAAAGAAGGTGCAGGATTCAATGGCGGCAGAGCGCCAGAAGCTGAATAACAGTTGGGACAATTACAGGTCCGCGAAAAAGAACCTGGAAAGCAGGATGGAGGACTTTGCGAAAAAAGAAGCCGCTTTTGCCGACAAGGAAGCTGAACTGGGCGAACGGGAAGAAAGGATATCCAGCCAGGAAAGCCATACAGCGCTTGCGCAGAAAGCAATCGAGTATCGGGAGAAAACAGTGATCGAAAAAGAGGGGGCGATTACGAAAAAGCAGGCCCAGCTGTCTGAAAAAGAAATGGAGATCAAGGATCGCGAATCAGACCTGAGCCTTCGGGAGGACCGTATAAACATTCAGCTGGAACAGATCAAGCGGGAACATGATTCTGTCTCTAAAACATTGGACGAGATTAAAGAATTGCAGGAAATGGCTGACCTTGGGATTCAGCTCCCTTCAGCTGACCCCGCAGAGATCGAGAAATTAAATGATACTGTCGCAAGCCTCCGCATGGAAAACAAGGAATTACGGGAACAAATCAAAGACCGCAACCATATGGTCATGGCTTTACAGTCAAGACAGGAAAAACAAGATGAGCGTAATGCGCCGGACCCCGAGCTTGAACGGCGTCTCAGGGATGCAGAACAGGCGCGCTCGGAAGCAGAGGAAAACATTAGGAGTATGCAGGAGCGCTTATCGGAAACAAACCGGGAATTGTCAGAAGTGAAAGACGCATTGAAGGAGCGGGAGGCCCAGCTTGAGGACAAGGACAAAAAAGCAAAAGAACTTGAGGATAAGATTGCAGGATTAAAAGTCTACGAACCCGCTGAAACTGTACTGAATGATGCAGGATACCAGGTAAATCCAGTTGTGGGAGAAGGGGATCCTCTTTTAAGCCTTGAGATAAACGGCTGTACAGCGTATATCAATGAGAAGCTCCATGTTGTCTGTATTGAGAAAGCCACCAGGAGAAATTACACCAAAACATTTGACGCCTGGAACTCACAGAGTTTTGCAGAGACATACGGGATGTCCAAAGGGAAAGCTTACTGCCGGTTCCCTTATGATGACCTCGTAGCAGATTTGAAGCGGATCTCGGATAAGCTTTCCACATTGAAATAGAGGAGGGGTAAGTCATGGAAGCGAATACATTGATCCAGGGCCTGGTTGAGGACATAACACAGGGCAATATTACAATCGAGCTTTATTTTGTGATGAACCTGGCAATTTTTCTCCTGGTCGCAGTCATATGTTCTATTATAGGGGCGATCAGGAAAAGGAGGATGGAAAACTATTACGTCCGTCTGTTTGAAGAAAAGTTCGATGGGAATTTGAGATCTACTTTCAGTAATATGCTGATAGCATGTAAAAAGCATAACAAGATACGCAAAGCGATCCGAAAGGCTATTTTTTATCTTGACCATTCTATTGCCCGCGATTATGCGGGGGCCCTGCGCTGCATTAACCATGACCTTGACTCGCGGAGGATAAAAAAACTGCATAAAGAAATCTTTTCCAAGATAAAGGTCACGTATCTTTTAACACAAAAAGAAGATAACAGCCCGAAATCTCAGGAAGCCATGTACTGACGCCAATCTACAAATATAGGAAGGAGGAGGGCATACTGCCCGCGATAAAAATCGCGGGCTCTTTTGCCTTTAAAAGAATGAAAATAATACTAGGAATCTGGGACACTTATAAAAAAAGATTATCTTGCTGCTCATCCTTTTTGGCATCCTTTTTGGGGCCGGGAAAATTATCCCAGCCGTCATGGACGCAACAGCGGAGCAGTCCCCAATTGTTGAAATTACTGCGGAGAATACAAATGTTTATCGACAGGGCGAGACCATAGAAGCGTCCGATTTTCATGTGACAGCAACCCACGAGAACGGCATGGAGACGGATCTGTCAAGCAGCGAGATATCCCTGTCAAGGGATACGCCGGCAAAAATCGGTGCCGTGACAAATGTGGTAGTCTCTTATAAAGATTTGGAATGCACTGTAAAAGTAGAAAACGACAGGACAAGGATTGTCGCATTTGAGTGCGGGAGCCCACAGCCAGACGCAGTGAAAGCTGTCCTGTACAGCAATGGTGAGCTTTGCTTTGAGGGAGAAGGGGATATCCTTGCCTTCCCGGACGGGGAATACCCGTGGAAAGATTATGAAAATATGGATGACCATCCGATCACAGCAATCTCTTTTGAGGACAAGGTAATGCCGCTATCACTGGATGAATGCTTCAGCGACATTGAGACTTTGGAGTATGTAAAATCAGTGCCAAGTTCTGTCACCAGCATGGTACGCACCTTTTCCGGATGCATTGCCCTGAAATCCGCTCCAAACCTGGACGGGTGCCAAGATTTATTGGACATGACAGAAACTTTTGCTGGATGCACGGCTCTGACTAAGCCATCTGCGATCCCACAATCTACAAGGAACCTGACAGGGACGTATTCGGAATGCACACAGCTCCAATCCGGGGCAGATGTCTCGAATGCAGTGGGCGTTGTGGACGCCAGTTCTGTCTATGAGGGATGCACTGTGTTAACTGAGGCAGAACTCCCTGGTAATGCGATCAATATTTCAAATGCTTTTGCGGGATGCATCAATATGCGCGAAATGCCGGAGATCCCAGACAGCGTCCAGAACATGAGCCAGTGCTTTTCCGGGGACATCTCGCTTTCCGTCCCGTCAGAGATACCGGCAGGCGTAACAGATGTCAGCTCCTGTTTTAATGGATGTTTACGGTTAAGCGGGACGCTTACAGTCCATGGGAATCCGGAAGATTATTCCAATTTCCTTTCTGACTGCTCCCAGGCAACCCAGCTTGACCTTCAGGGGGAGTCCTTAATCCTCGACGTGTTAGCCAACACTTCGGGAGGCAACATGAATATTACGGTAAACGGGGCTGCCCCCAACCCAGCAGCTTCGTATCGCGACATTATTGAAACCGAATAAGCCATTGTAAGATATACGACCCGGGAGATGATTCTATGTTCTCAATTATACATGCGCATACAATGTATTCCCTCCATGATTCCGCACAGACCCCGGAAGAACTTGTCCTGCGCGCTAAAGAGATAGGGGCGGTGGCTGTCTCTCTTACCGACCATGGGACAATGCTCGGGATTGACGATTTTTTAGAGGCAGGCAAGAAGCATGGGGTGAATACGGTCCCTGGGATCGAAACATACCTGGACCACAAGGAGCATTTTATCCTGATCGCAAAAGACCTGGAAGGATACCGGCAGATTGCAAAAGCAGTCAGGGATGCGGAGGCAAACCAATCCAAAACCGGACATATCACATATCCGATTATGACAAGGGAGACTTTGGAAAAGTATTTTAAAGGATCCCAGCATGTGATCGCGACAACCGCATGCATTAGCGGGCCGCTATCACAGATCCTGCTCTCCCGGAAAAAAGCAGAACGGGCACTGCAAAAAAGACAGGACAAGCTTTCTTCGCTGAAAGAATATTATGAGATGTGGAAGTCTGCCGATGCAGCTTACAAGGCGGCCCTCAAATCGGAAAGGGAATTCAAACGGGATAAAAACGAATCAAAGAAGTATTTAACCAAGACTTTCCTGACACAGATTGAGAAAGCCAGGAAAAAGGCAGGAAACGATCCAGAAAGCCAGGAAGCTGCAATCCGGCTTCATGAACTGGAGACCCTGAACAGGCTGGCACAACAGGATTATGTCGCTGCTGAGGAGAAGTACCAGGCTGCGGTAAAGACCCGCCGGGAGGAAAAAGCAGCTGCAGATAAGCTGCGCAGGAAAGCGGAAACATATAAAAAGCTAGATGCGGAACTCAAGCATCCACGCCTCCCGGAAGAACCGAAATTGTATGAACAGGCGAAGGAAGAACTATATACACTCAAAAAAATATTCCCACAGTTATATATTGAACTCCAGTACCATGGGCTTCCCGATGAAGCGTATGTTATGCCGCTTCTGTGCAAGCTTGCAAAAGAAACAGGGACCCCTGTAATCGCTGCTAACGACGCGCATATGGCAAAAAAGGGGCAAGAACAGGCAAGGCAGATCCTAAGGTATAATTATTATATGCAGCACCAAAACCTTCAGGAGGCTGATAAAGAACTATATGTGAAAACGGAAGGCGAACTGAGGGACTCGCTCCTTGAAATACTTCCGGAAGATCCCGTAGAAGAGGCAATCCGTAACACTGCGGTCCTCGACCAGTGCCATGTCGAGATCCCTATGGGTAAGCACTACCCGAAATGCAGTTCGGATATGGATTTCTATCAGCTATTGGAGGAGGGAAAACGTGAGAAATTCCGTGAAGATGAATGGACCGGGGAATATGAAGACCGCCTGAAACGTGAAGTGAAAATCATTGAGCAGATGGGATATGTGGATTACCACATGGTCGTACAAGATTACTGCCGGATGATCAGGCTCTTAAGCTGCATCCCCCAATACGACCTCCCCAAAATGCCAAAAGATTTTTCAAAAGTTAAGGAGTGGGTCAAGAGGAAAGGGTATGTTTCCGGTACCTATGCGCCTCCGGGCAGGGGAAGCGCTGCCGGATCACTCGTCTGCTACTTGTTGGGGATCACCAACGTGGACCCGATCCGTTACCATCTGCTTTTTGACCGGTACTTAAATCCGGAGCGCGTGAGCATGCCGGATATTGACACGGATGTGAAGCGCTCCCTGCGCCCGTATATCATTAAGTACCTGAAGTGGAAATACGGAGAGAAGGCTGTTACATCCATCTGTACGAAAACCTCTTATGCAGGGCGATCTGCGGTACGCATGGCCGGCCGCGACCGGGCAAGCGAACTGAATGTGGAGACCTATCCACATGCGGAAGAAGTGGCTTCCCTCATTCCGATTGGATCCACTGTGAGTGAGTGCGATGCACTTTTTTACCAGATGTACGGGGATGACGAGGAGAAGACGCTTCTTTGGGAAAAGGCAAAGCTGATCGAAGGGAAGCTCTCCGCAGTCGGGGTTCATGCCGGCGGCGTAGTAATCTCTGACAATGGAGATGTCAGTGATTACGTCCCTGTGACCTGGAGAGGGGAGAAACAGGTATGGGCTGTTCAGTGCGATATGAACCAAATCGAACAGAAAGGGCTCCTGAAAATGGACCTTCTCGGATTAAATACGCAGGATTGTATCTCAGATACACTTCAGCTTGTGGAACGGTATCGCGGGGAAATCATTGACATAGAGAAGATTGAGTTTGAACAGGAAGTGTTCCGCGAAATCTTTTCGGAAGGGAATACAAATTCTGTATTCCAGTTTGAATCGGATGGAATGAAGGAATTGCTGAAAAGCTTCAAACCGGATACGATTGAAGATTTAATTATCCTGGTCGCTATGTACCGCCCTGGACCCATGCAGTACATTGAAGATGTGATCAGCGTAAAGCACGGGAAGCGCAAGCCCGAATATCTCGTGCCTGAGCTGAAACCTATCCTTTCTGTTACATATGGGGCTATCGTCTATCAGGAACAGGTCATGCAGATTTTCCGCCAACTGGCAGGATACAGTTTAGGACAGGCTGATCTTGTGAGGAGAGCGATGTCTAAGAAGAAAGAGGAAAAACTCAAAGTTGAAAAGCATGCATTTATTTACGGGGATCCAAAGCGCGGGATAACAGGATGTATCCATAATGGGATTGCGGAAGATGCGGCGCAAAAACTTTTTGAACAGCTTACTGAATTTGCCAAATATGCGTTTAACAAATCTCATGCCGCTGCCTATGCCATTGTATCCTACCAGACAGCATGGCTGAAATACCATTTCCCGACAGAATTCCTGTGCGCGATGTACAACAACGACGAAATTGAGAAGTATCCGGGAATCCTGGAGGACTGCAGAAGGCTCGGTATTTCCGTCCTTGGCCCAGATATCAACCATTCCTTTTTTGATTTTGTAATCGAAGATAACGCAATCCGGTATGGGTTCTGCGGAATTAAAGGGATCGCATCCCGCTCTGATATTGAGCAGATTACATGCCTCCGTTCAAGGGCATATACGGAGGCCCCGTTTCTTTCGGTGGCTGATTTCACCTCCAGGACAAAGGAGATTAAGCCGGGGAAAAGGATCCTGTCCGCATTAATCTGTGCTGGGGCCTTTGATTCTTATACGAGGGACAGGGAAAAACTATTCCTTGCCTTAGATGACCATACTCTGGGCAGCGCCTGTTCTGAAACTACCGACTGCGGGGATAAAGACAATAATTATAATGAAAGCTGGATATGCGAACATGAAATTCAGGCCCTCGGTTTCCTGCTTACGGCAGATCCTATGGCAAGTTACGGGCCTGAGGAGGGTTACGGATGCACTCCATTTAAGCAACTCAAAAATGGGCATTGCAAAGTGATGGGCATCCTCTCAGAGATAGAACAGAAGCACAAAAAAAATGGCATGTATGTTACGGCAACTCTCTACGGAAAAGATGGGACAGCTCACCTTCTTTTCCAAACCACAGAAAAACCAGAGAAAATGATGGCCGGAAAAGCAGTACGGCTGGAAGGAAACTATAAAGACGGGACGGTTTTCGTTTCAAAATGCTCACCACTTGAAAAACATACATATTACTTGAATCTTGACTCCTGGCAAAAAACGGAGGAAGCGAAGCAGGTGATTGCGCGTAATGGGAAAGGGACTCTCAGTCTGATCGTTGTATTCCATTTCGACGCAAGTGCAAAAAGAATCGCGCCTACAGTATCAGAGTTGCATGTCAATATAGATACAATAAAAGAACTAGGCTGTATAAATTATATGCATACAGGTATCACGAACAAAAAGGACCACTGAGGTCCTTTTTGTAAATCTTACGATGCGGCATTTGCCTTGCCGAGTTCCCTTAAGAACTGATAGTAACCATAGTATAATGAACTGTTTTCGTCGTGGTCCGTTATCTCATGTACACAGTCAAGGAGATCAATTTCCAAATGATCCGCCGGTACCTTAAGCCGGTATTCCATCAGGAACCGGGAACCATCGTTTGACATTAAAAACTGATATAGTTCGTCAATGGATTCTACCGGATGATAATTGGTAATCAAATATTGTAGGCAGATGCAGTACCGGAAGAACCCATTCGGCCCGGAAAAATATTCCTTTGGGAAATGTGATTCATGGTTTAGCACCCGGTCATACACCTCAATAACAAGTTGCCTTAAATTAAGATGCACTCTTTTCGGATACATCAATGATAAGATATATCTGGTATCACGGGGCTCAACCTCATCGGGATATTCAATGAAGTCCGCAAGCCGTTCCAATTTCATCAAGGATAAAATATAAGAGTCAAATTTCTGGATGCATTCTTCCATATCCCATCCCAGTACTTCCTCAAGGGCATATTTTATACAGGAGACAGCACGCTGCTGGTTTGCCCCGCCCGGCTCAGCCCCGAAAAAGTTCTGCATTCCGATGTCATTCGTTGCTCCAATCAAATAGTTTTCATAATTCAGATACAATGTGTCCATAATATTCGGCAGGGTACCACGACTGCCAAACCCGCTCAGACGGCTAAAATATGCCCGGTTGTTCGTAGCATCAGGACTCGTCCCTGCCTGCACCTCCTTCTGTTTTTTTCAAAAATAAATATGAAAGATATCTGCAAAAAAATCCATTCCATATTCCTGTGTATGATTGATATGAGGAGACGAGCGATGGATGTAATTTATTGGAAAACGATATCCCAAGATGACATAACCGGAATTACAGAATTTCTGGCACAGCCTATGTCAAGCTGCCCTCATGTCTGTGACGGGCTGATCACTTGCAGAGGCAAAGTGGGGATCTACCGGAAAAAAATGCCTGTTATTTTGGATGGCGAGTGGGACAAACATGGCGTTTTTCAAGTGACATCTGACCGGCTCCCATCTACAGGAGTGGGAGAAGGAAAGCTTCTGTTGGATTATGCGGCCCCATGGTTAACTCCAAATCAGGCCAGTCGTATTTCCGGGATCGGGAATTTACTGCATTTAGACAGCACTGCCAGGGAAAAACTTATGGAAATGCGTGTTAAGGATCCCGACATGATTATCAGAAGGCTGTCTGAATTATCCGACCGGGAAAAGATTACGAAAATCCTGCAGGAATATAATGTCCCAATTGACCGGATCAGCGCACTGTTAGACAGGCATATAACCTACTCCAATTTTATCCTGCACTTATACCGTGCCTGCTTGTACCACGATATAGATATCCGTATAGCGGATCAAATGGCAAAAAGGTATCAGGGAATCCAGGGCTATGCACCATCAAGGCTTTGCGCCTATATAATAGACGCTCTGCTGCGATCAAGAAATATCGGGAATACCTGTCTGACGGCTAAAAGTCTCCTGGATTATATCAACCGCAGGCAGGATTATCCAATCACAATGGCTATGGTAAATATGGCGCTCCATCAACTGCAGGACAAGATCAAAATCATCGAATATAAAGGAACCATCTATATTTACGAAAGAAAAATTTATGAGGAAGAGAGTTTATTTATCAGTCATTTCAGGAGACTCCAGTTAAGACATAAGAACTACCAGATCCAGAGCCCCAAGGAGGTTGAGGAAAAATTGGGGATTAAGTATACCAGAAACCAAAGGGCGGCATTTGACGCCCTGAAAACAAGCGGCGTAAAAATACTGACGGGGCCTCCTGGAAGCGGAAAAACGTCAGTAATCCGGGGATTCCTTGAAGCCTTTGAACCGTCCTCAGTGATCCAGTTGGCAGCTACAACGGGGCGAGCTTCCCAAGTCTTAAGCGACGCTACCGGGATGCAGGCCGTAACAATCTACCGTCTATTGGATATACGGCCCTATGCGGAATCCCTATCATCAAAAGGGCCGAACAACCCGCTACCTGGAGACTTGATTATTGTCGATGAGGTTTCGATGCTCGGTCTAAAGCTTGCTTCCCTATTGTTTAAGGCTATAAAAAGCGGAGCAATCCTTATCCTTGTTGGAGATGAAGACCAGTTACAGAGTGTTGAATACGGGAACGTCTTAAGCGAACTGATCCGATCCGGACAGGTTGATGTATACAGGCTCAATGAAGTGATCCGTAACAGGGGAACGATATACGAGAACGCGGAACGGATCAATAACGGGTATGGGAAAGTTGACCAGGACAAAACCTTCCAGATCCTGGATTTTGATTCGGTGCAGGAGGCAAGGGAGAAGATCCCCAAAAGCAGGGAGGAAGGCATCCAGATCCTGACTACCGTGAAGAAGGAAGGGCTTGGGACAAACCTTATCAACAAATTGTATCAGGACCCCAAAGCAAAACTATGCATGAAATATGGGGCAAAATCATTCTATCTCGGTGATTCCATTATTATCACAAAGACGGACTATGAAAAAGGGATTTATAACGGGGATGTCGGGGATGTGGTTGACGGCGACGGTGATTCCCTGACCGTCCGGATCCGAGGACAGGACATACGGATAGGAAAGAGCAATATCAGGGATGTGGATCTGGCTTACTGCATAACCATTCATAAGAGCCAGGGCAGTGCTTATAGGGAAGTCTATATTTTATTGCCGGATTACTCCAAAGGGATGCTTACAAGAAGGATCCTTTATACTGCGATCACTCGGGCAACCGAAAAAGTATACATCTACAGTGTGAACCATTCTTTTGAATATGCCGTTCAAAATGGAGCCGAACGGAAAAGGTGTACGCTGTTGTCTACAAGGCTACGGTCGAATTGGTAGCCGTTATCCTTTGCATTTATTAAAATTTTATTAAATTTTAAAGAAAAGGAATTCTAAATATCAAATTTCGTCATATTAGCAGCACAAAAAAACAGAAAAAAAATCGGAGGTAAAATTATGAGTAAAACAAACGCACAGCAGGAAACCAGTAAAGATTTTATCATGATTCCAGTAGACCGGATCCGGAACAATCCACTGAACAAATGGAAAGAAGAAGATCTTCAGGACTTAAAAGACAGCATCCATACGTTTGGAATCCAGGACCCTGTGGCAGTCATCCGTTCAGAAGATGAAGGGTATTATACCTTGATCAGCGGGCAGCGCAGGGTATCAGCTTTCCGGGAATTATATCCTGACGGCATGGTCCCATGCCACATCGTCGGTGATGCAACAATGCCAACTGACATCCAGCAGCTGCGTATCGATACAGGGAACCTGGAAGCAAGGGAATCGAGCATCGAAGAAAAAAATATTCACCGTGCGGATGTAATTAATACTTTGATGCACATGGTAGACAACGGAGAATTAGAACAAAGGCAGCTCGCTAATGAGATTTCGAAATATCTGAAACTATCCCCGCGCTATAGCCGCTTCTGGCGGACCGTCTTTGTAAAAGGGACTAATGAGTTAAAAGAAATGGTTACAAACACAGAGATCAGCCCGAAGGATGGCGCAAAGCTTGCCGTACTGCCAGTAGAAGAACAGAATAAAGCAATCCAGAAAATCAAAAATGATGTCCCCGTAAAGCAGGCAATTGCAGAATCTACGAAAACATCAAAACCGCACCAGGAGGAGATTGCGCTTGATGATATTGACGAAATCATGAGCAAATATAACCTTGGCTATGCAACTGGGCCCTCTATAGATGAAGCAGAGGAACCGATAAAGGAGCAGTTTGATACATATGAGCCAGGGGATGATGAGAGTGACACGATTAACGTTGTGATCGAATGGTGCAGGAAGATTGTTTCGAAAGATAACCCCACGCAGGAAGAATGGGACGCGATCAATGCCTGCAAAGAAGTTGCGGAATGTTTCCAGTAGCAGCAGTAGGAACCAACAATAGTGGGATAGCCAAAATCCCAGACCATCAAGCAGAAACGAAAAAATACAGAAAAAAGATCCACAAAAAGGATGCCTTTCTTTCACAGGGGAGGCATCCCTTTTTTCGCGGATCCGGATCCGCCGCGCGGTCAGGAGAAGATTGTAGCGCAGGCAGCCTCAAGCTATGCAATTAACCATATTAGATATTACGAAATGACCAGGGTGCAGACAGAGACTGCCCACATTATTTTTACAGGAAGCTTTGGCACGGTTGGAAGAAACACCCGTAACGCCAATTCAAACAGGAGGTTACTACTATGCTGCAATCGGATATTGACAGGACAGTCAATCTGCTCTTTAAGCAGACAGATTTGTTTTTGCGTGCATCATCAACACTTACCGATACACTTTATGGTTTGGTTAACAACCTGACCCGTGACCGGAGCAACAGCGAACTGCTGGAGCATATCAAGAAAGGCGGGAGGTGTGAATTTATTACCTGTTCGAAGGAGGCAGCTCCGGAGATTGAAAGGAAGCTACGGCAGAATGCAATCGAGTATATCAAATCAGGACTTGTAACAAGCGGAGGAAACAAGATCTTTATTTATGCGGATAAAGACGCACAGGAAGTAAATAAGATCGTCAATGAATACAGATGCCAGCATAACAGGGGTGGGATCCAGGCGAAAGATGTTGTCTTCATACAGGCAAACGGCAGTGTGCAAAGGATCAGTTCCCTTGACAAATATGACTGCACAATCCTGGCGGAATACGCAAAGCAACAGGGCGTATCTGTTGCAATAGAACCTGGAACCGGCAAGAAATACAGCCTGTACTATCCAAGAGCAGACCGGAGTGTGATGGAAAATGCAAAAATGACCCTTGCGATCCAGAAAACTTACCCGAAAGCGTTTGAAGCGCTGAAAAAGCAGATTGATTATGAGGAGTCCAAAAAACGGTCCTTAATTTATACAGTACAGGGGAAGAAAGATAATGTCCCATTCTATATTGGCGACATGAAAGGGAACTATATGATTGCGTCTGCGGATAAAGTCACTTTCCATGAATACGGAGGGGCAGAAAGCGTACTGGACTATTCGGATCCGGACCGGGAAAATAAGATCGTCCTGTATATTGGGATGATGGATAATCCGCAAGAACTTGATGGAGAGGCATTTGAAGAATACCAGGAAGCGGATTTTGTGAGGAAAAAGGAAATTGTAAAAGATTCGTCTTCTGACAGGCCAACCCCAACTCCGGCTGAAATGGAAGAAATCAAGAAAATGGAAGCCCAGAAAGAATTATATGAATGGAAGCTGGCACAGGAAAATCCGGAACAAATTGTGTATGCCTATGCTTATACAAACAACGAAATGCGCAAGGAGGAATTTGAAAGCCTGGAACAGATCAATTCCGATGCTGTCCATGACATGAAGGAACTCAGGGAAACGAACGACCCGATCCTATACGATGACGCACGCAGTATCTTCCGTGGGTTCCGTGATGAGATTATCCAGGTCGATCTCAACCAGGAGCAGTTCGCGAATGCGATCATGGATGGCGATGTGGAAATGGTGGAACAGATTGACCGCGACTTCTCACGGGACGACCTTGCAGTAGAAGTTATGAACGACCGGAATGAAAATATGATCCCTGATGACCGGGAAACGAATGCCTGAACCGGAAACGGGTAAGGGGAAGCTTGCAGTCTGAAAGCATGCATTAGGGAGTTTCAGGCTGTCATTTGTTCCATATTAACTGGCAAAATTAACTGGCAAGCAGGAAATACTTGATTGGAGGTAAGCAAGATGGCTGTAACAGAGCAGCAGCGGAAGGAAGATTCAAAACTTATAACAATCTACATGAGTGTTGTTGTAAGTATCCTCTCTTTCTATATCGGAGGATACACTTTCGCGATTATGTCAGACACAGGTGAAGAATTTGGCTCTTCTTTTTCCATGGCGCTTAGTGAAATATTGTCGTTTCATCTACTGCCGCCTGTAAACATTATGTTTTTTGTCGGCGGGGTTGCTTCAGGGGTAGTTGTAGGTATTATTTTCTATTTTATGGTAAGCCTGGAAAATGCAAGGAACTATACCTACAAGCTTGATGAAGTCGCCGGGACAGGTGGATTTATGACCACAAATGACCTTGAGGCATACAATAAAAATTATGTAGATCCGGAACCATCGGACCCAAACCTGCCTTCTCCCAACATGATCATGGGGAAAACATTCCGTAAGCCCGTCAATGACCGGAAGATGCGTGGTCTCAATAACAACGTTTTAGTCGTCGGCGGCGCGGGAACAGGAAAGACAAGATTTGTGGTCAAGCCGAATATCTTAAATCTCAGCAATTGTTCGTGGGTGATAACCGATCCGTCCGGCGAAATCATCCAATCACTCGGGAAAGTCCTATCTGAGCATGGATATAAAATAAAAATATTTAATATTACCGATATGGGGCATTCCAACCAGTACAATCCCCTGAATTATATTCGCGATGAAGCCGGGGTAAGGATGGTAATTGACTGTTTAATCAATAATACTTCAATTAAGGACAGCAAAGGGGATGAATTCTGGATCAATTCCGAAAAATTACTCTACTCAGCCTGTATTTTTTACCTGATTGAGGTTAACCATGACACAAGCAGGCGTAATTTTTCGTCTATTGTCAATATGATCAATATGTCCCTTGTCGATGAAGCTAATCCGTTTGCCAAATCACCCCTTGATAAGATGTTTGATGAGGCTCCCCGGGATTCACTGGCATGGAAGTTTTATAGTTCTTTCAAGCAGGGCGCAGGGAAAACACTGAAAAGCATTATTATTTCCTGTATTGCAAGACTCCAGCCATTTATGACACCACAGCTGGCAAACCTTACGAAAACGGATACATTGGAGTTGGACAAACTGGGGGATGAGAAGACAGCGCTGTTTATTATTGTGCCGCAGGCAGACTGGACTTATTCATTTTTAACGGCAATGCTTTATTCACAGCTTTTCGAAACCCTGTATTTTAAAGGGGAGGAGCAAAAAGCAACGACCGGTTCGGAACGGCTGAAGTATCATGTAAGATGCATGATGGACGAGTTCCCAAATATGGGTGAAATTCCTGATTTCCAATCCCGATTATCAACCATGCGTAAATACAATATTTCAGCTACAGTAATCCTTCAGGACCTTTCCCAGATAGAAGCGATGTATAAAGATGACTGGAGGACGGTAATTGCAAACTGTTCTACACTGATCTTCCTCGGGGGACAGGAACAAAATACCCTAAAATATTTTTCTGACAAGTTAGGAACAGCTACAGTCACTACAAGGTCAAGAGGGATCAGCCGGGGCGGAAGGATGGGTGGAAACTCAAACAGGAATTTCCAGCAGACGAAACGTGAAGTTATGACCCCGGATGAGATCGGCCGAATGGATTCTACCGATGAGATTATCTTTATGCAGGGGATGCGACCTGTGATGGACAAAAAATATATCTATGAGAAACATCCATTGTATCAAGCCACAGCAGACGCTGATGAAAAGAATGCCTTCTATTATAAAAAGATTCCGGCATTCGATAATACAAAAATCAATCTGGACTTTTTGCTGAAGGCAGAAGCAGAGATACAGGAATATGTAGAAACAGAAGTATCGGAAAGCCAAAGCACGGATGACCTGAAACTGGATGGGGACGAAAACCAGGCATTCAATTCTTTGGTACTGGATACAGAGATCTTAGCCAGAGGGAAAATTGATACCATTAATGCGATTGTTGAGCAGTTTATTCTGTCTTCTGGGCAGGAGATCCCGGTTGCCACAATCAAGGGCATCCAGGCAAAAGCACTGCCTGAGCTGCTTGAAACTTCCATGATCAGCGCAGGACAGGAAAAAGGAATCCTGTTTTCAGATATCGGGGCGAAAACAATGGTAGGTGCCGCAATTGGACTGAATAAAGCAGAACTGTCCAATGATTATATCCTGAATCTGGTGGATGGGGCAGATTATTTCATGTTTACCATTAACTCTAAATCTTATCAGCTTTTTATATCTGCGATCCATTCAATGGCTTGTTAACCGCTTATGCCATATACCGGGTTCTGAAAGCGGTGGCCCGCAGGAAATAATAATTGCTGTTGACCAGAAGATAAGGAGGGACCGTTTTACGTGGACAAAAAAAAGAAACCAATTATAAACAAAAATTTACAGGATGAACAAAAAATATTTCTTAAGAAGGCGCGGACCCGTGGGGAGAACAGAAGCTCTTCCGGAAAGCAGCAAACCGGCCAACAGCAGAGCCTTTCTTCTTCTGGGAAGGCTGAATATCCCTATCATCCAGAAGCGGGGGAGTCAGATAATAAACAGCATTTCCGTTCCGGCCATTCCGAGCCATACTCAGAACCACAACAAAGATCGAGAGACAGGGCCGAAAATGGCAAAAGTACAGCGCATGCCTGGGGAACAACTGAGAATCGATACAGCGGGCAGAAAACGGAAAATGATCAGGAAAAGCCCGGAAATGCAGCCATACATAATTCAAAAGATCATCAAGCGGCAACTGTAGATAGCCCATCCCAGGCAAAACGTCAGGAAGAAAAAGGCTATCAACATTTTATGGCCGATAAAAAGGCCGGAAATGAAAGCAGTCCCGGCTCATTTGATGGGCATACAGGCATTCCGGGAGTGAATAAAAATGTGTTGGATGCACAACAGGAATTTGAACGAAAGAATCGCAGTCTTACGCAAAGTAGAAGACCGCCGGAAAGCGTATCCAGCCCTTATAACAGTTCCGGCTATCGTCCCGATTATATATCGTCTGCGCAGAAAAAGGAGCAGGACAAAGAGACAAACCTTAATCACGGGCGGGATAATGGAGATCATCATAATATAATGGCCCATACCATGGAGAGTCCTGATGGCCAACATTCAGGACATGGGCCATCTTTCCATGAAAAAAAAGACAACAGCCATGACCAAAATCATGAGCAATTTCGGACCGGGCCAGGTTTTTTGGGAGTCAATAGAAATGTGCTTGACGCACAGAAAATGTTTGAAGCGAAAAGCCGGGGGCTCGGCGGGAAAGGGAATTATGGGAGTCCTTCTTTCTCCTCCGGAAGTGCGCCCGGACATTCCACTATTGATGGAAACAATCCGTGGCAGCCAAAAGAGAATACATCCGGGAAAACCGATAAGAACACTGACATTTCACATCTGGAGAATTCAAGCAGAAATACCGGATTCAGGCAGCATTTACCGGACGACACTGGACATGCTAACTATGCATGGGAACAGGAGAGCACCCATTTCCAGAAAGGGCATGCCAGGGAGACAAAGTTTGAGCAAGCAGCAAACCGCTTTACAGGGGGGCCAAAAGCCTGGAAAAAAAAGGTGGCTCTGGACGGAAACAGGATTGTGCCTGCTTCCGCTTTCAGCATCTATTCCATGCAGCAGCAGGAAAATGAGGCTGAGGTGGCTGCGGATGGCGAGAATGCTGCGTTAAACGAGATCATTACAGACGGGAAACTTGATATGCAGAAGTTCCGTTCCCATGGCACAAAAATGTTCCGGTTTTCGGATCTGGAAAAGCTATCCGTAAAATCTACAATCCGGTATCTGATTGATATCACAACCTATGGGACTGATGCCCGCAAGGGCGGTGAACTGACTTATGACACATTGGTCACGTCCTCAGTTGTAATTGCGGACAACGCAAGGATCCAACTGGCGCACTCTTTAGAAAAGAACTTGACCCGGAACATCAACCGCTATAATGACTTCCTTGAAAAAGCAGGCGGAAAGTCCATGCGGGCCAGATACGGGATTGACTGGAGCATTACGAAAAAGAAAGATCTCCTGCAGTTACAACAAGGGATCAATGCGTATTTAAAGAAAGAATATGGTACAGTGATCCGTGGGACTGGGAAAGTCGGGCTGTATAACGCGATGCGTTTTCTCAGGGACAACAAAAACCTCCCGGAAGAATTAAGGGAACTGATAAAAACGGTTTACCGTGACGGGATGCATGCACAGGTCCTCTTAGGAAGGAACAAACGCCTCAGGGGATTTTCCATGGCAGGAAGGAGATGGATCGGAAGGTATTTGCGCCAAACTGACGGAGGGTATGGCCTCTATCTTGCATATCAGATTGCGCTTCGGTCCAAGGCAACTTTGCGTGCTGCGCTCTATCTAATCCGGTCCGTCGGGAAAACGGCAAGGATCGCTGCCCTTCAGGGAGCGAAAGCTGCGGCATGGGCTGCCGGAAAAGCCGCGAAACACCTGCCGGATAGCATCAAGCAGGGCAAAGGGTTCCAGACCACCAAGAAAACTGCCGATACCGTAAAAACCGGGGCAGAACGGCTCTCCAAAGGCTACAGCAGGCATCGTGACCGCTTCCAGCGGTTCCGCCATGACCCGTTTGGAGTACGTGCCTGGAGGAAACGGGCAACCCAGAACCTGAAAAGGAACATCACAGAAAGGCTGAACCGGACATTCCTGAAAAAGCCGATCCGTGTAGCCGGAAAAGTACTACGGATCCCAAATGCAGTAGGGTCGGTGATCGCGCGGGCCGTCAGCGTCGTTATGACTACGGTTTATACCATATCCAGTTTCCTTGTGATCGGGCTCTCCGTTGTCGTTGGAATCGTCCTTCTTATCATCCTGATTATGGCGGCAATCATGGCGATCATTTCCGCGTTTGACTTTACCGCGCATGAGGAAACAATCATAGACGCTGCAATCAACCAAATTGAAGAATCTTATGAGGAACAGAACCAGGAGATTGCAAGCTTAAGCTCCAGATACCGGAACGTTACGGTTACATACCAGGACGTAAAGGATGCTGACGTCTATGCCCTGGAAGAAAACCAGCCGTCCTACCCGATCAACCAGACAACCAATGCGGCAGAGCTATTGTGCATGGCTACTGTCTACTATGATTTCGACCTTGAAAGCGCCGGTGAAGATGAAGTCCGCGATTACATACGCCGGCTATATAACGGCTCACACACAACGAGCATTGTTACCCATGTATACACCTACACAGATGAGAACGGCGAGCCTTATAATGTGACGGATGCCGATGTGACACTTACGACTTACTACTTCAATGAATTATTTAACTGCTCGCTTCAGGATAATTTCGGCGTACTGTCAGGTACAGAAACATCACAACAGGTTTGGAATTATTTCCGGTCAGCCGGATTTTCGGAGGAATCTACTGCAGCAATCATGGGTAATCTTATGCGGGAATCAGGCTTGGATCCTACAAGGATTCAAGGGAATGGCGCAGGCCCTGCTGCTGGAATTGCACAGTGGGAGAATTATAACCTTGGGACGGGACGGTGGCTTACAATGTCAGAATACGCAAATTCCCAGGGCAAGGAGTGGACAGACCTGGAGTGCCAGCTCGATTTCATTATCATTGAAATGCCCCAGGTGTTTTCTACTTATACCGGGCATGGGACTTATACCTATGATAATGGCACTGTTACATGGTGGCCCGATCCTGTAACCGTAGAAGAATTTAAGGCAATGACTGATATAGATACTGCAACGGAGATCTTTGAGCGTACATTTACCCGTGCATCAGTTCCAGCTATGCAAGAAAGAATAAATTATGCCCACAGTTTTTATGAAATGTATAAAGGGACGGAGGCATCATCTACGACAGCCCAGGCGATCGTAGACACAGCCTATGCGCAGCTCGGGAAGCCTTATGTGTATGGGGCAACCGGACCAGATTCATTTGACTGCTCAGGTTTGGTACAATACTGCTACCAGGCAGCAGGTATTTCGATCCCACGGACGGCAGAAGAGCAGGCAGCACAGGGGACAACCGTCTATACACCTGAGCCGGGAGATATTTGCTGCACATCGGGACATGTTGGGATCTATATAGGGAACAATCAGATGATCGAGGCACAACAGGATGGAGTGCCGGTTTGCATCAGCACTGTACGGGCGGACAAATTTGTCCGTTTCGAATAATGATATTTTCCGGAACCTCATATGGCGGAAGCTGTATGGGGTTCTTCCCGTCTGCAAAAAGCCTGAACAGGAATTTCAAGGTAAGATGAACACAACCATATTAATGAGGAGTCAAAGGAGGTTGAAATATATGCAAACAGCAAAATTCCGCACACGGCAGGAAATCCGCAGGGCACAAAACCCAAAAGGAAACCACTATATTATTGGCCTCGACGCCGGATATTCCTCAATGAAATGCTGCCATGAATCCGGATACTTTTGTTTCCCATCCTATGTCCGGAGGCTTGACCAGGAATTGATGTTCCCGTCCGGGGAAGACATCCTCTACCGTGATTTAAAAACAGGAGAATTATATATCATGGGTTATTCCGCGCAGAACATGGCAGGCTCCCTTGAAACGAATGATACGGATGGGGAATTATATTCCAGGAAGCGGTATGGGAACCGCAATTTCCAGATCCTCTGTAACGCAGCAATTGCAATGGCCCTGGAGTACAAAACGGACAACCGGGAGATCCTGATCCAGACAGGGCTGCCTTCTGCCTATGAAACGGCAGATACACCAGAGATAAAAAAAGCACTGTCAAAGCCTGCAAGATTCGAACTCCGGATCGGGGACGGGAAATGGAAAGAATACGGATTGGAGATCAAAAAGGACAACATTTTCGTTATGGCGCAGCCGGCAGGATCCCTGTATTCTGTTTTAATCCAGAATGACGGGAAATATACAAAGGATGCACGGTCGTTACTGTTCAGCAATGTCCTTGTCATGGATATCGGGTTTGGAACCTTTGATTTTTATGGGATCAAAAACCGGGCAATTGTGTGTCGGGACAGCATTGATGAGATTGGAATGAAACAGGTCCTAAGTGAGACGTCTGCGCAGATCTTAAAACAGACGGGTGAGGATATCCGCCTTCAGGCATTGCAAAAGAAGCTTACTGCCGGAACTATTATCTGCTTAAATGAGGATACGATGCAAGAAGAAGAAAAACCTATTGCGCCCTTCCTGGAGGAAGCGAACGACAAAGTATTCCAAACGGCGATCAACAAAGCCAAAAGCATCACCAGTTCCTTCCGCGATTACCAATACCTGATTGTGACAGGGGGGACGGGGGCTGCATGGATGGAAAAAATCCAGAAGTACCTTTCCGGAATGAAATCATTGGTTATCCTGCCAGGGAACCTTAACAACGATAAGATCCCAATGATCTATTCCAATGTACGCGGCTATTATATGTATCGCTACATGGTATCGAAATAACCACAGAAAAGGCATTTTTGATGCGACATGAAAGAGGGTGAGGCTATGGTTCGGATCCATTTACGGATATATCGTGCCCACGATGCGGATCTTTATGAAATACTGGAGGAATATGAATTTGATTTTTGCAAAGCGCTGTACTGTTCCCTGTCGGCATATTGCCAACAGGACGTTTTTGCTATTAAACTCCCGCAAAAAAGGGAGAAGAAAACAGAATTCCACAAAGCCTTCCTCCATCGGTACCTGAAATTGGATCCGGCAAAAGATGCGGGGATCCTTGAACTGATCTCCCAAGTCCCGCCGCGCCGCAGGAATTGCTTCCTGAAATCAATCCTGAGGCTTTATCTTTGTATCCCGTGCGTGGATTTTCCCAGCTCCAATTATGAATTTTTAAGGGCGGGGAAGCGCATGGCAAATGCGGCAGCGTTCACGAAGAAACAAGAGAAAAGCACGTCGCGCAAAAAAGGAAGCGCGTTATCAAAAAAAGAAAGATCAAATCATCAAGGACAAAGCCCACCACCGGATCCGACGGAGCAGGCAGATTCGTTTTATAAAGAACCAAATGGATCCGGATCCTTTTTAAAAACAGAAACAGAGGAAAGAACAGCGGAAAAGGAAGGCCATGTTCCGCAGGAAGACTTAAATGAGGAGGACCTGACGGATCTTTTTACATCTATCATATAAGGCACAGTCTATATTTAAGACAGTGACCGCACGTTACAAAACCGTCCGGGAACAGCTCCTCCAGAAGCCGTACCGTTACAAAGATGATGCCGGTAAATGGCACTCGATCCCGCGTACCCTGGAGTGGCTGTGGCAGCCAATCCATTTCACCCGTCCCCAGGCGGACCTGGTGCGGGGACGGGATTACTCTTTTGTGTCCGACCAGGACACCGGGGGAAAGCTGCTTTCTCTGAATACGCTTGGGCAACGCATAAAGGTATCCTTTGACGTGCCGGAGTGTTTTAAAGAGTACTTTGACGGCACATGGGCATTTGACACCGGAAAACTTGTTTCCCTGAAGGGAGAATGGTATTTCCACATCCCCATGAGGAAAGAAAGCAGCTGCGAATTTGCCCCTGCTTCTGTGACGCATGTCGTCGGCAGCGACCGTGGCCTGCGCTTCCTTGCAGTCGTTTACGATGAAGCAGGGAAAACCAAATTTATGGACGGTTCCCGGATCATGGCAAAACGGGACACTTTCCAGAACGTCCGCAGCCAGCTCCAGGCAAAAGGCACAAAATCCGCAAGACGTGCGCTCCGGCGTATTTCCGGGCGAGAGAACCGCTGGATGTCTGATGTCAACCACCAGATATCAAAGACACTCGTCAAACAATACGGGGAAGGCACGCTGTTTGCTTTGGAAGACCTGACCGGCGTCAGCTTTGCGGAAGAGACTCTTTCCAACCGGAACGCCAAAGGGCGTAAGGACCTGAGAACCTGGTCCTTCTTCCAGCTGGAGCAGCATCTCGCTTACAAAGCACATGCCGCCGGCTCTGAAGTCATGAAGTTCGATGCAGCCTATACTTCACAGAGATGCCCGAAATGCGGACGGATCCGGAAGGAGAACCGCCGCCATATGCAGCATGAATATGCCTGTGACTGCTACGGCTACCGTTCCAACGACGACCGTGTAGGTGCAATGAATATACAGCTTCTTGGGACGCTGTATATTTCCGGTGACTCAAATCCCCGGTTTGGGCCACGAAAAACGAATTAAAAACATTTTCCTGCCAGGCATGCCCTGGGAGGAGCCAAAAAAACGGGTGCTGTCAACCACCCGGCGATGTGTCCGCAGTCCCCTGTACCGGGGAACGCATGCAAAAGCGCAGTCTGGGAGACTTACGTTAGGACCAGATGGGCGAGACACAAATCCAGGAAACTGTTTAGGGCAGGGAGCCTTTAGCAAGCCCTGATCCCTTTACGGGTCGGGGTAGTTGACTTTGGGATAGGAGAGGAGAATGGACATTGGAAAAGAAAGATTATGTATTCGAAGTATTAAATAAAGCGGATGAGCTGCTTCTGCTTTGCCAGAAGTACCGGATCCCAATGTTTGTAACTGTTGTAACTGATATAAATAACAACGGGGAACCACAATATTATAACAGGATGTTCAGCGCGAAAGGCCATGGGATTTCTCTTTCGGATGACCAGATAGAAAAACATGTATTAGTGGCGGATGGATTCAAAGTCGTCCCGCCAAGGGAACATATTGAGTTAGATATGAGTGAGTTTTTACAGCCGGAGGATGAATAAGCCAGATGTCGAAAAGAAATAAAGAAAGGATATTCCTTGTTTCCCCGGATGACCTTTCAAGCACAACCTGTGTCGGGAAAATGACAGATCTGGACCGGATCTACCTTGTGTGTGAGGAGGGGAATCCTCCTGAAATGAAGGAGAATGTAATTTATTTCCTCAATGGAAGGGACACTGTGATCCAGAAAGATGAAAATGAAATCTTAAAACGGCTGGTCAATGAATGCTCTGGGGATGAAAATATCTATTTTATAGGCCCGTCCATGGAACCATTTTATGAGAAGTTGTGTGACCAGCTTCTTACTTTCTGTTCTGGGGTGGGGGCAAATAAAACATTTGGGGTTAACAGGATTAAGCTGAAGCGCAAACAGGAGGAAGCTCCTGTCCCTTACATGATGACGGTATTCAGTGGATTTTCAAATGAAGGTGAAATCCAGGAAGGCGGGAGACCTGTACGGGATAAGGAACCACCGGAAGACCCAATCCAGCAGCATGAGCCGACCATGCCGGAGGAAGATCCACGATGGGATGCTGGCAGATCCCCGGTAGCCCTGATACAGAAACAGGAGGAAACACCAGCCAAGGGGGCAAAGAGAACGGATGCTAAGGGCGAGCATGGCGAGAGAAAGAAAAGGAGTGCCCCGCCCAAAAGGCAGAAGCCAGGGGAAGATAGTGAAGATAAAACGGTAGAGACCCGTCCGACACAAAAACCGGATGACCTGCACGACACTGAAAGAGCCAAGGCAACTCTGATCTATTTGCTCCGCACAAGGCTGAACCGGCATATGAATCATGAACTGAAGGCAGAATTGACGCCATCCTGCTGCTTTCAATTTATGACGATCGTCCTGAAAAGCGAAAACGCAGAGGAAGCCATGCAGTCCTGGATCTGTGTAAAGCCGGACCTTGCATTGAAGGTTTCGGAATCTAGTTTTAGCCAGATTAAAGAGGAAGCATCCTACTACGCTAAGGTATGCAATGTGATTTATGGAGAAGATAAATGGAACCGTTATTAATTTTAAATGACAGGGTATGGGAAGCTATCTTATCAGTCACTGGGAATATATCGGATAACCTCATTTTTACAATCTTCTTTGCGTCAGGGGCATTTTCACTCTTACTTCTATTGTTCCGCGCGCGGGTGAAAAATGTTTTCCTGATCCCGGAGGGAATTTATCTGATTTCCCTTTCTGCCATGACCCGTGATATCCCTGTCATCCACGAGAGAGTGACGACAGCCCTTGATACCGTATGTACGATCCTAAGGCAGTCGGGGGACTACATGGATGGGTTCCTTAACGTAAGCGGACTAAAAAATCCCAGCGATGCGGAAATCGCCTCATATCTGTACTATCTGGAAGACCCTTCCATTTTTGAAGGAGTACAACCATCCATGTTATACGAAAAACTCTTTTCGACACTGGATCAGATTTCTGTACATAAAGTCATCCATCCCGCTTCGCTATTGTATGCGATCATCCTAATTATCATCTTGTTCGTGTTTGTTCTGGGGACTGAACAGATTTCAAAAAAATTATGGACCCAGTACATTGCACAGTGCGTGATCCTGATCCTGGCGGCACAATATAACTTTGGGACATTTTTAGGTGCTGCAGTGATCAGCCTGGCCCAGTTCGGCCTGGGGCAGGCAATTTATCACCATAGGAAACAGGAAAGGGAGGCGTGAGATACTGGGTTTCCCCATTTTTTATGTGGGCAGGGAACCCATGAAAAATATTTTTTGAAGAAAAAAAGATGTTCTCAGGACTGTATGACAACAGCGAACACATGGTTTCCCAAAAAGGGGATTTTTTCTGTCATTGAGCATGTCCGTGAAATGACAAGCTCTTCAGCTACTATGCAAGTGCGGAAGAAACTTTACGGAGCCTGATTAGGGCTCCTTTTTTGCGCCAATTTTACAGTATCTATATACGGATTTACGATGTTTTGTCCCTTGTCTGCCTTTGCTCATGCTCCTGCATCCTTGGGCTGGTCAACTTAACCAATTTATAACGACAGCAAAATCATCCGTTTTTCTCGGATGGGGCTGTACAAGAAATCATAGAAAGGAGTCGTGGAAAATGACTAAGGAAACTCGTAAATTCGGAATGCATGAATCCAGTGTGGAATTGGTGCCGGAAGTGGAACCAGTACATGGGAAACAGTCAGTATCCAATATCGTCATGCTCTCCCTCTTTATTACGGCAGCCTTATCCATTCCCGCCAGAATGATTGCGGTTTCCGGGATTGACGTATTTCATTCGCCGATTTTATTCCTGAATGCAGTGTTCTTTATCACAGCATCCGTATTGCTGCCAGTCCGTTCTGTCTTTGCGGCGCAGGCCATTGTTGCGGACCTTCTCGAAAATGCCATTGAGCAGCTTGGCACGATTTTCATTGGCGTAGGAATCCTGCTGTTAGCTTTCGGTATTGGCCAGATGATTTTAGGGTTTAAGAATGACGATCCGGATACGAAACAACGAGCCGCTACATTGTGTATCGTTTCCGCTTTCCTGATCGCTTTCCCGCAGGTTGTCGAAACATTCGACCTGTTATCTTACCTGCAGTAATTCAAAGGAGGAAGGAGAGGAGGGCGGGAAACTCCTGCCCTCTGACAAGTTATGGGAAGTACTATTTTTGACGCTTTGAGCGTCCTTTTTGCAGGCTCCCTTATTACAGATGTTGCAGATTTTATAGGGACGATCATGGATGCGCTGCGGGAAATATTTACGATGTCACAGATCGGGGGCTTTATTGATATCTTCCTGGCAATTGGTGCGGCATGTATGACCATCTTCCTATATGTTGACCTGTCAGGACGGTTTTCCAGGGAGATGCTTTCCTTTGAGCAGCTAGTGCTTGTTTTGATCCGTTACGTTATCGCAATGATCGTACTGATCTACCTGAAGGAAATCATCATCTTCCTGTTCCAGCTGGTTTCGGGCTTATACGACATAGCTGTTGAGTCCATGAATGCAGGCACGGGGAACCCATATTCATCCGTCCTGGAATTCTTCCCCGATGACGGGAACAGCGACCCCTCTGTATGGCCGGCTTACTCAGAAGTGCAGGATGCCTTCGAAAGTGAATTTGAATCTTCCATCGGAAGTTATCTTGAGCATATGGGACTATTCCTGCTGAGTTTTGTTATCAAGTTCTTCGGCTGGCTTGCAAAAGCTGTTGCCTACTTAATTGCCATCAGCAGCGCAATTGCCCTCATTGCAAGGGCGATCATGTCACCAATCGGTGTTGTCCAATTATTCGACGAGGGGACACGCAGTGCGGGAATCCTTTACCTGAAAAAGTTTGTAAGGGAAGGGCTTACCTTTTTCGCGATGTTAATTATCCTTTATGCTTCCTCTCTGATTCAGGCAAACGTAATCCTAGTACTCGTACCCTCTATTGGGGATGCGCTGACCGTTGCGAATGCTTCTGAGATGCTGTCCGGGTCAGTCGCGATTGCGGCAATTGCCATCCAGCTTTCCACGATAGGCGCAATGTTTAAGGCCGGACAGATATCCGGAGATGTAGTAGGGGTTTAGCCAATGACTCAACCTGTTGATAAAAAAACAGAAAACAGAGGACGGCAGAGGAATGAGCCTTCCAAAAGGTGCTGCCGTCCAAACCTGTAAAAAAGACAACTATGCCGCCAACGGGAAGGCGGCGGAATGGAGATTTCTATGATAGACGCAAAAATTCCGAAAGATATACGGGCCTATAAGGCCAAATTGATCGGGCCGTTTACAGCCAGACAGTTAATCTGTCTTGCCATAATGGCCGCATCCGATATCCTGCTTTACAGCTTGGTATTCGTGCCGTTTGACCTTACCGGCGATTTTATGATATACGCCCTGATTTTCATTGATATACCAATTGCAGCATTCGGATGGGTAGAGCCGCAGGGGATCCCGCTGGAGAAATACCTGAAATCTGTCCTGCTGCGTTCGTTCCTTGTGCCGACTAAGCGCAAAGCAAAGAACGTTATCTACAAAGACGAAAAAAAAATATCTGAAAAGAATTTAAAGAAAAACCGCGAAAAAGCCGAGAAAAAGGGGGTTAAGGCGTTTAAATGAAGTTAAGAAAGGCAAAGAAAAAAGAGCAGATGCATATTCCAAAAACGATTGAGGAAAGCATCCCTTACGAAGCAGTCTACAAAGATGGGATCATGGAAGTCCGTCCGGGAGTCTTTTCCAAAAGCTATCTACTCCCGGAAGCAAACTTTAAGACTGCATCTACACAAAATCAGTGGAGAATAGCCGGAGGGTACAGTGAGTTTATCAGTTCCCTCCCACAGGGAACAACAGCGGAAATCACAATCTACAACAAAACAATTGATATTATGCAGTTCCAGGATAAAGTCCTGATTAAGATGGCTGGTGATGGGCTTGATGGCTACAGGTCGGAATATAACCAAATGCTGGTGAAGAATCTGTCTGTGGCAAAAAATAACCTTGAAAGTATAAAAATACTGACCCTTACCATCGAAGATGAGGACCCACTTAAAGCGTATGAAAGGTTCGGGCAGATGGATCATACCGTAGATGAAGGGATCAAATCTATTACCCAGCATCCTGCGGAGCCGATGGATACCGTAGACAGATTGGAATTATTGAACTCGATCTACAATCAGGATTCAGTAGTTCCGCTATGCCAAAAACGAATCTACGATGGGTATGAATCAGAATCGTTCAGCCTGGAAAATCTGGCAAATCAAGGAATTACGACAAAAGATCTGATTGCCCCGTCGGGGATGGAGTTCAAATCCTCCGATTTTATGATCGGCAACATGTACGCACGGTGCTACTATATTTCCAACTACCCGACCTGGCTCAAGGCATCCATGATGTCGGATCTTTCCTCCCTTCCCGCCAATATGATTGTAAGCGCTTATTTCAATGCAATCCCGGACGATGAAGCAATAAAGCTGATCAGGAACCAGCGGACAAATATTGCGGCTGCCATCCTTGAGACGCAGAAGAAGGCATCCAGAAGCGGTTACGACCCGTCCCTGATCAGCCCAGACACCCAAGATGCAAAAGAGGAGGCAAAGGAACTGATTGACGGGCTTTCCAAAGACAATAACCGGCTCTTTGTAACAAATATCGTGATCACGGTTTTTGCCGCGACAATGGAGGAACTCGGGCAGTTTGAAAAAGAGCTGAAAACCCTGGCTGCGAAATGCCTTGTCACAATCAAGCCTCTTTCCATGCAACAGGAACAGGGATTCAATTCATCCCTTCCGATCGGAAATAACCAGCTTGAGATCCAGAGACTTATGACATCCAATTCAATTGGCGCGATTATCCCGTTTAACGTCCGTGAGATCAACCAGCCGACCGGGATTTATTACGGGTTAAACGCAGCGAGCCGCAATATGATCTTTTTTGACCGGAAGCATTCCTTATTTAATCCGAACGGATGCATCCTCGGAATGCCCGGGGCCGGGAAATCATTTTCTGCGAAACGTGAGATTATCAACGTGCTCCTTGCAAACCCGAATGATGAAGTTTATGTAATTGATCCGGAGGGAATTGACTATGCGCCTCTCGCAAGGGCGTTCGGCGGGGCGGAAATCAAGCTCGCGGCAGGATCTAACTACCGTCTGAATCCGTTTGATCTTAATCTGAAAAACGCAGAGGAAAATGAGAATCCCGTTAAATTAAAAACAGGGTTCATCCAAACAATCTGCGATATTATGATCGGCGGAAAGCTTGGGCTTTCACCGATGGACCTCTCAATCATAGATAAATGTGCGACATCAATTTATGATGATTATGTCAATTACCTGAAAATGACTGGAAAAGACATAGATACAGAACATGCGCCGACATTACTCGATTTTTACAACGAGCTCATGATGATGCCATCACAGGATGCGCAGACACTCGCTCTTTCGCTGGAACGGTATGTAAAAGGCGGGCTTGACATCTTTTCCGGACATACCAATATGGAGATCAACAACCGCTTTACCGTATTTAATATCAGGGACATTGGCCCGGGGCTGAAAGAACTCGGGTTGCAGATCTGTTTTGACCATATCTGGAATAAAATGATCCAGAATAAAGCGGAAGGGAAAAGCACATGGATCTATATCGATGAGTTCTATCTGATGATGAATACACAGACATCTGCTTCTTACATAGCCCAGATCTGGAAACGTGCCAGAAAATGGAATGGAATCCCGACGGCCATTACGCAGAACGTGGAAGACATGATGAAAAGTGAAGAAGCACGTACCATCATCAACACCAGTTCTATTGTAGTGATCCTGGGCCAGACGGCAATGAACCGCCAGCAGCTCTCTGACATGCTTAATATCAGCACAGAGGAACAGCGTTATATCAATGCAGCGAAGCCGGGTATGGGGCTGTTATGGATTGAGAATGAGATTATTCCGCTGAATGATTCGTTCCCGAAAGATACAAAGCTGTATAAACTGATGACGACAAAACCATCCGAGACATAAGATCCTCAACCTGCCAGGGTGGCTGGTCCGCCCTGGCGCACGTTAATACACAGTCCTGAGCAGGGGCAGGCGAGGCAAAGCACCCTGCCGAATATTATAGGAAAGGAGGATGGGCAATTCCTTCCATGGAGGGGCCATGGCAGGAGTTGCCATAAATTTATGGAAAGCCAAATTACATGGGAAAAGATTTTATATCTTTCAAACGGAAAAGATGCGAATGGGCTGCCGCTTTCGGCTGCAACACTCGCCATTGACGAACTCAAATCGGAACAGGAAGTTATATCCTTGAAAAATATTGTCCTTTCCAATGCCGCGATCCAAGTATCTATGTCTGGAGGATGCGCAGTCGTTACTGCCGATTTCCCAAAGGGGAACCGGACAGAGTTCTTTGCTGCGAAAACAGTCATGGATGAGTGGATGTCCGGACTGATGGATTCTGAAAAAGATAATCAAATGCTGACCCTGACCATCGTCCCGCTTTTGCTGGATGGGGCCTTCTATTTTATTATGCACTACCTGGTTTTTACTGATAGTTATGAAGCAGAAGATAAGCTCCGGTTGATTATGGGATGGGATAACAATGCTACAATCCCTGTCATTGATGAGGCAGCGGATATCAATTCTATGATCCGCGAAGCTGATGAGGAACTAAATCGTCAGATCAATGAGCTGAAGGAAAGCATTGCGCTTGCGGAAGAGGAAAAGAAGAAAAACCAGTACAATCCATACGAGGAATCCGTCAAGAAGCGCCTTGCAAACCCGGATTATTCAAAAAATAAACAGGAACTTGAGGACGAAATGTTAAAATCAGGGTTCCGCGTTTCTAAGGAGGATGATGACCATTGAAAGAGAAAAAATTAAAATCAATGAAAAAATTTTTAATACTGTTTTTAGCGGCCTTCACCTGTTTTTCTGTAATCCCGGTACATGCAGCTGAGACACAGTTGGGGCAGCTGTCTGTCAAAGTTTCCTATTCACCAACTGTTACACCGCAGGACGGGGACACATTTACAATCTCATATCGGGACAATGCCGGGGCAACCGGGACAGTTGATGTAAACGCTTATGAATACGCTGACAGAAGCTGCGTGGCCGAGATGGAAGCAGGCAGCTATGTAGTGACGGATATCACATACAATGGGTCAAGTGAAGAGGTAATTACGCAGGGATTTGCGGTTAATACCTCATTTCAGGTACAGTCAGGCGGGGTGGATGAACTGATCCTGGGTATCGGGACCAGCCAGGCAGGATCTGTTTATTCCCTGTACCCGGATTCTACCATTGCAAAATTAGACGGGGAAACAGTCGGGGACTGGTATGCAGCATTAAGCGAACGCCAGATGCAGGAAGAAACATCTGATACCTCTGAAGCATCCGGAGGGAATGGCATAACGCAGGAAGAAGCAGACCAGCTGGACAGCGGTAATTCCGGGCAGGGGACCACTGGTGACCCTTCGGAAGACGCAGAAGTAATCTATTACGATGAGGAAGGGAACGAGCAGGATGATGAAGAACGGACGGAGTTTTCCATCGTGAAAGGGCTGCCTGTGATGATTGCTGCAGTCATTGTTGCGGTCGTCCTGATTGTCCTCCATAAAAAAGGAAAATTTTAATCCATCTATGAAAAAGCCGCCATATGGCGGCTTTTTTGCCGATTATTCGGGGAGCAGTTTAACCATTTTGACAAACAGGAGCCCACAACAATGACTATAGAAAGGCAGGGAGAGATTTTATGGGTAAAGACTGGGAGGAAGACTCCATATTAGACGATAATTACTATGACCGGGATGAGGATATGGAGGACCTGGAATATGATTTTGACGGGACAGATGACGTGCGTCCCACATCAAAAAAAGACGCCATACAGGAAAAGGATGGCACAGCATCAGGGAAGGAAATCATATATGAATCTGAAAGGGATTACCAGGAGGATGGCTTTAACCATGGCATACGAGGGGAAATTCTGGGCTTTTTTGCAGGGATTTTGGCCTCTGCCGCATATCTTATGCATACTGTCGCCTCCAATCTTCTTTTTGGTGCAAACAGCCGTATTGCAATTGGTGAGACATTCCGGAGGGCCTATGGGGAAAAAGCTGGGGGACGTGCAGAACCCAATCCGGACAAGAGTGGAGATAACGGCAAGAAAGAGGGCCCGGACAAAGACAAGAAGGATAAACCTGATCCCCAGAAGGACACGGAAAAAAGGAAATTCCCGGACAAAGAAAGGGACCAGGCTGTAAAAGTTCTGTTACAGGACAAAGAAGTAAAGAACGTATTAAAAAACATGCATCTGAAAGCCATTCCGGAAAAAGGCTCTGATGACATCTATTTGTATTATAAAAAATCAGAAGGGCTTCCCAAGACTGTCTATGGGATGTCAAAGCAGGATCTTTTGAATGGGGACGGACGCACTCTTGCCTCAGCCCTATATGCATACAAGGACGGGGATAAGATCGACTGCGCAATGAAAGCCGCACTGGCGATTGCCAACATCCAGTATATCGGGAATATGGAGAAGTTCAATTTAGGGCAGCTTAACGGAACCCCAATGCGTCTTGCCTATGTGGACGTGGAAACGGTCCACGGGTCAGACCGGATTGTGATTGACGGCAGTTACCGTGGGAACCATGCTGTAGATGTATTCTTGAATGGAAAAGCCATTGCGACCATTACAACAGATAAACTGCCAGATTACGATACTTATACAAAGGAACTGTTTGCCGTCTTACACAAGGAATATGACGCCCCGAACCAGGTGAGGATCGGGGAGAAGGACACGATTACATTTGAACGCACAAAGGAGGGGATCTCAGTCCGCTGTGACAGGGGAAACAAGATCATTGACCTGGGAAATTACAGGTTTGAGACAGAACGTGATGTACGGACACTGGCCGCGAAAATGCGGGATGAAGGGATCGTGCCCCAAAAAGGGGAGATTGTGTACCACCCGAAAGATATCGCCTTTGTGGTCGGGATGATTGCAAACCCTGATATGAAGCCTACGCGCAACCTAGAAGGACAGGTGCTCAATACATTCTCTGGCGAACCGGAGCCGGATGGCAGCGCGCATCTGTTCCTCAGGCATAATGAAAGGGGCGTCACATTGAACCTGTTCTCCCCGACACCGGATTTGCAGGGGCAGACCATCAGCGGTCCAGGCTACCGTTCAGAAGGCAGCATCACAGAGCAGGAGCTAGATGAGATCCTGGCCTCCGTTAAATCCTGTCGGGAACTGATCGAAGACGGGAACAACATTTATGTAGCTGAAAACTACACCCGAGAAAACCAATCAATTGAAACCGAAATTGATTATTTTGATGTCCCGGTGATTGGAGACCCGGACACTGCGAAAGAACTGCATTCGGAAATGGAACGATCAGAAGCGCTGGACGGAGAGACTGAAGTCATCTCAGCCGCAGAGAAAGAGTATGAATCAATTGCCGAGGAGGAGAATGCACACCCAATCAGGCCGGAAGAACTGGGCGATGACATTATGGAGCGGATCGGCACATATGGATATCCCGACCTGGATATGCCGCAAGAAATCCAGGACCAGCTTCGTTGACTCCTTACCTGCCTCACGGGACGCGCAGTGGACAGCCTTGAAAGGGCCACTGGGTGGCTGGTTCTCCCATATTATAGTATATTTCTTTTAAGGGAGGCGGCCTGCATGGCAACGCATAATCAGGTAAGGGTTGTCGGATATCTGAGGAAAGACCCTACAATAATAAACAGGGACGAGGAAGGTGCGGAAAAGGCGGTATTCCTCATAAGGACAATGCACCGTGATTTAGACGGTTATGAAGGAATGAAGTTCCAGGACATTATGGTCTACTATGACGGGACGGAATTGATGAACCGGATCAAATTGCTGTCGCAGTTTGACTTAATTGATATCAAGGGAGTTTTTAATATCATAAATTTGGACAAGAATTCAAAATGTACAGCTTGCGGGGCATTGAATACAAAGAAAAATGGAACGTCCACCTTTGTCTATCCGATTTCCCTGATCAAATTGAACGGGATGCGCACTGCATTTGAACACGATCAGGCACTCCCTGAGCGGATCCTGGAAAAGCATTTTAAAGAGGTCTCAAACCAGGTGTTGATTATCGGGACGGTGGTGTCTGAACCGGAAATGGTCCAGGGGACCCGGTCCCCATGCTGCCGTTTCCGTTTAGGCGTGGACAGAAAATATTACATCAAGACACAGGGGGACATCCACGCAGACTACCCATGGGTGTATTCTTACGCGCAAGAAGCGGAAAGGGACTTCCGGTACCTGCAGCAGGGGTCAGTGATCCTTGTAGACGGGTTTATTCAAAACCGGCAGGTAAAAAGCAGTATTGTTTGCCATAACTGCGGCTGTACATATCAGTACCCGGACGCGGCAACAGAATTTGTTCCGTATAGTATAGAATACTTAAGCAATTACCTCACAGATGAGGACATTGAATACAAGGAAAATATCGAAAAGAACAAAATAATGAATCAAATATTCTAAATGTAATCATATTTGATTGAACTTATGAATGCAGGAGAAAGACAATATGGCTTTTTCCTGCTTTTCTAAAAAAAGGAGGAAACAAATATGGTTGCTACAGGTAAAAATCTGGATGATTTTTTGCAATCCGTAGAAAAGATCCAAACAAAACAGGCGCAGATCGCCCAAAACCATACTGTTGTGGATGCCAGGATCGAATACGAGCCGGATGGCCTGGTAGGTTGGAGCATCCGCACAGAGAATGAGACCGGTGCGGTGAAGCAGAAACGCGGACGGAAATATGATACTTTTATCCAGGAACTCCAGAACCTTGACAAAAAGGAGAAACTTTTCCAGCCTGGTACGGATGATGCAGTCCTCTGTTACCGTGATACCACATTACAGAAGAACGGGGGATCAGTATCAAACTGGTTCGCACTGGAGCCTGGATTTCCATTCTGGATAGGGGATGACGGACAACCGAAGTTCAATATTATCCAGCTTACTTTGAAAGATTGGGAGTATGCACGGATGATGGAGACACAGCTTGCTTTCCGGAAAGACGGAATCCTTTATCCTGTCACAAGGGCGGGGGCACAGAACGTGGGGTCGTTTTTGGACTGCTCATCTGCGTTTAAATCATTGGATGACTGCCAGCTCGGAAGCGCGATCCTGCTCTCAGAAAAGATCGCAAAAACGGCAAACATGCAGGTGCTTTACCGGGAAAGCTCCCCTAAGGTGAGACCGGTTTTAGCCGCCTGCGGACGCACCTATGTCCATATCCCCCTGAAGGAATTTTTCCAGGAAGCAATCGGTTATATTCCTGCTTTATGGGCGCTGGATTCCTGGGAGATCATGGACTTTGAAGCGACAATCCGGTTCCGGAGTGTTGCCGAACCCAGGTACTTGATCTGTATTAACGCAGGGGATCTGCCCGGGAAGGCGGTATCCGTTTCATCTGCTGTGGACATCGAAGGATGCCAGATCCCAATCAGGGTAAACAAACTGAATCACAGAGGGTCTATTGGAAGCATCCAGGACCTTTTTATCGGGATTGAGGTCTCTGTCGATGCATGGCAGCACATGGACCTCTCATCTGCAGGATATAGCCCGAAAGTGACAAGCGGTATTATGAGAGTGCTCGGAAAAAAACGGGCATCCAAAGTCAACCTTGACGGACTTGGATCCCTGACAGGATGGAAGCTGATCCACGAAATAATACGCAGGACTTATCAGAAACTTCCACAAAAGCAGAAGACAGATCTTGCATTCGAATACCAAAAAATGATTTTAAGGTTTGCGGCGGATAAAATGTCTGATCAGTAACTCGGGCTAATTATTCCGCCTGACACGGGAAACGGTCAGGCGGAGCACCCTGATATATTATGGAGGAATTTAATGATGGAATGGCGAAATGTAGACAAGTCGAAAATGATGTATGAATTCCTGTTCTCAAAGCCCAGGAAAGTCTGTGTGTTTGATACGGAAACAACCGGATTAGGAAATGATGCAAAGATTATCCAGTTTTCCGGGATCCGTTATTCCTTAGACAGCAGTGGCATGAAGGCGGAAGAAATGTTGGATCTCTACCTGAATCCAGAGGAACCTCTTAAAGAGAAAATTATAGAGATTACGGGAATCACGGATGAAATCCTGAAACATGCAGCTACCGAGCAGATGGAGGCAGACACGATCTTCCGGTTCCTTGATTCTGCGGACATATGGGCTGCCTATAACAGTCCTTTTGACATCCGCATGTTGGACCAGATGTCTAAGAGGACCGGGAAGCGCTACACAAATCACCCGACAATCGACGTCCTTGAAATGGCAAGGGACTTAATTAAAAAGGAGGATATTGGGAGCCATAAACTGGAGAATGTCTATACTGCAGTTTTTGGAACTTCGGATATCCAGTTTCACTGTGCGATTGATGACGTGAAGGCCACTGCACGGTTAATGGCGAAATTCCTCCGGATGTACCACAAATGGGAACCGGCAGAAGAAAAAAGGCCATGCCACCTGAAGTGGGCTTCGTTCTGGGTGAACCCGAATAAACCGAGCCAGAAAAGGATTAAAGTGTCCTTGATTGACGGCGAATACGGTGATATTTACTGGGATGCTGTACGGCTTGTCTGGTCCTGTAAAGAAACAAAAAAAGCAAAGCAGCTGTTCAGCGAGATTGATTTGGGAAGCCTGGAAGACCAGGTGTTATCCAGATACGGGTACCGGTTCGGAAACGCACAGTCAATGAAGGAGCTGTCGGCGAGCTGGGAGAGGACCAAAAACGCCGAATCAAAGAAAGAGGTGGTAACGCAGTGAGCGTTCTTGTGATAACCACTTACTTTATCATCCCGTTTATTGTACTGCCTGGGACCATAGGCAGCTTCGCAGAGGGAAGCGCCACGGCGCTATCGGCGTGCGTGAGGTTTCTAATCACCTGCATTGTATGGTACTGCCTGAATAAAGCCATATTGTATTATGCGGAAAGAAAAAAGGAGCGGAAATGAAACCGTTCCTTTTTCTTCGCCTGAAAGCCGGCGCATCTGCAAAATACAGATAATTTCAGGATAGTGCATAGTAAATTATAAAAAAACAAATGGAGGGATTGAAGTGTCTACATGTTATTTTTGCGGCGTTGAAACGTCAATCCGCCCCGCATTTTATTATAAAAAGAAAAACATCCATGTCTGCTTCCACTGCATCCTTGAGATGAATGAGGCGCTGATGGAGGCAACATCCAATAATGAATATGCGAAAGAGGCGGTTAACTCTTTTTACTTTGAGGAGGAAAACAGGAGGGAAGAAGCCCTGGACCAGATGCTACCATATGGAAATGGCCGTACAAACACTGCTCGGTCGGCAACACTTAACCTGAAGCCTACAGAGATTAAAGAGCTCCTGGACCAAAATGTGATCGGACAGGAGTATGCAAAAATTGTACTGTCTGTTGCAGTATACAACCATTACAAACGGTTAAAAGATCCTACCATCGAAAAGAGCAACATTTTAATGATTGGACCGACAGGGAGCGGGAAGTCCTATCTGGCGAAGAACATTGCTCAGATCATCAATGTGCCGTTTGTTGTTGCCGATGCGACAGCCCTTACGGAAGCCGGGTATGTTGGAGAAAACGTAGAGTCGATCCTGGCACGGCTGATAACGGCAGCTGACGGGGATGTCTCCTGGGCAGAGCAGGGGATCGTCTATATTGATGAGATTGATAAGATCGGGAAGAAACAGGCAGGCAATTCGGTTGGCAGAGATATCTCTGGGGAAGGGGTGCAGCAGGCGCTCCTCAAAATGGTAGAAGGGGCAGTCATTAACGTCCCTACCGAAAACGGTATGAACCGGGCCTACACTCCTTTTGACACATCGAAAGTTCTTTTCATCTGTGGCGGGGCATTTGAGGGCATAAACCTGGAAAAAAGGAAAATGTCTATGGGATTCGCCTCCATCCCCGTGTATGAGGAACCCGATGATATTGACTATGGGATTATCCCGGAACTGATGGGCCGTCTCCCGATCCGGGTCACCCTCCAGGAGCTGACTAAGGAGGATTTAATCCGTATCATCACAGAACCAAAAAACAGCCTGTTAAACCAGTATAAACGCCTCTTTGCAATGGACGGGATTCATTTTTCATTAAAGCCTGATGCTTTGGAAAAGATCGCAGACATGGCAATCCAGAGGAAAACCGGGGCCAGGGGACTGCGTGCGATTATGGAGGAGATCACGCTGCCTGCGATGTATCACGCCCCGGTTAACGGGTACAAATATTGTTCGATCAGCGCGCGCAATATTGAACGCCACAATTTTACCTACGTCACCAAAGAGGACGCGGAAAGGATCTTGCGGGAGGAAGCGGCGCGCAAAGCCGGACTGGCAAAAGGGGCATCCAGCTGAAGGCCGCCCCGTATATGGGGTGGGCATTTCCACAAAAGGATCCGGATCCGTTTCGGCAAGATCTTCAGGGAACCTGTGTGCCACCGTGGTGGGCGGATGGGTTCTTCCATATTTAATAACGAATGCACTTGGTGAATATTTCCCCCTGGCAGTGGGGATGTGCATGTTCAAAAGCAGCGGGTTAAAGTCCGCTGCCAATCTGTTTGCAAACCCTGCCATGGCTGGCAGGAAGGAATCATTTTTACGAGGAGGTAATCGTATGAATAATAACGGCCAAAAGAGAACAATCAGCGTATTAATCAGCGCATCTGTAAAAGGAAGGGGAGAAAACCTGAAAAAAATCTATCATATCGAAGAGGTAGTGCTTACTGACAAAGGCGAAGCATGGAGGCTGATAGGCGAATTACAGGAGGAAATGAAATGTCCCATGATAAAGGCCCTGTTTGAGGCGGCAAACCCGGAATTTTCAGGTATCTACCGTGTGATTGAGATCGAACGGCCGATTGCCGAATATGACTGGCATATCGAAGGTGAATGGTCGGACAGGGGATTGAATAATATTGAGCCTCCTACTCAGACCGTAGCCCCACTAACAAACCATTTATGTACAGATGTAGCAAACACAGCTCCAGTATACGATCTCATAGCTGATAATCAGGAAATCTGTAACATCAAGGAAAAGTACGGATTGAGCACAGACGCAGCAAAACTGATCTGCGTACTCTTTAACCAGAAGCAGCGGCATTTCGATCCGGATGCCGGAATGGAATATGTAATCTGTCCTATCAGGGAAATGATGGTATGGCTCGGCAGGAAACGAAGAAAAATCTTCTACATTTTAGATGAGCTTGAAACGTCTAACCTGATCCTCCGCATCCGTCTGGGAACATGCCAGCCAAACAAGATCTATCTCATGGATCCTTTTTTATGCACATGTAAAGTACATAAGGAATCGGATACTGTACATATCAGCCCCTCGGATGAGCACCAGGTAATGGATATGCATCCGGAGGCAGAAAAACATCCACGCACCTCCGACGGACTCAGCACAGACAGTACATGCAGCGAATGTTATGAGAATTATGCAGCGCATAACGCTGATCAGCATCTGCATGCACATTCTTCACGCGCGCGGATTGATAAATTACTTGATTCTACTACGTCGAATAATATACAGAGTTCTAGTAAGGAGGTATACCTTCCTACCTGTAAAACGTCTAGTACTCCAGTACAGTACAGTAGGTTCATCAATCATACTACAAGTGAACCACGTACTGAAGTAAACCCAGTAACTGACAGTAACCAGTTTATCAATCCCTTACCTACAGAGGGGAATACCTGTAATGGGGATAAGGGTATCACTGGTACTGGGAGAAAGGGGAATGGGATCCCTGTATCTGGGAAAGCATCTAACAGGACCAAGGAACAGAAAGCGGTAGACGAATACAGAGTCTTTGAGAATGCTGCAATAGAACAGATCAGCTATGACACTCTCATGAGCGAATACCAAAACCCGAATGACAAGAGTCTCATCACGGAAATCCTGATTGTTTTGACTGACATCCTGGCAGGAAGGGAAACTGAAAGCCGTGTAAACGGGAAGGTTGTGCCCTTTAAGCTCCTGCTGGAAAGGGTCCAGGCGGTGTCGATTGAGCATATCCGCTATATCCTCCACTGCCTGAAAAAATTAAGCAAACCCGCAAGAAATATCCGCAAGTATCTTGTGGCATGCCTTTACAATGCGCCGGCTACCATCGAGAGCTTTTATACGACACGCCATGAGACGTGGCGTATCGCTTATGGCGATACTGTGTTTGGCTAAAACAATCCTGCCCCCTGCCAGGCAATACAGCGGCATAGTGCCTGCTGACACTGGGGATCGGCAGAAAACAGGTGAGAGGAGGAACGGGAGATGGTCGAAACGATCATGCAGCAATACATTGCCGTGTTTACGCCGGATCCGGAAGAACAGGAACAATTCAGGGAGAGGCTCATGCAATATACCCCGGAGGAACTAGAAAACTTGTACCGGAATTTTGCGGCATTCGGGGTGGACGCAGTGCTCGAATGCATCTACCACTACCGCGACTGACTGTCAGCCTCTTTTGGCAGCCTGCCCAAAGCTTGCTCCGAAAAGGCTCCGTGAGCCTACGGCATTCACAAAAAGGATCCGGATCCGCGAAACAATCAAGGAAACAATCAAGTTTACACGTTGGCCTGGTATATTCAGAGCGTCAGGCGCTCAGGAAACCCTGATTGCGGAGATTGACCATGAGTGCAAAATCGGCGGATCCGGATCCACACAAATTTTCCTCGCTTCTGACTGCCGATGGTACCGCAGCAGACAACGGCGCTCGTTGAGTAGCCACTTGATCCGGGACTGTTCCCATGAGTGCGTGATGCTTGGGGACCGGAACAGATTTGACAGGGCCCATGGCAGACGGGATGGCAGGATGACAGCTTTGACAGGGGTCGCGACATGGCAGACTAGAGGGGCGAAGTTCGGCGGATCCAGATCCGCGAAAAATTTCCTCACTTCTGGCTGCTGATGAGACCCAGATCCATTGCGGAATCTCACAGGAGACAACGGCGCTTGGTGAGTAACCGCATGATCCGGAATAGTTCCCATGAGCGTGGAACCCTTGGGATGTGAGACAGCTTTGGCAGGTTTCATAGCATGGCGGACAGGAGGGGCGAAATTCGGAGGATCCGGATCCGCGAAATCGGGGTCCCACAGCAGACAACGGCGCTCCGTAAGTAACTGCATGATCCGGAATAGTTCCCATGAGCGTGGGACCCTTGGGGTGTGAGACAGCTTTGGCAGGTTTCATGGCATGGTGGACAGGAGAGGCGAAGTTCGGAGGATCCGGATCCGCGAAACTATATCGTTTGCAGCAAAAGCAGGACGAACTTGTCCAGGTATTTGAGTTTTGGCATACTGCCAGACAGCGCCGTTTGTCAGGAGTTTTGCTCCGTATGAATCATGTCGTTCTTTTTTGGACGGAATTGCTCATATTCTTCCGGAATTGAAGAAAAAAGGAGGAAGGTACATGTTTTTCAAAAAAGACGATTGCACAACGATTGAGGAGGTCGTACAGAGGAACACGGGGATCCCTACAGCAGAGTTTTTTGCGGATTCTGGTGAACCGGAAATCCATAATCTCAGCATGGCTGTAGCGATTCTGAAGGAGCACAAGGATGAAATTATCCACATTGTGGGTGATTATGACGTGGATGGTATCACCGGGACCTGTATTATGGCAACCGGGTTGGAAAAGGCTGGGTTCCGGGTTACGACAAGGCTCCCGAGACGGTTTTCAGAGGGGTATGGGCTTTCTGAAAAAATCATTGACGAGCTGGACAGCGGTGTGGTCCTGACGGTTGACAATGGGATTGCTGCAGCTGAGGCCATAAACAAAGCCAGGGAAAAAGGCCTGACCGTTATCGTGACGGACCACCACCTGCCGCCAAAGCGGAGGGGGGAGGTAATCCTGCCGGACGCCGATATCTTTGTAGATCCCAGTGCAGACGGTACGGAAGGGTTTAAGGGATACTGCGGGGCAGCAATTGCTTACCGCTTTGTGAAGGAGCTCCTGGGAGAAGACGTGATTGACCTGAAAGTCCTCGCATCCATCGCTACAGTTGCGGATGTTATGCCTTTGTTAGGCGTGAACAGGAAGCTTGTACAGGAAGGGCTCCAGCTGATCAATACCGGGCATGGCCCTGCGGGGCTCAGGAAACTCCTGGATACAGTTGGCTTAGATAACCACATCACGGAAGAGGATTATGGTTTTACAATCGGGCCTATCTTTAATGCTTCCGGAAGGTTATTCGACGATGGGGCAGAGCGTGTGCTGAAGCTCTTGCGTTCCCCGCGCAATAACCCACAGCTCTGGTGGGAGACGAAACGTCTTATTGAGACAAACAATAAGCGTAAAGAACTCATGAAAACTGCCATCAGTGAGGCGGATGACAAATGCCATGGCGAAAGGCCAGCTGTCGTATATCTTCCGGATATCGGGGAAGGGATCGTAGGCCTCGTAGCCGGGCAGCTGTGTGAAAAGTATTTATGTCCCGCTATCTGCTTCACGCAGACAGAGCAGCAGGGAATCCTGAAGGGATCCGGAAGGTCGATTCCTGGAGTTGACCTGAAAGCAGTTCTTGACTCTATCCAGGATGAAATGCTTGGGTACGGAGGGCACGCTGGTGCAGCGGGGCTTTCCATCTGCAGCGAGAATCTTGGGAAATTCCGGAAAAAGTTTTCGGAAGCGTGCGGAGAGCTGCCTTCGTATTCCGGGAACACCATGTATGACCTTGACATGGAACTCTGGGAAGCCGAGGACGTAGCTGAGGAGCTGAAAAAATTTTCCCCGTTCGGGGAGAAAAACCCAAAAATCCGTTTCCGGATCCATAAATTTCCTGTCAGCCCTGCTGAATTTAAAGTAATGGGGGATGGCAGCCACTTTTCTATAAACGCGGATACCGTGAAACTGGTTGCTTTTGGGATGAGAAATCGGTTTGAGGATTTGAAAGCCCAGAAAGGGTATCCAAAAAGCCTGGACGTGGTAGGTTACCTGGGAGAATCCTGGTTTAACGGGAAACGCCAGCTGAAGTTTGAAGCAATTGATTTTGAATAGCACAGCGGAAGCGGTCCATGTGGGCCGCTTTTCTGTCTGCAAAAAACAGAGAGTCAACCATTTTTCTTAAAATAGCATTGAGGAGGCAAAAATATGGTACATATCACAGACCGATTCGTTTTATTCGTATTCGACCATCCAACGGAAGATATCCTGAACCTGTTTAACCGGTTTGTCAGAAGCCTTACGGAAGATGAGTTAAAAGAACTGGAGATCCCCACCCTGCTGGAAACCGGAAAATGCGCAAGGGACGCTACAGAATTGATGAAACAGGCAATCCTGGATGACATCAGGGAGAGGGAGCAGGAAAGCCATGCGGCAACAGGAACAGGTCCAAAATAAGTGTCAATCCGTTTCTCATAGAACATTGTATTGTGGGGAGTGCGGGGAACGGATGCAGTTAACCCAGGGGAAATACAATCTCTATTACAAATGCAGGTGTGGGGCCCGGCTGTCCGTCAGGGATAAAGACTATGCGGACTCCCTTCCTCCCGGGGAATACAAAACAGAGAGGCTCCACATCATTGCCATGGATGGGCAGGGGCAGAACAAAGTATATATGAGGAGGCTGGAATATTGAAAACGATGACATTTGATGAATACGATCGGCTTTTGGAAGCGTTTGACCGGATTGACCCGGCAAAGGCAAAGCCTTTTTACCCGTCCCCGACAGAATTCGAAGAAATGGAAAATGACCCGGAAAAATGGGTGGATTTTGCGTGTTATCTTTACGAGAAGGGAGCTGAACCGAAAAACAATACAGAGAAATACAGCCGTGCAAATCTCAGGGATTTTATCCATGAGTATCTGCAATTGGTTGATAATGACAACAGTGAGGAGGAAACGGATTGAAGTATCTGTTTATAGCGGAAAAGCCATCCCTGATGCGCGATGTCCAGTCCTGTTACCGGAAACACCGTACACAGATTGAGGATGAAGTAGGAAAAATCGAATTCTGCGCCCTGGCCGGCCACGCCTGCCGGAATTTAAAACCGAATGATTATCCCGGCTGGGACGGGAAATGGTGGGAAATCCAATATCCGATGATCCCCGGCAAATGGGGAGTCAAACCGATCAAGGGGAAAACAAAGATGCTCCAGGAGATCAAGAAGAAAGCTGCGGAGTGTGACGGGATCATTGTCGGAACCGACTCGGATACAGAGGGGTACGGGATCTATTTCCTGATCGAGCAGTATCTCGGCCTGCAGAAAAAGAAAGCGCTCCGCTTCATGGAACATTCCCTGACAGACAAGGAGATCCTGGAATCCCTGCTTTCGATGACAGATTACCATACGGATCCAGTACACCAGAGGTTTACGGCCTCCTTCCTGCTGCGGTCCAGGGCGGATTGGCTGTACGGGATGAATATCACACGGCTGATGAGCATAAAGACTGGAAACCTAATGACGGTTGGGCGGGTTAAAGCACCTACGATCAAACTGGTTTATGACAATTCTGTCGCGATTGAGCAATTTGTGCCCAGACAGTACTTCCAATTACAGGCTGACTACGGCGGGTTCCAGGCGCTCCTATGCGGGAATGACAAAAAGCCGAAAGAATTTGCCAAAGAGGAACCAATCTCATTTCCGGCGGAGGGCATCGTCTCAGGAGTACAATCCAGGCGGAAATCGGTCCATGCCCCGAAGCTGTACGACCTGGCTTCCCTCCAGATGGATGCGGGTCAGATGTTCGGGTATTCCCCACAGAAAACCCTGGATACGGTCCAATCTCTCTACGAAAAACATAAAGCTGTGTCGTACCCAAGGACCCAGTGCCGGTATGTGTCATCAGAAAAGGCCAAAGAGTTCCCGGCCCTGCTCCAAGTGGTATCCGTATTCCCGGACCTCCCTTCCGGGCCCGCAATGGCCCGTATCACTCAGGTACAGAGGGACCGGAACGTGGTGAATGATAAGGAAGTGGAGAAAGAATCCCATGACGCGCTCCTCCCGACAACACTGAAGCCAGACCTGTCCAGGATGACAGCTCCGGAAAAAGAAATCCTGAATCTGATTTACAATAAGTTCTATGCGCAGTTTATGACGCCAATGGAGGAAGAAACGAGCACAATTGAAATCATGCATGGGGAAGCAGGCTTCCTCGCTTCCGGGAAACGGGTCATTGACCCGGGATGGCGGCAGCTATATGGGATTCCGAAGGAATATACCCTTCCGAACCTGAAGCAGGGCGACAGGATAATGGCAAAGCAGTTCCGTTTCCTTGCCCGGAAGACACAGCCCCCGAAACGGCTGACCCAGGCAGGGCTCATCTCTGCAATGGAGCATTTCGCGAGGCAGATCGAGGACCCGGAACTCAGGAAGTCACTGGCTGAATCCAAAGGCATCGGTACAGCGGCTACCCGGGCAACAATTATCGGGGACATCATAAAGCGTGGATATGTGGAAGTAAAGAAAAACTCGCTCTATATCACAGAAGCGGGAAAGAAGTATGTAGAGGCAATGGAAGGGGTGGATATCATCTCTCCAGTATTTGCCGGCCAGATGGACCACAAGATCAAGCAGATCCAGCGCGGGGAACAGCAATACCAGGCAGTGTACAAGGAAATCCTGAAAGACCTGTACCGCGTATGTGCCCAGGTGGAGCAGGCCGCGCCGGAAGTTTCCGTGCGGTGCCCGTTTTGCGGAATGCAGGTAAGTGTCAGGCATGCCGGGTATTTCTGCAGTTGCGGGCTTCAGGTTTACCGGAAGATCTGCGGCAGGTCCTTCTCGGATGAGGAAATCATGGCATTGCTCAATAACAGGGTACTTCCACAAATGCAAGGGTTCGTATCTAAGAACGGGAAACCCTTTTCCGCAGGGCTTGCCCTTGGTGATGACAAAAAAATAAGCTTTGTATTTGACAATTAAAATGCCGGCAAGCCGGCGTACAAAAAGGAAAGGAGAAGTGGCAGATAGCCTGTGGAAGCTCTACGGTAGGATTTGCCACACACAAAAGCTATGGACAAAAAAGAAGTAATGGAAATCAAGAAACAGTTCACTCCGGAATATTGCAATCTCACTAGGATATGCAGTTGTTACGTGGACAGCAACAAGCAAAAAGTCGCAAAGTCAAAGGAGGCTTTTCTGTCTCTTCCTGAGGAGGAATGCATGAAATATTTTGAGATCTTCCGGAAAGCGTTTTCCGGGCAAATAGGCAAAAACCTGTATAATCTTCCATTCCCGTTGGAATCTGAAAAGCCGGACGGGGCGCAGGAATTCCTTCTCAGGCTCCGTGACAGCAAGCTTGAAGATGAGGAATTACTGGAAGAATTTTATGACAAGGTAATTGATTCCTATGTGTATCCGGACCATTACTATATCATCGTGGTTCACGGATTTTACGATATTCCAGGAAAGTTGGATCAGATCAGCCTGTTCGATGAAGACCCGGCTGATAATGTGTACGAATATCTGTCCGCTTGCATTTGCCCGGTGGCACTCTCCAAGCCCGGGCTGTCATACCAGGAAGAAAAGAAGCGCTTTTCAGACCGGATACGGGACCGGATTGTGGAGAAACCAGACAAAGCATTTCTTTTTCCAGCATTTAATGACAGGACTGCGGATATCCACAATGCCCTGTACTACTCGAAAAAGTCGATGGATTTGCAGCCTGACTTGATTGAGGGGCTTTTGGGGACTGCGGTCCCTATGCCATGTGAGGCTCAAAAGGAAACCTTCCATAAGATTATTGAGGATGTGCTGGGGGACGATGCGAGCTGCGCGAAGATTTGTGAAATCCAGCGTGCTATTAATGAGATGGCAGAGGACTGCCATGGGGATGCACCGATTGAAGCTGGGGAACAGGAAATTAAAAAGGTCCTTGAATCCTGTGAGATCCCGGAGGAGAAGCTACAGCGGTTTCACGAAATTTATGAAGGGTATGCGGGGGAGAGGGGGAAATTCCTGTTAACCAATCTCTCGGAGGAAAAAAAGTTCACTTTAAGGATGCAGGATACGACGATCACCACACAGCCGGACAGCACCATTGACCTGGAAGTCATTAATGGAAGGAAGTGTATTGTAATCCCTGTTTATGGCAATGTCGAGGTTAACGGAATCCCTGTGTTGCAGTAGGTGAAGGACTAAAGCAGTTTAGAAAGGGGGGCGTAAGCAGGGGCTGGATGCCTGAGGATGTATGTTTGGCATTCCAATCCGCCTGATCCAGTTGGTCAGGCGGAGTACCCTGCCGATTATCATGGATGGGAATTGTGGCGGGCTGAAGAGCAGATTGAAAGCAAACATGCTATGAATTCCATGAACCTTGACAAATATGAAATTAGTTTTAATGAAGATGAAAAGGCATTTATTTGATCCCTTAGATGCATCATTCACAAAATTAAAAAGGAGAAGTCATGGTAAGTAATACTTTATTTTTGATAGGTTTGATCTTTTTTGCACTAGCAATAATTTTTTACGTGCTCTTATGGAAAACTGATAATTACAGGTACAGTAATTTGATGGATGTTATGCTGATTGCAACATTAATCGCAATGGCCTTAGTAACCATAAGCGATTTATAGCATGCAGCAAATGATAGTGAACTACCACAGACCGTAAAGGTCAGTGGCTTCTGTTAAATGGTTCACCAGACTAAGAACTCAGAAATGAGTGCTACGATAGACGGGTCATGACACCTTCGGTTGACGCAACAGACCGCTGCCCTGTCGGATATGTTTAGGTTGGGTCAGAGTAACCAAAGCCCTGTGATATATCCATGACAAGCCCGTTTATCATTGTCGAGTTGAAGACGGAACAGCTGTATGGTAACAGTACAGCAAAGTACGCACAACCTGCCATCCGGCAGAGTATTTATAAGGGGAAACTTATTGATGGTATATGTACTCTCACAAAACAGAAAACCTCTGATGCCCTGTACGAATGTAATTGCAAGATTACTGCTGAAGCAGGGCAAAGCAAAAGTCAGGAAGCGTGAACCTTTCACTATTCAGTTGGCTTATGAAACAACGGACTATACACAGGACTTAACCCTTGGCGTAGATACCGGAAGCGGGACCCTTGGCGCTGCTGTGAGCAGAGAGAATGGGGAGATTGTCTATCTGTCTGAAGTGGAAGTCCGGAACGATATCACCGGAAAGATGACAAGGAGGGCGAAATACCGCAGGAACAGGCGGAGCCGAAAAACCCGTTACAGGAAAGCAAGGTGGCAGAACCGGGCAAATTCTATCCGGACAGGCCGGTTCAGCCCTACTATGCAGAGCAAGCTCCACAGCCATGTAAAGGAGATCGAGTATATCCGGTCGATCCTTCCGATAACAGAAATGGTTTTTGAAACGGGCCAGTTCGATCCCCACCTTATGAAAAACCCGAACCTTGCAGACCCAAAAGTTCGGCACTGGGGATATCAGAAAGGCTCGAATTACGGGTTTGAGAATACGAAAGCAATGGTACTTAACCGGGACCGGTACACCTGCCAATCCTGCAAAGGCAGACATAAGGACAGCAAGCTGGAAGTCCACCACATCGTGTTCAGGAGCCAGGGCGGATCAGACGACGGGGAGAACCTTATTACGCTCTGCCATACCTGCCATAAAGCTCTGCATAGCGGAAAAATTAATTCTGTTTTTCATGGCAAGACAAATGGGACACTGAAATACGCGACGCAGATGAACTCCATCCGCAAGCAACTCCTTAATCTGTACCCGGATGCAATTGAAACATTAGGATATGTAACAAAAGCAAACCAATTACAGCTTGGCATGGGGAAAAAGCACTATATTGACGCCTGCGTGATTGCTACCCAGGGAAATGAGTTTTCGCTGAAAAGCCCTCTTTACAAAAAGAAATGCATTCCGGCTGGCGACTTCCAACAGGCGAAAGGGGTCCGCTCGGAAAAGCCAATCACAACAGGCAAGATCAGCGGCTTCCGTAAGTTTGATAAGGTTCGTTATTTAGGAAAGGAATATTTTATCAAGGGGAGGATGACAAAAGGGTACGCAATCCTGATGGATATCAGTGGCACCAAAGCTGATTTCTCAGCAATGCCGAAAGGGTGGAAGACGCCAAAGCTGAAAAAGCTCAAGAGGTTGGAGGCACGCTCGACATGGATGGTTACAACCGTGGCGGTCACTCTAAATATAGCATGAAGGTGCATCTGATCTTTGTGACAAAATACAGGAGAGAACTGTTTCAATCACGCAAACGGGCGGATGATGTAAAACATTTCTTATATGATGCAGCACGGAAATATGGATGTACTGTTATCCAAATAGAAACTGACAAAGACCCTGTACATATATTGCTCGGATACAATCCGAACGTATCAGTATCATATATAGTAAAGCAGTTGAAACAGCATAGTACTTATTATATGTGGAAAAATCATGGAAATTATCTATCCAAACAGTATTGGAAGCAGAGAGTACTATGGTCAGATGGATATTTCGCATGCAGTATAGGACAGGTATCCCAGGCAGTTATTGAGAAATACATCCAAAACCAGGGATGACATCGTTGGACGCCGTGTATCCACACGCCTAAAGGCATGTGGTTTTACTAATGGTAGTCTTATAAAGTAAGGGTTAACCAGACAACAGAATGAATCGTTCAGAAACCAGGAGCATCGTCTTCTGGTTTTTTGCGTTTCTGCGTTATCCCATATTAAAGTGTCGCCAATGAGGATGTAGAAAGGAGGAGACAAATGCAACTATCTTCATCAACTGTTACCCTGATCTGGTTTGCAGTATTCCTGATCTTATTTGGAATTGAGCTGATTACAATGGGCCTTACCACAATCTGGTTTGCTATAGGTGCATTGGCAGTAATGGCGCTAAATTTGTTTGGCGTAGACCATATTGTTATTCAGCTCGCTGTATTCCTGTCATTATCGTGCCTGCTTTTAATATTTACGAGGAAGTGGGCAATCCGGCATTTCAATCCCAAAGTAACTTTGACCAATTACGAGGAATATATTGGGGAAACCGTACTGATTACAGAAAAGGTAGACAATCTGGCGCAAACAGGCAAGGGGACAGTTAAAGGACAGGAATGGACTGTCAGATCCAAAGAGGACAGCCAGGTTATTGAATCAGGACGCCTCGCAAAAGTGATAAGGATTGAAGGCGTTAAGCTGATCGTAGAAAAAATAAAGGAGGATACTTTGTCATGGTAATGATTCTTGTTTTGATTGTACTCATTGTTTTTATTTTAATTTCCTGCGTAAAAATTGTGCCGCAGGCACAGGCCGTGGTAGTGGAACGGTTAGGTGCGTATTTAACGACGTGGAACACCGGACTCCATTTTAAGTGGCCGATTATTGACCGTGTTGCGAGGAAGATCAGCCTCAAAGAGCAGGTAGCGGACTTTCCTCCGCAGGCAGTGATTACAAGTGATAATGTGACAATGCAGATAGACACGATCATTTTTTTCCAGATAACAGACCCGAAAATGTTCTGTTATGGTGTCGCAAACCCTATAAGCGCGATTGAATACCTGACATCCACAACGCTAAGGAACATTATTGGAGAAATGGAACTGGATCAGACGTTGACGTCCAGGGAAACAATCAATACCAAAATGCGGGCAGCACTTGACAAGGCGACGGACCAATGGGGCATTAAAGTAATGCGTGTGGAGTTAAAAAACATTAACCCACCGACAGAAGTCCGCGATGCCATGGAAAAGCAGGCGAAAGCGGAGCGGGAAAAGCGTGCTGTCATTCTTACAGCAGAAGGGAAAAAAGAGTCTGATATTTTGGTTGCCCAAGGCAAGAAGGAATCCATGATTCTTGAGGCAGATGCAGAAAAGAAGAAGAGGATCCTTGAGGCGGAAGGTGAGGCCGAGGCAATCAAGAAAGTGCAGTCTGCTACGGCGGAAGGTCTCGTCTTCCTGAAAAACGCAGGCGTGAATGAAGCGGTGCTTACGCTGAAAAGCCTTGAGGCATTCGAAAAAGCAGCAGATGGCAGGGCAACGAAGATTATTATCCCATCAGAAATACAGGGGATCGCTGGCTTGGCAAAATCCTTGAGTGAAGTGGTCACAGAAGAAAAACCTGGAAAAGACATTCCAAAGGCAGCACCATCAACCAGAGCCAGCTCCGGGCTTGACGGGCAGGCTCCGCTATCAGACGTGGATCCACTCTAAATGACAGATTATCCTTGGGGCTATGGGCTCTACCATATTATAGATGACTGTAAGCCGGGAAACCGGTCAGATAAGTCCGCTCCTGACAAAATTCTGTATGACCAGGAGCCAAAAACAGGAAGGAGGGAAAGGCATTCATGCCGTTGACTGATGAATGTACCAAAAATACGGGGACATCCGAACTTGTGTACCCAACAGGAAACAGGAAAATAATAAGATAAGGAGAAGAAGATATGAAAAGAAAGATCGTAAGTAAAATGCTTGCGCTGAGTATTGCAATGGCAACGGTGGCAACATCGGGCGCAGGATACGCGATGGCAGTGCCGGTGCTTGCTGCTGAGACAGATGATGGAATCAGCCTGATGAATGCAGGAGATTATACCGTAAATAATGGTACCCTGGACTTTGGACAGGGAACAGCGCGGATTACAATCGTCGGAAATGACGAGCAGTCTCTGGTAGGCAAGCGTTTCGAGATCTTCCGCCTGTTTGACGCAGAGAATTCAGCCGGCGGGGAATCCATCAATTACACATTTAATGCGAAATATCAGGAAGCGTTAAAATCTGTTGTTGCAGAAAAGCTGAATGAACGTGATGGATCGCAGCTGGTACCTTCACAGGTGACGGAATACATGGTCATTGACTATATCCAGACTCTGAATACGAATGAGGTGGAAGGTGCTACTGCAGACCAGGTCCTGGAGGGAAGATATTCTTCGTTCCGGTATTTTGTAGAGGATGTCAGGGATGAAATCAAAGACATGGGAATTACCGGAGATTATGTATATGTCAACGGCACGACATCCACAAATACCATTACGCTGAGCGGCCTGCAGTATGGTTATTACATCATTGATGAGATTACGGAGCAGGCAGGCGACGGATCCGATTGGTTTGCATCTTCACTCTGTATGGTAGATACAGCGAACCCGACTGCAGAAATCAACATCAAATCTGACTACCCGGATGATCCGGATGATGGAATTGAGAAGGTAGTACAGGAAGATGACACAGATGAATGGGGCAATTCAGCGGACTTTGAAATTGGGCAGACAATCCCGTACCAGGTAACAACTGAGATCCCGGATATTAATGGCTATGAGACATATTACTATGCATGGCATGACCAGATGAGCGAGTCCCTGACATTCCACGCTGATAAGAGTGATATCTCTATTGTCATTTCCGATGGCAGCAAGAATTATATCCTGACCTCTGGAGAATACAATGTTTTAACATCTGGTGCGCAGCTCGATGAGGGCGACACGTTTGTGATCGAAGTCCAGGATATCAAGAGAATCGTAGACAGGGAATTTTCAAAGGAGAACAACCTTGGCGAGAACGATTATACCGGGATTACAGTTACACTCCAGTATGAAGCCACTCTGAACGACAATGCTGTCGATGAGACGGGTTCCCAGGGGATTGGCAACAGTGTCCGCCTTGAGTACTCCAATGACCCGGAGACAGACAGCACTGGTTACACCCCGTTCGACACAACAACCAGCTATACGTTTGTCCTGAACGCAAACAAGGTTAACAACCACGACAGGGTACTGGCTGACGCGAAGTTCCGCCTGTACGCAGATGAAGACTGCACACAGGAAGTTTATGTAAAACCGGCAGATGGTGTTGGCGGAAACAGCTATATTGTAATCAACCGTGACAGTCTTGGCGGAAATGACCACACTGGCGGGACAACTCCTGGCAATGCGGTAGAAATGGTATCTGACGCGAACGGCGATTTCACCATTTATGGCCTTGATACAGGTACATACTACCTGAAAGAGACAGATGCTCCGGCAGGTTACCGCCAGCTTCTCGACCCGATCACAATTACGATTGATGCAGAGTACAATGATGAGGCCCTGCAGTCCATGAGTGCAAATGCAAGCATCATTTCCTTCTATGATGGAGCATACAGCACGGACAACGTTCAGCTTAATACAGACCTGGCAGCTGGAAGCGCTGACATCCAGATTGTGAATGAAGTGGGAACAAGGCTTCCGATCACAGGATCCAATGCAATGCTGATCATGCTGGGCGCAGGTGTGGTGCTTGTAGGCGGTGCAGCATTTGTATACAAGAGGCACAAAAAAGCAACAGAGGACTAAAAAATGATAAGAAAATGGGTTTACAGGCTCATCTTCTTTCTCGGTTTCCTCTTGATTTGTTATCCTTTGGTGAGTAATATTGTCCAGCGGCAGCATCAGCATGATGCTGTCGCTACTTACCAGAGCGAAATGAGCCAGAAAGACGAAGGCGAATTGGAAGACGAATTGAATCGGGCAAAAGAATATAACAGCATGCTCTACCAGACGGAGGGGGCGGTTGTTGATAATATGGATACCGGAATCCTCAGTGATGAAAGTTATCAGTCGCTTCTCGCCGGGGAAGACGGTGTTATGGGGAGTATTGAGATACCGAAAATAGGCGTTGACCTTCCAATTTACCATGGTACCTCGGATGATGTCCTCGCAATAGGGGCAGGGCATTTGCAGGGGACCAGTCTCCCGGTCGGCGGGCAAAACACCCACAGTGTAATTACCGGGCACAGGGGACTACCGGGATCAAAATTGTTCACAAGACTAGATGAGATCATTGAAGGAGATTTTGTTTTCATCAACGTGATGGGCGAGACACTTGCTTATAAGGTCACGGAAATTCAGGTGATAGAACCGGATGATGTCAGTGTACTGGATATCGAGGAAGGGAAAGATCTCCTCAGTTTGATTACCTGTACACCATATGGTATCAACACACACCGATTGGTTGTTACCGGGGAGCGCGTGGATTATGAGGAGACCCAGTATGAAAATATCAGCGAGGCAATCCCTTCACTGCGTGAGCTTGCATTTCTTGCACTTCCATTTGTAATCATTATCATCGGCTTGATTGTGAAAATCATAGATTGGAGGAAAAATCGCTATGTTTAAAAGAACGAAAACCTGGTTGCTGTGCATGTTGATAGCAGTAACCGCCGTGACGCCGGTATCGGCAGCGGAGCTGACAGACCAGCCGGCTGATACAGAAACGGAGGAGGAAAGCGGACTTACTGTTGACCTCGATGGATCAGAAGGCGATTCGATCCTGATGGAGGATGACAGGCTGCAGGCTGTGATGGACAACGTGACAGGGACAATCACTGTAACCCTGACTGATGGAAAAGAAGGAACCTCAAAGTCCGGCGTGGAATTTTCCTGCGATAAGATTGCGGATATTACGGGCGGAGAATATGTCCTGACCGAACAGTACCAGGCATCAGGCGTAGACCTCAATTCCATCGCAAATGCTTCTGACATGGAAACTGCCGCACAGAAACTTGCAGAAACTGTCCAGCCTTCCGGGCTGACTGCTACAACATCAGAAGACGGAACTCTTGTGTTCCAGGATCTTGAAGTGGGGGTTTACCTGCTTTCAGCAACAAATGACGACAACTACGATGAAGTGACACCTGCCCTGGTTGCTATCCCTACATGGAGTGAAGAAACAGGGGATATGGTGTATGACATCAATGTAACGCCTAAACACACAGAACGCCCGGACGAGCCAGTAAAAGAACCTGAGGCATCGGAAAATCCGGGCACCACTAACGGAGCACCGCAGACGAATGCATATAGCCCTGTTCTGCTGTACTTCGGGGGAGCAGCCGCAATCGTGGTGATCCTTGTAATTGCGAACTTCCTTTTCCGCAAAAAAAGATGAGAAAGTTTTTGAATATCCTGCTCGTTTCCATTATGCTGACGCTTCTGGGGCTGGGCGTCATTGAGCTAATCAAATTCCATCAGGTCGATTCCATGAACCGGGAACTCTGGGAAGAGGTCGCTGAAGTCCCGGAAACGCCACAGGATGAAACGGGGAACAGCATGGATCCAGATGACCCGCTGTATTGGCATATTGACTTTGATGCGCTGCAAGCGGTTAATCCGGATATCAAAGGATGGATCTATATCCCGGGAACCAGGATTAATTATCCGATCCTGGTTGGGGATACGGATCAGGAATACCTGTCAAAAGATTACAATGGGAATTATCTTTATGCAGGGTCTATCTTTGGGTATGCGGGTACCGATTTGTTAGAGGATCAATATGTTCAGCTCTTTGGTCATAACATGATATCCAAGCAGATGTTTGGAGATTTGACAAATTATCAATCCACGGATTATGCTTCCCATAACAGTACCATGTATATCTACCTGCCGGACCGTACAAAACAGTGTAGAGTGTTTTCTGCATTCGGATGCAGGTATGATGACCCGATCTTTGCAGAGGCCCATGACGATCAGCAGGAACTGATCACTGAGCTGTCTGAAAGAAGTTCGATTGGGGCTGCGCAGCCGGAACAGCCCAGGCAGGTGTTTACGCTTGCTACATGCAATGGATATACCGGCACACCAAACCGGTTTACGGTATCATTTTACACGGAAAAAGAACGTTTTGTTTTGTAATAATCTTGGAGCGGGATCACCTCACTTTTTGGCTATGTAGCTACATTTACCTCCTATTTTTTGAATATATACTGATACATACCATCATCCCTCTGCCCCCGCTCCCAGAGGGAATCTGCCTGCCCAATATGGGTAAGGCAGTTTTTTTGTACCATAATATTAAGAAATTATTATACAGGGAGAGAGAAAAATGCCACGTGAACTACTCCAAGCGACTTCTGTCGATTTGGAGCTTCAGGAGGCAAACTGCGCCTCCCGGGGCGGACACACGCCCCCTAACCCCTCGTCGGGGCTTACTTTTCAGGCCGTTGCTTTTGCTGCCGGCCTGTTTCTCTTTTTAAAGGTATCGTCCCTGTTATCCCACACCATGCGCAGCTGCATGCGTTTTTCCTGGCGGTAAAAATGGCGGACTTTCCCGGCATCACTTCGATGACGCCGGTAATGTTTTACCGGAGGCTTCTGCTTTTTATGCAGGATCTGTTCTCCCGTAATAACAGAAACAGCGCTGCAGAGATATCCCATATCTACACCGTCAAATGCATGGGGGTATGCCTTCCGCAGAATGTTCCCTGCTCCGTTGATGTCAGCACTAATGATCTTCCCTTCCCTTGATAGATACATACCGCGCTTCGCCCGCTGCCCGGAGAAAACGACAGCATCTGTATCCTCTTTGCCATAGACCGGGATTTCGTCCAAATCCAGAAGGCTTGCCTTACTGGTGTAGCTTTCCTCCTGTTCTGCAACCGGCATCCCATACTGGCATCCCACTACTTTCAGGATGAACAGAAACCGTTCACAGGGAATCGTGACGAAGTTCTGGTTATTGGCCTTGCCGATGTTTATTCCCTGCTTCGTACCTATATTGTAGCCGACAACGATGACTTCAATCTGATGCT
>NZ_JAJEQX010000013.1 GCF_020687545.1 Ruminococcus turbiniformis | reverse complement strand
ACCGGGATGGACTGGCCGCTGGTGTATCTGTTGTTTTACCAAGAGCATAGCAGAGTAGCCAAGCCGGGAAGGGATAAACGCTGAAGGCATCTAAGCGTGAAGCCCCCCTCAAGATGAGATATCCCATGACGTCAAGTCAGTAAGACCCCTTGAAGACGACGAGGTAGATAGGGCAGAGGTGGAAGTGCAGTAATGCATGGAGCTGACTGTTACTAATAGGTCGAGGGCATAACCAAAGCGGGAATAGGCACTCGATAGAGTGAAAGATGGATAGATTTTCTGTGTGCAGTTTTGAAGGTATACTGGTAATTGAAAGATGGAATGAGAGTGACACCTGAAGGATTGATGAGATCTTTCAGGTGTTTTTTGTCTCTGTTTTAAATCATTTCAAGCATAAGAAAACCAAGCTGAAGTTTAAGCGCTGTATCGGGATCATCGGGAGAGATCCCTGTCAGATCAGCAATCTTATCCAGCCGGTATTTCAGCGAATTGCGGTGGAGATGAAGCCGGGCCGCAGCCTTGTTTAAATTGTTGCGCTCGTGCAGATAAACTTTCAGACTTTCAGTGTAGTCAGTCTGGTTTTCCGTATCAAATTTCCGGAGCACCATAAGTTCGGCCGGGACAGCATTCTCCGGGAAAAGTCTGTCTGCAGCTTCGGAGAGCATAGACGGAATATAATAGTCCTGATAATTAAATATATGTTTTTCAGGATTAAGACGACAGCCTGTCTTAAGAGCATACTCTGCCTGCTGAATATAAATGGCACGCGTTTCTATCTGTTCAAATATCTGACTGCAGCCCATCTGCAGATTGTATTCTGTCAGAAATTCGTTCAGCCTGCAGCGGAAGTTTTCAGGATTTTCCGCATGATTCCCATGAAGAAAGAGATACAAAAGATCTTCCTGATGAAGATAAATAATATCCGGAAAGATGGTTCTTGCCCGTCCGCGCACATGTTCAAGCACAGGCCGGTTTCCTCCCTGACTGCGGAGAACCGAGATCAGAAAAGGAGGCCGGATATCGATAAAAGGCCGGTAATCCTCCAGCCGAGGCGCCTTCGGATAATTTTGAATATCGAAGAGCTGAGTTGCAAACACTTCACGTACGGGATTTTGAGTCTGATATTCCCGTATGCAGTCTGTCTTAAGAAGAATAGCGCACAGCCGGCACAAAGCGGTATTGAGTTTCAATGAGAATTCTTTCAGTTTGAGATCCTTAAAAAGCAGGCTGATAAAGCCGGATAACTGGCCGTTTACATAGATCGGGCCGCTTGTCTGCGGATATTCACGGCAGACTCCCCAGTCCACGAAAATCGCTCCATCTGACTGAGAGATTGCATCCAGATAGCCTACTTTCAGATAATCGTTCACGATTGTCTCTTCGTCCGGTCTTCCGGAATCTGCGAGTATTTCCCAGTAGGGATCAGAAAAAGGACGGTTTCCTGCACATGATATCAGCCGATAGCCCGCATCCACAATGATGATATCAAGATGAAAAAAATCGTAGCACATCTCTGTGAACTCTTGTATGCTGATGCCTGCTGCAATTCCGGAAACTGCTTTTTCGTAAAAATCTTCAAATAGTAAATCTGTACTGTCCAAATTAAACACCTGCCTGCCGCCGTAAGGCTTTTTGCTGTCATTTCGCTGATAATACTATTGTACATCGGGAGAATGCCTGTTGTCAAAAATGTAGAAAAGAAATTTGAATTTTGTGATTTTTAACGTTGAAGATGACTATTATTAACGTTAATATATTATCAAATATTATAAAAATTCACATGGAGGTTCAGCAATGGAAAACTTGAAACTCAACAAATTCAAGATCGAGCACCTGTTTACCTACTCAATTGATGTGGACGCAAACATGTATATCCAGAAACTCCCGACAAAGGATACACGTGTGACAGGCGTAATCACAGGAGGCACCGTGTGGGGAGACAAGATTCACGGAAAGATTGTTCCTCTGGGAGCGGACTGGTCGATTGTGCATCCGAACGGAATTGTGGATGTAGACTGCCGGGCCATGATTGAAACGCATGACGGAGCTCATATCAATATGTTTTACACAGGGCGTATTGATCTTGGTTCCGAGCAGGCGGCAGAGGATTACTCTAACGGAAAATTCCCGCCGGTTATGGGAACGCAGCCGAAGCCTGTTCTGGATACAGATGATCCGCGTTACATCTGGGTAAACAATATTTCATGTTTTGGAATAGGGCGTGTTGACTTTACATCCGATCCGATTGTAATTCAGTATGATGTATATCAGTATTATGCAACACCGTTTGACGAGGATTAATCCCATATAACATTCGACGGAAACCGGGTTCGAGATTACATAGCCGGGATACAGGGCGGTGCGCTTCATGTCAGCGTGAAGCGCATGAATTTTGTCCCGGATAAAAGAACATGACAGTGAGGAGAGAAAATGGGATACGAAAAATTATTTACACCGTTTAAAATCGGCAAAATGGAAGTAAAAAACCGTCTTGTCATGTCGCCGATGGGGACAAACTCCGCATTTGTAAGCGGCAGAAAAGACGAACAGGAAATTGACTATTTTACAGAGCGCGCAAAGGGCGGAGTGGGTATGATCATTATGGGGTGCCAGCCGCTCAACGAGGTTATCGCGCAGGGATCTATGGAAGGATATCTTGATTCTTACACTGTGCTTCCTGCATTGACATCTGTGTGCGACTGCGTACATAAATATGGGGCGAAAATTGTCTGTCAGATCACATGCGGTACAGGAAGAAACGCTTTTCCGGATACATTCGGCAATCCGCCCATGTCTGCATCCGCGATTCCATCCGTGTTTGACCCGAACGTACTCTGCCATGAGATGACAAAAGAAGAGATCAAAGGAGTGATGGACGGGTTCGCGTTTGCGGCAGGACTGGCAAAAGACGCGGGTTATGACGCTGTGGAAGTTCACGCGCATGCGGGATATCTGGTAGACCAGTTTATGTCTCCGGTATGGAACAAGAGGACGGATGAGTACGGCGGAAGTGATGAAAACCGTGCGAGATTTCCGAGAGAGATTGTCCGTGCGATCCGCGGGGCAGTGGGGCCGGATATGCCGATTCTGTTCCGCATTTCTTTGGATCACCGCTTTGAGGGAGGCAGGACGCTTAAGGAGAGTCTGCCGATTCTGAAGTTCCTGGAAGAGGAAGGAGTGGACGCGTTCGATGTGGACGCAGGCTGCTATGAGACTCTGGACTATATTTTCCCACCGTCTTACCTGGGAGAGTCCTGTATGTCGTACGTGACAGAGGCGGCAAGAAAGACGGTAAGCGTTCCGATCTTAAACGGAGGAACACATAACCCGGATTCGGCGCTTCAACTGATTGAATCAGGCAATGCGGATTTTGTGCTCATGGGAAGAGCCCTCATCGCGGACCCCCAGCTTCCGAACAAGCTGATGAAAGGGCACAGAGAAGATGTAAGACCCTGTCTGCGGTGCAACGAGAACTGTATCGGACGTATCTGGAACCGTCATACAAAGCTGGGATGTTCTGTGAATCCGCAGGCGATGGAAGAACGCAGATTTAAAATTGAGAAAACCGATGATCCGAAAAATGTCGTCGTAATCGGAGGCGGCCCGGGAGGCATGGAAGCGGCGAGAGTCGCGGCGATCGAAGGACATAAGGTGACACTGTTTGAGAAGAGCGGAAAACTCGGCGGTGTGATGGGAGATATCTGTACAGCTGATTTTAAGAAAAATATCGCTTCCCTGACAAAATGGTACGCCGTACAGCTTGATAAACTCGGGGTTGACGTAAGACTTAACACCGAAATTACAGCGGATGACCCCATTCTGGACAAGTGTGACAACATTATCATCGGATGCGGCGCGAAACCGCTTATTCCGCCGATACCGGGGATAGACGGGGAAAATGTTGTGACAATGCTGGACTGCCACAGAAACGCGTCGCTCATTAAAGGAGAGAACATCGTCGTCTGCGGAGGCGGATCGTCTGGATGTGACGGGGCGCTTGAAATGGCGAAAGAGATGGGCAAAAAAGTGACCATTGTGGAGATGCTTGACGAGTGTGCGAAAGACGCCATGTTCATCAACAAAATTTCCCTGTTTAACCAGTTGAACGAGTACGGGGTGACGATGCTCACGGGCACAAAGGTGTTAAGCATTGAGCCAGACGGACTTACCGTGGAGAAGAAGGACGGCACGCAGGAAAAGATTACGGCGGATACCGTTGTAAATGCGTTCGGAATGCGCCCGGATCTGACTACGGTAAACGCGGTGAAGGAGAAATACCATATCAAGACCCGCGTTGTCGGGGATAGTGTAAAGCTGGGAAAAATCGGCGACGCTATCCGCGACGGCTTCGGCGCTGCGGCGAGCCTGTAAGACAATATAAAACAATTTAAAAAGTAAAAAGGATTGTTACTCTCTGAGGCATTACCTTTTCTGTTTCGTATGGGAAAGAATGCACTCAGAGAGTTTTTTGTTTCGCGGGGACTTGTGTTCCTGCGAAACAAACGGTATGTGCGGATATGCCGGAATATATATTTGCCGGCTGCCGCAGAGAACTGTCATGAAAGGAGAGAGAAAACATGTTTGGATTTCTGAAAAAAGAAAGCAGGGGAATCACCGCGCCTGTGACAGGCATCTGCAGGAATATTACAGAGGTGAACGACAAGGCGTTCTCGTCAAAAGCGATGGGGGACGGGTTCGCGGTAGAGCCGGAGAGCGATACGGTTGTGTCTCCGGCGGACGGAGAGATCGCCATGCTGTTCCCGACCGGCCATGCTTTCGGCATAACGGCGAAAAGCGGCGCAGAGATTCTTGTACATATCGGGATCGATACGGTCAGCTTAAACGGCGAGGGGTTCCACGCCCTGGCAAAACAGGGGGATAAAGTAAAGGCGGGTGACCCGGTCATTCGCGTGGACAGGGAGAAACTTCTGGAAAAAGGAGTGGATCTTACTACAATGGTTATCTTTACAGGCGGTTATGACAGGCCGGTGGAGACAGACTGCTATGGCAAAAGGGTGGAAGCAGGGAAGACAGTGCTCCGGGGCTGACCGGGAGCAGGAGAGGATTTATCTGTGAAAGTCATTAAAAAAATCAATAACAATGTGGCAGTCGGACTGGATGGAAACGAGAGGGAAGTGATCATTTTCGGGAAAGGGGTGGGCTTTCCCCATATGCCTTATGAGCTGACAGATCTGTCCAGGATCACAAAGACGTTCTATGACATTGACCGGCGGTATTACGCGGTGCTTCAGGATATACCGGAAGACGTCTTCCTGCTCGTTTCCCGGCTGGTGGAGACGGCGAAGACACGGATCAGCGGAAACCTGAACCCGAACCTGACCTTTGTGCTTGCCGACCATGTAAATTTCGCGGCAGACAGGAAGAAAAAAGGCATTGATGTGGGGCTGCCCTACTCCTATGAACTGGAATACCAGTACCCGGAGCTGACGCGCATCGCACGGTGGTTTGTAAAAAACATAAATGAGCGGATGCATGTGTCGCTGGATAAAAGCGAAGTGACAAGTATTACCTTCCATTTTCTGAATGCCATGGAGGGAGAGAAGGCTGAAAAGAAGTCTGCAAAAGGCGACCGGACCGGCAGGGTGATCTCTGTGGTTACGAAGATTGTGGAGGATTATTTCCAGGTCAGTGTGGATCGGAACAGCTTCCACTATTTCCGGTTCAAGAACCATATTAAGTTTTTCGTCCAGAGAAAGGAGAAAGGCGCGGATTTTTCGCAGGAAAACGAAGAGCTGTACGAGAATCTCCGGACAGCTTACCCGGAGGTGGCAGAGTGTGTGGCCCGGATCGACGGTTATCTGGAAGAAGAATTCGGGGAGCGGTGCCCGAAAGAGGAACTGCTTTATCTGATGATCCATGTAAAACAGCTGTACAGCAAAGAGAGCAGCAGCTGAAAATCAGACGGATACCGCCTGCGGGGCTGCGTGTCCTGTCTGAGATATATCAATAAAATCGTAACAGTTTGGCTCTGTGGCTGAACTATTACATAAAATCTGAATGAAAGAGGAGGAAAAGAAACATGGCAAAAGAAGAAAGATATGCCGAGCTTGCCGACAAAGTGCTGGAACTTGCAGGCGGAAAGGACAACATTGAGTTTTTCACGCATTGTGTGACAAGGCTCCGCTTCGTGCTGAAGGATGAAAGCCTTGCTAAGACGGAGGAGATCGAGAAGATCAAAGGCGTGCTCGGGTGCCAGTGGCAGAGCGGGCAGCTGCAGATTATCATCGGCCAGGCCGTGGGAGACGCGTACCGGCTGATCTGTGACAAGGCAGGGATGAAAATGGAGCAGCCTGTGGACGCCGATGAGGGGGAACGGCCAAAGGAAAAGAAAAAACTGACGGTAAAGGGTGTTGTGAGCTCTGTGCTTGACGCTATATCCGGGTGCCTGACGCCTGCCATCCCGCTGCTCATCGGCTGCGGTATGATTAAGGTCATCCTGATGATTCTCGAGGGAGCAGGGCTTCTCACGGCAGAGAGTACGACATACATACTGCTTTCGGCGGTAGGCGACGCGGGATTCTACTTCCTGCCGATTATCGTGGGTGCTAATGCGGCAAAGAAATTCGGCGCAAATATCGGGCTTGGAATGGTCATGGGCGCCATGCTGATCTATCCTACGTTTGTAGAAGGCGTGGCCGCGGGAACGGCATTTACCCTGTTCGGCCTGCCGGTGTACGGGGCTACTTACACAAGCACGATTTTCCCGGTTATCCTCTGTGTGTGGGTGATGGCTCCTATTGAGAAGTTTTTCGCGAAACATTCACCGGACTCCCTGCGCTCTATTATCGAGCCGCTGTGCACACTGATCGTCATGATTCCGCTGGCATTCTGTATCCTGGCGCCTGCGGGAGCGTTCCTCGGAAATTATGTATCTGAGTTTATGATCTGGCTGTATGACATGATCGGATTTGTCGGTGTGGCTCTGCTCGCCGCCCTGATGCCGTTTATCATTATGACCGGAATGCATTCCGCGTTTGTTCCGTACCTGCTGCAGATGTTCAGCACAGTGGGCGCTGAGGCGATCTTCTACCCGGCCCTTGTCATATCCAACATCGACCAGGGGGCGGCCGCTCTTGCGGTAGCGCTTAAGACAAAGGACAAAGACCTGCGTGCGACAAGCCTTTCCTGCGCGATCACCGCGATGGCGGCAGGCGTTACTGAGCCGGCAATGTACGGTGTCAACCTAAAATATAAGACTCCCATGTGGGGCGCCATGATCGGAAGCGCTGTGGGCGGCGTCGTGGCAGGACTCATGCACGTGAGCATCTACGCGTTCGCGGGCGTCAGCTCCTTTGTGGCTCTTCCGCTTTTTATGGGAGAGACGGCGTCCAACCTGATCTGGATGTGTATCTCCGTTGCCATCGGTATTGCTGTGACTTTTGTGATGACACTTGTTCTGTATAAAGATAAGAAAGAGGCGTAAGATGGGTTTCAGAGACGATTTTCTGTGGGGCGGCGCAACAGCCGCCAACCAGTTTGAAGGCGGATATGACGAGGGCGGAAAAGGACTAAGCTGCGCGGACATGCTGACGAACGGCACAGGTTCATCCCCCAGGCAGATTACAAGGACACTGGAAAAGGGGATGTATTACCCGAACCATGTGGCAAGCGATTTCTACCACCATTATAAGGAAGATATTGCCCTTATGGCGGAGATGGGATTCCAGGTGTTCCGCATGAGCATTGCCTGGACGCGCATCTATCCGACGGGGATGGAGACAGAGCCGAACGAGGAAGGACTCAAATTTTACGACGATGTGTTTGACGAACTGAAGGCACATGGGATCGAGCCTCTTGTGACGATCTCCCACTATGAGCTGCCGTTTTACCTGACGGAGCATTATAACGGGTGGTCGAGCAGGGAGCTGATCGATCTGTATGTGAAATTCTGCGGTACGATTTTCCGCCGCTATAAGGATAAGGTGAAATACTGGCTGACATTCAATGAGATCAACTGCGGGACGCTGGCGCTTGGGAATTATATGTCACTTGGCATTTTAAACGAAGGAACGCGGTCATTCCTGGAGCAGAAGGATATTCCGCAGCTCCGCTACCAGGGCATGCACCATCAGTTTGTGGCCAGCGCCATGGCGGTGAAGCTGGGGCATGAGATCAATCCGGACTTCCGGATCGGCTGTATGATCGCTCTCATGCCGACTTATCCGCTGACATGCCACCCGGAGGATATGCTGAAATTTCAGAAGCAGTGGCAGGACATCAACTATTACTGCGGTGATGTGATGGTGAGAGGGGAGTATCCCCATTACGCGAAAAGGCTCTGGGCGGAACAGGGCGTATCGCTTGAGATCACAGACGAGGACCGGAAGATTCTAAAGGAAGGGACCGTGGATTTCTATTCTCTGTCCTACTACCAGACAAACTGTGTGTCGCACAGCGACGACCAGTCCATGACAGGCGGGAACCTTCTGGCAGGTGTGAAGAATCCGTACCTGAAGGCAAGCGACTGGGGCTGGCAGATCGATCCGGACGGACTGCGCTACACGCTCAACGACCTGTACGGAAGATACCGGATACCGCTCATGATTGTGGAAAACGGCCTTGGAGCGTATGACAGAGTGGAGGAAGACGGAAGCATCCACGATGACTACCGGATCGCCTATCTTAAGGCGCACATCCGCGCCATGAAAGAGGCGGTGGACGACGGCGTGGATCTTATGGGATACACGCCGTGGGGCTGCATTGACATTGTCAGCGCGTCCACCGGAGAGATGAAGAAACGGTACGGGTTTATCTATGTGGATTCGGATGACTTCGGAAACGGAAGCTTTAAGAGGTCAAAGAAGGATTCCTTCCGTTGGTACCGGAAGGTGATCCGGTCAAACGGGGAAGAGCTGGATTAAAGAAAAGGATTCTCCGGAGTATTTTGCTGTTCGGATTGTTAAAAATGTACAGACTTTTCTTTTTGTATTATACTTATATTAAAAAGCAGCGACAGTGTACAGGAAAGGAGAGTCTCACATGGCAGTAAAAGGTGCGGTTATGGTTCCGCATCCCCCGCTGATCGTGCCGGATATCGGACGCGGGGAGGAGCGGAGGATTCAGGCTACGGTGGACGCATACCGCCGGGCAGCAGAAAAAATTGCAGAGTGGGAGCCGGAGACGGTTGTTGTTCTGTCTCCCCACAGCGTAATGTACGCGGATTATTTCCATATCTCGCCGGGCAGCGGCGCAAAGGGGAACTTCGCGCGGTTCCGCGCGTCGCAGGTTGCGTTCGATGTGAAGTATGATACAGAGTTCGTCCGCTTTCTGTCTCAGGAGGCAGAAGCCCGGGACATCCCGGCGGGAATAATGGGAGAGAGGGACAAAAGTCTGGATCACGGAACCATGGTGCCGCTGTATTTTCTGGATCAGTATGATACAGATTATGAACTTGTGCGCATCGGTCTTTCCGGCCTTCCGCTTACGAAGCATTACGAACTGGGAGCGTGCATTAAGAAGACGGCAGAGATGCTCGGGAGGGATACTGTAATCATTGCAAGCGGCGACCTGTCGCATAAGCTCAAAGAGGACGGCCCGTACGGCTTTCAGAAAGAAGGCCCCGAGTACGATGAGCGGATCATGAATGTCATGGGACGGGCGGCGTTTGGCGAGCTGTTTGACTTTTCAGAAGAATTCTGCGATAAGGCGGCGGAGTGCGGGCACCGGTCGTTTACGATTATGGCGGGAGCTCTGGACGGGCTGGCGGTAAAGGCAGAGCGGCTCTCCCACGAGGGGACTTTCGGCGTGGGATACGGCGTGTGTATTTTTAAGGTCACGGGCAGGGACCCGGAACGGTTCTTCCTGGAGTCGTACCGCAGGGAACAGAAGAAAAAGGCGGAGAAGAGAAAGGCGGAGGAAGACCCTTATGTCGGCCTTGCGCGGGCATCCGTTGAGGGATACATCCGGACCGGGCGGAAAATCCATGTGCCGAAAGGACTTCCGGCGGAAATGTACTCCCGCCGCGCTGGTGTGTTCGTTTCCCTGAAAGAAGACGGAAGGCTGCGCGGGTGCATCGGGACCATCGCCCCTGTGCGCGGCAGCATCGCGGAGGAGATCATAGAGAACGCGGTGAGCGCGGCGGTGAGGGATCCCAGGTTCCATGCGGTGGAGGAGGATGAGCTGGAGAGGCTCGTGTACAGCGTGGATGTGCTCGGGGAGACGGAAGAAATCAAATCGCCCGATGAGCTGGATGTGAAGCGCTACGGCGTTATTGTGAGCAGGGGCAGAAAAAGAGGGCTTCTTCTTCCGAATCTTGAGGGTGTAGACACGGTGGGGGAACAGATTGAGATCGCCAAGAGAAAAGCGGGGATCCCTGACGACGGCGGGGAGATCTCGCTTGAGCGGTTCGAGGTGGTGAGACATTTTTGAGTGTACAGAGAAATAAAAATACAGTCAGGTGCCCGGTCTGTTTTCATCACTGTCTTTTAGCCGAAGGACAGTACGGTACCTGCCGCGCCAGAAAGAATGAGAACGGGAAGATCGTCTGTGACAGTTACGGTAAAGTGACGGCGCTGATGCTCGATCCCATCGGGAAAACCCGCATATTGACGCCATGAATATTGACCTGAAAGGGTTTACGGAGGAATACTACCGGAAGCTTTGCGGGGACCTTGAGACGGTGAAACGGTTCATTGTCCGTGCCGCAGATGAGTGTCATGTGGAGCTGACGACACTGATTGTGCCCGGGGAGAACGACCGTGAGGAAGAGATGGAGCGGGAAGCGCGGTGGATCGCATCTGTGGATCCGGATATCGTACTCCATGTGACAAGGTTCTTCCCGAGGTACCATATGACGGACCGGGATGCCACGGATGCAGAGACTGTGTACCGGCTCCGGGATACGGCGGCGCGGTACCTGCGCAATGTATATACGGGGAACTGCTGATTCCCCGTATACGTGCTTCCTTCTGTGCGGCGTCCATTCTTCAAGTAGTGATTTCACTGATATCACTGATTTTCATGTCTCAGTTCTAAGTACGCCGGAAATCTTTCGGACACGCTCCGAACTCTTTTTTAAACGCTTTGTGAAAGTTAGAATAGTCATTGAAACCGCACTGCATACATGCCTCAGTGACAGGAACGCCGTCACGGATCATATTGCGGGCCATGGTGAGACGTTTCTTGATGATAAACTGAAAGATCGTAAGCCCCGTGTATTTCTTAAACTGGTGCGACAGGCGGGATTTGCTGAAATAGCAGATCTCCGAGAGCCGGTCGAGGGTCAGATCCTCTGATATATTTTCATTGATATATGCAACAACCTTGTTGATCTCTTCGTTTTCTGTAATATCTTCCGCGATGATATCCGGCGTAGAAAAATACGCGCGGTTAAGATAGACCATAAATTCACACAGATAGACAGATTCCAGTACCGCACTGCCGAATTCCCCGCTGTCGCGGGCTTCCAGTATCCGGTCAAGAATTCCCTTCAGGTGAGCAATCGATTTTCCGTCCGGCCGGATGAGCTTGTTTTTTTTCCGGCTTGCGTCTTTAAAACAGTCTGTAAGATTTACCCCAAAATCCTCAAATTCCATAAGATATTCCGGTGTGATCCAGATCACATATCTCTCGTAAGGTTTTCCGGGGCGTATTTCCGGGCGATGAATATCCTGGTTGTCGGTAAGCAGAATATCTCCCGGACGGAGCAGATAGGTTCGCCCTTCGATATTGTAGGAGACATTTCCGGACAAAAAGAAAAAGACCTCGTAAAATTCATGTTCGTGGAAATCCACTTCAGGAGGAACGAGATCGCAGTAGTGATAACATTCAAAATCCGGGCGAATCATTGTCTGCCGGAGGGAAAAAATATCTTTGTGCAAATCGTACAAATTACGGAATTTTCTGTAAAGGTGCTTCCTACATTCCGTCCGGAGAAGGCGCTCAATGTCACAGATCCGGGATTCGCGGCGTATATGGAGAAACTGGGAAATGCTGCAGGGGTGAAGATCGCTTCGCTTGCCGATGTACAGAGTGCTCTGGCTCAGCGTATGGATTACTTTGCAGAGCGCGGATGCAGACTGTCTGATCACTCTTTCGGATCACCGGACTTCACGGTGTGGGAGGAAAAGGCGGCAGAGGACGCGGTGAAGAAAGGCCTTGCGGGAGAGATGCCGTCCGAACACGAAGCGGCAGCATATCAGTCGCTGATGATGTACTGGCTCGGCGCGCGCTATGCGGAAAAAGGATTTACGATGCAGATGCATATCGGAGCGATCCGGAATCTGAACACGCTCCGCTACCGCGCACTCGGCGCGGATATCGGATGCGACAGTATCGGCGATGTGATCTCTGCGGCGTCCCTTGCGGCGCTTCTTGACAGACTGGCTGTAAAGGACAGACTTCCGAAGACGATCCTGTATACGCTGAACGCATCGGACAATGACAAGATCGCCGCTGCGGCAGGATGCTTCCAGGACGAGAGCACAGCAGGAAAAGTACAGTTCGGCTCCGCATGGTGGTTTAATGATCACTATGACGGCATGACTGCGCAGATCAAGTCGCTTGCCAACATCGGGGTGCTCAGCCGTTTTGTCGGAATGCTGACAGACAGCCGCTCTTTCCTGTCCTATCCGCGTCATGAGTATTTCCGCCGGATTCTCTGCGAGATCGTCGGAGAGTGGATCGACAAGGGAATGGCGCCTGCGGACTACGACGGAATCGGAAAAATCATCGAGAATATCTGTTTCAACAATGTGTGGAACTATATCGGTCTCGACAAGTAACACGAAAAACCACGAAAACAGGCAGCAGAAAAAAATAACAGGAGGAGAATAATTATGAAGATGTCTTTTAGATGGTACGGAAGTTCTGACCCGGTTTCCCTTGAGTATATTTCGCAGATCCCGGGAATGCACTCGATCGTATCATCGGTATACGATGTAAAGCCCGGAGAGGTGTGGCCGGAGGAGAGTCTTGCCAAGATGAAGGCTGACTGCGAGGCTCACGGCCTTGTGTTCGACGTGGTGGAGTCCATACCGGTGTCCGAGGATATCAAGCTTGGAACAGAGAAGAGAGACGCCCATATCGACGTTTACTGCGAGAATATCCGCCGCTGTGCGAAATACGGCATCAAATGCGTGACATACAACTTCATGCCCGTATTTGACTGGACACGTACACAGCTTGACAAAGAAGCTCCGGACGGATCTACAAGCCTTGTAATGTACTGGGATCAGATGAAAGGGCTTGACCCGCTGAAAGACGACATCAACCTTCCCGGATGGGATGCAAGCTACACACAGGACGAGGTACGCGATCTGATTAGAGCGTACGGCGAGATCGGCGAGGAAGGCCTGTGGAAGAACATCGAGATTTTCTTAAAGAGAGTGATCCCTGTAGCGGAGGAATGCGGCGTTGTCATGGCACTTCATCCGGACGATCCGCCGTATCCGATCTTCGGACTTCCGAGAGTGATCACATGCGAGGAAAATCTGGACAGGTATCTGTCGATTGTGGATTCTCCGTCCAACGCTCTGTGCCTGTGCACGGGATCTCTCGGCTGCGCGAAACTCAATGACATTCCGGCAATGGTCCGCAAATATTCCTCCATGGGACGGATCGGATTCATGCACATGCGCAATGTCATGATTATGGAGGACGGCTCCTTTGAGGAGAGAGCTCACCTGTCATCCTGCGGATCGCTCGACATGTACGAAATCACAAAAGCACTTGTGGAGACAGGATTTGACGGATATGTACGTCCGGATCATGGAAGAATGATATGGGGCGAGACCGGAAAACCGGGATACGGCCTGTATGACAGAGCGCTCGGGGCCGCTTACTTAAACGGACTCTTTGAGGCGTGCGGGAAGGCAGTAAAGTGAGAAATACGCGGCGCGCGGATAAACAGCGGAAAAAAGAAAACAATTTTTAGAAGGAGAATTTGAGATGGAAAAAATGTACTCAACACAGACCTCACCGGAAAAGTATGTGTGATTACAGGCGCAGGCGGAGCGATCTGCGGCATGTTTGCCGAGAAGCTTGCAGCTGCGGGAGGAAAGGTTGCAGTTCTTGACTTAAACGGAGAGGCTGCGCAGAAAGTAGCGGACAAGATTACAGCAGACGGCGGAACTGCGAAAGCATATGTGGCAAATGTGCTCGACAGGGCAAACCTTGACCAGGTGCACGAGCAGATTCTGGCGGATTTCGGTCCCTGTGACGTGCTGATCAACGGGGCAGGCGGAAATAATCCCCGTGCGACAACAGACAACGAATTTCACTATGAGGCGGAGACAATCGAGAACTGCAAGACATTCTTTGATCTGGACAAGGACGGCGTAGAGTTTGTGTTTGCGCTGAACTGGCTTGGAACACTGCTTCCGTCACAGGTATTCGCGGCAGATATGATCGGAAGAAAGGGAAATATTTTAAATATTGCTTCCATGAACGCGTACACGCCGCTTACAAAGATTCCGGCGTACTCTGGCGCAAAAGCTGCGATCGTGAATTTTACTCAGTGGCTTGCAACCTATTTTGCAAAATCAGATATCCGCGTGAATGCCATTGCTCCGGGATTCTTCGTCGGAAACCAGAACCGTGCGCTTCTGTTTAAAGAAGACGGAACGCCGACTCCGCGTACGGAGAAGATCCTCGCAGGCACACCGATGGGACGGTTCGGCGAGCTGGAAGAGCTTGTCGGCGCGGTGCTGTTCCTGATCAACAACGATGCGGCAGGATTTATCACGGGCGTATGTATTCCGATTGACGGAGGATACGCGGCGTATTCTGGAGTTTAGGATTCACCTTCCGCGCCGTGTCTGCAGCGGGAACGAGACTGCAGATGAGTATGCGGTTTCCTGTCTGCCGCGGGTGCGGTGCGGGAAGGAAATGGGCAGGGAGGAATGTTATATGGAAGAGAAAAATTCTGGCGGAAAGGGCGAAAGAAACCCTGCCGATAAAAATCCGATTCAGGTTGCGGACCGGCTGTTCGGAGCGCTTGAGATTCTGACTGAGGACGGAAGCGCCGGCCTGATGGACGTAAGCGAAAGGCTTGGTCTGAATAAAAGTACGGCCCATCGGGTTCTGAATTCCCTCGTCTATATGGGGTACGCGAGACAGGATGAGATAACCGGCAAGTATGAGCCGTCGCTGAAGATTGTAGATATGGCGGGAAAGATCATGAGCAATGTGGATATCGTGCATGTGGTCCGTCCTTATCTGCGCCGTCTCATGGAACAGGCGGAAGAGACCGTTCATTTTGTGGAAAGGGACGGAGTTGAGGCGGTATATATTGATAAGGTAGAGTCGCTGAGAAACGGGATTCAGATGGTTTCCCGCATCGGCAGCAGGATTCCGCTGTACTGTTCCGGTGTGGGAAAAGCCATGGCCGCATACATGGATGAGCAGGAAGTGAGAGAAATATGGGAAAACAGCAAAGTCCATCCCCTGACACCGTATACGATCACGGATTACAATGCGTTTCTTAACGAACTTGAGCGGATTCGGGAAAGAGGGTACGCGCTTGACAACGAGGAAAATGAGAGCGGCGTCCGCTGTATCGCGGTCAGTTTAAGAGAGTATACCGGAAGGCGCAGGTATGCCTTCAGTATCTCTGCTCCGGTTACCCGTATGGACAACGAGAGAATCCGGAAGCTGGCGGAATATATTCTGGAAACAAAAGAACAGATTGAGAAAAAAATCAACGGTCTGCGTGCATGAAAGCTGCGCAGGCCGTTTGGTTATGTATTCATCTTTTTTTAGACGCGGTCATTCTCCGGCCGGGCAAGGGCTGCCAGGATATCCGGAATTTCTCTTGACACCGCGTAGATCTGATATTCCGGCTCGTGGATATCTTCCAGATAATGGGCGTCCGAACAGCAGATAACGCGGCAGTTTTCAAAATACGGATGTTCTCTGCGGATCCGGTGAAGATTTTTAAAATCGTGGAACTCCGCGCAGGTAAATGTGCTTTCTGGAGGGACGAATCCCAGATTAGAGAGCAGGCTTGTGGATGTTTTGTCCACATGGGCCGGGTAGGCGATTCCTCCGCAGGATGCCGCCAGGGAAAATGCCTCGTCAAAGGAGATGTCCGTTGCGTTGATGAGAAGGTTCGGGGCGGTGCCGATGACTTCGTCCCGCTCGTTCATGATCTGCTGTTTTCCGAAGATATCCTCTCGGTTCGGAACCGGCATGAGACGCCGGCTTACGATCCCGTCGAAAGCGAGCGCACTGTCCAGGGATGGAAAAAGGCAGACGACATGAACTTCCTCTTCCGTTGTCAGCTCCATGCCGGGGATTACCGTCACCCCGTAGTTTGCCCCGTGGTACATGGCGGCAGGACAGTTCCTGCAGCTGTTGTGATCGGTCAGGGCAATGACGTCCAGCCCCTTTACCGCTGCCATCCCTACCAGATTGGCCGGTGTCATATCGTCGTCGCCGCATGGGGAGAGACAGGAATGCATGTGGAGGTCGTAGTAAAGCGGCGTCATATTCCGCCTGCCTCATGGATTTCCAGAGCAATGTCAAAGACCGGAAGCTCTGTGGAGAGGACCGCGATCCCTTCCTCGCCGGCCTTTTCCAGAGTGCCTTCGTCCAGCGATACGCCTTCTGCGAGGACGATACAGGCGACGTCGGTCAGCGTGGCGACAGCGAGCGTGTTCCTGTTCCCCATGACAGTAACCCACACGCCGTCGGAGGGAGCCTTGCTCATGGCTATGCTCAAAAGATCACAGCAGAATATACGGGAGATCTCTCTGTCCGGCTGCCCTTTGACAAGCACCCGGCATTCGGGGAGATCAAGGATTGTCTGAAGTTTCATCTTTCTTTCACCTCATTCCTTTCGTTCTTTCGCAGTACCCGGAACTCCGAATGACGCAAGCTCGGAAGTCAGTTCGTGAATATACTGGCGAAGCAGCGCGTCGTCCTCCTCGGAGAGTGCCTTTTCGGAAATTCCGTCCCGGGTAAGATGCTCGATCTTACGGGAGAGATCTGCAATGTTCGAGCGGAGAACGTAAATGCAATCGTTGGGCGCCGCATCCCCGCGCACGATGTCCTCTGCCAGCGTCTGGCATGTGGGCGCGCCGCAGGAACCGCAGTCCAGTCCGGGCAGCATGGCAGTCAGTTTCTCTACATCCCCCATCATCTTCAGGCTTTCCTTAAATGTGTTTCCGAGGCGGAATACGGGTTCATACTCAACATCGCCGGCCCAGAACAGATTGCCAATGTCCGGGTTGTCTGCCAGATGGTTTTTCGAGACGGGCTGGTATTTTGTCAGTTTCTTTGTCTTGTTTGTCGCAATGTAGGCATTTTCCACAGTCAGTGTGCCGCCCACACATCCGCCGTTGCAGGCGCTCAGTTCCACAAACGTAAGTCCCTGGAGCTTCTCGTCTTCCAGTTCTTCCAGAACACGGAGAATGTTGACGATTCCATCCGCCGCCAGATAATTGTCCGTGAAAAGACCGCCGACCTCTCCTCCGGCGTTGCACCATCCGATGCCGATTCTTCCGGAACCGGAGAGCGGTTTGAGCTGGCTCTCATCATGCTTCATATGGGGAAGCAGGAGAGGGTATACGTCTTTTATGGCGATGACATTGTCGATGTTGCTCTTCTCAATACCGAGAGGAGACTTGGCATAAGAGACTTTGGACGGACACGGGGAGATGAAGATAATGCCGATCTCTTCGGGTTTTAGTCCGGTCTTTTTCATGGCCCGGGCACGCGCGATCTCCGCAGCCACCTCCACCGGCGCTTTGATGGGCAAAAGCCGGGAAATCAGGGATGGAAACTTCACCCGGATCAGGCGGATCACAGAGGGACAGGCCGAGCTGATAAATGGCGTTTCATTGCTGTGTTCCTTTATGTACTCCCTGGAAGCCTCCGAGACAAGCTCCGCCGCGGCGCTGACCTCGTATACGTCGTCAAAGCCGAGCTTTAAAAGGGCGTTAAGAACGATGTCCACATTGGTCAGGTTGTTATACTGCGCGTAGAGCGACGGGGCCGGGAGTGCGACCGTGTATTTGAAATTGTTGATGACGGAAAGCGGGTCGTAGATGGCGATCTTGGCGTGGTGCGGGCAGTAGCGGATGCATCTGCCGCAGTCAATACAGAACTTGTCTATGATGTGCGCCTTCCCGTTGTGTACGCGGATCGCCTGAGTGGGGCAGTATTTGATACAGTTGATACATCCCTGGCAGGCGGATTCCTTCAGCTGTACAGAACGTGTGAATTTGTTGTTGTCCACAGGCGTTTCCTCCTTTCGGCAGAGTTTTGACAGAGTACGGTGTCTGTGAGGCCGCCCGGTTGTTTCGTGCGGTTTTGTGCCGAAGAGCCGGGGCTACAGATGGACTTTCATGGTGATTGTGGTGCCTTCCCCGATGACAGTGTCAATCTTCATCTCATCGGTGTACCGCTTCATATTGGGAAGTCCCATTCCGGCACCGAACCCGAGAGAGCGGACCTCCTCCCGCGCAGTGGAAAATCCCTCCTGCATTGCTTTTTCCACATCCGGGATACCAGGGCCTCTGTCCGCAAGGATCATCGTGATTTCCTCATCGGATACGGTCACAGTGATGGCTCCGCCGTCCGCGTGGATGACCATATTGATCTCCCCTTCGTACATGGCAATGGCAACTTTCCGTATGGCGTCGCTGTCCACGCCGAGCATTTTCAGCTTGTTTTTGACGGCGCTGCTGGCTTCGCCCGCACGGGTAAAGTCATCCCCGTCTATCGTGTAGTTAAAAGTAAGTTCGTCGCTCATCTAAGCACCTCCCCGCAGTCCGTTCTCGTAAAGTATGCCGCAGGTGGTGAACATGAAATGCTCAGTGGCGAGAAGAACGATGGATTTTCCGCGTGCCAGCGCCAGCATATTTTCATCCGGCATCTTTCCCCGGACAAAGATGATGCAGCAGATGTCCAGCATCTCGGCGGTTCGCACTACCTGGGGATTGCACAGCCCTGTGATGAGGACGGAACACTGTCCGCAGTAAGCGAGCACATCGCTCATCATGTCGGCGGAGAAGACAAACTCTACGTCCAGATCGGCAAGCTCTTCTCCGTAGAGAAACTGCGCATCAAGGACTTTTTGCATTTCTCTTATTTTCATAGATCCTCCTGATATTCTGTCTGAAAACTTTATACTTATGGAATCATCATAACATCCGAAGCGGCAAAAAGCAATAATGCACAAAAAACAGAGGTTTTATATGACGAATTTGTGAATAAAATAACAAAAAGAAGGCGGAAGAATGGAAGAAAAAGGAAAAATCGTGTAATGTATACAAAATGTTCATAATAAATGAGTGACAGACTGTGAGAAATTATGATATTATATAGGCAATGAGCACAAAATACTTTCCCGGACCACTGCGGCCAGAATTTTGCTTGCGGCCCGAACCGTACCGGGAAAAAGAGAAATGGAGGTTGAAGAATGGCAGCTAAGAAAGGAACGGTTCCATTTTCCGGGACAAAAGAACAGGAAGAAGCACTTATGCAGGCGATCGCCGAGTTGAAAGATGAAAAAGGTGCTCTTATGCCGATCCTGCAGAAAGCACAGGATATATACGGTTATCTTCCGATTGAAGTTCAGAAGATGATCTCGGACGAAACCGGAATCCCGATGGAAAAGATCTACGGTGTGGCGACTTTCTATTCGCAGTTCACGCTGAATCCGAAGGGAAAATACCGGATTTCCGTCTGTCTTGGAACGGCGTGTTATGTAAAAGGCTCCGGCGACATTTACAATGCTCTGATGGAGAAACTGGGCATCGTAGGCGGAGAGTGTACGCCTGACGGAAAATTTTCACTGGATGCATGCCGCTGTGTCGGCGCCTGCGGACTGGCTCCGGTCATGATGATCAATGACGAAGTCTATGGACGTCTGACAGTGGATGATCTGGACGGCATTCTGGCGAAATACGACTGAGAGTCATGATGCCGGAAATATCTCTGAACATTCTGGACGTGGCCGAGAACTCGGTGCGCGCGAACGCCTCTCTGATAGAGATTATCGTTGACGTACAGCCTGGGGACGACAAGATGACCGTGATGATAAAGGATGATGGATGCGGTATGACAAAGGAGGAGGCCGAGCGGGTACAGGATCCGTTCTATACGACGCGGACGACAAGAAAAGTGGGACTGGGTGTCCCGTTTCTGAAACAGGCGGCGGAGAGCACGGACGGCAGATTTCAGATTGTATCGGAAAAAGGAAAGGGAACAGAAGTAACGGCGGTATTCACACTGTCACATATCGACAGGATGCCGCTTGGAGATATCAGTTCTACCATCCATACGCTGATTGTTTTCAATGAACAGACTGATTTCAGGTATACCTATACATATGGGGAAAAGAGCTTTGTGCTGGACACGAGGGAGATGAGGGAGATCCTCGGGGAAGAGGTGTCTTTTTCCGAGCCGGAAGTGTCCGCCTTCATAAAGGAATATCTGGAGACGAACCGTCAGGAGACGGACGGCGGAGCGGATGTGTAGAGCAAAGAAATGGAGGAATTATATGAAATCTCTTGAAGAACTGCGCGCAATCAGAGCGAAAATGCAGGGAAAGGTCGGTGTCCGCGCCGAGAATGAGAACCAGATCCGCGTTGTAGTCGGCATGGCGACGTGCGGAATTGCAAGCGGCGCAAGACCGGTGCTGACCGCACTTTCCGATGCAGTGCAGGAACAGAATCTGACAGATAAAATCAATGTGACGCAGACCGGATGCATCGGTCTGTGCCAGTATGAGCCCATCGTCGAGGTGATGGAACCGGGAAAGGAAAAAGTGACTTATGTGAAGATGACTCCCGAAAAAGCGCTGGAGGTTCTGCGTCTTCACCTGCTGGGCGGACAGGTAGTGACAAAATACACGTTAAGCGCAGCGCAGAATAACAAGGCAAACTAGGAAAAGGAGGACATAAAATATGTATCGTTCACACGTACTTGTCTGTGGCGGAACCGGATGTACCTCCTCCGGAAGCCAGAGGATCAGGGAGAGACTGGAGAAAGAGATCGCGGCCAACGGGCTTTCTGAGGAAGTCGGAGTGGTAAAGACCGGATGTTTCGGCCTGTGCGCACTGGGCCCGATTATGATTGTATACCCGGAGGGGACATTCTACTCGATGGTTCAGGAAGAGGATATTCCTGAGATCGTATCTGAACATCTCTTAAAGGGAAGAGTTGTGACACGCCTCCTCTATGATGAGACGACGAAGGCGGATAAGATCATCCCGCTCAATGAGACAAATTTCTACAAGAAACAGCACAGAGTTGCTCTTAGAAACTGCGGAGTGATCAATCCTGAGAATATTGACGAATATATCGGAACCGGCGGATATGAGGCGCTTGGGACCGTGCTGACGGAGAAGACGCCGGAAGATGTGATTCAGATTCTTTTAGACAGCGGCCTTCGCGGAAGAGGCGGCGCCGGATTCCCGACCGGGCTTAAGTGGAAATTCGCGGCGGCAAATGACGCGGATCAGAAATATGTCTGCTGCAACGCCGATGAGGGTGACCCGGGCGCGTTTATGGACCGTTCCATTCTCGAGGGAGATCCCCACGCGGTGCTTGAAGCAATGGCTATCGCGGGATACGCCATCGGCGCTTCCCAGGGATATATCTACGTGCGCGCGGAGTATCCGATCGCGGTAAAACGACTGGAAATCGCAATCAGTCAGGCGAGAGAGTACGGGCTGCTCGGAAAAAATATTTTTGACAGCGGATTTGATTTTGACATTGAGTTAAGGCTCGGCGCGGGCGCGTTTGTCTGCGGCGAGGAGACGGCGCTTATGACTTCCATCGAGGGAAACAGAGGAGAGCCCCGTCCCCGTCCGCCGTTCCCGGCGCTTAAGGGACTGTTTGAGAAGCCGACGATTTTAAATAACGTGGAAACATACGCGAATATTCCGCAGATCATCGTAAACGGACCTGAATGGTTTGCATCCATGGGTACGGAGAAGTCAAAAGGAACAAAGGTGTTCGCTCTTGGCGGAAAGATCAATAATACCGGGCTTGTTGAGGTGCCGATGGGAACGACGCTTCGCGAGATCGTAGAAGAGATCGGAGGCGGCATCCCGAACGGCAAGAAGTTCAAGGCGGCCCAGACCGGAGGACCGTCCGGCGGATGTATCCCGGCGGAGCATCTGGACGTTCCGATCGACTACGATAACTTAAAGGAGATCGGTTCCATGATGGGATCCGGCGGACTGATCGTCATGGATGAGGATACCTGTATGGTGGATATCGCGAAATTTTTCCTTGAGTTTACTGTGGATGAGTCCTGCGGAAAATGTACGCCGTGCCGGATCGGAACGCGGCGCATGCTGGAGATCCTTGACAAGATTACAAAGGGGCAGGCGACAATGGAGGATCTGGATAAGCTGGAAGAACTCTGTTATCATCTGCAGTCCAACTCCCTGTGCGCGCTCGGTCAGACGGCGCCCAACCCGGTACTCTCCACACTGAGATATTTCAGGGATGAGTATATCGCCCATATCGTGGATAAGAAATGTCCGGCGGGAGTCTGCAAGGATCTGCTTCAGTACAGGATCGATCCGGACAAGTGCAAGGGCTGTACGCTCTGCGCGAGAACCTGTCCGGCGGACGCCATTATCGGCAAGGTAAAGGAAGTACATATGATCAACCCGGAGAAATGCTTAAAGTGCGGTGCCTGCATGGAAAAATGCCGGTTCGGCGCAATCTACAAAGAATAAGGGAGGGTAGAGAAGATGGAAAATGTGAATTTAAAAATCAACGGCATAAATGTCACCGCACCGGCGGGCTCTACAATCCTGGAAGCAGCGCATGCGGCGGGAATCAGAATCCCCACTCTCTGCTATTTGAAAGAGATCAACGAGATCGGCGCATGCCGCATGTGCGTGGTGGAAGTAAAGGGAGCGAGAAACCTGGTGGCAGCCTGTGTACACCCGGTGTCCGAGGGCATGGAAGTGCTGACAAATACGCAGAAGCTTCTTGATTCCAGAAGAAGAACACTGGAGCTGCTTCTGTCGAACCACGACAAGAAATGTCTCTCCTGTGTCAGAAGCGGACACTGTGAGCTGCAGGAGCTCTGCCAGGAGCTGGGCGTTGAGGACGAGAACTATTTCGCGGGCGAGATGCCTCACTATGAGCTGGACGAGAGCGCGGTACATATGGTGCGCGACAACAACAAGTGTATCCTCTGCCGCAGATGTTCCGCAGTCTGTGAGAAGGTGCAGACCGTGGGCGTGATCGGCCCGAACAACAGAGGATTTGCCACATTTATCGGCTCCCCGTTCGAGATGGGATTAGGAGATACGAGCTGTGTATCCTGCGGCCAGTGTATCGCCGCATGTCCGACAGGCGCGCTCTATGAGAAAGACAATATCGACGATGTGCTCGCGGCGATTGCCGATGAGACGAAGCACGTAGTCGTACAGCCGGCTCCGTCCGTGCGCGCTGCGCTTGGAGAAGAGTTCGGCTATCCGATGGGAACGGACGTGGAAGGAAAGATGGCCGCCGCGCTTCGAAGAATCGGATTTGACAAGGTGTTTGATACAGATTTCAGCGCGGACCTTACGATTATGGAGGAGGCTCACGAGTTCCTCGACCGTGTGAAAAACGGAGGCGTTCTTCCGATGATGACCTCCTGTTCACCGGGATGGATCAAATACTGTGAGCACTATTATCCGGATCAGCTTGCACATCTGTCAAGCTGCAAGTCGCCCCAGCAGATGTTCGGAGCGATCACGAAGACATACTACGCGGAGAAGATGGGAATCGCGCCGGAAGATATCGTCTGTGTCAGCGTAATGCCCTGTACGGCGAAGAAATTCGAGCTGCAGAGAGATGACCAGTATGCGGCGGGAGTGCCGGATGTGGATATCTCCATCACGACAAGAGAGTTGGCGCGTCTGATCCGCAAGGTCGGCATTAACTTCCGAAGCCTTCCGGATGAGGGATTCGATGATCCGCTCGGCGAGTCTTCCGGAGCGGGAGTGATCTTCGGCGCAACCGGAGGCGTTATGGAGGCGGCTCTGCGTACTGCAGTGGAGGAGCTGACCGGCGAGACGCTTGAGAAGGTGGAGTTTGAGGAAGTCCGCGGAACGGACGGAATCAAGGAAGCAACTTACAATGTGGCCGGAATGGACGTAAAAGTTGCGGTTGCATCGGGACTTTCCAACGCGAAGATTATCATGGATAAGGTAAGGGCCGGAGAGGCAGACTACCACTTTATTGAGATTATGTGCTGCCCAGGCGGCTGCGTCAACGGCGGCGGACAGCCTCAGGTACACGCGGATGTGAGAAACTTTGAAGACGTGAAGGCGATCCGTGCGAAAGCGCTGTATGACAACGACGCGGCGAAGACGATCCGGAAGTCTCACGAGAACCCGTCTATCAAGCGGGTTTACAGTGAGTATCTGGGAGCGCCGGGAAGCGAGAAAGCGCATCATATTCTGCATACAAGTTATGTGAAGAGAACGATCAACTAATATTCGGGGACGTAGTGAAATTTCATTCTGCTACGTCCCCGATTGCATTTCAGTGTGTCCCTAATTGCGGATTGCCCTGTCCCTTTTTCGAATTTGATATGTCCCTAAATGTAATTTCTTGTGTGTTCAGTGCAGAAATGCGGCCTTTACAATAAAATAGCGGCAGAGATTGGAAAAGTATTGAATTCAAAAGAATAAAGAATTTTCTTTAACTCTATATTTTTCGGGGAAATTTATAAGAAAAAGACCCAAAAAGGGACAGGGGTATCATCGAAAAGGGACAGGGCAAACTTCAATTGGGGACGTAGCAGAATCGAATTTCACTACGTCCCCAAATATTAAATTTTAATTCTCGGATACAGATTCGCGATCCCTCCGTAGTAGTTAAAGAATGCCAGATAAGCGTCATCTACGCATTCTTCATCTACAGCCCATGCGAAGGTGCATTTCAGTGTCTCACCGGGCTGAAGCTCGGCAAAGCCGACGTGCTGCTTTCCATTATCCGTAAACTGCTGTACGCTTTGGTAGAGCGGAAGTCCCTCTGTGCTGACTGCCTGTGTATAGGCGGATGTTGTCGGCCGGCAGTAGTAAGGTGAATAATGTCCGTTCCCGCTGTCTGAGAGGAGTTCAAGTGCCGGCTCTATATAGAACTCGGATGCGGTATCACCGGTGTTGGTGATCTCAGCTGTGGCCACGATGAATTTTGATCTGATGGTGGATATCTCATCTTCCTGAATTCCTTCTGATGTTTCAAGATACCGGTCGTGTGGAGAGAGAGTTCCGTCTTCATTCAGAAGCGGTGCAATGATGGTGTCGTAATCCGGGATATAATTCTCCTTTGGATATTCGTCCAGGGGGAGAGAATCCATGACCTGGATATCCGTTACTTTATAAGAGACTGTCTCAGGTTCAATGTCTGCAACGAGTCCAGACTCTGCATATGCCGCCGGCTTGGGCGGGGTAATCTCGTCGCCGATTCCATAGAACCAGCTGTCATCAATCGTCTCGGCCAGGTATGGCTGTCCGTTTTAAAGATCAGCCCGGATCTGTTCAAGTTCCTCATCGGACGGATAAGGAACCGTCTCGTCGAGAACCGTGATGTCCAGTCCGCGGAGCACATTCAGCGCCTCATCCTCCGGCAGACCTTTTCCGTCAAGAAAAATGTGAACGGCATAGCCGAATTCCTCGTTGAAAAGGAAGGCGTTCTGGATGACAGTGTCATCGTCTGTGTATTTACTTTCCTCGCTGAACATATCCGCACGCATTCCGCTGATGTCCGTTGTTTCCACAAATGAGCTGCTGTCAAACATGCTGTGGAGCGTATCTGGCTGTGTTTCGGAGATGGCATAGAGCTCCGCAGCGTTGTACGTGATAACGGTCAGTTCTCCATCTGTGGCGTCATTGTGCCATTTGCCGTCATAAGGTCCTTCTTCCTGACAGACATACCCGTCCGGCACGTAGGTGGGAGAAGCGCTGATCGTATGGGCTGTTCCTGTGGAATCCGGCTGCACGGAAATATTATACTGCATTCCCTCATCTGTCGTTTCAAGCTGTACGCTTAAAAGCCTGACCGCGGCAAATGCGGTAAGCCCGAGACCGGCTGTGACTGCCGCCGCAGCCGCCACGGCTGTCCATGCTTTTCGCTTCCTGCGGCGCGTGAGACGGGGGTGCGTATCTGGAACGGAGCCGGCGTTTCCTTCTGTAATCCCTGTTGTGATCCGTTGGCATGTGTCGTCGATTCTCTGCTCGACAGAAGCCGGGATCTGCGTATCCTCTTTCAGAATGCGTTCGATCTCTTTCTGGTCAAATTCTCTGTTCAAAACATGTCCTCCTTTTTCATACATGTATATTTCAGTTCCTTTTTTCAGTGGTACAGTGCAGTGTATTTTGTGATATGTCTGGCGGTCCGTTCTCTTCAGAAAGAAGCGTTCTGCCCGGACCAGACTGCCCGGAACTTGCTTCTGCCCCGTGAGAGGCGGGATTTTACTGTATTTTCCTCCATATCGAGGAGCTGCGCGATCTCACTGACTTTGAAGCCTTCCCCGTAGTAGAGGAGGAGTACGGTTCTGTATTTCTCATCAAGCGAGCACATCAGTTCTTCAAACTCGCAGTTTTTGAGCTCTGCACATGGCGCGCCCTGATCAGGAAAGATCTCGACCGGACTCTCTTTCCGGTTCTTCCGTATGATGTCGATACATTTATTGATCAGGATGCGGATCAGCCATGTGCGGAAGTATTCCGCCCTTTTCAGGTTGGGTAGAGAACGGTACGCTGTCTCGATGGTGTCCTGTATGGCATCGGCAATATCGTCCTCGTTTGAAAAATAGCTGCGGGCTATTTTGTACATGCTCTGCCGGCTGCCTTCGATCAGTTCGACAAAAGCGTTCGGATCACCTTTTAATGCTTTTCGCACGAGATATTCCAGACTGATTCCCCCTCTTTTGTGATTTTGGTTCATGGGTGTGATTCCCCTTTCTTTTCCCCTTTGTTTTCTTCCTGGCGTGCCCGCCGGCGCTTTGCATTTCAGAGGCGTGCCCGCCGGCACTTCACGGAAATTTCTGTGCATCCGTCATGCATTGTGCCAGGATGGAAGAGCTGTGCGGCTGCAGCCTTGCTGCTCTTAACTGTTAGACGGATGAAAAACGCCGGATGGTTGCAGGGTATTTCAAAATTTTTCTTCTGAGGACAGCGGGGCGGACAGAGATATTTTTATTGTCTGCCGGAACCGTCAAGCTCCGCCAGAGGAAGAATCTCATATCCCATCTCCTCCCACTTTGTCAGCAGTTCATCCAGAATCTGCGCGTTTGTGGCGGAAGTGCTGTGAAGCAGGACAACCGCGCCCGGGTGGATCCTTCCGAGAAGCTTATCAAACGCTTCTTCCCGGGTTGGCTGATCATCGTCATACCAGTCTACATAGGCAAGGCTCCAGAAAAAGGTCTGATATCCTAGCTCCTGTGCCATCTTCAGATTTGTCTCGCTGTAGATTCCCCGGGGCGGACGGTAATATTTCTTCATCCTTTCACCTGTAATTTCAAAATATTTCTCATCCACATAGGAGAGCTCTTCCTGAAATGACTCCATATCCGAAATCTGCGACATATCCGGGTGATGCCATGTATGGTTGCCCACGGTATGGCCTTCCTCTGCCATTCTCCGGACGAGTTCGGGAGCAGAGTCCACATATGCGCCGGTCAGGAAAAACGTGGCGGATACGTCATGTTTTTCCAGTGCGTCGAGTATTTCCTCAGTATATCCGTTTTCGTACCCTGCGTCAAAGGTCAGGTAAAGCACTTTTTCTTCTGTCTCCTGAATATAATATGCGTTGTACTGCGCCAGGTCGGAGGCAGTGGCATTTCCCACCGGAGGTTCTCCGTCCTTTTCAAAACTTAATCCCCAGCTCCCTTCTGAAGCCGCGGAGACCCTGCTCTCTTTTCCGTTGTCTGTGAGGAAGCCGACGGCACTTCCGAGAAGAAAGGAGAAGAAAAATAAAACTGCTGTCAGAATTGTTTTCTTTATCATGTTTTACCCTGCCGGCTGCGAAGTGTTTTTACTATGTGTATGCCGCAGGAGGCAGAAGAATGAGAGAATCGTACCGGGCGTATCAGGTAGACATTTTGAAGAAAGGAGAGTACAATGTGAGAGGGAAAAACCGGCCTGCAAAAGAGCGGGCGGAAACTAAAAAAGAGCGGATGAAATGGAGCAATTGTCATGGAACGTTCAGTTTTATTTTTTGATATTGATGGTACACTTTTAAGCGAGATCACCGGGAAGATTCCGGAAAGCGCGAAAGAAGCGCTTGCGGCAGCGCGGAGAAACGGCCACAGGCTTTTTATCAATACGGGGCGGACAGTGAGCAGTATCCCCGCGGAGATCGGAAGGCTTTCCTTTGACGGTTTCCTGTGCGGATGCGGGACGACGGTGATTTATAAGGATGAGGAGATCTTTTCTCGCCATCTGTCGGAAGAAAGAGGGCGTGAGCTCATTGAAAAACTGCGGGAATGCAGTCTGGGAGCTGTTGCAGAAGGACCTGAGGATGTCTATTTCCCGGGATATATCACACGGTTTGACAGTCTGGAGACGACAAGGCGCTATTTCCGGGAGAAGGGAATGGGGCTGGAGAAGACGCTGGAGTACGGCGGTTTTGTGTATGACAAGCTGCTTGTCTATGCGGACGGGAACAGTGATCTGGAAGGGTTCCTGCGGTTTGCTGATGCGGACATGGAGGCAATCGACCGGGGCGGCAGTGTGTACGAGGTTGTACAGAAGAATTATTCCAAGGCGACGGCGTGCGAATATATTCTGAATATGCTTGAGATACCGAAAGAGCGGGCATACGTGTTCGGCGACAGCAGCAATGACCTGTCCATGTTTGAGTATGCCGATCACGCGGTTGCTATGGGAAAGCATGACGCAGTGCTTGAACCCCATACAGAATTTATTACGCGGGCGGTGGAAGACGATGGAATCGCCCATGCGCTGAAACATTACGGACTGATTTAAGGCAGCAGTTTTATGAGCCGAACACCGCGGGCTGAACTGTTGGGGCCAAACTGCTGCGATTCAGGAGTCCGCGCCAGAAGCGGAAATTTCAGAATGAGGTAAGGAACGATGAAAATATTTGTATATAATTACAGGGAGTTTGACGAGGCGGTTTATTTTCAGAAATTTTCAGAGGAGTTCGGGGTGGAGCTTGGCATCTGTACAGATGCTCCTACACTGGAAAACGCGCATCTTGCCGCAGGATATGAATATGTGAGCATTATCACATCGAAGATTGACAGAGAGCTGATGGAAAAGTTTCATGAGCTTGGAGTCAGGATGATTTCCACCCGTACGATCGGGTATGACCATGTGGATATCGATACCGCGAAAAGACTTGGAATCCATGTGAGCAATGTGACGTACTCCCCGGAGTGTGTGGCAGACTACACAATCATGCTGATGCTTATGTCCATCCGGAAGATGAAGCGGATCATGCAGAGAGAAGAGATCAATGACTTCTCCCTGCCGGGCATTCAGGGAAGCGAGCTTCCTAACTTTACAGTGGGAGTGCTCGGGACGGGGCGGATCGGCCGTTCGGTTATCCGGGATCTGACCGGATTCGGATGCAGGATTTATGCCTACGACAAATATGAAAATGATGAGGTGAAAGAGCACGCGCGGTACGCTGATCTGGATACGATCTACAGAGAGTGCGATCTGATTACGCTGCATATGCCTCTTCTCGAGGACAATTTCCATCTGATCGATGCGGAGGCTGTCGGGAAGATGAAGGATGGTGTTGTCATCGTAAATACGGCCAGAGGCGGACTGATTGACACGCGGGCACTGATCGACGGGCTGGAGTCGGGAAAAATCGGCGCCGCCGGGCTGGACGTGATCGAGGATGAGTTCGGAATGTATTACTATGACAGAAAGTCAGACATCCTGAGCAAGCGGGACCTCTATATCCTCCGGGGATTCCCGAATGTGATCGTTACGCCGCATATGGCGTTTTACACAGATCAGGCGGTAAGCGATATGGTAAAACATTCTCTGATGAGCTGCATCATGCACGCGGAGGGCAAAGAAGATCCGTGGGCTGTAGTGTGATATTGTGATATAGGACGAGATGTGGATTTCATCCGGACGTGAAGGAAAAGACTTATGTGCAGGAAAAGGCTTATGCAGCTTTACTTCGGTGTATAAGTATGTTATGATATATTACAAAAATATTAAATAAATTAAGGAGATGTTAAATGATACGGATAAGCGATCTGGTGAAGACATTTGACGATACCTGCGCTGCGGATCACATTTCACTTGAGATTCCTGAGGGAATCCTGTTCGGACTTCTGGGGACAAACGGAGCCGGAAAGACGACGCTGCTCCGTCTCACAGCGGGAATCCTTGAAGCGGATTCCGGGGAGATCCTGGTGGACGGTGAACCTGCGGGAGCATCAGAAAAAGTCTTTTACCTGCCGGATACTCCATACTACTTTCCAAACGCAACAATAGAACAGATGGCCGGATTTTACGGGAGACAGTACAGGGAGATGGATACAGAAGGGGTTCGCTACATGGCAGAATCGCTGAATCTGGATATGAGACAGCCGATCCGTACGTTTTCAAAAGGGATGAAGCGCCAGGCGTTTCTTATCCTGGCGCTCTGTGCGCGGACGAAATATCTTCTCTGCGACGAGGTGTTTGACGGGCTGGATCCGATCGCGTCGGAAGTGATGAAAAATCTGTTCCGCCAGGAGATGAGGGAGAGGAAGTTCACGGCTGTTGTAGCTTCGCACAGGCTGCCTGAACTTGAGGATATCTGCGACAATATCGCGATTCTTCACAAGGGCGGTGTGGTGACAGCAGGAGATATGCGCATGAAGGCGGAAAATATATGGAAGTTTCAGTGTGTGTTTCACGATGCGGACGACCGGGTCGGCCTGGAGAAAGAGCTGGATGTTGTCAGATGCCATACAGATGTTAATTTTGTGACTCTGATCGTCCGCGGAGACAGAGAAGAGATCCGGACAGAGCTTTACAAGAGACGTCCCGTGTTTGTGGCAGAGGTTCCCATGAGCCTGGAGGAGATCTTTATTGCCGAAATGGAGGTGAAGGGATATGACATCCGCAAAGTGCTTCATTAGCTGGGTGCGCGAGTCGGGCAGGGGCCATCTGGCGGCATGTGCGGGATGGGGAACTGCGGTGCTGTACGGTATTCTCTCTCTGACCCGGCTTAGCTTTGATACGGAAAACACCTTTTTTGGAATTGGAAGCGTTGAGCTGTGGCGCGGATGTGCGGCGCTTGGAATTGTCATGGCGCTTCTGGAGTTCTTCTACCTGCTGCAGCCGGCGAAGCTGGATTTCTATTACAGTCTTCCGGTCAGCAGGAAGACGATATTCTGGAGCAGATATGTGCACGGAATCATCCACGGGGCGGTTCCGGCAGTTCTGGTTATGGCTGCGTGCGGAATATATCAGGCGTCGATTGACACGTCATTTGATCCTTACACAGGAAGCTACACGGGGAAGAGCATATTTGTCTGTGCTGCAGTGTTTTTCTTGTTCTATCATATCGGGATTGCATCACTTACGGTGTGCGGAAATATTGTCTCTGCCGTGCTTGCGGGAGCGGTGCTGACGGCAGGGTTCCCACTTTTGATCCAGGGCGCGTGTATACCACTTTCGGAAAACTATTTTGATGCTTATTACAGAATTCCGTTGACAGAGCTGCTGAATTCTGTACTTTCACCGCTGGACCTGGCCTCAGGACTGTTTGGCAGGGAACTGTATCTGAAACCGAATATTCTTGCATTTTCGCCGGATATCAGTCTGATTCTTGCAGTTTTTGTATGGATTCTCGCGCTGTTTGCCGTGTTTGCTTTCGCACAGAAGGCGCGTCAGACAGAGAGAGTCGGACGGGCGTTCGTCCTTCTTCCTGCGGAACGGGTGGTTGAGACGTGGGTAACCTTTCTGTGCGGAATCCTTGTGTTTTCTTTTTTTACGGAACTGCTCACGGGGACTGCGGGCGCCGGAAACCGTCCGGGAACCGCTGCAATGTCTGCAGCCGGGGCTGCCGCCGTCTGTGTTGGAGTCCACTGTCTGATGGAAGGGATTCTGAAAAAGCCGGGTGCGAAACTGATGCGGAGAAGATGGCAGCTTGCGGGCACCGGGGCAGCGGCAGTATGTGCGGGTGCAGCGTTTGCGGTCGGAGCGCCTGCCTATGACGGCTGGTTTCCGGAGGATGCTCAGGCCGTGGGAATCAGTATCAACGGGCTTGACATGAACTACGATACATACAGAGAAGCGGTGTACGGGGATACTTATGTTATCGACGGGCAGCTTGCGCAGTATGAACTGAGTGGAGAAGGAAAGGCCGCGCTTCTCGGGTGGCTGGAAGACGTGGTCAGAGGCAGCGGTGATGTGCAGACTGCAGGAATGGAGACGACAGGAATGCAGCCTGAGGAAGTGCAGACCTCAGAAACACAGTCGGAGGAAACTTCGGCAGAAATTACCCGCGCGACTGTCTGTTACCGGATGGAGAACGGAACATGCCGCTACAGATCTTACCCGGTGACGGAAACGCAGCTGGCGGCTTTCTCGGCGGTGTATAATACGGAAGAATACAAGACGGCAGCGTATCCGGCGGTGAAGCTTTCCGATGTATCGGAAGACCGGTTCACGTGGAGAGACGGAGTAAAGGACAGGGACCTTCCACTGAATGCGGATGAGAAAGAGGCGCTTCTTGAAGCCTGGAGAGAGGACATTTCCTCTCTTGAGATGGAGGAGCTGTCGGCGGTCCTTCCCTGCGGGTTTGTGAGAATCCGGTCATCCACAGACGGCAGTGCGTCGGATCTTCCCGTGTACCCGTTTTTTGAAAAGACATGCGGACTGCTCGAGAGGTATGGAACGGATACGGGAAATGCACTGGCGGATTACACGATCGATTCGGTGGAAGTGCTGGAAAGCACGCCGGTGCCTGCGAATGTGTCGGGCGGAGTGCATCTGTCTGTCTACGACAAGACCGACGAGATCGCGGAGCTGGCGCAGAAGCTTGTGCCGGATGAGCTTGACATTCAGCCGCTGCTCTGTCCGCTGGAACACACAGGCGATGTGGAAGCTGTGGTGACGGACGAGGAGACAAATTCCCTGATCAGGGTAGACTGTGTGATGAAAAGAGAATAACGGAGACGACAGGATTCTTCCTTTTTTGTAGGAATACCGTGCTATACTGTGGCAGATTACAGTATGGCGCGGTATTTTTGTACAGGCGGCGCTTATAAGTCCGGGCCTGCCTGACACCCCGGAAGCCGTGTATTATCCCGGGATGCTGCAAACGGGACGCGCCCGGAAAGGAGGAAAATCAAAAATGGAAGAAATGGGAAAAACAGGAAGATCAATGAAGGAAGCCGTGGCAGAACTTGCATCGAGACAGAGAAAGTGGATCATAACCGCGGCGGTTCTGGCTGTTATTGCGCTGTGCGCTGCTGTCGGAGTGTATCTCTATCTGGACCGGTTCGATGCAGGAGAGTATGTAAAAGCGATGCTCGATGTGTCATATAAAGATGAGACTGCTCTTTATATGGAGATTACCGGGGCGACAGAGGAGGCAGCGGGGAGCGTGTTTGAAGACAACCTGGATGCGACGATGGAGGGATTTGAGGCTTCCGACATGCCGGAGAAGATGCAGCCGGAGTACCGGGAACTTTTCGGAGAGATCGCGAAACGGGTAAGCTATACGGTAGGAGAGCCGGTTCGTCAGGAGGACGGGACTTATGCGGTGGAAGTCAAAGTCAAACCGATCACCCTCTTTCCGGATACATACGCCTCTTTTCAGCTGATGGCCCAGGACTATGCGGATCAGGTGACAGAGAGCGTTATGCAGGGAGGGGAGATGCCATCTGACGAGGAAATGCGAAATGAGATTTACCAGATTTATTACAATGTGCTGAAAGATCAGGCAGATGCCGGAATGCTCTACGGCGAGGCGCAGGAAATCACGCTTCATGTCACAAAAGAAGGATTCCGGGAGTTCCTGATTGACAGGGAGGACATGGACAGTCTGGACGGGATGCTTATTGAAAGTGTCGGCCAGGAAAATTAAGAGTGCCGCTCAGCGAGTGAGGGGACGCCGCTCAGCGAGTGAGGGGCGCCGCTCAGAGAGTGTGAGAGTGCTGCTCAGAAAGGTTGAGAGCGCTGCTCGGGAAAGACGATAGAAATCCAGAGAGTTTCATCTGTATACTCTGCTGCAATCGTTCCGCCCATCTGCTCGGTCAGAGCTCTTGCGATGGAGAGTCCCAGTCCGGTGGACTCCGAGGAGGCTGTTTCAACAGTGTAGAAACGGTCGAAAAGCCGCCCGACACTGACCTCGTCAAGTCGGGAAGCGTGGTTGGAGAAGCAGATCTCTCCCTGCTCAGTCAGCGTGACCCGGAGGTCACCGTCGCTATATTTGAGGGCGTTGCTTATGATGTTTCCGAAGATGCGAGAGAGGGCGTTGCGGTTGAGCATCCGGCTGACCGGCTTATCCGGAATGGAGATCTCAGGAGAAATGTTCCGGTGTTTCAGGGAAGCATACATAGCCGAGAGACTGTCTTCAAGAGCCCGGTTTAAGAGAACCGGTTCATCCGGGGTACCGCCTGATACAGTGGTAAATACAGAATAGCGGAAAAGCTCCTCAGTGAGCTGACGCATGATCTCTGTACGGCCCCGGATAATCTTTAAATACCGGGCCGCGTTTTCTGATTTCTCCTCCCGGTCGAGAAGGTCAAGATAGCCGCAGATCGCTGTCAGCGGCGTGCGCAGGTCATGGGAGATGCCGGTGATGGAGTTTTTCAGCTCGAGATCGCCCTGCTGGTATCTGTTTCTGTCACTTTGAAGTTTCTTTAGCTCTTTATTAATGGTAATTGCAAGATTTCTCATATGAGAATCCCGACTTGATATATCGATCAGTGTATTGGTGTCTGACTTTGTTCTGACGGCAAATCCCTCAGCGATTTCGTCGGCAGATTTTCTGAGCATGAAGATCTTTACGCACAGAAAGAAAATGATGAGTGTAAGCGCGCCGGTCAGGCAGCAGAGCCAGAATACCATATTTTTATTCCTCCGGTTTTGTTTGATATTATTTTACGTCCCTGCGGCGGAACACGAAGATGCCGATTCCGGCCGCCGCGGCAGTGATGAATACAGATGATGCTGCAAGAAATTCGGGTTTCTCAGCCAGACCGCCGCCCTGGGTGATGTTCACCGCCTGGCCGGTCGGGAGAAAATCGTTGAAAAACTGGTAGATATCCCGCTCGGTTCCCTTAAGATAGCCGGGATTGTCTACTTCCTGCATTTCGCGTATTTCCCCTTCTTCTGTTGTGATGATGTTTGCAGTCATGTATGTCTCGGGCTCCTCCAGCTTGGAGAAGACGTAGATCGACATGACAATGAGAAAACAGGCCGCGAGAATGTTGATTACGGCAGCCAGTGCCTTGTTCTGGCAGAGTATTCCGGTCAGTGTACACAGGGATGTGAAGGCAAACGACATGAGAAAGCTGCACAGAACCAGAATCACAATGCCCCGGAGTGCTCCATCTTCCAGGCCGCAGAGCGGGATGCCGACAGCGAGAGCTCCTGCAAGATAAGCAATGCAGAAGACAAGCCCGGCTGTAGAGCAGACGATCAGGTTAGACAGATAAATCGCTGTGCGGGTATGCCCGATAATCATCTTATTCCGGATTGTGCCGTCGCTGTACTCTGTCCCGATGAAGAGGCTGACAAAGGCCGGTATGATAAACACCACAGTGAGCGCATAGATAAACAGGGTATTGGAAAGATCCGGTTTTTCCCCGTACTCGATCAAGGCGATATAGGACATGCTCACCATAAATATGCCAAACAGAAACATGCCTGCGGTGCTGAACCAAAAAAATTTGTATTTCCTTAATTTCGCGAAATCTGCGGATAACAGTCTGTTCATCTTTCTTTCCCTCCTCCGATCAGATTGACATAATAGCTTTCAAGACTCTCCTCCCTTTCGTTTATGGAGAGAATATCGCACCCGTCTTCGGAAAGAGCGAGGGCGAGGTCAGATATATTGACTTTTCCGAATATGTCCGCCATCGTGTCGGAGAGTATGGTATAGGAAATGTCCATCCCGTCTAGTACTCTTGCGAGAGCCCGCACGTCAGACACCTGCACGCGGATGCATTTGCGGCATGCTGCGTCCAGTTCTTCCGCGCTCAGCTCCTTTATCATATGACCGCTGTCGATGAAGCCGTAATGGGTGGCGAGCCGGGAAAGCTCATCCAGGATATGACTGGAAATGAGAAATGTGATCCCCTGTTCCCGGTTCAGCTTCAGGATCAGTTCGCGCATCTCGATGATTCCCTGGGGGTCAAGGCCGTTGACAGGTTCATCGAGGATGAGAAAATCCGGACGGCCTGCCAGGGCGACAGCGATCCCGAGGCGCTGCTTCATACCGAGGGAGAAATGTTTCGCTTTCTTTTTCCCTGTGTTTTTCAGCCCTACGAGTGCCAGAAGATCCGGAACATCGTCAAAGGAAGGAAGTCCGATGATCCGGAACTGTTCCTTCAGATTCTCTTCTGCCGTCATATCGAGATAGATGGAAGGAGTCTCTACGACCGCACCCATCCTGCGGCGGCATTTTGCGATGCCCGCGTCTGTATTCGGCACGCCGTACAGGCGGTAAGTGCCGGATGTCGGTCTCTGAAGCCCGCAGATCAGACGGATCAGAGTCGTCTTGCCCGCTCCGTTCTTCCCGACGAATCCATAGATGGCGCCTTTGGGCACATGGATGGAAAAATCCTGAAGCGCCTTGAAATTCTTATAATGCTTGTTCAGTGATTCTGCTGTAAGAATGTATTCCATTGGTGTTCCTCCTTGAAGTATTCAGTCCGGTTTGCGTCAGGCAGAGAGCAGCATGACAATGATAGATCCGAACTGTTATGGTCATTCTGGCAGACACCGGTTAAGAGAGCGGTAAAGAAAAGAGTAAAGAATCAGTTAAGATTCCCCGGTAACGATCTCCTCATTCAGTTTGAAGCCGATTCCCCAGACGGCTTCGATATAATCGTTTCCATCGACAGATTTCAGTTTCCTGCGCAGATTGCTGATATGGACTTTCAGGGAGTTTTCCGTGCAGTCGGGAGTGTCTTCGCTGATTCGCTCCAGCATAAGAGACTTGGTGATGACCTGGGACGGATTGCGCATCAGAAGCTTCAGGATGGCGTATTCTGTCTGGGTCAGCCGCACCGGAGCACCGGATACCGTGACCTCACGGGAGTCTGTATTCAGCCGTAGGGAATGGAAGGCCAGCACACTGCCGCTGTCGGAGGAGACACCTTTCCGGAGCTGTACGGCGATCCGGGCAAGCAGTTCCGCAGTGTCAAAAGGCTTTGTGACATAATCTGACGCGCCGCCCAGGAGCAGATCTACCTTGTCGGATGTTTCCGCCCGGGCGCTTACAACGATCACGGGAATGCCTTTGATCAGGGGAAGCAGTTCCTCGCCGCTTAAGCCCGGGAGCATCAGGTCGAGGAGAACCAGGTCCGGGCGGGAAGAGGACAGATACATAAGAGCCTCGGTTCCGGAGTACGCCCGCGCGGTTTTATAGCCCTCCCCTGCCAGAATTTCCTCCAGCATATCGCCGATATATACGTCGTCGTCAACAATGAGAATTGTGTACAAATCATTTCCCTCCGTTATCCATATTTTAGCAGCAGTGCGGCTTTGCGAATGGCGCGGGCTGAACGGTTACGCATTTTATCCGCGCAGCAGCGCATGTGTGTATTATAGACAGGATGGCAGGAAAAGTAAAGCAGGGCATGGATCTGTTTCTCTTGTGCTGGAAATATCCAAAATAAGGCCATATTTATCAAAATGGATAATTTATGGATACTTTTGCGCAGAAAATGGTTGAAAATCGGATAGCAACATGATATGGTCAGAACAGAGAGAAACAGAAGGAGAAACAGAAGGAGGAACAGCCATGACAGTGAAGGAGATGCAGGAACGGAAAAAAGAACTGGGCTATACAAACGCACAGATCGCGGAGTTGTCGGGCGTCCCCCTCGGGACTGTGCAGAAGGTCCTCGGCGGGATCACCCTGACGCCCAGATATGAGACGCTGATGGCTCTGGAGCAGGTGCTGGAGGATCACGGGGGCATGGTGATCCGCGAGTCGCCGAAAGCCTATATGACGAAAAAGCAGGGGGAGTATACACTGGACGACTACTACCACGTGATACCGGATGACATGCGGGTGGAACTGATCGACGGGGTAATCTACAACATGACTGCACCGCTGTCTGTCCACCAGCTGATCACCGGATATGTTTACAGCATTTTGCTTCACCACGTACTTGGAAAAGACGGCGAGTGCCTTCCGCTGATCGCTCCGACAGACGTGCAGCTTGACTGTGACGAAAAGACGATGGTGGAGCCGGACGTGATGATTGTCTGTGACAGGAGCAAGGTGATCAGCCGCTGTGTGTACGGCGCGCCGGATTTTATCATTGAAGTATTGTCCAAATCGACGAAGAAGAAGGATTCCGTGATCAAGCTGAACAAGTATCTGAACGCGGGGGTGCGGGAATACTGGATGATTGATCCGGACATGAAAAAAGTGATCGTGTACGACTTTGAAAATGAAGAGTATCCGGTGATCTACGGGTTTGACGCAAAGGTTCCGGTAAGGATATGGAACGGGGAGTGCGAGGTGGATTTCGCTAAGGTGTACGAGCATGTAAAGTTCCTCTACGAGAGGAAATCATGAGAACACAGAATTTTCACCATAATTAAAGAAGTATAAACAATTCTAAAATTAGTGATAAAATCACTGACAAAACACAATTCTTCTGGTAGAATGCAATCATGGAACTTGAAAGATGATTCATTCAACAGGAGGTTGGGTATATGTCATTAGAACTTTATTATAAATTATTAAACAGCACGATTGGAAAGAAACTGAAAGAGATCCTGAACGGACTTGTTCCGGGACTGATCCCGGAGCCGGTTCCGGTAAGAGTGCCTGTACAGGAACGGAACCGGAGATAAAAAAATAATTTCTGCAGTAACAGCATCAGTGTGCATTAGAGTGAGCCCTCCGTATGCATACTGGTGCTGTTTTTTGACACAGTCCAGCTATTTAGCACAATAATATTTCTTGCCAAATACGTCCGGAAGCGGAGCGGAAGTGCCCCAATACATATTCTGTGAAAAGGGGACAGCCGTGCGATGCTCCGTTCCAGAATCCGGAAAATCTAACAGGCCGAAGAGATGTTTAAAAGCAAATCGACGCACAGGGCAACTCACTCCGTTCAAACAATCCCTGCGCGCCGATTAACAACATCTCTCCGCCCTTAAGATTTTCAACGGATTCCTCCAAAGTCACATCTCCCGGCTGTCTCCTTCCCCCAGAAAGTATACTCAAATCGTCCGCTCCGCTTCCTGCGCATTTCCTGTCGGAAATGTTACTGTCTAAATAGTCTGTAAAGCGTAATCAGCGCGGCTTGAAGACTCTCGAATCCGAAGAACCTTCCGTCCGCGCCTACTTTTTGTGACAGCTATATATTCATTAACTTCCGGCTTGGAAAGCCCAGAAAACAGCCCCATTTCAAGAAAAATCCTGCGGGGATGGAGGATGGCGGCGGATGACTTCGGAAGGGTATTAGTGAAACTTAGAGTTCCAGTGAGGGACGTTAGGGCAGGCGGGGCGCTTGTTTGAGCGTCAGCGAGTTAAGCCCCGGCTGTCCTTGCATTTAGTCCATCGCTGGAACTCTTAGTTTCACTTATATCCCTGGAGCGGAATCCAGAGCCGTCCTCCATCCCCGCAGAATACGTCTTAAGAATAGCCCCTGTTTTCGGACGTTTTTACACAGGGAAGTTAGTGAACTTTATAGCTGGTCATTTTTTCACTGTACTGGCAGCCCTTTCAGATCCGTGGTATAGTAAACAGAAGGGGAAATATTTTTTCAGAAGGGAGTATAAGCATATGAAAGAGAAACTGAGACTGCGCCTGCTCGCCCTTGCGTTCCTTTTTTCGGTCACAATGACGGCCTGCTCGGCGGCCGGAGATACCGGCTTTCCGGTGCTGTCCGGGGAGGAGACGGAGCAGAACCGGGTGCAGACAGAGGAAGTACAGTCTGTATCCACCATAGAGGAGGTGCCGGAGTACAGCGGGGAACCCTATGTGGAGATCAACGGCAACCAGCCGGACTTTACAGAGGATGACCTGACTACGGTTGCCTATGAGGAGTACAGCGAACTGGATGAACTGGGACGGTGCGGAACCGCGCAGGCATGCGTCGGCGAGGAGACAATGCCCACAGAAGAGCGGGAGAGCATCAGCGATGTGACGCCGACGGGATGGGAGAATGAGCAGTATGATATTGTAGACGGAGGGTATCTCTACAACCGGTGCCATCTGATTGGTTATCAGCTCACCGGCGAGAACGCAAATGAGGAGAATCTCATTACCGGGACGCGCTATATGAATGTGGAGGGGATGCTTCCCTTTGAGGATATGGTGGCGGAATATGTGCATGAGACAGAAAACCATGTGATATACCGTGTGACGCCCATATTTATCGAAGAAGATCTGGTGGCGTCCGGCGTGCAGATGGAGGCGGAGTCCGTGGAGGACGAAGGCGAGGGCGTCTGTTTTAACGTATATATCTATAACGTACAGCCGCAGATCACGATCGATTATGCGACGGGAGAGAACTGGGAGAGCGGCGATAACGATATACAGATGACAGAAGAAACCGCCGCTTCCTCCGTTACGGGAGAAGCGGATAACACGGAAGATTCTGCATCCGCAGATGGAGGCACAGAGGAGCGGCAGTACGTCATAAATGAAAATACGGGAAAGTTCCATTATCCCGAGTGCTCCGGTGTGGAAGATATCAAGGAGAAAAATAAGAAGGAATACATCGGAACAAGGGAGAAACTGATCGGAGAAGGATATGAACCGTGCGGGAGATGCAAGCCGTGAGGGAACGGGAATAAAACAGAAATAAAAAGAGATAAGCAGGCAGTTTGTGAAAAGAAACTCGGAGAAGAGACAAAATGGCCGGCGGCAGAAAGATTTACAGAAAAGTATGCCGCTGCATTTTGTCTTTTTTATTGACATTTCAATTGATTTATGTATATATAATATTTAGCAATACTAAATATATAGAATTGAAATAATCGATGCCATATGGTGCGGTTTGGAGTGTATTGTCCTTTGTGCACCGGCGTTAAATTCAGGGAGGTGATCGATTGGACAATCGTTTTGCACAGCAGATGAAAAAAGGCGTGCTGGATATGATCGTATTAAAACTTATCTCAGAAAAAGATACTTACGGCTACGAGCTCCTTCAGGAGCTGGAGAAAAGAGGGGACGGTTTTTTTGATCTGAAGGAAGGGACACTTTATCCTGTTCTCTACCGCCTGGAAGACGGAGGTCTGATCGAGGCTTCGTGGAAAAATGGAGAGGGGCGTACCGTGCCGAAAAAATATTACAGAATCACAGAGGATGGCAGAAAGCTGTTTGCGGAGTATCGCGATATATGGAGCAGGTTCAGTACATGTGTGGAGCGTATATGCGGGGAGGAAGAGCCATGATGACAGAAGACCAGAAGAAGATAAAGAGATATGTAAACCGTCTGGAGTGGAAACTAAAACTGCCGCTGGAGCTGAAGGTGCGTATCAGCGGAGATATCGGAACCGAGATTCATTCAAGGATGGAGAGCGGACAGACCGTGGACGAAGCCCTCGGGGAAATGGGGACTCCGGAAGAAGTTGCAGAGCGGTTTAACAGAGAATTTGCCGGATCTGCAGTAAGAAAGAACCCGGCCCGGTATCTGTTTCTCATTATCGCCGCAGTGATTCTTGCAGGTGCGGTAGGATATGCAGTGGAGGGATATATGGCGCAAAAGGAGCTTAAGGAGGCTGCTGCCAATGTGATCGGCGGAGCGGATGGCCCTACATCCATTTTTCTGACAGACCACGGAACCGGAACTGCCGGCTACTGGATCTCATCAGCGGGACTTGTGTGCGCGTGCCTTTCCGCTTTTTTCCTGGCATCATATGGGAGAAGAGCAGCGAGCCGGAAGTACCGGAAGTGTATCACACTGTCTGCCGCAGGTTTTGTGCTGAATCTGATTCCTTTTGTATTCACGCTGGGAGCGCCTTATCTGTCCTGGGTATTCCCTGTTGGAACAACTGTGGTGGAGATTGATCCGGGGCTGACGGCGAATCTGATCACGCTGATTCTCTCGGTGAGGTGGTGGAGGCGGGGACGTCCGAAGGACCGGCCCGGCGGAAAAGAATGTGACGTCGGGTAATCCCTTCGGGAAAGAACATGGCTTTAAAGAGAATACCGGTCAAACCGTGAAAGCTTGCGGATGATGTTATATGAGCAGAAGTTTTTCAGCAAAGTTTCTGCTCTTTTTTCATTTTTTGATGAACTTTTTTGCCTTTTTGGAGGTTATTTCTGTCAGAGTGGCAAAAACAGGAAAAAACCAGAAAAAACCAGACAGAAAATCAAGTTTGCCTGTCTGCGGCGGGAAAGGGGGGGACAGCTTTGACAGACAGAGAAATGCTCCGCCGGATTCATGAGGGAAACAAAGACGCGATGAACGCGGTTATTGAAAAATATTATGACGATATATACCGGTTCTGCTTTTACCTGACTTCCAGCGAGACGGATTCGTACGACATTTCACAGGAGGTATTTCTCCGATTTATCAGATACAGCCATGCCTGCTCCTGGAGAAATCTGAAAGGCTACCTTCTGATTATTGCGAGAAATGCGTGCAGGGACTATTTCAGGAGGAAAGAAAGAATGGGCGCTGTCAGTCTGTCGGATGAGCTGCCGGATAAACGCGACGTCATGGAAGACGCGGAATCCCGTTACCTTCTGCAGACACTTCTCGGGCTGCTGTCCTATGAGCAGCGGGAGGTGATTGTGCTAAGAGTACGGGAGGGCATGAAGTTCAGAGAGATCTCCGATATGACGGGATGCAGTCTGTCCACGGTGAAATCCCGGTACCGGCTGGGAATCGAACGGATGAAAGCGGAAATGAAAGAGACGGGAAAAGGCAGAAATGAAAAGAAGGAAAAAGACGAGCCGAATAAAAAGGACGGGCAGAATCAGGGTAAAAAGGCACAGGGGAGAACGGCAAAGAGAAAAAGCGGAGGTGAGAGCGTGTGGAAAAAGAACTGAAACTGATGTTTGATCAGGCGGACAGGGAGATCCCTGTAAGCGGCAGGCGAAAGGGGGAGGCGAAGGAGGCGCTGTTTCGCTTTGAAGCCCGTGACAGATGTACGGATATATGCGGCAGCAGGATACAGGTGGTTCAAAACTGCATGTATTATATGGATAAAAGGATATGGGCGGCAGGTACCGCGGCTGATTTCCTGCTTGCGGTTATTTTTATGGCAATGCGGTATTATGGGGCGTCTGCGGGTGATGCTGTCGGTTTTCTTATGCCGGCAGCCGCATTTTCCGGAGCTGTCTCGATACTGGTCCTGTCCGGTATGTTTTCCGATGGAATGGCGGAATTGTCCGATACGTGTTATTTCAGCACGAAGCAGCTCGCGTGTATGGAAATGCTGCTGCTTGGGGCGGTAAATCTTACCTTCCTTCTGTTTCTCATTTTCTTCGCCGGGGTACAGTGGGAACTTCCGTTTGTGCAGACGGGCATGTATGCGGGAGTCCCGTTCCTCTTTTCCACGGTGCTCTGCATGGGGACGCTGCTGATGGAAAAATTCCGGAACAAACCGTATGCGGTGACCGCGGCGGGAATGCTCTCATCCGCAGGCGCGTTTGGAGCATCTTTTGTCCCGGAAATGTATGCTGCGTATGCGGCTTTTGCATGGGGAGCAGGCGCGGCGGCAGGAGGAATCATTCTTATTTTTCAGATCCGTCTGCTGCTTCGCAAAATCGGAAAAGGAGAGATATTATGCACAGAATAGAATTAATCGGCCTGGAGAAAAAATATCGGGAAAAGACAGCGGTGCAGTGCGTGGATTTCTGCTTTGAGAGTGGCGTATACGGCCTGCTTGGGGAGAACGGAGCCGGAAAAACGACGCTCCTGCGGATGATCAGCGGGATTGCGGAACCCACAAAAGGGGAGGTGCGATGCGACGGTATCGGTATCCGGAGACTGGGAAAAGAGTACCGGGCCCTGCTTGGCTATCTGCCCCAGGAGTTCGGATATTACCGGGATTTTACTGCTGTCCGCTTCCTGCGGTATATGGCGGCTCTGAAGGCGCTCCCGAAAAAACGGGCAGAGCAGAAGATTGAAGAACTGCTGGATATTGTGGGTCTTGCTCCGTATAAAAAACAGAAGCTGAAAACGTATTCCGGCGGGATGATCCGGCGGCTCGGAATCGCCCAGGCGCTTCTGAACGATCCGGAAATACTCATTCTGGATGAGCCCACGGCAGGGCTTGATCCGAAGGAGAGAGTGCGCTTCCGCAATATTATCAGTTCGCTCGGGAAGGAAAGAACAGTGCTCCTTTCCACCCATATCGTCTCTGATGTGGACTATATCGCGGATCAGATCCTGATGATGAAAGAAGGGAAAATCATCTGCAGCGGAAGCCAGGAGGAACTTGCCGCAGCTGCGGGACAGATTGCCTGGATATGCATTGTACCGCGGGAAACGGCGGAGAAATTAAGCGAAAAATACATCGTAAGCAATCTGAAAAACCGGGGATCTGAAGTGGAACTGCGCATCGTATCAGATCAGAAGCCGGCGCCGGACGCTGCCCCGGCCGGGCCGGCGCTTGAGGATATCTATCTTTACCTTACGGGAAATGTAACAGAAAGTCTCTGCGCCGGGAGTGCCGGAAGTATGCGCGCTGATACTGGTGCTGATACAGGTGCTGATACGCGCGGCGATATGAGCGGAGGGGAGGAATAGCAGATGCATTTAGACAGTGTGGATTTATATGGGGTGCGGTTATACAGGATGGAGCTTTTCAAACTTTGCTGCAGGAAATTCTTCCTCCTGAGCATGGCTGCCGGACTGGCGCTTCTGATGCTGTATTTTTTCTTTGTAAATCTGGGGGATGAGAGGTCGACTGTAAACGGAAAAGTGTATACCGGATATGAGGCGGTGCAGACAGACCGCCGGATCACGGAGGAGTTCGCGGGGGTACTGACAGATGAGAAGGCAGAGCGGATCATTGAAAAATACGGTTTTCCCTCTGTTGTGGAGGAAAACTACGGCGGGTTCCGGGATGAGAATTATCTGAACGGCTTTGTGACGGAATATCTCGGAAACGGATACATGAGAGATTGGAACGACTATAAAATATCGACAAAGCTGCGTCCTGTGGCGGAATCGGAACCCGGACAGGCGGCAGCGCTTTCAGGCGGAAACATTGTGCTCGGCTATGCAAAAGGGTGGACGGTTTTTCTGGATATGTTCCAGATGGCGATGATCTTTGCCAGCATTCTGGTCCTGACCGGCATTTCGCCGGTGTTTGCGCAGGAGAGGCAGATACGGACGGCGGATCTTCTCTTTACAGCCAGGAATGGAAAAGAGACGGATACGAGAGCGAAGATCGCTGCATCCTTTACACTGGCAGCATTTATATATGCTGTTTTTGCCGCGGCTGCTTTTGTCCCGGTGAAGTTTGTGTATGGTTTTGACGGCGCGGCATGTATGACGGGAACAGTGGTGACAGGAGGGGCGGTCAATTCCGCCTATCCGGTCACAGTGAAGCCTGTCTGGTATTTTACGGCAGCGGCGATGATCCTGGGTTTTGCCGCCCTGCTCGTGCTCTGTGCGGCCGCGTTTTGTATTTCTGCGCATTCTGAATCATCCTTTCACGCGTTTGCTGTCGCCGGGGCTGTGTGGATGGCGCCTCTGCTTGTCCGGATTATGTTCGGCGGAGCCGGATATTTCCTGATGATGGGGACACCTCTTTTCCTTGTCATGACAGGGGTTGTCCAGGAACTGTTTCCGGCACCGGCAATCCCTCTGGCTGTTGCGGCAGGGACGTTGGTTTTCTGTACAGGGAACGCGCTTAAACCCGCGGAAACAAGTGACAGTCACTAAATGTCATGATATACTGGACGCAGATAACAAAACCGGGGCTCTGCCAGTAAGGACGCGAAAAGAGAGGGGGACAAACAGTGAAGTCGTTTTTCATATCAAGTACGTTTAAGGACATGCAGTCAGAGAGGGATATCCTGCATCAGGAAATTTTTCCGTCTCTCAGGAGGAGACTTAAGGAATACGGGGAGGATGTACAGGAACTGGATCTTCGGTGGGGCGTGGACACAAGCCGTATGTCTGAGGAAGAAAGCGGAAGGCATGTGATCGAGAGCTGCATCGATGCCATCGACAGATGCAGGCCGTACATGGTAATACTGATCGGGGAGCGTTACGGCTGGATCCCGGAAAAGACAGTGATTGAACAGGCCCATGACGCACGCCTGGATGTCTGGTACCGGGACGAGATCAGTATCACACAGATGGAGATCCTCTACGGAGCCCTGGCGGACGATGAACTCGATCACTGCGTGTTCTGCTTTCGGGATCCCGGATTTATGGAGAAAATGCCGGAAAAGGCAAGGGCGGTATATGAGCCGGAGAGCCCCGGGCACAAAGAAAAGCTTGACGCGTTCAAAAAGAAGATCCGGGCCAATTCAAAGGCTCTCATCCTTGAGTACAGCCCGTCCTGGGATGAAAAGCGCGGTGAGATCTGCGGGCTTGAACCGTTCAGGAGACAGCTGGAGGAGATGCTCTGGAATCTGATCAGCGGGGAGCTTTCAGGGAAAGCGCCGTGCGGGGCGGCGAGGATTCTTCAGGACGCGCGGGTCACATGCGCGGGATATATGGGTTCTTATGTGCCAAGGTTCAGGGATCATGAGAACACCCCGTATATACTGACCGGACGCAGCGGGGTGTGGATCACCGGAGAGGCGGGCTGCGGAAAAAGCGCAAATATGTCAAGCATCGCCATGTCCGCGGCAAAGGTGGGGGTTCATGTGTTCCTCTATTTCTGCGGAAATGAAAACTGCGGTTCAAAGGAAGCCCTGCTGGGAGCGCTGCTCCAGTGGCTCCTGAAGGAATATCCGGAATATAATCCGGGGACTGCCGACACAGACAGCCTTTCTGACAGACAGAAAATACAGCATATCCGCTGTCTCCTCACGCAGGAGAGAACCTGTGACAGGGTGATTTTAATCGACGCCGCAGATCAGATGGAGGAGGATATTTCGGATATGCTGCTTTTCCTCTGTGACGCTGTGATAAGAGAAGAGGCGAAAGGCTGCAGATTCGGCATGGCGGTCAGCTCTCTTCCCGGATATTTCGCGGAGAGGCATGCTCTGGGGCGCGTTTTCGCACTGAGGAAAATGGAACCGTTCCATAGCGCGGAGGTAAATGCTTTTGTACAGATGCATGCCGAGCGAAGGGGAAAACATGTCGACGCAAAGGTCGTATACCAGATCCGCAGAAAACCGGAAAGGGGAAATCCGTATTATCTTTCTCTTCTGATGCAGAAACTGTTTATGATGAGCAGGGAGGAGTTCGAAAAGGCGGAAAGGCTGGCGCCGGGGATGGAGGGACTGTCCCTTTTCATGCAGAGGGAAGTCGCGGAAATGCCTGACGATATACCGGGGCTCACTGTCTCCATGCTGCAGGAGGCCTCGGAAAAGCTGGGTGTATTTTCCGCGGAAGTGCCCGGTGCGCAGTCGGCTCCGGTGACGATGCTTAAAGCGCTGGCAGTCTCGGACAGAGGGCTGAAGCTCTCAGAACTTGAACGGGTCATGGAGCTTCTGGGGCAGAAAATGCTTCCGATGAATATGGAGCGTTTCTTCTCCTATCTGTTTGATTCCTTCGGGGAAGACAGAGAAGGGCGGTGGAACTTTAAACACCGGCTTTCAAAAGAATGTGTGCTGCGGGAGATATCACCCGATGAAAGGAAAAGGCTGGCACGGGCGATTAGCGCACAGAAGACAGAGGACGGGGATGCGGCCTGCGGGTTCGCTTACGCGGTGCAGGCAGGCGACGGGAGCCTCGCATGGAAAAACCTGTCCGCAATGACAGAGACGATCGGTTCCTGGGAGAAGGAGTGCTTCAGGAGATGCGCGCGCATACTCCGTACGGACGGAGAGGAACCCTTTCGGCAGATCGCGAAGGCGGATGAAATCGACGTCGACGTATATGCGGAGGCGCTTGCCAGAAGTATCCTTGCCGGGCGGGAGCAGGTGCTTCGCGGGCGGTCCCTGTGGAAAAAACTCTACGATCTTATCAGAGGGCTGGGGGCCGTGTCTGACAGGGCAGAGTTTTACCTCAAGCTTGCGGGGAACGATTTTTACAGTTACAGCCTGGACAAAAAAGCACATGTGCGGCAGTGGAAAGAGACAGCCGCCGCGTACAGGGCGCTCAGATGTCCGGGAAAAGAGGAGAACGACGCGTTTTACATCCATCTTCTGCGGACGATGCCGATGAGTCCGGGCAGTCCGCTCTGGAAGGAGATGGGGCAGTGCGTGGAGTCGGTGAGACGGCGGATATTGGAGCAGGGGGCTGACCTGGCAGAGTACGGGATACAGACCGTATCGCAGATACCGGCATTTTATGCAGGAAGAGGGCAGGCGGAGCGGGCCGAAAAGCAGGCAGAGCGGACAGAAAGGCAGGCAGCTCTGAAAGAATACAGAGCGTTTCTGGCCGCTGCTGTCTCCGAAATGGACAGAAAACATGAGGGAATGGACGAAAAATATGATCAGGCTAAGCGGCAGGAAGGAAAGGATGCTGTGACGGAGGCTGTATACAGCGCTCTGAGGGGGCAGCAGGCAGCCCTTACCCTTGCCTTCAGGGACGCAAAATGCAGCCAGGCGGCGTTTGATCTGGCAAAAGAGATCTTCCCGTGGTATCAGGAGCGGATGCTTCTGTTCCCCACACTGGAAGAAAGATATCAATATACCTGCATCCTGGAAGCTCTTGGCAGCGTGGTAAAGGAATCATTTTCCTTAAGGTACCGGCGGGCTGAGCTCACTGTCTGGAAGAAGCTGAGCTCGGACTACGGGTTTGAAGCTTTCAGGGATTTCTACGCATACCGAAGCTGCGATATGGGAAGGTTCCTTGAAAAAACGGACAGGAATGAGGAAAAAAGCCGGGAGAGCGGACATGCGGGCGAGATCAGCGCCTGCTATGCACGGGCGGTATCGATATATGACGAAATGCTGAGGGAGAGGACGAAAGAGGACCCCACTTATATATGGGTGCTGGAGAGCAGCCTGATGCCCAGATACGCGAGAGTGTGTCACCGGCTGGAAGGCGATATCTGGACATGGAAAGATGAGCGGTCGGAGATGTTTGCAGCAGAACCGCTGTATCCCTGTGAAACGCCGGAGTTCTTCCGCGCACAGATGGACGGGGATCTTGAAATGCTGGAAAAAGAGACTGCCTGGCTGTACAGGGACCGTGATCCTGTTGCCGCAGAAAGCCAGATGGGGCTGATCTGTGAAAAGGGAGCGGAGTACTATGATATGGTACAGGATGAAGGAAAGGCGGTTCTCTGGTGCGAAAAGATCATGACCCTTCTGAAAAATACAGGCGGTGAGATCTCTCCGGCACGCCGCTGGGGCGTGGCCGGGCGTTTCTTCAAGGCGGCGCGGATTTTCTGCAGATGGGGGAAATACGATGAGGCGCAGGAAGCGGCAGACCTGAGCGGGAAAATGCTCTCCGGCCTGGATGCGGGCTGGGCGGAAAAGAAGGGATATTCCCGGCAGCTGCGTATGATGAAAGGGGAACTGTACCTTATAAAAGCTTCGGCAGCCCTGAGCCGGAAAGATCCGGAAGGCGCCGCAGCCTTCCTGCGTCTGGCCGGGGAGCAGACAGGGGAAGAAGAGGAGAGACAGATCCGCCTGTATGCCGCCTGTATCCGGGGGAAGATCCTCTGTGCGTCGGGCGAAAAGGAGCAGGCAGCGGAAGTGCTGGGCAGCGCGGCGAAATACTGGCCGCGAAACGCGTTTTTGAGAACGGTGTTCGCGAATGAGCGGGAAGTACAGGAGCAGTTTGAATTCCTCACTTCGCAGGAACTCAGAGGGCGGATCACGTGCGACAGAGAACTGCTTGATAAAGTTGCCGGCGCGTATGGATCTATTCTCAATAACTGCACAGAAAACGGGGATGCATCAAAAAGGCCGCTGCTCCTTAAACAGGCGCGCCAATTGTCCGGTTATTACAGGGAAAGAGGCTGGAGCCTGCCGGACGCGCTTGAGGATATCCTGGCTGTCACCGAAAAAGTCCGGGAGGAAAGGCGGCTCTTAAAGCTTGAAAAGGAGCAGGAGAAGATCGTGCCGGACATGGGCGCTGAGGCGGGGGAGTTTAAAAAGCGGATGCAGGAAAAGATGAACCTCCTCTTTGAAATGGGGAAAATACTGTCAAAATACCCTGAGAGAAAAGAGAAGCTGGCAGATAATTTTCTGCAGCGTATCCGGCTGATGGACCAGTGTGCGGAAAAGTACAGAAAGGACGGTTATGCGCAGGGGGAAGCATATATTGAAAGAGAAGCTTTGATTGAACTCTGGCAGGCGTGCAGCCGGATCCCGGGAACAGCCGGTTTGGAAGAGCTGTGGGAGAGATATGAGACTCTTCCGGGAAAAAGAGATTCCGGCGCTGATCAGACTTTAGACCGGAGTGTGCAGTCACGCTGGAGAGAAGTGATGGACTGCTGCGCCGGAATATGCAGAGAAGCATTCAGGAGCAGCCGGGATATGAGATGGGCCGAAAGGCTGACAGATGAGACGGCCCGTTACAGGAAATTTCTTGAAAAGAGCCGGAAAGAAAATCCCGGCCTGGCGGAACTGCTGAAAGAGTATGCGTTCCAGTCGTATGAATATTCCAGGCGGATGTATATGGAAATGGGAAAAACCGCGGAGTGTCCCGCATGGCGCTGGCTCGTTCCCTATCTGGAAGCGGCCGAAAGCCAGCTTGAGTCAGATGCGGCGAAGCGAGGGGAATTTTATCCGGAAATCCTGGAGGAACTCTATGAACTGCAGGGATATTGCAGACAGTTTGACATGTATGATGAATATGCCGGCAAAATACAGGACCTTATCGATCGGTACAGCAGTGAACTTACCGGGGCGGATTATGAGCTCCAGTATTATATGCTGCGGGCAGTCCGGGATCTGGGCGCAGAGGCTGATATCGGAGAGGTCAGCGGGTATATCGAAAAACTGAGGGAACAGACGCGGAATGCGGAGCTGACGGTGAACTGAAGTGAGAATTCAAATTTATCCGGAACGGTAAACTTCCCTGCTGCCGCTCCAATTCGTTGTCCGGCAGGTTTTTCCGGAATCAGGGTCATCTGGACAACAGGAGTGCCGTTCCTTGCAAGATAGATAACATCTTCCTGTTTCGTTTCCGGCATATTAACAAGTTTGGATAAACTGCGCTGGGCATCCAGGCATGTTTACTTTAGTCATATGGCCACCTCTGCTATTATTTGGCTAATCTGGCTAAATATATTATATGATATATTTCATTAGCATCAAGATATTTGTCCGGGGGGAATGATTTTAAACGGAGAAACGGCGATTACTTGGCTTTCCGGCTTGCTCTCAAAAGTATTATTATCTCGCAGGTCGGACACAGCAACTTTAAGACTACAGAACAATATTACATTTTTGATAATTCCGAGTTATCAAACAGGAAAGATATCATCAGCCGTGCGCTGACGTATTGATGGTGATTACTCAATGATTACTCAGAGAAACTCAAAAAATAAAAGTGCTGGAAACCGCCTGAACAACGGCTTTCAGCACCACACCCAGCAGGGGATGAGAGAATCGAACTCCCACCAAAGGTTTTGGAGACCCCTATCATACCATTTGACCAATCCCCTGTACAGTGACTTGCTTTCCGCAAGTCACTTAGATAGTATACTGCCTGTTGTGCGGTTTGTCAATGCTTTTTTAAAACTTTGAAAATCTTTTCACATCCTCATCATCCCTGACATAATACAGACCCCCGCTGCTCCCTGCCTCAGAACAGCCCCAATCTGCTCTGCATCCAGGTGAATCCCGCCGATCCCATACACCGGTACCGGCACCGATTCGCAGACTTCCCGCAGGAAATCAAGTCCCCTTGCCGGAAGTCCCTTTTTACAGTCTGTAAGAAAGACGTGCCCGGCTGTCAGGTAAGAAGCCCCGAGGCGTACTGCCTCGCGGGCTTCTTCTGCCGAGTGGACCGAGACGCCGATGCGGAAATGAAGATATGCTGTATCTGTATCCAGGCTTGCTGCTTCTGCGGCCCGTGCATCTTCAGCAGTTCGTGTATTTTCCGCTTCCCGTACTGTCTTCAATTTCCAGAGAGGAAGATGCACCACGTCTAACCCCAGTGATTCCGCTGCCTCAGGATAGAAGTGGGGGATCAGGGCGACGCCGTGCCGCACGCAGATTTTATTTACTTCCCGCGCAAGTTTTAAATATTCTTCCTCCGGAAGATCTTTTTCCCGCAGCAGAAATGCCTTCGGGTGAAAACTGCAGATCCGCTCCACCTGCTCCAGATAGGGCAGACGGCTTAAACTCCGGTTCGAAACGGCGATAATATTGGAAAAATCAATTTCTTTATACATAGATATAATCACTCATAACAGGCTGGAGATGGAGCGCGGCCAGGTCGTTGTACACTTCTTCCACACTGCGGGAGTCGGAAATCTCAAACTGCTCGTCTCCCTTGTCCTCCAGATCCTCCACATGGCTTCCGATGCCGGTGCTTACTCCGGCGGATATTTTTGTTGCCGCGATATTCACGATGTTATCCCTGACTCTTGCGCATTCCCGGGTGGAAATGGTGATTCCCGCGTAGGGCATGAAGAGACGGTACGCAGTTACAACCTGCAGAAGCTGTGCTTCGTGGACATCCATCGGATTGATCTTGTCGTTGTTGATGATCGGACGCAGTCTCGGGCAGGAGAAGGAAATCTCAGCGTGGGGATATTTTCTCTGCAGAAGATATGCGTGCATTCCCGTGGCGAACGCGTCCTTTCGGAAATCGTCAAGTCCCAGAAGAGCGGCGAATGCAACGCCTCTCATGCCGCCCATGAGCGCCCGCTCCTGTGTGTTGAAACGATACGGGAAGATTCGTTTGTGACCGGCAAGATGGAGTGTCTCGTATTTGTCGGAATTGTATGTCTCCTGAAATACCGTCACATAGTCCACGCCGCATTCATGGAGATAATGGTACTCATCGGAATTCATCGGATACACTTCCAGGCCGATGACTTTAAAATATTTCCGGGCGATTTTGCATGCCTCTCCGATATATTTTACGTCAGATTTTGCCTTGCTCTCCCCGGTCAGAATGAGAATCTCCTGAAGACCGGTCTCGGCAATGGCCTTCATCTCTTCTTCGATTTCTTCGTAGTTGAGCTTTGCTCTGTTGATTTTGTTGTGGCAGTTGAAACCGCAGTAGATGCAGTAGTTTTCACAGTAGTTTGCGATGTAGAGCGGAGTAAACATATAGACGGAATTTCCGAAATGTTTCCGTGTCTCCTGCTGTGCCTTCTGCGCCATCTCTTCCAGATGAGGAAGCGCGGCGGGCGAGAGAAGCGCCGCAAAATCTTCCGGGGTGAGGCTGTCTTTGTTAAGCGCACGGATGACGTCCTTTTCCGTGTATTTGTCGTAGTCGTACTCGTTCATGGCGGTGATCACCCGATCCATCACGTCGGAATCGATGACTTCCATGTCCGGAAGATATGTCATATGATCAATCCGGTTTTCCTTCTGGTGTTCCCGGATTTCATCGCTTAAGATACTTTCGTTGATGTGGTCATTTTTGCTCATTTTCCAGTCACTCCTATTCCTGAATAAATCCGGTCAGCGGAGAAGACGCGCTGGCCCCTTTTTCCATTACCCGTCCCATGCCGGAAAGGTATGCGCATCTTCCGGCTTCGATAGCTTTTTTAAATGCGCCTGCCATTGCAGGGACATCTCCGGCTGTTGCGATGGCTGTGTTTGCCATAACGGCTGCTGCGCCCATTTCCATTGCTTCGCACGCTTGGGATGGTCTTCCGATGCCGGCATCCACGATGATCGGCAGATCAATCTCGTCGATCAGAATCTGGATGAACTCTTTCGTGCAGATTCCCTTGTTGGAACCGATCGGAGAGCCAAGCGGCATCACGCAGGCAGCCCCGGCATTTGCGAGATCTCTTGCGGCGTTCAGATCCGGATACATGTACGGCATTACGACGAAGCCTTCCTTTGCGAGGATTTCTGTCGCCTTGATTGTCTCGTAGTTGTCCGGCAGGAGGTATTTGGAGTCGTGGATCACTTCAATCTTTACAAAGTCACTTTCACAGATCTCTCTGGAAAGGCGGGCAATGCGGACGGCCTCCTCAGCGTTCCTTGCGCCGGAGGTGTTCGGAAGGAGAGTGACGCCCTCCGGAATGTAGTCAAGAATGTTTGCAAGTCCGCCCTGATTGGCGCGGCGAAGGGCAAGAGTGATGATCTCGGCGCCTGCGTTTTCCACAGCGGCTTTGATCAGCTCCAGAGAGTATTTTCCTGATCCTAATATGAAACGGGAGTGAAATTCGTGTCCTCCCAGACAGAATGTATCATTGTTTGAATTTGTCATTGCTGCATCTCCTTATAAACTTAAAAATATTATTAGAAATTTTAAAATGTAAAATTTTCAAGCCTGACATGGCTTATCCGACGTGGTCAGCTGCGTGCTCATTTCGTGGCTGTATGCCCGTCTATAATAAGCCGGGTGATCAGATTGGCTTCATGCCCTGCGCAGATTGATACCCGGGGGGCCATCAGTCCCTGTCCGAGACTGGAATCACTTATCTCGTCGCCGCACAGGTAAAACCGATCGGTAATTTTTTTTGTACAGATAGAGTTGCTGTCCCCGTATCCGGCCATTCCTGATGCGCTGACGATAATTTTTTCTGTAAACAGTCCCAGAATGCCGTTTACAAGCATGGCTTTATTCTCCGGCACGTCAAAGGCTTCGCAGATGATTGGATCGTCTTTAAAAAGTTCAGGTATATTTTCTTCTGTCACGCGGATACAGTCTGTTTTAATATCCAGATATGGGTTGATATCCAGCAGCTCACCCTTAAGTGCGTCGGTTTTGTTCATCCCCACATGCCGCATGAAATACTGCTGGCGGTTCAGATTTGTAAGATCGACTTTGTCAAAGTCAATCAGGTGCAGGTGTCCGACACCGATCCTTGCCAGAGCGAACGCGACGTTTGAACCAAGCCCGCCCAGTCCGGCAACCGCCACGCGCGCGCTGTCCAGCCGCTTTTGTATTTCCGTGGTATGACGGCTGCACAGTGCTTCCTGAATCTCCGCTTTTGTAAATCTGTTTTCCGCAGATACATTTTCTGAAAATGTCATATCAGCCACCTCCTACAAAGCTTACGATTTCCAGCGAGTCTCCGCTGTGAAGCAGTGTTTCGCCATACTGCTTTTTGGGAATGATCTCCCCGTTTTTCTCCACGGCAATCCGTGCGGTCTGGTACCCTTCCTGCTCCAGAAAAGAAAGAAGGGTGACACCTTCTTTCAGGTTTTTGTCCTCTCCGTTGACTCTGATCATATGGCCTCCTTTCCCATAGTGTGAAAAAAGAGTTCACAAAGAAATACACCCGCGGTGGTGCACCCCTTCATGAACTCCTGTTCACTCTATGTTGTACGATATAAAATTGAAATATGTGTAATGACCTGATGAAATCTTTGGTACAAGGGCGCAGGCCTTTGTTCGGAAAAAGAGAAATAATAAAAAAGCGGGAATGCCTTCGCACTCCCGGAAATAATCTCTTTCGTATTTATTCCCTACGTTGGCATTATCCAAATCAGGTTATGGGTCGAAGCAAACAGCTTCCTCTCAGCCTGCTTATGCAAGCTCCCCTTTTCATTACAATAACAAGTATATCACGATCGATTCAGATGTCAATCATTTTATTCTTTTTTTCCGGCCTGTTTGATGATCTGGTTTACATATGTGCTCAGTCCGGCGACCAGCACACCCTGTACAACTGCTGTAAACACTGCCATAGCAATCTCGGGCACTGTGCGGACCGGGCTTGTGGCAAGTACCCAGGCGGCACAGAGAGCAATGCCGATCCCGGCGATGATCAGCGGGATATATTTGTCCGGCACGGTCTGTGCCTGCTTCAGGGCTGCTCCGATAATGTACAGTACGACGGAGACAGCCAGAAGTTCCGGCTTTATATAGTTTGTGATCTGTTCCATTATTCCAGCGTCCTCAAGTGTTTTTCTGGTGTTAGAATATGCGCGGAAGAAAGAAACGTGACGAAAGCCGGGAATGAATGCTCTATGTGACTTCTGAATAGTAGTTTTGTCATATTAAACAGAGCTTAAAACTGATCGTCTTCGTATGGCTCCTGGCCGATCAGCAGATTCTGTATCACGCTGATAATCCCGGTTAGGTATTCATCTGAAATATCCCTCTGCAGATAAAATTCCGGAAGCAGCTGTGCCGGAAGAGTCTTGCTGATTTTTTCCTGTACCTGCTGGAGAAGACTGTCGTTGAAGCGGAAACCACACAATACAATGGTCTTTGGATCTGTAATCGTAATAATAGATATCAGAACCTTGGAAATAAGGCTGATAAGGCTTTCGTCCTCGGCACACTGCCGAATCAGCTCTTTTCTCGAAGACACATAGGGCAGATAGTTGATTTCACCGGAAAAATTAGCATTTCCGCGGATCAGCCGGTTATTTACGATAAATCCGGCTCCGTAAGTCTGCTCCTCGGGGACATTAACCAGAGCAAAATTTTTTAAATTCATGTCAGTGTGGGTTTGATGATACCCGAAAGCCTTAAAATGCATTTCATTATCAATGAATACTTTTACATGGTACTTTGACTGGAGCATTTCCTTCAGATTCAAATGATCCAGCTCTTCAATATCGCAATACAATACTTCACCGTGAACAACCATGCCCGGAATCCCTATCCCGATAACTTTAATTTCAGGGGAAACACTGACCTGTCTTGCGATAAGGGCGTCTAAAAAATCAAAAGAAAGACTATGTAAAGGCTGCATATAAGATTCCTTTGTCAGAACAACACCTGAAAGGTTTACTGTGGCGAGCTCAATCTGATTAAAATCTTTATTTGTGACAAGAGAGATTGCCAGAGCGAGAGACATGTTTGCGTTATAAATATAAACTTTGGAAGGACGTCCGCCAAGGGAAGGGGCAAGCTCTCCCTCTCTGAGTTCCCCGGATTTGAGTAGATCACGGATAATATTGCCACATGTTGAGATACTCAGGCCCGTGAGCTGGGCAATTTCGTTTCGTGTTCCCTGTCCGATTTCACGGAAAGCAGAGAGAATCAGCTCTTTATTTTGCTGTTTCAGCAGCATAGTAGTTCGGATTGGCTGCTTCATTATCGTTTCACCTCCATAATACCTGGTTGCTGTATATATCGGCAATAGTTATTACAAGTAATGTTATCGTAAGTCAAATCATAATATGAAATATAAAAAAAGTCAAGAGTTTGATGAACATAGTTCTCAATTTTTAGAAAAATTATGAAAACGCCGGAAAAAGCGGGACAGGACGCGGAGCGGAGCAGTGAGAATGTACGAAAAAAAGGGAATAGTTAGAATTTAACTATTGACAAAATAAGAAAGCCGAGTTAAAATCCGAATCAAAAGAAAAAGTTACGACAAGACATAACGTAAAACAAAAATTAATTAGAGACGAAATAAAAATTGAAAAAGGTACGGAGGGAAATGCTATGAAACAATCATTTAATATACAGTTTCGGTCTCTTGATGCCATAGAAAAGTTTTCATATGACATTGCAAATCTGAAAGGGCAGTTCGATCTTGTGTGTGGAAGAAAAACAGTGGATGCGAAATCATTTCTCGGTATTTTGAGTCTCGATCTTTCCGGGCCGCTTACGCTTTATGCGTGGGCTGACGATGAAAAGTCCATTGAAGTACTAAAAAATTATCAGGTTTGATAGCTTTTACATATTTCTTTTCTGAGGTTCAGCTTTTTGGCTGGGCCTCTTTCATTTTCCGGATTCTGAATATATCTGAAAAAATCCCAAAAGATAAAATTGTTAAAAATGCATAAAAAATCACAAATAAAACAGGACATATTTACATATTGACAAAATGCGGGGGGGGGGGGGGTAATATTTGGTTATAAAAATACTTACGGCAAGATATAACGTAATACAAAATTTAATAATAATCGAAAAAGACGATGAGAGGCACGGAGGTGGAAAAATGCCATATGTCATTGGAATTGATACTGGAGGTACATATACGGATGCCGTTCTGCTTGATACAAAGATGCAGGGATCCGATTGTGTCAGACGTAAATCGAAAGCTTTGACTACACATGACAACCTTGAAATCGGAATCAGAAACAGTATAGCGGGTTTGAATTTGTCGGACGGACAGCTGAAGAAAATAGAAAAGGTTGTTTTGTCCACAACACTCGCGACAAACGCTGTAGTCGAGGAAAAGCTGGGTACAACAGGACTTTTGATGATCGGGGGAAAACCGGTAGGAAGTCTTGCGACAGATTTGGCGGTAGAGATTCAGGGAAAGGTGAATATAAAGGGAAAAATCCTCCGGGATATCGATAAGGAAGAAGTGAAAAGAGCCGCGGATGCGCTTCTTCCGAAAGTGGAAGCCTTTGCGGTTTCCGGACAGGCAAGCGTGAGAAATCCTATTCTTGAACAGAAAGTTAAATCGATTCTGAATGATATATCTGATCTGCCGGTTGTGTGCGGACATGAGCTTGTGTCAAATCTGGGGTATCTGGAGCGGACCAACACTGCGGTTGTCAACGCAAGCCTCTTATCGGTGATAGACCGTTTTGTAACAGCCATCAAAGAGATTCTGAAAGAACAGAACATCAAAGCCCCTGTATTTGTAGTAAAGGGAGACGGCACAATCGCCAAAATTGACTTCATACGTAGAGTGCCGGTGGATACAGTTTTATCCGGCCCAGCAGCCAGTATTGTAGGCGCAATCAGCCTTACAGGAGCGGAAAACGCGATCGTGGCAGATATGGGAGGGACAACGACAGATATCGGAACTGTACACAATAAGAGAGTAGAACTCTCAAAGGACGGAGCTGTTGTAGGGAAATGGCATCTGCGGATTAAATCCGCCAAGCTCTATACATATGGCCTGGGCGGGGACAGCGAGATCAGAGTAAAAGACGGAAAACCGGAGCTTACGCCATACCGTGGAATGCCGGCCTGCCGAGGAGGAGAAGATGTGACTCCCACGGATATTCTCCATTATACCGGAGAGTTTGTAGGATGGAACCGGAGAAGGTCCATTGAAGCGATTGCGGCTCAGGCGGCATCAGCAGATATGACGGCTGACGAGTATGCGTCTGAGGTAAAGAATACGATAGCGAACAAAGTTTATGAAAACCTGAAAACATTTCGGAAAATCAATTATCCGATCTGCGCGATCGGGGCGCCGGCAGAATCGTGGTACCGCATTACCCGGGAAAAGAGTGCATTTGATCTGATTGTCCCGACACATTATGAAGTGGCAAACGCGGTCGGGGCGGCAGCTTCGGGAGTGAGTATAGAATCAGAAGCGGTAATCCGCGTCGGGGAAATGGGAGGAGGTTATCTGCTGCACTCGGTAACAGAGAGATCTGAGTTTGATGAATTTAAGGACGCGTTGAAACGGGGAATAGAAGTCACCAGAGAGCATGTGGTCGGAATGATTAAAGAGCAAAATCTGCAGGTGGCATACATCCATTATGACTGCAGAAATATGTATATGGTCGATGACCAGATTGTTTACCGGGAAATTGATGCGGAAGATGAGTACTCTGTTGAAGCGGCAGAGCAGATAGAGGGCGGCAGATATCTTGAAACTCAAATCAGGATACAGGCGGCCGGGAAGATATTTGCAGAGGATTAAAAAAGCCAAGCAGCTTTTTTAAATATAAGTTAAAAGGAGGAAAACTATGAACTTATCACACAAAAAATGTATGGAAATGTATGAGACCATGCAGAAGATCCGCCAGTTTGAATTTCAGACGGCAAAAAGCTTTGCAGAAGGGGATGTGCTGGGATTTGTACATCTCTACATTGGAGAAGAAGCGATCGCGACTGGCGTTTGCGCAAACCTGGTAGACGGAGATTATATCACCAGTACCCACAGAGGACACGGGCATATTATCGCGAAAGGCGCGGATATGAACAAGATGATGGCAGAACTCTGGGGAAAAGAAACGGGATACTGTAAAGGTAAAGGCGGTTCCATGCATATTGCGGATACAGAACTCGGTATTCTCGGAGCCAACGGCATCGTAGGCGGAGGATTTACACTTGCCACAGGCGCCGCATATTCTTCCATGATGCTGAAGCAGGACAAAGTATGCATCTGTTTCCACGGCGACGGAGCGACAGCGGAAGGTTCTTTCCACGAGGCCATGAACATCGCTTCTTTGTGGAATCTGCCGGTTGTATTTGTAAATGAGAATAACCTTTACGCAGTGTCTTGCCGCATCACTAACGGAATGAAGATTGAGAATACAGCGGACCGTGCGGCTGCTTACAGTATGCCGGGCGAGGTTGTAGACGGAAATGATCTTCTGGCTGTGTGTGACGCTGCAAAGCGCGCAATTGACCGTGCGAGAAACGGATACGGCCCGACATACATCGAGTGTAAGACATACAGATGGAGAGGACACTTTGAAGGCGAGCCCGAGAACTATCGTAATCCGGAAGAAGTTAAGCTCTGGAAACAGCCGGATCATGATCCGATCCCGAGATTTGAAGAGTACCTTAAAGAGAACGGCATCGCGACAGAAGAAGACCTGGAAGCGGTGAGAAACAAAGTGAAAGACATGGTAAAAGAAGCAGTGAAATTCGCGGCCGAGAGTCCGTTCCCGAATAAGGAATCTGCACTTGAAGATGTGTACACAGATATTGTTGAGGAGGCGAGAAAATGAGAACAATGTATTTTTCTGAAGCGGTAGCAGACGCGATTCGTTACGAAATGGAGAAAGACCCTACAGTTTTCTGTATAGGAGAGGACGTCGGTTTTGTAGACGGCTCCATGGGGGCTACAAAGGGACTGTACAGACAGTTCGGCAAAGAGAGAGTAAGAGATACGCCGGTAGCCGAGCAGATGATCGTCGGACTTTCCGCGGGTGCGGCGCTCACCGGAATGCGTCCGGTAGCTGAGCTTATGTATAACGACTTCATGGGCTGCTGCATGGACCAGATTATGAACCAGACTGCAAAATTCCGTTATATGTACGGCGGCGGAATGAACGTTCCGATGACGCTCAGACTTACCAGCGGCGGCGGAATGCAGTGTGCGGCACAGCACTCACAGTCTCTGGAAGCGATGCTGGTGCATATTCCGGGACTGAAGGTTGTATATCCTTCTACACCGCAGGATGTATATGGACTTCTTCTGACAGCGATTGAGGATGACAATCCGGTTATGGTATTTGAGCATCAGATGCTTTACCAGACACAGGGAGAAGTGGTGGATAAAGATGTATACTCACCGATTCCGCTTGGAAGCGCTGATATCAAGAGGGAAGGAAGCGACGTAACGCTTGTAGCTACAGGTCTTTGCGTACTTAAAGCGCTGGATGCAGCAGAAGAGCTTGCGAAAGAAGGCATCAGCGTAGAAGTGATCGACCCTAGAAGCCTGTATCCGTTTGACAAGGAGCTCGTATACGGTTCTATCAGCAAGACAAGAAAGCTGGTGATCGTGACAGAGGAAGTAAAAAGAGGCGCATGGTCAGGAGAGCTTGCGGCAAACGTAACAGAAGATATGTTTGAGACTCTGGACAAAGGGATTATCAGGGTCGGAGCACTGAATATTCCCTGCCCCTATACGGTAACACTTGAAGATTACTACTTCCCTCAGAAGGAAGACATTATCAAAGCAGTAAAACGTATCATGGAATAATTTCCTAATAGTACGAAGATATTTAAACAGGAGGAACTCAAAAATGGTAAAAGTATTCAAGCTTCCCAGAATGGGAGCAACAATGAAGGAAGGTACTGTAGCAAAGTACCTCGTAAAAGAAGGCGATAAGGTGTCTGAAGGAGACGCTTTATATGAGGTAACTACGGATAAGATTACCAATCAGGCTGAGTCCGATATGGACGGATATGTGAGAAAGCTTCTTGTTGAGGAAGGAACAAAGGTTCCATGCCAGACCCCTGTTCTGATCGTATCAGAAGAGGAGACAGAAGACATTTCCGCATATTTATAAAGACATTGTAATGGAGATGACTATGGGAAAAACAATATTAGACAAAGGGAGCAGAGAATATATTAAAAGCCTGATTCCGGACAACATCCCGGATTGGAAAAAAGTCTGGGAAGAAGGATATGAGATCGGCAAGAACCTCAAGATCAAACATATCCCATTTGAAGACAAGTACGGTATGAAACCCGTGGACTACCGTATGAAATTAAAAGAAGAAGGAAAGATATGCTGGAAGATCAACACAGGACTTGCCACTGTAAAGGATCAGGTCGAAGCACTGAAAGCAGCGGAGAAATTTAATGAGGAAACCGGTCTGGATATCAGTCTGGCACATCAGCTTCCCCAGAATCTGGTAGGCGTTCCGAAAGAAATAAGGAAAGGGCTTCCGCTGGCACTTGGTTTTATGCTTGATGAGCCGGAAGACTGGGAGGCGATTGCGTCCGCATCTACGGTTGCTCCTGTTTTTGGAGACAACCATATCGGATGGCCGAACGCGGTGGAGACAACGATCAATTCCGTGCAGGCAGGTTCCCAGTGGACCGGACTTTTCGGAACCTATGTCCAGGTCGCTCCGGGCTGCCCGGATGAAGTCTGGAACATGACAGAAAACGTGAAAGCGCTTGGGATTGTGGCCGCAAAATATGACGATAAAGTCATCGCAAACGATCAGAGCGACGATTCATACGGCGCATACTTTAATGATCTGGCGACTTCGCTTGCCTGGGCAAAAATGAATTACTACATTGTACATGATCTCTGCAAGGCAAGATATTCGTACAGCTTCGGAAACTTTACACAGAATATTATGCATAAGACAGCACTGTGGCTTGCGGCAGCGAAGTGCTTCAATAAAGACGACCAGCCGGGAATCGGATTTGTTTATCCGGATACAATCAGCCACTGGGATCATCATATCCATGCTAATTACGGGTTCCAGATCCCCGAGGTACTGTTCACCATTCTGGCAGAGCAGCATTTCAAAGCCGGATGCGCATGGCTGTCTGTGCCGATCACAGAGAAGGTGGCGATCCCGACTGTACCGGAAATGCTGGATATGACGGGAGCCTGCCAGCGAGCTCAGGAAACGACATACTACTGGGCTCCGATGATCAACTGGGAGCCGCTTGAAAAGCTGAGAGATCAGACCATAGAGCTGGGAGACAAAATGTTCCATTATATGCTCCAGGGCCTTGAGGAAGCAGGCGTTGATATTACGAACCCGATCGAGATCATGACTGTATTAAAGGCCATCGATCCATTCGTCCTTGAAAAACTGTTCCATCCGTCTATTGTGGATGAAGGCAATGAGACGATCGTTCCGCTTATGCCGGCAGCTCTGTGGAATGCGACTCAGAATGAGCTTGCAAATCAGATCAGTATTCTAAAGGACACAAAATATCCTGCCCTTCTGAAGGGACACCGCGCAGTGGTTGCATCAGCAGATGTGCATTTCGCGGGAGCTGCTGTAATTGCGGGGGTTATGAATGAATTTGGAGCGGACGTGGTAGACGGAGGAAATCAGCTTGAGGCTATTGATGTCCTGGATTTGGCCGATGAGAACAATATCACGGATGTGATTGTCAGTCTCCACAACGGACAGGCTCTCCCGTACGCGAAACTGATTGTAAAGCTTGCGGCGGAGAGAAATAAAAAATACCGTTTCTTCTTCGGCGGCGTGCTTCAGAGCTTTCTGAATGAAGACGATGCAGAGCCGTCGGATGTTACAGAGGAAATCCGGAAACTTGGAATCCATACGTGTACGACAGTCGAAAATCTTTTTGAACAGCTGACAAAATAACAATGACAGATTCCGACCCGCCAGAGTGGCTCTGACGGGTCGATGAGAAAAAAGGAGGTGAACCGATGGAAAAGAGAACAGAAGTGGCAGGCATGAGAAAGATTATCGCGGAGAGGATGAGCGAGAGCTGGCATGTGTCGCCGCGGGTCTGCTATGAACTCAGCGTTGATATGACATACACGAAAGATCTTGTAAAGAAGCTCAACGAGAATCTTGACGACAAGAGTAAAAAAGTGACGATGAATCATGTCCTGATGAAAGTGTGCGCGCAGGCCATGAGTGAATATGAGATGTTCAACAGCAGCTTTGAAGACAATGAAATTGTCACGCACGACAGTATCAATATAGGACTTGCAGTGGCTGTTGATGACGGACTGATTGTGCCGAACGTCAAGGATGTGCTGAATAAAGATCTCCGGCAGGTAGCGGTTGAGACAAACGATGCGGTGGCGAGGACGAAAAATAACAGAATCACTATGGATGATATCACAGGCGGAACATTCACGATCACAAACCTGGGAATGATGGGAATTGAAAGCTTTTCTCCTATTATTAACCAGCCCGAGGCCGCAATACTCGGAGTTACAAAAATCATAGACACACCGGTAGTGATTGACGGAGAAATCGTTATAAGGCCGATGATGAAGCTTGATCTTGTGGCAGATCACCGCATGATAGACGGCGCTTATGCCGCGAAGTTCTTAAGCCGGGTGAAAGATCTGATGGAAACCGGAATGTAAGAAGAATACCAAAGGAACATTTTGAAAAAGAGAAAGAGAAGAAAGCCCATGAAATATCTGGAGACGTGTTCTACCGACCCCTATTACAATCTTGCGTTTGAAGAATATGTACTGAAACATTTACGGGATGATGATTATTTAATTCTCTGGCAGAACGATAATACCGTTGTTATGGGGTTGCATCAGAATCCGTACGAGGAGATCAACCTGGAAAGCGCAGCTGAATTTGATGTAAAAATTGTGCGCAGGATCACCGGCGGCGGAACGGTATATCACGATCTGGGGAATCTGAATTATTCATATATCACAGACTGGCGGGATGACGAAGACATGAATATACGCAGCTTTTTAAAACCGATTGTCGAGGCTTTCCGGGAGTACGGACTGTCGTTGGAAATAAAAGGACGCAATGACCTGCTTCTGGACGGGAAAAAGATTTCCGGCAGCGCGCAGGCTCTCGCAGACGGACGGCTTTTGCAGCACGGCACGCTTCTGATCAACTCGGATCTGACGCGGCTGAGCAGTATTCTGAGAGTCTCTCCTGAAAAATTCCGGTCTAAAAATATAAAGTCGGTGAGGAGCCGGGTTACAAATATCCAGTCTTATGTCTCCGAAGAACTTAAGATAGATGAAGTGATTGATCTGCTGAAACGTCACTGGAATGAAGCACAAAGGCTGTATACGGCAGAGTTAAGCGAAAAAGAGCTTCATGAAGTGGAATGTCTTGCCAATCGGAAATACAGGACGAAAAAATGGAACTTCAGCCGGTCGTCCACGTTCAGCTACAAGAATAAGAGACGTTTTCCCGGCGGAGAGATGGATGTGAACCTGGATATAAAGGAAGGCAGGATTCTGCACTGCATGATCAACGGAGACTTTATGTCCTTAAGGCCGGCGGAAGAAATCGAAAACGCGCTGGTCGGAACAGAATATGAGAAAGAAAAAATATGGGAGTTCTTTAAGAAACAGCCTCTTAACCTGTATTTCGGCAGCATTACGCCTGAGGAGGCAGCGGAATGTTTCTTTGAAGGGAAAAATGACGGGAGGTGAAAACGAGATTATGACGTTGCTAATGGGGTTGGACCTGGGAACGACAGCGCTTAAAATCGCGCTGTTTGACAATACGGGGAAGCTGCTTGCAGTATCTACGCAGGAGTACAGTCTGATCACACCGGCGGTTAATTTCGTGGAAGAGGATGTGGAGGTTTACTGGACCGCATTCAAGGATGGGCTGAACGATCTGAAAAGCCAGTATCCGATTAAAGAGGAAGATCAGATTTCCATGGCTATTTCCGCACAGGGAGAGACGCTGATCTGCATAGACAGCGAAGGAAATCCTCTGAGAAACGCGATCGTCTGGATGGATAACCGAGCTGGAGAAGAGGCGGAAGAGTTAAGAGCGCGCTTTGGAGATGAAACGTGCTATAAGGTGACCGGGCAGGTGAGTTTTGAACCATGCTGGCCTGCGTCAAAGATTCTCTGGCTGAAAAAACACGAGGAAGATATATTTAACCGTACATACAAGTTCCTGCTGATTGAAGATTATTTTATCTATCGCATGACAGGCTGCTTTGCGGCGGAAGGCTCTCTTGTGTGCTCCACGACCTACTGGAATATTACAACGAAGAAATACTGGCCGGAGATGCTGGAATGTCTGGGAATCCGGGAAGATCAGCTGCCGCCGGTACTGGAATCCGGAGAAATTGTGGGAACCATGAATCCGGAGATCATGGAAGAGCTGGGACTCAATGCACAGTCGGTGATTGTATGCACAGGAGCGCTTGACCAGGCGGCCGGAGCGATCGGAGTGGGAAATGTGCATGAGGGCATGTTCTCGGAAAATATCGGATCCGCGCTTGCAATCTGTGTGCCGGTTTCCAGACCGGTATTTGATCCGAACAGAAAAATGCCGCTCCACTATTTTGCAATTCCGGATATGTACATGATGCACACATTTACAACCGGAGGAATGGCGCTTCGCTGGTTCAGAGACAAGTTCTGCGGTGACGAAATGGCGATCGAACAGCTCTCAGACGTGAGCGCATATGCACTGCTGGATAAAGAAGCCGAAAGTGTTCCGGCGGGGGCGGAAGGCCTGGTTATGCTTCCGCATCTGTCAGGATCTCTTGCGCCGGATGTAAACGCGAAAGCGAAGGGAGTGTGGTTTGGATTTACGCTGAAGCACACGAAAGCGCATTTTGTAAGAGCAGTCTTTGAGGCGGTAGGATACACACTGAAGCGCAATATCGACGCTTTAGCCGACATGGGAATCCATGTGGATGAGGTCCGTTCTCTGGGAGGAGGCTCGAGAAGCGCCGTATGGAGCCAGATAAAATCCGATATTACAGGAAAACGAATGCTTACGACAAAGTCCAAAGAAGCGGCCTGCCTCGGAGTCGCATTACTGGCAGGAAAAGCAACCGGCGTCTTTAAGGATATTGACAGCGCGGCGGACGGAATGGTCGAAATTAAATCGGTCTTCGAACCGGATAAAGAGAATGAAAAGGCGTATGCGGAAGGGTATGACATGTACCGCAACCTGTTCGCGGATCTGGCGGACTGCTTTGAGAAGACAAAGTAAAAGAAAAGGATGGAACAAACATGACTGAGAAACTGATTGTAATGTTGACGCATCATGATGTAACAAGGAAAGATGCAAAAGAAGTATTTGAAAGCTGCAAAGATCTTCCGGTAAAAAACTGGGGGTTCAAGGACGTGGGACTCCCACCGGAGGAGATGAAGGAACTCTGCCAGCTTATGAAAAAGGAAGGAAAGACCACTTTCCTTGAAGTGGTAACTTACACAGAGGCAGAGTGTATGAGGGGCGCAAAACTGGCGGTAGAATGCGGGTTTGATTACCTGGCAGGAACGATTTTCTACGACAGCGTCCTGGAGTATATCAATCAGCACGATCTGAAATACTGCCCGTTTGTAGGCAAGGTATATGGAAGCCCGAGCGTGCTGGAGGGAACCGTTGAAAGCTGTCTGGAGCAGGAAAAGGAGTACAGAGAAAAAGGCGTTTACGGCATTGACCTGCTCGGATACCGCTATTCTCAGGGCGATCCGGAAGCGTTTTCAGAAGAATTTATCAAGGCTTCCAAGCTTCCGGTCATCATGGCAGGAAGCATTGATTCTCCCGCGCGGATCGAGGCGGTAAGAAAGATGGATCCGTGGACATTTACAATGGGAAGCGCTCTTTTTGACAAAAAATTCGTACCTGGCGGAAGCTTTAGAGAGAACCTGGAAAAGGTGGTATCTCTCCTGTAAAACAAAAGAAAAATAAAATGTATTTTATTACAGAATGGGGGTAAATATGGAGACAAAATTAGTTAACCCAACCAAGAAACAGTGGTTTATGCTGGTGCTCTGCGTGATTGCGGGTTCAATCGCACCGTTCTTTCAGTATTGTCATGGAACTCTTACAGATTACATTATGGAAACTTACAATATTACCTATTCTCAGGTGGGTATCGTAAATACGGCATATTCCTGGGCTTGCGGCATCGGTCTGTTTATCGTGGGATCTGCTGTTGAGAAAAAGGGTTGTAAATTCTTTACCATGCTTGGAATCGCTATCATGATCGTCGGACATGCGCTGTTCTACTTCTCACCGTCCTACCCGATCCTGATTTTCGCGAGAATCGTCAGTGGTTTTGGAAACGCCTGCATCTACAATGCGGCGTATACACTTGCGGTTCACTGGTTCGCGGGGACAAACAAGATGGGAGTCGCCACCGGCGGTATGACGGCGGCGGATGGTATCGGTACATTTTGTGCCCTTTACCTGTTCTCCATCCTTGTCAATAACCTTGGAATCCAGACGGGAAATATTGCCGTTATTATCTTCGTGGCAGTGATTTTGATTATCCTGATCATGATCCTGAAAGACCCCGGAGTTATGGATATGGAGGATTCGGGAGCCACGGTTGACGATACGGGCAAATATGAGAAGGCCTTGAACTCAAATACGATTGCACACTGTATCGCGGTGACAGGCGTCCTCGGCGGTCTCGGAATTGCCAACTACTGGGGACCGAGTATGCTGACAGATCTTGGAATGTCCAGCTCAGCCGCAGGCCTTGCGTCAACTGTATTCTCGGTTGCGGGTATTTTTGCCAGCCTCATATTTGGCGCGATCTCTGACAAAATGGGGACGAGACGTCCTTCCATTCTCTTCGGCGGCATCGGAATGGTTGCAGGATATCTCCTCATGATCGCCGGAAACCAGATGGGCATTATATGGGTCATCGTAGCCGGTTTCCTGTGTACAGGCTTCTGCGCATATGTCGTATACCCGCTTGGATTTGCGGTTCTCTCCGATACGACCGTATCTTCCAAGATCGGTATGGCGAACGGAATTATCCAGGGTGTATCCTTCATCTTCGGAATGTTTGTATTCCAGCAGATCGTAGGTGTTGTAAGAGACTTTGCGGATTCTTACGCGATCGGCCTGATTTTCTGTGCGGCTCTGACGTTTGTCACAAACGTTGTTCTTGTCAGAGTCTTTGTACGCGACAAAGACGAGGTTGCCGCGGAGATGGCTAAGAATCAGCAAAGCGGAACAAAAGCTTTTTAACAATTAAAATTAAATGAAACTATAAGGAGGCAGATAAAATGGAAAAGGCAAAAATGGGACTTGTCGGACTTGTAAGTCCGGTGGAAAGCGGCGGACAGAGATATGATGAGCTTATGGACAGTGCGGCAAAGGCGATGAAAGAGGCAGGAATCGACGTGGTTGTTGCAAACTGCTGCGTTTTAAATCCGACAGACGCTCTGAACGTTTGTGACCAGTTTAAAAAAGAGGGTATCGAATCTCTGGCGGTCATGGACATCACATGGGTGGGCGATTCTCTGAAATATCTCTTCACCCACGAATTGCAGGTTCCGACTGTGTTCTGGGCAGTGCCGTATCCTGAGACGTTCTCCATCGGCTGCATTCAGAATTACGGATCTGTTCTGAAAAATTCAAAGATTCATTTTGAGTATGTATACGGACTCGCAGACGATAAAGCACTCATCCAGAAGGTGAAAAACGTTGCCCGCGCAGGTCAGATCATCAAAAAGGTAAGCAGTATGCGTCTGGCTCTGGTGGGACCGCGCCAGACATGGAGAGTGGCAGGACCGCAGGATATGACGACTGAAGAATGGGAGTTCTCCAACACATTCGGACCGACAATCATCCACTATGAGATGGAGGAGATCACGGACGCAGCTGAGAAGATCTGCGATGCAGAGGCAAAGAAGGCGCTGGAGGATTTAAAAGACCGCACAGGTACAGTAAAGGTTTCCGAGGAATGTATGATCTGGATGGCGAAAGTATACCTGGCTACAAAAGCAATGATCCAGAAGACAGGTATGAATGCAATTGCAGCAGAGTGCTATCCGCTGTACGGCGGTCTGATGAACCAGACATCATCCTGGCTGGCGGACGAGGGTATTATCGTTGACACAGAGGGCGATATCGGGCATACAGTACTCCAGTACATCCTGAACCTGGCAGCAGAAGGCGGCGCATGCGCGCTCGGTGAGATCGGCGCATTTGATGATGAAAACGACTATATGACAATCTGCCATGAAGGAAGTTCCGCAGCTTCTCTGGCAGAGAGCCTGGATAAAGTCGTGACAAATCCGTCCGGCGATATGGGCTCCTTCATCGGAGTGCCGTTAAAGGCAATGGATAAGGTTACATTCTCTGACATTCAGGGAAGCGCCGGAGATTACCAGGTACTTGTCGCAACAGGAAAAACGCTCCCCGTAAGCCATGAAGAATGGGTGGACGGCGGCGAAAAGCTTGTTGTAAAACTCAGAGCGGATGGAGTGAAGGCCGGCAGTGTTGTTGACCAGATGATCCAGGCCGGATTACATCACCATGTTGTAATCAAAGAGGGCGACTACACAGATATCCTGAAGATTGTATGTGACTTCATGGGAATGAAAAAGGTAGTTTTAAAGTAAGAGAAACGGGGAACAAAAATGATGAAAGCAGATATCATTGTATTAGGCGGGGGACCGGGAGGCTATCTCGCAGCAGAGCGCGCAGGCGCAGCAGGAAAAAAAGTTGTGCTGATCGAAAAGAACGCTCTGGGAGGAACCTGCTTAAATGAGGGATGCATCCCATCCAAAGCTCTTCTGAACTCCGCAAAGATCTTCCAGCATGCGAAGGAGGGCGCCGTATTCGGCGTCCTCACTGAAGATATAAAGCTGGATACAGAACAGGTTATCAATCATAAAAACCAGGTGGTAAACGCACTAGTATCCGGCGTTTGCGCAATGATGGACGCGAACGGGGTACATGTTGTAAGTGAATTCGGATATGTAGAGGGAAAGACAGAGGAAGGATTTGTTGTAAAGGCCGGAGCAGAAACGTATTCGGCTGATACGCTGATTCTTGCATCGGGGTCAGTGCCTGTCATTCCTCCGATCCCGGGGCTTAAGGAAGGAGTTGCGGACGGGACTGTCTGGACAAACAGAGAAGCTCTCGACGCGACAAAGCTGCCTGAAAAATTAGTTGTGATCGGTGGCGGAGTGATCGGGCTTGAGATGGCTTCCTATTATGCGATGTCAGGAGTCAATGTGACGATCGTGGAGATGATGGATAAAATAGCCGGACCGATGGAGAGAGAAGTCTCTGACATCCTTCTGAGGGCGTACCGCCGTAAGGGTGTGAAATTTAAACTCGGCTGCAAAGTGACAGGTGTCACTCCGGAAGGCGTTCTGTATGAGAAGAACGGCGAGGAAAAGCTGGAAGAGGCGGATCAGATTTTATGCGCGATCGGAAGAAGACCCTATACGGAAAATATGGGACTTGAAAATCTGGGACTTGAGATGAACCGGAGCGCTGTCGTGACAGATGACCATTTAAGGACAAACGTGGACGGTGTATATGCTGTAGGCGATATCAACGGCAAGGTCATGCTGGCGCATACGGCTTACCGCGAAGCGGAAGTGGCGGTGAACAATATCCTGGGAAAAGAAGACAGGATGGACTATTCTACGATCCCGTCTGTCATCTATACAGATCCCGAGGTGGCCGGCGTCGGCGAGTCGGAGGAGAGCGCCGAAAAGAAAGGCATGAAAGTCAGAAGCGTCAGCCTGTCCATGAATTATTCCGGGCGTTATCTCGCGGAGGTGCAGCAGGGCGACGGCATCTGCAAGCTGATCGTGAATGAAGAGGACAATACGGTGGTTGGAGTACATATGATCGGAAGCTATGCGTCGGAGATTATTCTGGCTGCGGAGCTTATGATTACATCGCATAAAACTGTTCCGGAGCTTCAGAAACTTGTATTCCCGCATCCTACAGTGGGAGAGATTATCAGGGAAACATTATTTTTGTAAGGCGTTTTAACATCAGCGCCGTGCCATGAGGCGCTGACTTGCCATGATACCTCCGGAGCGGCAGAAAGACGGGAGAAATAAGAAAAACAGTCTCCCGGCCGTTCCAGCCGGCCCGAACTGTCATATACTGTCCGGGCCGGAACTTATAAAATATACAGACAGGTGAAAACTTATGAACGTTTTAGAAAAAAAGGAACAAGCAAAAAAACTTTATGAAGACAGAAAAGTAAAACTTGCGGTACTGGGGCTGGTACTGGCATGGATCTCAGCGCTGTCTCTTGTGATTTTTCAAAATTTTAATGTCAGGGTTACGGAAATGATTGGCGGCCATTTTGCAGAAACGCTGCTGTTTACATATATATTGTCACTGGTCGTACTGGGAATATGTGAGCTGTTTGGCGGGATTCTGATGATTATATTTAATACGGTGCGCGGGATTCCTCTGGCGGAATATCCGAGAATCTGGAGAGTAAAGGCGTCCCGGGTCGTACTTGCATCCGCTTTTCTCGGCGGGCCTGTTGCGACGGCCTGTTCAATTGTCGGGATCAGCTTCTGCGGCTCTACATACGGAAATTGTATTATCGGGCTGACGCCGGTTGTTACGGCGATTCTGGGGACGATCTTCCTGAAAGAGAAAACAGGGGTACGTGTTTTTGTTGGAATTTTCATTACGGTTGTGGGGGTTGTCATCGCGAGTATAGCCCCGCCGGAAGGGGTCAGCAATTTTTACCTTGGACTGCTGATTACAGCCGCGGCTCCGATCGGATATGCTATAGAGGCAGTCCTTAGCACAAAAGCGATTGACATTTCAGATCCGCTGATTGTGTGCCCGCTTTACAGAATGATCGGAGGAGGATGTATGGAATTGTGCTGTGCGCTGATTATATGCACAGTTACGGGACATGCCGGATGGATCGGGGAGATTTTCACCCTGATTTTTTCCGACAAGGTCATTCTTTTGTTCCTGCTTCTGGCAATGGTATTTCTGACGATTCAGTATAATGAAATTTACGTCGCGTACAGCTACTGCGGTGCGACCAGGGGATCTGCCATCCTGTTTTCCTCACCGATATGGAGCATCCCGATCGGACTTGTGATGGACAGAATGGGAATCCTTTCATTCTCAGTGACTTTGATGGGAATTATCGGGGCGGCGGTGCTTGTCGTGGGAATTTTTGTCGTGCTGGCAAAACCGTCAGAGCTTTTTAACCTGCGTGATGTTTCGTGAGGAGGAGATCAAGATGAAATTACCGATTAAACTGAGAGTCCTGGACTATGCCATACATAAAGACGGCTCGTTTTCGGCTGAGGAAGCCGCAAGGGAGATCGGACATGAATATCCGGGAGAAAAGACGGTTTCTGTAAAAAATATCGAGAAAATTATCCGTGTTTACTGCGGAATCGGGATGTTAAAAGCATCAGATATTGATCTGGATGAGGAGGATAACTTAAAGATCGCATACGAGGTGACATCAGCGGGAAGAGCCTGTGAGAGCATGATACCGTGAGTATGCGTTCTGTGGAAGGAGAGGTGACAGAGATAATGGAAAATTCGTACCGTTTTTTCGCGAACAGAGACTGCAAATATTATCCGTGCCATAAGGATCTTCCGGAGATGAACTGTCTGTTCTGCTACTGCCCGTTCTTTATTGCGGATAAATGTCCGGGAAAGCCGAATTACATCCGGCTTGAAAACGGGAAGTGTATCAAAGACTGTTCGGAATGTACTTTTCCGCATAAGCCGGAGAACTACGATGTAATTATAAAGCTTCTGTCGAAACAGGCCGAGAGAGAGGAGGGATGAAGATGAACGACTGGGAAAAGCTGCAGAAAGGACTTTTGTATGATGACCTGGGCCAGATTCTTGTGGAAATGCGCGTGGAATGTAAGAAGCTGTTCAGAAAATACAATGAGACGGACGACAGCCAGCCGGAAGAACGAATGGAAATTTTAAAAGAGCTGCTCGGATCCGTCGGAACGAATCCGGTAATCGAGCCCAGATTCCAGTGCGAATTTGGAAAGAACATTCATATCGGGGACAACGTTTACATCAATTTCGGTTGCACAATTCTGGACTGCGCGGAAGTAACAATCGGAAACCATGTACTGATCGGGCCGAATGCCGGGATTTATGCGGTAAATCACTGCATTGATCCGGAGGAGCGCATCCGGGGAGGCTGCTTTTCAAAACCTATACATATAGAAGATTATGTATGGATAGGCGCTGATGTGACGATAGTGCCGGGCGTTACGATCGGGAAAGGCTCGGTGATCGGAGCCGGGAGCGTGGTCGTAAAAGATATTCCGCCGAACGTGGTGGCAGTCGGAAATCCGTGCAGAGTTCTTCACGAGATTACGGAGAAAGATAAAACAGGCTATCGCCGTGAATAAATATGGACGGCAACAGATCATAAAAAGAATAATTAAAAATGCGGAGGATTAAAAAAATGGAAAAAATCACAGTAGTCGGATGCGGTGTCATGGGAAGCTCAATTATTCGCGCTTTAATGAAGGGAAAAATAGAAGTGACTATCGTGGATATCAATGAGAAGGCTGCAGAGCCGCTTGTAAAAGAGGGAGCGAAGTATTTTGCAAGCCTTGATGAAGCTTTGGAAAATGACTGTATCCTGATCAACCTGCCGAATCATAAAATTGCGTCCAGTGTACTGAAAAGCGCGGACAAAGACAGACTGAAGGGAAAAATGCTGATTAATACAACTACGTCCGGCCCGGAGGAAGTGCGCGATATGGACAAACTGGCAAAAGAACTGGGGATGCTGCACCTTGACGCCAAGATTGAAAATTATCCGGGCGACATCGGAACTCCTACAGCTTACCTTGTTTATTCCGGTGAGAAGAAGGTGTTTGACACGGCAAGGAACGCTCTTGAGGCAATCGGAAAGGCAGTTTACCTCGGAGAAGATGTAATCGGCGCAAGCGTGGTTGATGTGGCGGTCCTGGACGTACATTTCGGAGCGATTGCCACTCTGGCCGAGGCGGTTGCATACTGCATTAAATACGGGTATTCTGTAAAATCTTTCATTGAACAGACACAGGAGATTCTTCCGATTATGCTGGGAGGAAATTACCGGGCGTTCGCAAACGAGTGCAGCGACTATACAGGCAAATTTGAAGACGCTTCCGAGTGTACACTCAGGATTGAAACCACAGCTATGAAGACGATTGTGGATTCTATGAACGCAGCCGGTGTGAAAACTCCGTGCGGAGACGCTGTTTTAGCACTGTTCCAGAAGGGGCTGGAGAGCGGAAACGCATCGAAAAATGTTGTGGCGGTTGTAAATGAGCTGATTTAATTTAAAAAGGAAATGAAATCGGATATGGAGAAAAATATCTTATATGTATCAGATCTGGATGGTACGCTGTTCAACCGTAATAAGCGTATATCGAAATATACGGCGGACACGATCAACCGGTGTATCGGCCTGGGAATGCAGTTTACAGTCGCTACGGCGAGGATGCCTTACGGGTGTGACTACAGACTGGAAGACATCCGCATCAATGCCCCGGGAATTCTGACAAATGGTGTCTTTTTATATGATTTTGCAGCGGGAAAAATCATAGAGGCGGAAATCATTGACAAAAAGGCTGCACAGGAAGTACTGAATATTTTCCAGAAATATAATCTGTCCTGTTTTGTCTATACATATGACCGGGGAGGAATCTCGCTCTACTACGGTGATAAGAGCCTTGAGACACAGACTCAGTATTACAGTGAGCGCGCGCTGGAAAAATGCAGGAAAGTCCAGCTCAGGGAAGAACTGTATTCAACGGCGGAAAAAGAACAGATTGTATATATGACTTATTCAGGAAAGCAGGAGACATTGCAATCGCTTTGCGATGAACTGTCTCTTTTTAAGGAAGTCTCATATTCCTTCTATCTGAATATCTATAACGGTTTATACTGCCTGGAAATATACAGCAAAAATGCCAGCAAAAGAAATGCCATTAGGAAGCTTAAGAAGCTGGTGAAATGCGATGAACTGGTCGTATTCGGAGATAATCTGAACGATCTTTCCATGATCGAGATTGCGGACAGGAGTTACGCCCCGCAGAACGCCCTCGACAAAGTAAAAGAGATGGCCACAGATGTTATAGACGATTGTGACCATGACGGAGTGGCAAAATTTCTCGCACAGGACTGGTATGGGAAAGAGAACTGCTGAGGCTGGAAGCAGGCGGAGGAAAAAGCTTTACATAATAAAAATATAAAATAACAAAATATGGTTTGCGTGCGGGATACTTTTCCGGGTGTCCCGCCGGAAAATGTGGCTGTCGTGACAGGCCGCTACAGAAAACTCAGATCCGGCATACATTTAAAAGAAAGTCTGCCGTGACAGGCAGACGGAGGAAGCAGGTGGGAGTCCTGCACAATACCCGTTGCTGTATTAGCCGAGAGACGCTCCACGATGTCACTGCGGGTTTCCCGTGGGAAGGCGGAGATGGCTCGCCGGAGGCTTAAGTCAGAAGATTCGCTTTTAAATGGGTCTGGGAGGTTACGGGAGTATGACCAGGAGTATGCTGCAAATAGTCTTCCTTTTTGCAGTGCCTGGAAATATTTCAAAAGCTGTAAAAAGGAGAGATGAAAATGACAAAAAGAGAGACAATTCTGTTAAAAGCTTCTATTGCTTTTGCAATTCTGTTCGCCGTCGCGCCGACGGTGAACGCAATGCATATCATGGAGGGATACCTGCCCGCGGGATACTGCGTGGCATGGGGTATTATCTGTCTGCCGTTTCTGGTTGCAGGTTTTATTTCCCTGAACAAAAAAATAAATGCAAGTCGCAGGAACCTGACTCTGATCGCAATGTCGGGGGCTTTTATCTTTGTGATTTCATCGCTGAAAATTCCGTCTGTTACCGGAAGCTGTTCACATATGACAGGAACAGGACTCGGAGCGATCCTGTTCGGACCGGCGGCTGTCAGTGTACTGGGGATCATCGTTCTGATCTTTCAGGCACTGCTTCTGGCCCACGGCGGCATTACTACTCTGGGGGCAAATACATTTTCCATGGCGGTGATGGGGCCGGTTATGGCGTTTGCTGTCTATAAGTTATGCGGGAAAATGAATATGAACCGCAAAGTTTCTGTATTTCTTGCAGCACTCTCAGGCGATTTTTTTACTTATTGTGTTACATCTGTCCAACTTGCGCTTGCATATCCGTCAGAGGTGGGGGGTACAGCTGCGTCAGCAGTAAAATTCCTCGGTGTATTTGCTCCGACCCAGATCCCGCTTGCTGTAATCGAAGGTATCCTGACGGTTGTGATCGTAATCGGACTGGAAACCTATGCTGTGCCGGAACTGAAAAATATCGGTTTCCTCAGGGAAAAGGAGGTCAGGTGAGATGACAAAGAATGCAAAAATTGTTTTTATTCTTCTGGCATCCGCTGTGCTGATCGCGGCTGCACCGCTGTTTATCTTAAGGGGCGCGCAGTTCGGGGGCTCGGACGATGCGGGAAGTGTGATGATTGAAGATATAGAAGGGGAGTATACCCCCTGGTTCACGCCTGTTCTTGAGACTGCTCTTGACGGAGAGGTGCCGGGAGAGGTGGAGAGTCTGATCTTCTGTATCCAGACAGGGATCGGAGCAGGTGTAATCGCGTTTTTTATGGGACGTTTTGTAGAACGGAGGAAGTGGCAGAAAGCAACCGGAATGGAGAATGCAGATGACAGGAAAGGAGACAAATGATTGTCATTGATAAACTCTGTTATCAGTCGGGTCTCAGATATGTAAATGCGTCGGAGAAGTTTTTGTATGCCGTACTGACTCTGGCGATGTGCATTATCAGCCGTTCTATTCTGACGGCAGCAGCAGTGTTTTCCGTGAATGTGTTTCTGACTGTGACAAAGGGAGGGACACCTTTTGGCAGGTATTTAAAGCTTCTTCTGGTCCCTGCAGCCTTTCTCCTGATGAGTACCGCGGTACTGGTGATAAATATATCCGGGACTCCGCTGGATGCATTTGCGGTTCCGCTCGGGAAATGCTACCTTACAGGAAGCGTTTCCTCCGTAAAGGAGGGGCTGACACTCTGTGGGAAGGCGTTTGGCGCAGTGTCCTGCCTGTATTTTCTCTCGCTGACCACGGTTATGACAGATATTCTGGGAGTGATGAAAAAACTGCATGTCCCCGGCCTGGTCATTGAGCTTATGATGCTTATCTACCGGTTCATATTCCTTCTGATGGAGACGGCGTCGGCAATCACTGTCTCACAGAATTCGCGGCTTGGGAACAAGGATTATCGGACAAGAATTCGTTCTTTCGGAAGTATGGGCAGTGCCCTCCTCGTGCGTTCCATAAAGAGATCCTCTGTCCTGTATAACGCCATGGAGGCGAGATGTTATGACGGGGAGATCAGAGTGCTTTCAGAGGAGCGCCCGGCAAAGTGGAAGGAGATTCTCTGTATCGCGGGGTATGAATGTATCCTGTTGGGTACGGTAATATGGAGTTGGTTATAGGATATGAAAGAAAAAGACTGGGCGGTGGAGGCGGAGCAGGTCTCCTACACCTATGAGGGAAATGACAAAAAGGCGCTTGACAGTGTCAGTCTGAAGATTGACAGGGGGAGAAAGATCGCGTTTATGGGCGGGAACGGATCAGGAAAGTCCACACTTTTTCTGTGCATGAACGGGATACTGAAACCTCAGAAGGGGAGAATGCTGATCGGGGGAAAACCTGTAGAGTATACAAGAAGAGGACTGCTCGATGTGAGGCGGAAAGTGGGAATCGTCTTCCAGGAACCGGACAATCAGCTCTTTTCGGCAAGTGTATATCAGGAGATTTCCTTCGGGATAATGAACCTCGGCGTGGAGGAAGAACAGGTGAGAAGAGAAGTAGAGCAGGTGATCAGTGAGATGGGAATCACTCCTTTCCGCGACCAGCCTGCCCACGCGTTAAGCGGAGGACAGAAAAAGCTTGTGGCGGTTGCGGACATTCTTGTCATGCACCCGGAAGTGCTGGTTCTGGATGAACCGGCGGCAGCACTGGACCCGAAACACCGGAAACTGGTGCGCTCTATTGTGGAACGCCTGTCGGAAAAGGAAGGTCTGACCATACTTATGGCAACCCATGATGTGGATTACGCTTATGCCTGGGCGGATGAAATTGTGCTCATGCATGAGGGAAAGGTGCTTATGCGGGGGACGCCTGATGAGGTGTGCGGAGATGAAGATGCAATGGAACAGGCAAACCTGGAACTGCCGGCTGTGATGCGTCTGTACCGGAGGCTTCTCAAGGCGGGGATCCTTTCTGCAAAAGGAGACTCGCCGAGGACACTGGAAGATCTGGAGAGGAGGATATCAGAATGAAGAAAGGGATCCTTATGGTGAGTTTCGGGACAACCCACCTGGATACGATGAAAAAGAATATAGAGGAGCTGGAACACTATATCGGGGAAAAGTTCCCGGATTACCAGATTTACCGTGCCTTTACCAGCGGGATGATCCTGCGGAAAATCAAGAGGGAAGAGGGGATCCATATTGATACCGTCGGGGAGGCGCTTGAGCGGATGGCATCAGACGGTGTGCATTGTGCGGTCATCCAGCCTACTCATATCATAAACGGGATTGAAAATGAGAGGATGCTGGAGGAGGTCAGGAAGCAGGAAGTCCGCTTTGAGAGAGTTTGTGTGGGAAAACCCCTGCTGAGCAGCGCGGATGATTATAAAAAGGCCGTACATGCGGTGATGGCAGAGACGAAGCTTGCTCCCGGAGAGGTACTTGCCCTGATGGGCCACGGGACGGATCATTATGCCAATGCATCCTATCCTATGCTGGAATACACTTTCCACACGCTGGGATACGGGGACGTACTCGTGGGAACTGTGGAAAACTTTCCAGATCTGAATAATGTGATGACAAAGCTTCAGATCTGCGGGGCAAAAAAAGTCGCGCTTATGCCCTTTATGCTTGTCTCGGGGGACCATGCGAAAAACGACATGGCTGGAGAAGAAGAATCCTGGAAGAGTGAGATGGAGCGTGCCGGATATGAAGTACGGGTATTTTTAAAAGGCCTAGGAGAATTCAAAGGAATCCGAAGGATTTTTGAGGAGCATATCAGGGAAGCTCTGTGACAGCGGAGGACGGCATGAGAAAAGAAGAGACGGATAATCAGAGACAAACATCCGGCGCTACAGGGAGGAACTATGAGATCGGGCGGACACGTTCGGGACTGAAGATGGGATTTACGACCGGAAGCTGCGCAGCTGCTGCTTCCAAGGCGGCAGCCCTGATGCTGTTTTCGGGAAAAGAGTTTCGGCATGTACGGCTTAAGACTCCAAAGGGCATAGAACTGTATCTGGACGTAGAGGAGATCCGCAGAGAAACCGGTTCTGTCTGCTGCGGGGTGAGAAAGTACAGCGGGGATGACCCGGATGTGACAGACGGGCTGCTCGTGTGTGCACAAGTCAGAAAAGAGGCTGCTGTTCCGGATAATGAGAACAGGATACGGATCAGCGGCGGCCGCGGCATCGGCCGTGTGACCCGTCCGGGCCTTGAACAGGCGGTGGGAGAAGCCGCGGTTAACAAAGTGCCGGCAAGAATGATACGGGAAGCGGTTGGCAAAGTCTGTGCAGCGTACAGGTATACAGGAGGCATCCATGTAACGCTCACCATACCCGAGGGGGAGAGAGTTGCGGAAAAGACATTTAATCCCAGACTGGGGATCGAGGGCGGACTGTCCATTCTGGGTACAACAGGGATTGTGGAGCCGATGAGCGAGAAGGCTCTGACGGACAGTATTTACCTGGAAATGAAGGTGCTGAGGGAAAGCGGGGTCACACGCTGTTTCATAACTCCGGGCAATTACGGGAGCGGGTTCCTTCAGAGGAGGATGGGAATTGATCTTTCCAGGGCAGTCAAGTGCAGCAATTATATCGGGGAAACGATTGATGATGCAAGGTTGTTGGGCATGAGAGGCCTCCTGCTTGTGGGACACGTGGGAAAACTGGTGAAGCTGGCGGCCGGGGTGATGAATACACATTCCAGAAAGGCGGACTGCCGGATGGAAGTGCTGGCGGCGCATGCGGCAATGGCAGGAGCAGACCGGGATACAGTCACAAAGATTATGAACTGCATTAATACAACAGAAGCAATCCGTATTTTAAAAGGAGAAAATATACTGGCGCCGGTCATGGGGACTGTGATGCTGAGAATCGGGAAAGTACTGAAAAGACGCGCGGGAGAAGATATGGCTATAGAGGCGGTTATGTTTTCGGAAGAGGAAGGGATTCTGGGAAAGACAGAAGGAGCGGATGTGTTTCTGGCACAGATTATGGACAGATGAACGGAAGTATAAAACCGGAAAACGGTATTATGACCGGAAATGAAGAGCATGAAGAAAGGGATGGAAAGGATGCGTGGAACATTTACGGGAATCGGAGTGGGGCCGGGAGATCCGGAGCTTTTGACATTCAAGGCGGCAAGGCTGATCCGGAACTGCCATGTGGCGGCGCTGCCGGTAGCAGATCCGAATCTTGCGGAGGCGGTCTTTGATGAGACACCAGAAGACGGCGCATATGGAAAATATCTGGACACATGTACTGCATATCAGATTGCGATTAAGGCTGTTCCGGAGATTCAAAAGAAAGCGAAGCTCTTTCTGCCTATGCCTATGATCAAGGACAAAGAGCAGCTTAAGAAGCTTCACGATGCGGATGTCCTGGCGGCAGAACGGGTGCTGGATGACGGGAAGGACATGGCTTTTCTGACACTGGGAGATCCGACAGTATATTCCACCTGTATGTATGTCCATAAACGGCTTGCCAGGGACGGGTACCCGACAGCGCTTGTACCGGGAATCCCGTCATTCTGCGCGGCGGCCGCGCGGCTTGACATGCCGCTGGCGGAGAACCGTGAGGAAATCCATATTCTGCCGGCTTCCTACGGGATCAGGGAAAGCCTTCGACTCAGCGGAACAAAAATTTTTATGAAGGCGGGGAAAAAGATGCCGGAAGTAAAGAAGATCCTCATGGAGAACAGGGCAGATGTCAGAATGGTGCAGAACTGCGGTATGGAAAACGAGCAGGTATTTCTCAGAGCAGAAGAAATACCGGATGGTGCCGGGTATTACTCTCTGCTTATTGTGAAAGACGAAAAGGAGGGCTGAAGAGATGATTACATTTGTCGGAGCAGGTTCCGGAGCGGAGGATCTGATCACGGTGAGGGGGCAGCAGCTCCTTAAGGAGGCGGATATTGTTATCTATGCCGGCTCCCTGGTGAACCCGGGGCTTCTCTCTCTGTGCAGGAAGGAATGCCAGGTGTACAACAGTGCGGAAATGACGCTGGAGGAAGTGCTGGGCGTGATGATATCCGCGTACCGGGAAGGAAAGCAGATCATACGTCTGCATACAGGGGACCCCTGTCTCTATGGAGCCATCCGGGAGCAGATGGACGCCCTGAAAAAAGAAAATATTCCATATGATATCTGTCCGGGCGTCAGCTCTTTTTGCGGCGCAGCGGCGGCGCTTGGCGCGGAGTATACCCTTCCGGGAATTTCTCAGTCTGTGGTGATCACAAGGATGGCAGGGCGCACTCCGGTGCCGGATCAGGAGTCCATCGCATCTTTTGCCGCCCACCAGGCGACAATGGTAATCTTCCTAAGTACGGGGAGGCTAAGTGAGCTCCCGGCGGAGCTGATCCGCGGCGGCTATCCGGCGGACACTCCGGCCGCTATCGTGTATAAGGCAACCTGGCCGGAAGAGAAGACGCTGCGCTGTACAGTAGGGACATTGCAGGAAACCGCCCGCAGAGAGGGCATCACAAAGACGGCGCTGATTGTGGTGGGGCGGATCCTGGGAGATGGGTACGGACGTTCAAAGCTCTATGACCCGTCCTTTACAACAGAGTTCCGCAGAGCATCAGAACCGGAAATGCAGGGAGGAAAAGAAACAGACGCTGCACAGGAAAGGAGCTGCAATGAGTAAGATTTATGTGACCGGACTGGGGCCAGGGGCAAAGGATCAGATGACTATACGCGCAAAAAATGTACTGGAGCACTGTCCGGTGATCATCGGATATACGGTGTACACTGACCTGATCAGGGACCAGTTTCCGGAGAAGGAATATCTGAGTACCCCCATGCGCAGAGAGGCTGACCGGTGCAGGATGGCTTTTGAGGAAGCACTGAAAGGCCGGGACGTAGCAATGGTGTGCAGCGGCGATGCGGGAGTCTACGGCATGGCCGGCCTGATCTGTGAGATCGGGAAGAACTATCCGCAGGTGGAGATCGAGATTGTGCCTGGGATCACTGCGGCGACCGGAGGCGCTGCCGTTCTGGGGGCACCGCTTATGCATGATTTTGCGGTGATCAGCTTAAGCGATCTGCTGACGCCCTGGGAGACGATTGAAAAGCGCCTTCGGGCAGCGGCGGAGGCGGACTATGTGATCTGTCTTTATAATCCGTCCAGCCGGAAACGTTCGGATTATCTTAAAAAGGCATGCACCATACTGCTGGATTCAAAGAAGCCGGAGACAGTTTGCGGCATTGTCCGCAACATCGGAAGAGAGGGAGAGGCATGCCGGATCCTCACGCTGGAACATTTAAAAGAAATACAGGCGGACATGTACTCCACAGTATTTGTCGGGAATTCAAAAACGATGGAATTAAACGGACGCATGGTTACGCCAAGAGGATATAAAGATGTGTGAAAACAGACAGAAGATTTTCCTTGTGGGAACAGGTATGGGCACAGAGGAGACAATGACAGGACAGGCTGCGGCCGCGATTTGCGGCGCGGACTGCCTGATCGGAGCGGGAAGGATGCTGGAAACGGTCCGGAAGATGGAGTCGGTGGAAGGAAGACCTGTATTTGCGGAATACCGGAGCAGGGAAATCCTTTCGTATATACGCTCCCACCCGGAATATGAAAAAATAGCGGTGCTTTTCTCCGGAGATACAGGATTTTACAGCGGGGCAAAAGAACTGGCGGAACTGCTGCAAAAGGAAATGCCGGAATGCGGGGTGCAGATGGTGCCCGGGATTGCCTCCGTTATATACCTGGCGGCGCGGCTTGGTACTTCCTGGGAGGATGCTGCGCTTGTAAGCCTGCACGGGAAAGAGGAATATTTTATACAGACGGTCAGCCGGAACCGGAAGACTTTTCTGCTTCTGGGCGGGAGAGACACGGGAAAACGGGTGCTGGCGAGGCTGAAAGAATACGGGATGGATGAAGTCGTTCTCCATGTGGGCACACGGCTTTCCTATCCGGATGAGAGGATCCATTCCGGCAGAGCTGAAGAATTTGGAGACACAGATCTGGACGGGCTGAGCGTAGTCCTTGCGGAAAACCCTTTCCCGAACCTGTCCGCCTGCTGTCATATGCCGGATGAGGAGTTTATCCGGGGAAATGTGCCCATGACAAAAGAGGAGGTAAGGGCGGTCAGCATCGCTGCGCTCGGACTTACAGAGAACGCGGTAGTCTATGATATCGGCGCCGGCACAGGTTCTGTGTCTGTGGAAGCGGCGCGTTCAGGTGATGGAATCCGGGTTTACGCAGTTGAGAAAAACCCGGAGGCTGTTTCGCTGATCTGTGAGAATAGAAAGAAATTCTGTACAGATGGAATTTGCGTGGTAAGAGGAGAGGCACCGGAGGCACTTGAAGGTTTGGAAGCTCCGACTCATGTGTTTATCGGAGGAAGTTCGGGAAATTTAAAAGTAATCCTTCAAACTATACTTGAACGTTCGCCGGAGGCCAGAATTGTCATCAATGCGATCTCGCTGGAGACAGTGAGGGAGGTAATTGAGGCGGCAGAAGAAGGACTTTTGAGAGATGCCCGGATTACTCAGATTACGGCATCAAGGGCGCGCAGGCTGGGAGGATATCATCTGATGACCGGACAGAACCCGGTATACATTATCTCTGCGGGAGGAAGGAGGAGAGTCTGATGTATGTTCCAGGACTGCTCATTGCCGCACCTTCAAGCGGCAGCGGAAAGACATCGGCGGCCTGCGCGCTTATGGCTGCTTTCACGGAAAGGGGACTGACTGTCAGGGCGTGTAAGTGCGGACCGGATTATATTGATCCTATGTTTCACAGGGAAGTACTGGGAGTAGACTCCCGGAACCTGGACTTGTTTTTCTCTTCCGCAGATGCGCTTAAGGAGGAATACAAAAGACATGTATCAGGAGCGGATCTTGTTCTGACAGAGGGGGTTATGGGGTACTATGACGGAATGAACACGGATACGGATGCAGCCAGCTCCTATGATGTGTCCCGGACGCTGGAACTTCCGGTGATTCTTGTACTGTCGGGCCGGGGAGCGTCACTCTCCCTTGCGGCAGTGGCGAAGGGAATGGCACAGTACCGTCCGGACAGCCGGATTCGCGGGATCCTTTTAAACCGGGTATCCGGAATGCTCTATCCGAGGCTTAAATCGATGCTGGAGAGAGAACTTAAGAAGACAGGCTGCGAGATCCCGGTTGTCGGCTATATGCCGGAGGACGAGGCATTTTCTTTTAAGAGCCGTCATCTGGGACTGGTTACACCCCGGGAGACGGAAGGGCTGAAAAGAAAGACCCGCCGGGCGGGAGAGATTCTTTCCCGCACAGCAGATCTGGATCTTATTTACAAAATTGCGGAAGAAGGGGCGGTGCAGTGCGCTGAAGCAAGGAAAGATGCAGAGGAAAAAGAAACGGCTTTACTGAAAAGGAACCTGAGGATCGGCATTGCCAGAGACAGAGCGTTTTGTTTTTACTATACCGGGAATATAGAACTGTTAGAAAAACAAGGATGCAGGCTGATCCCGTTCAGCCCGCTTTCAGACAGAGAACTTCCGGGCGATCTGGACGGGCTGATTCTCGGCGGAGGCTACCCGGAGCTTTATGCCCGGGAATTGTCAGAGAATTTAAGTATGCTGAAATCCGTCCGCAAAGCACTTCGCCGGGGAATGCCATGCATTGCCGAGTGTGGGGGATTTATGTATCTCCATGAAAAAATGGAGGATGAAAATGGCCGGGAATATTCCATGACAGCCGTCCTTCCGGGAAAAACATTCCCTGCAGGCAAACTGGTCCGCTTCGGTTATATCTGTATTTCAAGCGCAGACAGGGAAAAATCAGGTGCAGCAGGATACATAAAGCCTGGAGAGATGATCCGCGGACATGAGTTTCATTACTGGGACAGCACGGACAACGGACGGACCTGCCGGGCAGTGAAGCCGGATGGCCGCAGAAGCTGGGACTGTATTTGTGCCCAGGGAAACCTTTTTGCCGGATATCCCCACCTGTATATGCCCTCTCTGCCGGAGTTTGCCAAGCGGTTTGCAGAAAGATGTGAAGAATGGAAAAAGAGGAGGAAAAAGGATGGAAGGGATGAATCTGAAAGATGAGCTGGAGAAGATCCGGCCTTCAGACCAAAGGAGTATGGAAGAGACGAGAAAGCACTGGAAAACGGTGGGAAAACCACTGTTTAGCCTGGGAAAACTGGAGGAGGCAGTAATCCGTATTGCGGGAATGAAAGGAACATCCTCATATATGCTGAAGAAAAAGGCGCTTTTGATTATGTGCGCGGACAACGGAGTTGTGGAGGAAGGCGTGACTCAGACCGGGCAGGAGGTGACGGCTGTTGTAACAGAAAATTTCACACGTAAAGCAGCAAGCGTTACTCTGATGGCAGAAGTGGCAGGAGTGGACGTATTCCCTGTTGATATCGGCGTTGCAAGGGATGTAGACCATGTGACACAAGCAAAATATAAGGTGGCCTGCGGCACAAGGAATATGACGCGGGAGCCTGCTATGACCCGCAGGGAGGCAGAACGGGCTGTTCTTATCGGAATCCGCCTTGTCGGGGAACTGTTGGAGAAAGGGTATGATATTATTGCCACCGGAGAGATGGGCATCGGGAATACGACTACAAGCAGTGCGGTTGTCTCTGTACTTCTCGAACGCGACCCTGCGGAAGTGACCGGAAGAGGCGCCGGACTCAGCACGGAAGGGCTTGAGAGGAAAATAGACGCCATACGAAAAGCTGTGCGGCTCAATGCTCCGGATGCGGAAGACGCTTTGGACGTACTGGCAAAAGTCGGCGGCCTGGATATCGCCGGACTTGCCGGAGTTTTTCTCGGAGGCGCAATTTTTCACATTCCGGTAGTGATCGACGGATTTATTTCTTCTGCTGCAGCCCTCTGTGCGGCGCGTATCTGCCCGGATGCCGTGGATTACATGCTGCCCTCCCACCGCTCCAATGAGCCGGCCGGAGGAATGGTTCTGGAGGCGCTGGGCCTATCTGCGTTTATAGACTGCGGAATGTCTCTGGGAGAGGGCAGCGGGGCGGTGGCTGTAATTCCGCTCCTGGAGATGGGAGTGGAAGTCTATAACCGGATGGGAACATTTGACGAGGTCAATATAGAGCAGTATCAAGAACTGAAATAAAAGTAAAGGCTGAAATAAAAGTAAAGGCTGAAATGGAGAGAGGCAGTATGTATTTGTTTGGTTCCCTGGCAGTGGCGCTGGCTCTGTATTCAAAAATTCCGGTTCCGATTGTCGACTGGAACGAAAAAAATATGAAGTATGCGATCTGTTTTTTCCCGGTTGTCGGTGTGGTAACAGGAATAGTGGAATACGCTGCGGGATATGTTCTTCTGATGTGGACGGACTGTGAAAATCTGTTCTTTGCAGCGGTTATGACGCTGATTCCGATTCTGGTGACGGGGGGAATCCACATGGACGGCTTTGCAGACACGGTGGATGCCTTAAGCTCCTGCGGTGACAGGCAGAAAAAACTCGAGATACTCAAAGATCCCCATACAGGCGCCTTTGCCATTATCTGGCTGTGCGCATACTATCTGATGAACGCGGCCCTTTGGGGAGAAGCGGACATTTCCGTTCTCCCGGCGGCCGCACTGATATTTCCGATATCAAGAGCGTTGAGCGGGATTTCCATAGTGAGCTTTCGGGCTGCAAAGAGCAGCGGACTTCTGCGTACGTTTCAGAATGGTGCGCAAAAAAGACGGACGCGCATTGTCCTGATTATCTGGGCGGCAGCAGGCGCGGCGGCGATGATTATGCTCTGTCCGGCACCGGGTATCCTGGCTCTCACGGCGGCGCTCCTTGTGTTCTGGCATTATTACAAGCTGAGCAAAAAGCAGTTTGGCGGAACAACGGGAGATCTGGCGGGATATTTCCTGCAGGTGTGTGAGCTTTCCATGCTTGCGGTTCTTGTTCTGACAGACGGCTGCCTGTGGAGGTGAAGAATATGCTGATGTCACTTGCGGCCTGCGGGGCAGGCCTGGTACTGGATTTGATTTTCGGGGATCCGGCCTGGCTGTATCATCCGGTACGGCTGATGGGGAAATGGATCTCGTGGGCGGAGAAAAAGCTTAGAAAAATATGCGGTTCTCACCTGACCGCTGCAGGAGCAGTGCTATGGATGCTGACGGCGGCTCCGGCATTTCTGATTCCTTTTGTTCTGCTCTTTCTCACAGGGCGTATTGATCCGTATCTTAAGTTCGTTCTGGAGACTTTCTGGTGTTTTCAGATTCTGGCAGCCAGGAGCCTGTCATATGAGAGCAGGAAGGTATACATGAAACTAAAGGAAAGTGATCTTCCCGGAGCCAGAAGGGCTGTTTCCATGATCGTGGGAAGAGATACGGAAAATCTGACGGAAGAAGGAGTTGCAAAGGCGGCGGTAGAGACGGTAGCGGAGAATACATCTGATGGAGTGACGGCACCGCTGATTTTCCTGCTGATTGGCGGCGCACCGCTGGGATTTCTGTATAAGGCAGTAAATACGATGGATTCCATGCTTGGGTATAAAAATGAAAGATATCTGTATTTTGGAAAGATTCCCGCAAAGATGGATGATCTGTTTAATTATATACCTGCCCGTCTTACGGCGGTCATTATGACGGCAGCTGCATTCATCACAGGGCTTGACGGAAAGAATGCATGGAAAATCTGCCGCAGGGACCGCAGGAAACATGCAAGCCCCAACTCGGCACATACAGAGTCGGTATGTGCGGGCGCGCTGGGCGTACAGCTTGCCGGCGATGCGTTATATTCCGGAAAGGTGTATAAAAAAGAATTTATCGGGGATGCCCGCAGAAGGATTGAACCCGAGGATATCTTAAGAGCAGGGAGGCTGATGTATGCTACAGAGTTTTTAACCTTCCTTCTGTGCGGGGGATTGATATTTGTGCTGCTTTTGTCTGTGTGATGCGAAAATGTGACGAAAAACAGGGACGAAAAGGAGAAGAACATGGGATACGGACACGGAGGAGATATTTATACATATAAAGACATGCTTGATTTTTCAGTTAATGTCAATCCGCTCGGACCATCGCAGGCCGTGCTTGAGGCGGCAAAGCGCGGAGTCGATAAATGCTTTGCCTATCCTGACAGCCGGTGCGGGACCTTAAGAAAAGCTTTGTCGGAGAAACTGGGGATTCCACCGGAATTTATCCTGCCGGGAAACGGAGCGGCCGATCTGTTCTTTACCCTTGCAGCGGCAGAAAAACCGAAGCGTGCGCTGATTCCGGTTCCGGCTTTTTCAGAGTACGTCCGGGCGCTTAGCATGGTAAATTGCGAGGTTCGTTATTACCAGATGGAAGCGAAGGAAAACTTCCGGCTGACAGAGCGCTTCCTTGAGGAGCTGACAGAGGATATAGATATGGTGTTTCTTTGCTCTCCCTCAAACCCGGCTGGTCAGTTGATTCCGGAGGAACTTCTGTTAAGTATCATCCGACAGTGCGGGAAGAAAAATATCCGGCTTGTTCTGGATGAATGCTTTATCGAATTTGCAGATCAGGAGAAAGTGGTTTATGCGGAAAAAGAGGTGCAGGAATTTCCATGGCTTTTTGTAGTAAGAGCGTTTACTAAGATGCATGCCATTCCGGGACTGCGTCTGGGATATGCGGTTACGTCGGACATAGAGCTGATCCGGCGGCTGTGCAGAGCATGCCAGCCCTGGAACGTATCCATTCCGGCCCAGGAAGCGGGGATTGCCGCTCTTTCAGAAGCAGAAGAATATAAAGCGGAGAATACGAGGGAAGTGATCAGGATCGAGCGGATGTGGCTGGAAGAGAAGTTAAAGCGGATGGAAATTCGAGCAATTCCATCGGAAGCAAACTATATCTTAATGTACAGCAGGACAGATCTGGCAGAAGGGCTGAAGGAAAAGAATATTCTGATTCGTGACTGCGAAAATTACCGTGGATTGGGAAAAGGGTGGTACCGGATTGCGGTAAGGCTCCACAGAGAGAACCGGCTGCTGGTAGAAGCTTTGGAGCAGATCTTTGAGAGGAGGACAGAGTGATGGCAAAATCAATTATGATACAGGGTACGATGTCCAATGTAGGGAAAAGCATTCTTACAGGAGGACTGTGCCGCGTGCTTTGCCAGAACGGGATAAAGGCGGCGCCCTTTAAATCCCAGAATATGGCGCTGAACTCTTATATTACCCGGGAAGGATTAGAGATGGGGCGCGCGCAGGTCATGCAGGCGGAAGCTGCCGGGATTGAGCCGGAAGTGTGCATGAATCCTATTTTGTTAAAACCTACTAATGACATGGGCTCCCAGGTGATTGTGAACGGAAAGCCGGAAGGCGTGATGTCTGCCGCGGAATATTACCGCCGTAAGAAGGAGTATATTCCCGCAGTTATGGAAGCATACGAAAAACTTTCCGCAAGATACGATGTGATTGTGATTGAAGGAGCCGGAAGTCCGGCCGAGATTAATCTGAAACAGGACGATATCGTAAATATGGGAATGGCGAAGATGGCGGACGCGCCAGTACTCCTTGCAGGGGACATTGACAGGGGCGGGGTATTCGCTCAGATTGCAGGAACTGTCATGCTCCTGGACGAAACAGAGCGGCGGCGGATCAAAGGAACTATTATCAATAAATTCCGCGGAGATATTTCAATTTTAAGGCCGGGTCTTTCTATGCTGGAAGAGCGGACGGGGATTCCTGTTCTTGGGGTTGTGCCTTATTTTTATCTGGACATTGATGAGGAGGATAGTCTGACCGACCGGTTCCGAAAAAAAAGTATTGCCGGACTTGTAGATATCGCGGTGATCAGACTTCCGAGAATTTCCAATTTTACAGATTTCGCACCGCTTGAGTCCCTGGAAGAGGTATCGGTCAGATATATCACTTCCACAGACGAATTTGGTGAACCGGACGCAGTGATTTTGCCGGGAAGCAAGAATACAATTCAGGATCTGCTCTGGATGAGGCAGAACGGATTTGAGGCAAAACTTCTTCGTTTTGCGGATAGCGGCGGTCTCGTCTTCGGCATCTGCGGAGGATACCAGATGCTGGGGCAAGAAATATCAGATCCTGGCGGGACGGAACAGAAAGGCACAGTGAAGGGGCTGGGGCTTCTTCCCGTGCGCACGGTGTTTTGTCCGGAAAAGAGAAGGACACGAGTGGAAGGAAACTTTCTTTTCCCGGAGGGAATGCTTAAAGATATGGCGGGTGTTCCGTTTTATGGATATGAGATTCATATGGGAAAAAGCGTCCTTGAAGAGGACGCACGGCCGCTGACACTGATTCAGGAGGAAGGGGCTGGAGGAAACGGCGGCGCATATCCTGACGGGTCCTTCCAGGGGAATGTGTACGGATGCTATGTCCACGGAATTTTTGACGCACCCGAGACGGCGGAAGGTTTTCTGGCAGCACTGCTGAAAAAGAAAGGGTATGCTGCGTCCGGGATCCGTGCGAGAGATTGGAAGGCATATAAAGAAGAACAGTATGACAGGCTGGCTGATATTATCCGCCGGAGCATGGATATGAAAACCATCTGCGAAATTATAGAGAAAGGAAATGATGCACCATGCAGTCTGTAATCCGTATCGGGAGCAGAGAGAGCGTTCTTGCGGTAAAGCAGGCACAGATCGTAAAAGAACTGATCGAAAAGGAAACGCCGGGAATCCGGGCGGAGATCATCACAATGAAGACGGCCGGAGACAGAATCCTGGATAAAAGCCTGGAGAAAATCGGCGGAAAAGGGCTGTTTGTAAAAGAACTGGACCGTGCGCTTATGGAAGAAAAGATTGACATTGCCGTGCACAGCCTGAAGGATATGCCGATGGAGGAGAGAGAAGATATTCCTATTCTGGCGTACAGCAGGAGGGAAGACCCAAGGGATGTGCTCCTTATAAGGAACGGGGATGACATACTTCCGCCGGCCCCGGTAATCGGCACTTCCAGCCGCAGACGTATGCTCCAGATGAAACAACTGTATCCGGACTGTATTTTCCGAAGCATCCGTGGAAACGTGCAGACACGTTTAAGGAAACTAAAGACAGAAGGGTACGACGCAACACTGCTGGCGGCTGCCGGTTTAAAACGGCTGGACATGGCGAGGGAGATTTGTATGTATTTTTCTGTGGAGGAGATGATTCCCGCTGCCGGGCAGGGCATCCTTGCCGTCCAGGGAAGAAAAGGCGAGAACCGGGGGTGGATAAAACGGCTGGACTGTCCTGAAAGCCGTGCGGCGGCCCTGGCGGAGCGGCAGTTTATCCGGGCAGTGGACGGAGGATGTACATCGCCGTGCGCCGCCCATGCCAGGATAGAGGGAAATGAGCTGAAACTTTCAGGACTTTATTACGACGAAAAGACAAAGCAGCATGTGACGGGAGTGCTGTGTGGGGACATAACCAGGGCAGCTTATGTCGGAGAGAAACTGGCGCAGGAGCTGAGGCAGAGCATTTAAGAGAAATTTCAGAGAGGAAGACAGAGAATATGCAGAAAGAAAAGAAAGGAAAAGTATGGCTTGCCGGAGCAGGACCGGGGGATGCGGGGCTTTTGACGCTTAAGACGGCGCGCCTGATAGAGCAGGCGGATGTAATCGTGTATGATGCCTTGGTCAGCGCTGAAATTTTAAGCATGATTCCGGAGACAACAGAAGGAATCTACGTTGGAAAGCGTGCAGGAAACCATCCGGTGCCTCAGGAGGAGATCAACAGAATTCTTATGCGTGAGGCGAAAAAAGGGAAATCTGTTCTCCGCCTGAAGGGAGGAGACCCTTTTGTATTCGGAAGAGGCGGGGAGGAACTGGAACTGCTTATCAAGGAAGGCATCGCCTTTGAGATTGTGCCCGGAGTAACTTCCGCCGCAGCGGTTCCGGCCTATGCGGGAATCCCTGTGACCCACCGGGATTATGCATCTTCGTTTCATGTGATTACAGGTCATGCAAGAATGGGAGGGGAAGTCGATCTGGATTTTCACTCTCTGGTCGGGTTAAACGGTACGCTTGTCTTTCTGATGGCGCTTTCCTCTATGGAATTTATACTAAACGGACTGACAGAAGCCGGAATGGATCCTGATATGCCTGCCGCCGTGCTGGAAAACGGGACATGCGCCGGACAGAGGAGTGTGACGGCGACAGTGAGTACATTGAAGGAAATGTCCGAGCGGGAAGGAATATGTCCTCCGGCTGTAATTATAGTGGGAAAGGTATGCGCCCTGTCCTCGCAGATGCATTGGGCAGAAGACCGTGTGTTAGGCGGAAGGCAGTTTCTGGTCACGAGGCCCAGACAAAGCGGATCGGCTCTTGGAGCCTGCCTGCGGGATTTGGGAGCGCAGGTTATTGAGGCGCCGACGATCCGCACGGAGCCGGTATGTCCGGAGAAAAGACTGAGACAGGCGCTGGAAATGTTCGGAACACATACAGATCAGGAATGGCTGGTTTTTACCAGTCCTGCCGGTGTAGAAATATTTTTTGATCAGCTTATGGAAATGGGAACAGATCTGAGAGGTCTTTTTGTCAGGGATGCGGATGTGCGCATAGCATCCATCGGTTCAGGGACGGCATCAGCTTTAAAAAAGCACGGGCTGCTTCCGGATCTTATACCCAGGGAGTACAGTGCGGCTGCGCTGGGAGAGGCGCTCTCGGGGGAAGCAAAAAAGGGAAGCCATATCACTGTCATGCGGGCGGAAAAAGGAGCGCCGGAGCTTCTTTTCCCCTTGATTTCAGCCGGCCTGGACGTGGAAGATATTCCGCTTTACAGAACCGTTTATGAAACGCATCCATTTCTGGAGGAAAAAGTCCGGGATATGCTCTGGCAGGGAAAAATCGACGCTGTGACATTTACGAGTGCTTCAACAGTGCTGGGATTTACAAAGGCATGGGAGGATGTGGATTATACAAAGATACAAGCTGTCTGTATCGGGGAGCAAACGGCAGAGAAGGCGGCAGAGTACGGCATGCAGATCTGTGTTTCAGAGCAGGCTTCCACGGAGTCGATGGTAAAAAAGATCGTGGAACTGTATGGGAGAGATACTTTAAACCTGAATTATTCATGATAATTCACTTCACTGCGGTCAATGCTGCATAGTTGCTGATATTTTTGATATTTCCTACTTTCACTTAACAGATGAAGAAATTTTTATAGAAAAAGAACTTCAGCTTTGTTA
>NZ_JAJEQX010000012.1 GCF_020687545.1 Ruminococcus turbiniformis | reverse complement strand
TGTTCGCAGCGGACTTTGTGTGTGATTTTATCCATGAGATAGCCCTCCCTGAAAAACCTTAGTTTTTTTAGAGTAATTATCTCACAAAAACTAGCAAGCGACACGGTACCGGCTATCTACCATTTACAAAATAACTAACAGTAAAGTCAGGACTTCTGTGATAGTCATGGGCATCACCCTCCTTTTTTACTAGAGGGCAAGATCGAAAAGCATCCGTCTTTCTGGTTCAATTATACCGGAATAGTATAGCATGACGCATCGCTATGAGCAATAAAAATATATGGAAAGAAACGGCAATATTGCAAAATTCACTTTGTTGCGCTGCCGTTTTCTTTTTACAGGTTCTGCCGGATAATCCGGGTGATCAGGCCCACCGCCACATTGCGCTCCTCATCAATGTGCGTAACGACAAAGGATACCTCATCCTTTTTCCCTACGGTACGGGGATCATAGCAGGAATGGGCGATGGCGTTGACGCCAATCGAGAGCCGGACGAATACGGTGCCTTTGTGGATATCTTCCACAACACCTGCATATTTGCCCTGCACCTTGCATTTCTTCATATTTTCCTTGCTGGTATTGCCTTCTACGCTTTTGACATCTGCATGGACGGTGATCTGCTCCGGAGACTCTGCTTTTACATCCAGGATCCGTACCAGGATGTGATCCCCCACACGGAACCGCTCTCTGGCGTCTCCCAGCCAGTCAAAGGACAGATCCCTTGCCAGGATGGAAGTCTCCACGCCAAAAATTTCAGCACGGACAACCTTTTCTGCCACAGCGATCACCCTGGCCTGCACGATCCGGTCTTCGCAGACCTTGGGCTTCCCGGATGTGTCTGTATCCAGATAGAAAATCTGGCGTTTCTTCAGCATGGCTTCCTTCCGGCTTGCCACAATACTGCGTGTCTTGGCATCTAATCCTTTCACCAGAAAATCAATCTCACACCCCAGCATATTATTGAGGATTTTATTTTGCCGCAGGGAAAGTTCCCCGTAATCGTGGGCGTTATCCTGAACAAGATTCAGCATCATTTCCGAGATGGGGATGACGGTACGGAAGTCCTTGTAATAGATAATAGCAATCAGACTGCCGGCCTCCGTTTTCTCAATGCCGCCCAGTTTCCCGGTAAGGATTTTCCGGGTGCGGTAGGCGTTCTGGATCTCGTGCCAGATGAGATCCGCTTTGGACTGCGGCGTTTCCAGCTGAGCATCGGCGTCCAGGGTAAGGATAGATGTTGTATGGTTCAGTTCGTTTGGCATAAGCTGCCTCCTTTCAAAAATTAAGACATAATGGAATCTTTATCCAGCGGAACAATTTCCTCTGGAAAATCCGGAAATTCTTCCGGCTGGTCACTAAGCTCTTCCGGATGACCGGAAGGGTATGCGTGCTTGACCGGTTCCCGGCGAAGCGGTTTCTCCTGAGAGGGAAACGAAGGGCGTCTGCCGCTGCGGCCGGGCCGGGGCTTTTTCTTTAAATTCTCCGCAAGAGTCGGCGTGTAGTCGTATTCTTCCTGCTCGGCTTTTGCCCGCCACTGGGGAACATGGTCTGCCGCCTTTCTTGGAATCAGCTTTTTGGAATCTGGGTGGAGCGTATAGTCGTATTTCTCCACTTCCAGGATTTTCTGTCCCCGCAGGATGATAAGCGCCTTATTTAAGGGCAGCCGCTGAATCTCATCCGGCGTTAAGAGCTTGCGCTTCCCGATGGATCTGGTCTGCCGGTACTCCGGCGTGTAGTCGGACACCCGCCAGGAATTGAGCTGTTTGGCTTCGCTGCTGACTCCAACCGTCACATCTCCGGACCGGTTGGAAATAAAGGTGGCAGTCACTTCATCGGTACAGCCTAAGAATAACTGGCTGTCACAATTCCCTATAATTTCCTGCCATTGGTTCAGCGGATACCGGTTCTGCATCTGGGGCAGATTCTGGAAAATACAGGAAATGCTTAAGTTTCGGCTCCGGATAACGGAAATTTTTTTGTTCAGCTCCAAAATGGCGCCGGTATTGGCCAGCTCATCCGCCAGGATATGTACCGGAACCGGCAGCTTTCCGTCCTTCCCCTCTTTGTCCGCAAAACGGACCAGCTTGATAAAGATAAAAGTCATGAACAGGGAGGAGAGGAAATCAAAGGTGCTGTCCTGGTCTGAGGTGATGCAGAAATACGTACATTTCTGCTTGCCTGGCAGTGTCAGGTCGATCTCGTCATAGGAGGTGATCTGCCGGATTAGCTTATTTTGGAACACCTGCAGCCTGGCGCCCAACCCGATGATGACGCCGGAGCGCACTGTGTCGCTGGCCTGCTTATAGATGCAGTAAGGCACTTTTGCCGGATGGGATACCGGGAGCAAGTCAAACAGGCTGTTCAGTTCTTTCTCGGAACTCATAGTCAGCAGCTTGTACACTTGTCCGATATTTTTGACTTCCGGCGGGAAACCCTGGTCTACATACAGAACCAGGGCTTTCAGCAGGTTCATCTCCGCATTATCCCAGAAATGATCCCCTTTAGCAGAGCCGGTATTCTGGATGATGACATCCGCCAAGACCTGAGCCATTGTCTCAGACCCGTTAATCTCCATAAGACAGTTCCAGCTGTCGGAGTTTTCCGGGTTGACCAGGTTGAAACATTTGACGGTATAGCCTTCATTCTCCAGATACACGGACATACTTTCATAGAGTTCAGATTTCGGATCGGTAATGATGAGACTTTCTCCTGGTCCGTCAATTCCGCGGGCAACACTTTGGAAGATAGCATTTCGGACATAGGCACGGCTCTTCATGGAGCCGCTGGAGCCGTAGACTGCCACATTCCGATTCATATAGGTGTGGTAGGGCAGGCAGACGGCTTTGCCGTTCAGCTTGCCTAAGATGGTGCCTTTGCTCTTCTTTACATCAGAAGTCAGCTCCAGGACTTTATGCATTTCCTCCGGCGTCATGAAACCGGAGGTTCCATAGGTTCCTTTGGTCGAGTAGTTCAGGTTCCGTTCCCGGTCTGCGACTTCGCCGTTGCGGTCATAGCCCATCCGCATGAGCAAAAAAATCAGCAGCCCAAATACCACAAGGCAGACCCCAATCCCATACAGGTTATACGGAAAATCGGTGACTGCCTGGAAACAGGCTGCCGGATGCGGGGATGGCATCTGTGGGGAACTGCCATTGCCCGGCGTGTTACCAGCGGCAGTCCAGATGCGATAGTTTCGGATAAACTGAGCGATATAGCCGCCTGCATATAAGGTGCAGAGGCTGATGGGAAGCAGATAAATGAGCTTCCACCATTTACGGTTCATGCAAAAACCCCTTTCTTAACTTAGAGAGGTCAATACTGGAGAACCGAATGTCGGCGGTCAGATACCGTTTTAGACAGGGGATTTGGAAATCAAAGCAGATCATTACCCCCTTTCTGCCATATACATTCAGCCCGGTATTGAATCGGTTAATTCGGTGCAAGTCAAAATCATATGCAAGAACCGCAGGGTTCCCGGAAGCGTCCACCCCATCATGGTCGATGGGAAGGCCTGGCTGCCGGGAACCTAAATCGGATAACAGTAACTGGTCCAGCTGTTTCATGAGCCGTGGCCGGACCAGCAGTTTCAAAAGCGTTTCACCTTCCGGTGTGTTTGGCAGATAGTGAAAGTGTTCATAGGATGTATCCGCTACAAACAGACTCTTTTTGTATCCGCCGGTACTGGTCAGGAGCTGGTAAGCGGTGTCCATGTCCTTCCCGGTCAGGATCGCCCGGACTTTCGGATGTCCCGTATAGGGGAAATCCTGCAGGTAATGCTGCAGGAAGGCGTTCAGCCGTACCTCTGTCCGGTATTCCCACTTGAGTACATGGTCACCGGTGTTATACAGTGCATAGGCACAGTGGGGAGCAAGCAGCACCCCCATGCTCCGGGAATTTCTGATCTTGGTTGCCTCTGAACCGATGTGCTTAAACTCCCGTGATGAGTAAAAAAGGGGCAGGTTCCCCATAGTGAGGATACCGGCTTCGCGGCCTTCCCTGAAAATATCCGGTTTCTGGTCAGCAAAGAACGGGATGCCGGCGCTTAGGAGAGTCAGATAGGTTTCTGCTTTCTGGTACAGACGCAGCCGACGGGTTACTTCGCTTCGGACCTGATTGGTTTCGGTATTCCCGGTGAGGAAGTCACGGAAACGCTCCGGATTTTGAGCAAGGAGCATCTGTTTAGCCCGTCCGGTCAGGCGATAGCCCCTTAAATGATCCCGATAGTGAGTCCGCAGCAGTTTTTGTGCCTTTAACTCTGTAATGAGCTTTTCTCCATAAGAGGGGCTTGGGATCAGACGGGTAAGCTGGTCAGCAGGAAATTCCCCGCAAAGAGCGACCATTTCCAGGAGCCTGTATTTCTGGGAGGTAGAAGGATACAAAATCAGTCACCCCTCCTTCCGGTAGTTACCCATGTAAGTCTGTACTTGGGTAAAAAGTTGTGCTTCCCGGCAAACAAAAAAAGCAGGGATTTCCTGCTTTCAAAGGATGTTTTACCAATGTCGGATAAAATGACGGAAAAATCATGAAATTTCCGATATGGTTTCAATCTCGTTTTTTCGTCCTTTCAGCCACTGGGGAAACCGGGATTTTCCCATCACATAGATGACAGTATGATCCGTATCTCCCAGCTCCGTGGTGTGGTAGGAGTCGCAGTAAAGCCCGCTGTCATCCACCATGATATAGGTGGCAATCGTGTCCAGAAGCTGTTTGAACTCCAGGTTATCGTAATCACGTACCCGGTCAAATGGGCCGTTCCGGTCATAGATCTGGCTGAAGCAGACCACACATTCCCGGTACAGGGGAAGAGAGTGGACAGTCAGGTAGTTCTGCAGCGCATAGTTCAGCGGCTCATGGAGAAAGGCGGCGTTGACGTGCTGCTTTCTTTTGGGAAGCAGGCCCGGAAGCGTAATGGAGATCAGATCTTTGTCCTGGCAGATCTCAATCCCTTGGGCATCAGCCGCCTCCTTTAAATATCCGCCCCGTTTTTCCGGGGCTGCCAGGCAGACCAGGTTGCGCATCTGGCAGGCAATCCGCTCGGCACGCAGCGCAGCGTTCATACTCAGATCCCCGTAGTTTTCCGGATATGCACGAATATCAGTGGTTTTCAGGGCAAAAACCGTGTTGTTGAGTTTCTGGATCTCTCCTTCCAGCTTCGCAAGCCGTTCATAGAGAATTTTCTGGTTTGAAATGGTGTATTACCTCCTTCCGTAGTAGCTGACAGAGCCGGAGTCATCCACGACACAGAAAGCAAGCACCCCTTCAATCGAGAGTTTCGCCGCCTGCTGGATATTTTCCAGCACCACAAGACGCAACACATCGTGGCGGGGAATGGATTTCATCACATGATCCACTAAAATTTCCTGTTCCAGCGGCACATAGAGGATTTCGTATTCCTCATTTTCTGAAAAGAAGTGGAGTTTCACTGGAAAATCCCCGCTGGTATGGAATACGATGGGCTTTTCAAAATCCAGTAAAACCCAGAAGGCGGCAATCGTGCCTCGATCCGGGCTTTTGGCAGCCTCCGGGCTGTCACATAACAGGCCGGCTTCCTTATCATGATAAATCCTTCCCTGCTTGACCAGGCTGGTGATCAGCGACTTGATGGAGTCCTGGTTACCAAACATCTTCATTACCTGTTCATACTTCAGGGCATGGTAGGTGGTCAGGAAGCGCAGGAGCTTTTCTCCTTCCCTGTGGTATATCTGATCTCTTGTTTTCATGCCGGATTTCCTCCGTTCAATAGAATGTGCGTGTGCTGTACGTAGAGCATACGTAGATTTTCTACTTATTTAATATGTAGGCTGTACGTACAGCAGTCAGCGTTGGTTTATGGGTACAAAAAAAGCACCGCCGAGGGTGCTGTAAAAAGAAAACTATAAGCAATACCTATTGTAGCATGGGTAAATTTACCCTGCAATCGCAGAACCGGGACAATCCTATGCCGGAGCTGTGCCACTTCCTACTCCGGGAAGAATTTATTCAGGGTGTCTATGGTTTCTTTTGCAGTATAGCCCCAGAGGATGCTGCTCAGAGCTTCTATCGCCAGGTGGCGTTTCCGGTAGTAAGTACGGTAGGAGATATTGGGAATGTGCTGCTCCAGCTTTTCCAGGATCTCTTCCGTGTTCTTCAGCTGCTGTGGCGAGAGAAAGGCATAGTAGAGGATCCAGTAATACTGCTCCCCGTATTTATGGTTATTCCGCAGAAGATCTACAGAAGACTCCAGCAGCTTCAGCATCCGGTTGCTCCGCTCAATGCTTTTGGCACGTTCCGCAATGTCGCTGCCAGCCAGATCTGCTCCGGCTGCATAAATGGAGTCCAGGAACTCATCAATGCTGGAACCGTACTGCACCTTGAATTGGTTCTCCATCTGGTGAACGACCACTTTCAGGCTGTATGTGGCATCCCGGTAACGGCGCAGGAACTGGTACGTATCATGAAACCGGGGATTTTCTTCCGGTGTTGAAAAGTCCTGTCCTTTACGCTTCGGCATACAGATCCCCTCCTTCCTGACTTCCGGCTTTCGCATTATCCGGTATTTGCGGGGGAAGATCCGGCAGTAAGATTTCCGGCGGTTCCATTCTGTGCATCCTCTTAGCTCGCTGTCCTATCCTGCCCTCTTTCGGAAGGGCAGGATTCGCCAGTACGGTTCGGCTCTGCTGTCCACCCTTCTTCTCAGGCTCCAGCTTTGCAGACTCCGGCCTGGGTTCTATGGTCAGCTCAAACCTGTAGTTTGCGGCTCCAAAGGGGCAGATAATATTTAGACCAATTACAGGTATACTATCCTTGCAGTCTGATAAAGGAGATAATATATACCTGGTCCGGGGGCAGTGACAGCAGGAAATCCCTTGTGTATCCAGGAGTTTGGCGACTTTTTTGACCATGTAGCGGATGTGCGAAATTGGAACGCAGGGAATGGGATTTGAAACAGTGATCTGCGCATCCGTCACCGTTTCTGGTACGCACACAGTCTCTGGTTCTGCGGTTTCCTCTTCAGGTGTCTCTTTTGGAATGTAAATTGGCAGTTTCATTTTCATGGCGATCTCCTCCTTGTCAATCAGTACGTCGCTGATGTTAAACATAATGGAAAGGTAATTGTTCAGGTAAATCATGCTCCCGTGATTTCCACGGAAGGATACCAGGGTGATCAGGTTCATCTTCTCTAGTTTTTTCAAAAGCCTGGAGACAGTAGGTTTGGAATGTCCCCACCGTTCTCCCAGCGTCTGGAAGCTGGTCAGGGGGGATCCGGTATTATTCCGATAGTAGACGACAGGCCCGGTGTCAGAGCAGAGGACAGACGGGTCATTGTATACAGCATGGATCCACAGATCAAGCAGAATGTCCATTTCCGAGCATTTGCCTGCCTGGATCAATTTATGGGCTTTTCCAATTGGAAAAAAGAAAAAGCCGGTATCCTTTTTACAGGGATAATTGTATTTCAGGGCAGTATTATCATCCTGCCAGTCAGTGATCCGGAATTTGACCAGGCGGTTTTTCTCCAGCAGGGAATAGGTAATGCAGCTTTCCTCCTGGAGATGCTTCAGGATGGAAATGGCCTGATGCTGGAACCGGCAGCGAAACCAATTCTGCAGTTCTGAGATGCTGCAGATCCATTCGCCCGGTGAGAGCGTATAAGTGAGCTGCTCCATGCGCCGGATGGAAGTGCTGTAATTGGCGTAGGAGCAGAGAACCAGATACCAGAAAAGAAAAGAGCCTCCGGTGGTTCGGATGCTCCTGTCATTTAATAAGGTCTGTATGAAGTTGCGGTAGATCCGGCAGCGTGGGAAATCTACGATTTGTTTGATTTCTAATTGGTATTCCATAATAAGCCTCTCTTTCTGAAATAAAATAGAGACAGCATGATGATGCTGCCTCTAGCCAATAGTTCGGTTGAATGTCACCTTTTTCTTTATATTATTCGGATATGAGGATATCCTGCCAACATCCCTCCATCATCCCTTTTGGGTCTAAAAAGTCTTGTCAAATTCAAATTCTTGATATATACTGAATTTGCAAGAAATTTATCATTCAGGCTGTTTCGAGCCGGTAAAAAACCCCCATTTTTCGGGACTCTAAGTTCCATTTCGTACCAAGACGTTCTGGGAAAATCGGTTGGCACTAAATGACTTAAAATCCCGTGGGTAGTGATACCCGTACCGGTTCGATTCCGGTCTGCGGCATTTGTAAAAACTGCTTCAATCCTTAAAAAGTGGGAATGAAGCAGTTTTTTATTTCTCACCGTCAAATTCGTATGTGCTCATGGCAATAACCTCCTAATAATATTCGGATTATATCACCAGAGAAGATGGAAGTCATTGAATTTATTTATCATTTTCCCAAATCTGCTTTCCGAAAGATAAGCAGCAGAGATGTCTTCCTATTTTATTTCCGCCTTGCTGTACACGAAATAAGTCCCCGGAAGCATAAGCACAAAGAGAACAGGATACAGGACAAACAAAAGGGGGACTGCACCCATGACTATACCTCCGATCTGATAGAGATTGAACGTGTTTATTACAGTACTGATCTGCAGAAGCTGATCAGGAAGCAGTCCGAGGAGCTTTGAGAGTACATTTACACTGCTCAAAATGGACGGGACAAACAGCACGATAAATGGCAGAGCTGATGCCAGTACAGCGGATCTTGTCTTCGCGGAGATGAGCATGGAAAGGCTCAGGATAAAGAGCTCTCCGGCGTATCCGCCGATCAGGGTCAGAGCATAGTCCTGAAAAAGCGTGATATTATAAAAGCTTTTCCACCCGCCAAGCCAGGTCTGGACAGCGCATTCCCCGCCTTCTGCACCGAGAGAAAACAGTACAATCCCTGTATAAAGCAGCATAGTTGTCCAGTACAGCGCGGTCTGCAGACAGAATCCGGCGGCGATTTTCGCTCTCACGCCCCGGTTTCTTCCATAGCGGGAGGAAAAATAGACAGAATCCGCTTTCAGGCTGAACTCGCCGGGGAAGATGCCGGACACAAGGAAACCGGTGACAAGTACAGTCAGCATGATCAGTGTTGGGGCGTATTCAAGAAGCGCCTTCCATCCGTCGGCATATGTGTAGTAGAGCGGAGTATCCATCTTTTCGTATTCCTGTATCAGGTACTGTTTTTCGGATTCTGTAAATGTATCTGAGATTTCATCAGAATAGAGCCATTCCCTTAAATTTTCCACCCGCTTTCCGTACAGTTCGCCGACCTCATCTGCTGTGACGCTGTCCACACGGTAATAGTCGTAGTCCTGAAAGCCGGAGAATGCCATGTTGATGAGTTCCCGGATATCAGAGAAACCCTGCTTCCTTGAATAGGCGATATTGTTGTCCGTCACATTGTCAGACTGATATTCGGGTGACTGGTTCACCGCCGTATTTTCTGTGATGACCTGCCGCAGTACATCTTCGGTGATATATCCGGTCCATTTTTCTTTTTCCTGCCGGAGGCTGTCCGCCGCAGATGTGCCTGATACGGAACTCCCATCGCTTTTCGTATAAGACACACTGGTTATCGCAAGAAAGCTTACAATAAGAAGTGCGGTGAGAAGTACGACGAGCGCAATTCTGGAAGATACCTTTGACAACACTTTTTTCAGTTCATAGCAGAACATCGTTATTTCCTCCCTTTTCTCCGAAATAATGCAGAAATACATCTTCAAGCGCGGCCTCTTCCATGACGGAACCGGGAACCGGGCTTTTCTCGGAAATGATCCGAAGTTCCGTGCCGTGTGTTCCGGTACGGATATTGGAAACTTTATAGTTTTTCATAAGCGCGGGTACGGCGGATTTTTCCACGCGGCACAGCCATACTTTTTCGGTCATGGAGCGGATCAGTTCGTCTGCCGTGCCCTGCCGGATCAGTGCGCCGTCCTTCATCAGCAGAATTTCCCCGGCAATATACTCCACATCTGAGACAATGTGTGTGGAGAGAAGCACAAGCCGTTCTTCGGAGAGTTCGCTGATCAGGTTGCGGAAACGGATGCGTTCGTTCGGGTCAAGACCTGCCGTAGGTTCGTCCAGAACGAGGATTTTCGGATCGTTGAGCATCGCCTGCGCGATCCCTGCCCTGCGCTTTATTCCGCCGGAAAGTTTCTTCATCTTTCTTCCGGTGTATTTGGAAAGCCCTGTGCGGATGATGAGTTCCTTTACTCTTTTTCTTGCAACGGCCGGGCGGAGTCCTTTCAGCGCTGCGATATAGAACAGATAGTCTTTTACGGTGAATTCAGGATAAAATCCGAACTCCTGGGGGAGGTATCCGAGGATTTTCCGGTAATCGGCGTCCATTTTGAAAATATTCTGACCGTTAAAAAGGATCTCCCCTTCCGTGGGTTGAAGCAGGGTGCAGATCATCCGCATGAGAGTTGTTTTCCCGGCGCCGTTTACTCCAAGCAGACCATAGACGCCGTTTGTCATTGTGAGACTGATATGGTCAACAGCTGTAAAGCCGCCGAACTGTCTGGTCAGCTCTTTCATTCTTAATTCCATCTGTCTTCTCCTTTCGTCGTTATGTTTTCTGTTTCACTTTTCTCCCATATTTTTTCGCACTGACAGAGAGACCTGCGGACAGCAAAAGCAAGCAGCAGAAAAGCCATTGCCAGAAGGATGCACCAGACCGGTACAGTGACAGCCGAGTAAAGCCGGTCGTCCAGAGTGATGCACCACCAGAGTCCGCTCCAGAGTATGCATATGCCGACGGCGGCAGATTCACCGAAAGGGTAGCTGCTGCTTAAAGTTCCAAAGCAGATGCATGCGGTGACGGCCGTCGGAAAGAGAAACTGAGTCAGAAGAGCTGTCAGATCCGCTCGGAAAAAGAGCGTGGATACAAGCAGAAAGGCGGTCAGAATGAGTACATCTGCCAGTCCGAACAGGAGCATCCGGGCCGCATATATATGTCGGAGAGAGTAGCGGGCCGCGGCTTCGATTTCCATACAATGGTTTGTTCGGTTTTTCCACAGTTCCGGAATCATCAATATGATAAAGAGCGTGCCTGCGGTGCCGAGTGTTCTGTAAATATACGGCTCCCGCTCCGCAAATGGGAGAAACATCCAGAGTGCAGAGAGGAGAACAGCCTGCAAAAGCCACCAGCGTTTCCGGATAAGCCGGAGCTGAATATAGAGAAACGAGCGGCGGGAGAGGGATTTCCCGGATTCGGCCAGAAGAAATGTTTCCACAGAAGCGGCAACTGTCTTCTGTATTTTTTTTTCGTCAGGAGAAAGATGCAGAGCCTCCCGGTATGTGTTTATTGAGCTGTCAAAATTCATTGTGATCCCTCCTTTTTTGTCTCTGAGTTTCCGATCCTCGATTTTTCGGTTGTCGATTCCCTGATTCCCGATTTTCAGTATCACGTATTTCCGGGGGCTTCTGTTCCTGCTCCTGCAAAAGAACTTTCAGTCTGTGTCTCGCCTGCTGCAGACGGTATTTCGCAAGAGGGAGACCGATGTGCAGAAGTTCGGCTGCCTCTTTGAGTTCCATTTCCTGAAAATAGTACAGGATGACGATTTCACGAAGCTCCGGCGCAAGCTGCGAAAGTCCCCATTCAAGTGTCAGCCTGTCCGTTATGGCGCTCTCATGGCCGGCTGCCGCATATGGGGTTATGTCTGAATGCGCTGCAAAGCGCGGCTGCTCAGAAGAAATAGCCTCTGGGGCGCCGCTGAATCGGCGCGACTGATCCCTGCGACAATTTCTGCAGAGATTTCCCGCAATTGTATACAGATAATTTTTTACCTTGCCGCGGTGCCGGTAGTCAGAGAATTTTGCGAAAAATCGCACAAAGGTCTCCTGCGTGAGATCCTCGGCGTAGGCGGCATCCGGGCTGTGATAAGTGCAGTATTTTAAAATGTCGCCGTAATATTTGCGGACAAAAGTGTCGAAAGCATCTTCGTCACCCTGCCGCATTTTCCGGATTAAAAGAAAATCAGCATCCACAAAATCCTCCTTTCCCTGCGGTAGTCCTTCTATATTGTATAACACCGGAGAGAGGGAAAAGGACAGGAAGACTTTAACTTTTCTTTGTACTTTTTTTGCGTTTTATTTAATCTGAATTATTAGAATCAGAGTTATTAAAATCAGAGTACAAAATGAAAAGTGAGGGAGATCATCATGACTGAAACCAGGAAACAGACTGAGAAAATATCGATGGGTAAAACTGTGACCGGAATCATTGCCGCCATTTTTATATTGATCGCAGCTCAAAGCCTGGCACTTAGCATCGGAGAGATACCGCTGAATCTGGGTGTTCCCGGTGCGGTCTGCAATATTGTCATAAGTATTTTATACATCGGGTTTGTGCTTGGCGGAACAGCGTTTCTGTGCAGAAAATATTTCGGCTGCCGCATGACGGAGATGAGAATGCCGCGGCTCCGGGTGAAGCTGATTTGGCTAGTTACGGCAGTTCTTATGCCGGCGGCTGTACTTGTGATCTGTATGGTGGCTGGCGGACACTGGGAAGTCAACACGTTTTCCGAAGAAGATACAGCTTTGATTCTCACATCCGGCATTTTGTTTTACGGGCTGGCTGCGGGAACGGTCGAGGAAATGGTTTTCCGGGGGCTGATTATGGGAATTCTGGAAAGAAGGTTCGGGATAAAAGCTGCGGTCATTGCCCCGTCGGTTCTGTTCGGAGCACTGCACATCATCGGAAGGGATATGGATTTTGTCAGTACGGTACAGCTTCTGATTGCGGAGCAGATGATGCAGTCTGCTCCCGTTTTATAGCCGCAGTCCTTTGATATCCTTAATCCTGGAAAAGATCATATTGCAGCTGCACTCCACAATCCCCGGGAGTTTATCTATCGTATTGTAAATCAGATGCTCCATCTCTTCGTTTGAAGACGCAACTGCGTGGACATGAAGCCTGCTCTTCCCTGTTACGCGGTAAATCTGAGTGACCGTGTCGTTTGCACGAAGGGTTTCAGCTACTTCTGTCAGTTTATCCGGAACGGTCTCTATTTCAAAGTAACAGGAGACTGCCCCGCTGATTTTCTGGGGATTGATAATCGTCGTATATTCTTCAATAATTCCCTTCTGCTCAAGAGTCTGTACACGCATCTTTACTGCGACGCGTGAGATTCCGATTTTCTGTCCGATTTCGGAGTAGGACATCCGTGCGTTTTGAATCAACAGTTGGACAATTTTCTGATCCAGTTCGTCGAGGCCGTCCAGAAACATGATTTGGGACACTTCCTTTCTGCGTCATTTCCGGTATTTGTCGATCCGGGGTTTTTGGTCATTATACAATTTCTTTTTAAGTGAAGTCAAGCAAAGCGCAGTTCTGCGGTTGACATCAGGAAGACACAAAACTATAATGGATTACAGATGTTAATCTTAAAGTTACGAAACGCAAGATTTGCGAAGCGCAAGAAGGAAAAAAGAAGAAAACAATCGGAATAGAAGCGGGAGAAGGACGGAAGATGGAAGAAAGAAGAGAGAAACAAAGAACGGGAAAGGGAGAACTGACCCATGGTCCGGTGATGAAAACGATGCTGCTGTTTGCGGTCCCCATGATTCTGGGCGATCTGCTTCAGCAGTGCTACAATATCGCGGACACGCTGATTGTCGGACGGTTTCTCGGGGCGGACGCGCTGGCGGCGGTGGGGTCTGCCTTTTCGCTGATGACGTTTCTGACTTCGATTATACTGGGGCTTGCCATGGGAAGCGGAACGGTTTTTTCAATCCGGTTCGGCGAGAAAGATACAGCCGGACTGAAGGAAGGAATCCTTGCATCTTTTACACTTCTCGGTATTGTGACAATTGTTTTGAATGTTCTTGTGTTTGCCGGTGTTGACTGGATTATATGGGCTCTTCAAATACCGTCTGCTCTTGTTGAGATGATGCGGGAATATCTGACGGTGATATTTGCGGGGCTGATCGCGACATTTCTCTATAACTTTTTCGCTTCACTGCTCAGATCTCTTGGAAATTCTGTCGTACCGCTTGTTTTTCTGGCGGTATCAGCGGCCTTGAATATCGGCCTTGATCTGCTGTTTGTGGCAGTGCTGGACCGGGGAGTGGCAGGTGCGGCAGAAGCGACAGTGATCTCGCAGTATGTATCCGGAATCGGGATTACCCTGTATACGAAAATCCGGTTTCCGGAACTTCTGAAAAGGGATGAGAGTATCCGGCTGCGTGTAAGCCGCGTAAAGGAGATCACGAGCTTTTCAGCCCTGACCTGTCTGCAGCAGTCTATTATGAATCTCGGAATCCTTGCCGTACAGGGGCTTGTCAACAGTTTCGGCACAACCGTGATGGCGGCTTTTGCAGCCGCGGTGAAGATCGACGCGTTCGCATACCTTCCGGTGCAGGATTTTGGAAATGCGTTCTCTATTTTTACAGCTCAAAATTACGGAGCAAAAGAGACGGAACGCATCAGAAAGGGGATCCGCGTGGCGGTAATGACTTCTGTTATTTTCGGTGCGGTGATTTCTGTATGCGTGTTTGCATTTGCGGAGCCGCTTATGTCATTGTTTATCGACTCGGGAGAGACGGCCGTGATTGCGGAGGGAGTCAGATATCTTCGGATTGAAGGCGCGTTCTACTATTTAATCGGTATCCTGTTTCTGCTCTATGGGCTGTACCGCGCGCTCGGAAGACCGGGAATGTCAGTGGTGCTCACTGTTGTTTCACTGGGAACCCGTGTTGCGTTGGCGTATGCGCTTGCTGCGCTCCCGGCGGTGGGCGTTGTGGGAATCTGGTGGTCTGTGCCGATCGGATGGTTTCTGGCGGATGCGCTGGGAGCGGGATATTATTTTTTGAGAAAAGGAAGACTGGTAAACAGGCCGGGGCAGAACGGACAGACGGGCAGATGAATCTTGTCCTTTTCTTCGGGTTTCGGTATAATATACAGGTGTCAAAATATGTCTGAAGCTCAGCGCGAATATCAGACCTGATATAAAAAATATTGAAGATGAGGAGAAACAAGGAGAAGAGAATATGAGCATAAAGAATATTTTGTTCGATCTGGACGGGACTCTGCTCCCGATGATACAGGAGGAGTTTGTACGGTATTACATGCCGCTTCTGGCAAAGTTCTACATAAAAAACGGAGTACAGGTGAATCCGGAGAGTTTCATCCGCTCTGTGTGGGCAGGATATGAGGCAATGGTGAAAAACGACGGCAGCAGGACGAATCGGGAGGCGTTCTGGACCTATATGGAAGAAGAGCTTTCAATGTCAGTGGAAGAGTCAGAGAAAATTGCGCTTGCATTCTATGACACTGATTTTAACGAGGCAAAGAATGCCACGCAGCCGACTCCTCTTTCCGATCAGGCCGTGAAGGCTGCGAAGAAAAAGGGGCTTGGCGTTTATCTGGCAACGAATCCGGTGTTCCCCAGATGCGCGACGATGAACCGGATTCGATGGGCGGGACTGGACGCGTCTGATTTTAAGGTGATCACTACCTATGAGGACTGTGTCTACTGTAAGCCGAATCCGGAATATTACAGGATGATCCTTGAAAAATACTCCCTTGATCCAAAAGAGTGCCTGATGGTCGGGAATGATGTGGACGAGGACCTGACGATCCGGACTCTGGGCGTGAAGACGTATCTGGTGACGGATACGATGGAGAACCGGAAGAATCATCCGTTTGAGACGGAATACAAAGGGACGCTTGAAGAACTTCTTGTATTTATTGAAAATATGGATGCGGTTCAGGAATGATTTTTGATATGGAGGCAGAATAGTATGAAGAAAGTAAAAATTACGGTGCTTCAGACAACATTTAACGAAGAACTTGCGAAAGAGTACGGCGTTGAGGGACTGGCGGCATGTCCGATGATGCAGGAAGGCCAGGTGTTCTGGGCGGATTACTCCAAGCCTCAGGGCTTCTGCGATGAAGCCTGGAAGGCGATTTACCAGTATGTGTTTGCTCTGGCCCACGGTGCGGGAAATGATACGTTCTATTTCGGAGACTGGATCAGGAAGCCGGGCGTGGCGATATGCAGCTGCAATGACGGGCTGCGGCCTGTTATTTTTAAGCTGGAAGCGACGGATATTGAGTCGAAGCTGGATTATGAACCGGTGAGGTAAGAGTTTTAAGAGTCGGGAAGATCTCGTGTATGAGATTTTCCTGATTTTTTTGTTAAGGTGACGAGCCAAAGCCGGGCTTGTCGAGAATTGTTACAAAATTATTAAAAAATAAATATTGACAAATGGTTTGAATGTGATATACTTTGAAAGTCAAAGTATTTAAAAGTCAAAGTAATTTCGACGGATATGGAGAACTGCAATGATTGGAAAAATATACGGAACCGGCTCCTATGTACCGCAGCGCGTGCTGGACAACGACGATCTCTCGAAGATCGTTGACACAAGCGACGAGTGGATCCGGGAGCGAACCGGCATTGGAAAGAGACACATCGCCGGAGATGAGACGACGTCTTTTATGGCCGGAGAAGCCGCGTTAAAGGCTGTGGAACAGAGCGGGATTGACCCGGAGCAGATTGAGCTGATTCTTGTTGCCACTTCCTCGTCAGAAGTCATCTTTCCCTGTGCGGCGTGCGAGGTACAGAAGAAGGTAGGGGCGGTACACGCGGTCGGATATGATCTGAACTCGGCGTGTACGGGATTTGTGCTTGCGTTCAATACAGCCCAGGCATATATAAGCGCCGGGATATACCGGACAGTTCTAGTGGTGGGGGCAGAGAGCATGAGTAATATGCTCGACTGGACGGACAGAAGCACGTGCATTCTTTTCGGAGACGGCGCCGGAGCGGTTCTCCTCTGCGCGGAAGAAGGGACGCCGGCTGTCATGGCAGCCCACTCGGACGGAAAGAAAGGCGCGGCGCTTACATGTCTGAGCCGCCACAGCAAAGAGTGGGAGAAGTCTGACAAAGATTCCTATATCCATATGAACGGGCAGGAAGTGTTTAAGTTCGCTGTGAGAAAGGTGCCGGAGATTATAAAAGAAGTGCTCGCTCAGACAGAACTGACGCTGGATCAGATTGATTATTTCATCCTTCATCAGGCAAACAGGCGAATCATTGAGGCGGTGGCAAAGCGTCTGAAAACAGATATATCCAGATTTCCGATGAATCTGGAGGAATACGCAAACACATCGGCCGCCACCGTGCCGATCCTGCTCGACGAGATGAACCGCAAAGGCGAGCTGGAGAGAGGACAGAAACTGATGCTCTCCGGATTCGGAGCGGGCCTTACATGGGCCGCATGCCTGTTTGAGTGGTAGTAAGACTGGTAATTACCGGGTAACCGGATTACAACATAAATCCTCCGCCCTGCCGGAGACGTCCTCCATACGAGGAGGCTATTTCTATATTTTTATAAGAGAAAGGAAAAGAAAACCATGTTAGAGAAAATCAAAGAAATCGTAGCAGAATCATTAAACACAGATGCAGCTGAGCTCACAGAGGAGACTTCCTTCAAAGACGATCTCGGTGCGGATTCCCTGGATTTATTTGAGATGGTGATGGCATTCGAGGAAGAGTTTGAGGTAGAGATTCCGTCTGAGGATCTGGAGCAGATCAGCACGATCGGCGACGTAGTGAAATATCTGGAAGAGCACAAATAATTCTGATTTATTAATTTTATGAAAGAGGTTGTTAGTATGAAGACAAAAGTAACCGAACTGTTGGGAATTGAATATCCGATCATTCAGGGGGGAATGGCCTGGGTTGCTGAGTATCATCTTGCAGCCGCCGTATCCGAAGCCGGCGGCTTGGGGCTGATCGGCGCTGCGAGCGCGCCGGCCGACTGGGTACGTGATCAGATCAGAGAGGCAAAGAAGCTGACGGATAAGCCGTTCGGCATCAATATCATGCTCATGAGTCCGCACGCGGACGATGTGGCGAAAGTAGTTGTGGAGGAAGGCGTCAAAGTCGTTACGACAGGAGCCGGATCTCCGGAAAAATATATGAAGATGTGGAAGGAAGCCGGTGTGAAGGTAATCCCTGTTGTCGCATCCGTGGCTCTTGCGAAGCGTATGGAGAGATGCGGTGCGGACGCGGTAGTTGCCGAGGGAACAGAAGCCGGCGGACATATTGGTGAGAACACAACCATGGTGCTTGTGCCCCAGGTTGTGGATGCAGTGAGTATCCCGGTGATTGCAGCCGGAGGAATCGCAGACGGCAGAGGAATCGCCGCTGCGTTTATGCTGGGCGCACAGGGTGTTCAGATGGGAACTCACTTTGTGGTTACGAATGAATCTCAGGTTCATGAAAATTATAAAGATATGATTATCAAGGCGCGGGACATCGACTCCAGAGTGACAGGACGTTCGACAGGACATCCGGTGAGAGCCTTAAGAAACCAGATGACGAAAGAGTACCTTGACAAGGAACAGCAGGGGGCATCTTTCGAGGAGCTGGAACTTTTAACTCTCGGCGGCTTAAGAAAAGCTGTTGTTGACGGAGATGTGAAGACCGGAAGTGTGATGGCAGGACAGATCGCAGGAATGGTAAAAGAGAAAATGTCATGCCATGACCTGATACAGAAGCTTGTAAAAGAGACGGACGACCTGATCGGAGGAAAAGGATTCTATGAGTAAGATCGCGTTTATGTTCCCCGGACAGGGAGCGCAGAAAGCCGGAATGGGCAAAGATTTTTATGAACAGAGTGAAACAGCGCGCAAAGTTGTGGACAGAGCAACCGAGCTGCTGGGTATAGATATGAAAGAACTGTGCTTTGAGGAGAATGACCGGCTCGACCAGACAGAGTACACGCAGGCGGCGCTTGTGACCGTGTGTCTGGCCATGGAGCACGTGCTGAGGGAGAAAGGCTTAAATCCGGATGTAACAGCGGGATTAAGCCTCGGAGAGTACTGCGCTATCGCGTCGGCAGGCGGGATGTCTGCGGATGACGCGATCACGACAGTGAGAAAACGCGGCATCCTCATGCAGAACGCTGTGCCGGGAGGAAAAGGATCCATGGCAGCGGTTCTCGGGATGACCGGTGAGGCGATTGAGAAAGTGGTCGGGGGAATCGACGGCGTGACAATCGCCAACTATAACTGCCCGGGACAGATCGTCATCACCGGATGGAAAGAGAGCGTTGAGAAGGCGTCCGAAGCGTTGAAGGAAGCCGGAGCAAAGCGCGTCATGCCGCTGAACGTAAGCGGCCCGTTCCATTCGCCGATGCTTGAGGACGCGGGAAAAGAGTTGGGAAAAGTGCTTGAAAATACGGAGCTTTTCCCCCTTCAGATTCCGTATGTGACCAATGTGACGGCAGAGTATGTGACAGATATCAGCGAGACAAAAGCGCTCCTTGCAAAACAGGTGGCGTCCTCTGTCCGCTGGCAGCAGAGCGTGGAGAATATGATTGCGGACGGTGTGGACACATTCGTTGAAATCGGACCGGGAAGGACACTGGCCGGATTCATGCGCAAGATCAGCCGCGATGTGAAGGTGTATAACGTATCCGTATGGGAAGACGCAGACAAGGTGGTAAGTGAGTTATGTTAAATGAAAAAGTTGCTGTAGTGACGGGCGCTTCCAGAGGAATCGGAAGAGCAGTCGCGATCAAACTTGCATCCGAGGGAGCAACGGTTGTGATTAACTACAACGGATCAGAGGACCGCGCTCTCGAGGTGAAGAAGGAAATCGAAGAAAACGGCGGAAAAGCGGAAATCAGACAGTGCAATGTGTCTGACTATGCAGCGTGTGAGGAAATGTTTAAGGAAATCATCTCCACATTAGGAAGCGTGGACATTCTCGTAAACAACGCGGGAATTACAAAAGACGGCCTCCTGATGAAGATGTCGGAAGAGGATTACGATGCGGTTCTTGATACGAACCTGAAGGGAACGTTCAACTGCATCCGCCACGTGGCACGCCAGATGATCCGGCAGAAGGGCGGACGCATCATCAACATGTCTTCCGTGTCCGGAGTGCTCGGAAACGCGGGACAGGCAAATTATTCCGCGTCAAAGGCTGGTGTTATCGGTCTGACAAAATCTGTGGCGAGAGAGCTCGCAAGCCGCGGAATTACGGTGAACGCCGTGGCGCCGGGATTCGTCAATACGGAGATGACGGCAGTTCTGTCAGAGAAAGTGAAAGAGGGAGCTGCAGCGCAGATTCCCCTCGGAAAGTTCGGCGAGCCGGAAGATATCGCGAATGCAGTCGCATTTCTGGCGTCGGACAACGCGCGTTACATTACAGGTCAGGTGCTTGCTGTAGACGGCGGAATGGCAATGTAAATGTTCGGGAAGTTTTGAAAGGAATAAGATTGACATATGGAAAAGAGAAGAGTTGTAGTGACCGGAATGGGAGCTGTGACACCGATCGGCAATACGGTGGAAGAGTTCTGGAACGGTATCAGAGAAGGCAGGGTAGGGATCGGACCGATTACAAAATTCGACGCGTCTGACTTTAAGGTTCAGCTTGCGGCAGAGGTAAAAGGATTTGTCGCAAAGGAGCGGATGGATTTTAAGGCGGCAAAGAGAATGGAGCTGTTTTCCCAGTACGCGGTAGCGGCTGCAAAGGAAGCGTTTGACGATTCGGGGCTTAATATGGAGAAGGAAGATCCATACAGAGTCGGCGTAATCGTCGGTTCCGGAATCGGAAGCCTTCAGTGTGTGGAGACAAACTATGAAAAGATTCGCACAAAGGGACCGAGCAGAGTGAATCCGCTGATGGTGCCGATGCTGATCTCCAACATGGCGGCCGGAAACATCTCCATTCAGCTTGGGCTGAAAGGAAAATGTACGAATGTCGTGACTGCATGTGCTTCCGGTACGCACTGTATCGGGGATGCATTCCGCGCGATCCAGTACGGCGATGCGGACGTGATGGTTGCGGGCGGTACGGAGGCTGCTGTCTGCGAGACGGGAATCGCCGGTTTCGCGGCGCTGACAGCGCTGTCTACAAATGCAGACCCGGCTCGTGCATCCCGTCCTTTTGATAAAGACAGAGACGGATTCGTGCTGGGAGAAGGCTCCGGTATCGTTGTTCTGGAGGAGCTGGAGCACGCGAAGGCAAGAGGCGCAAAGATCTACGCTGAGCTGATCGGATACGGGGCCACAGGCGATGCGTATCATATCACTTCTCCGGCAGAGGACGGCGAGGGAGCCGGAATGGCCATGAAGATCGCCATGCAGGAGGCAGAGGTAAAGCCGGAGCAGATTGATTATATCAACGCGCACGGAACAAGCACCCACCACAACGATCTTTTTGAGACAAAAGCAATCAAGTTCGCTCTCGGTGATGCGGCGGAGAAAGTGGATATCAACTCGACAAAGTCCATGATCGGTCATCTTCTGGGTGCGGCCGGCGGCGTGGAGTTCATTGTATGCGTCAAGAGTATCCAGGACAGTTTCATCCATCAGACGATGGGAACGGAAAATGTGGATCCGGAATGCGATCTGCACTATACAGTTGGCGCTCCGGTAGAGAAAGAAGTAAATTATGTGCTGACGAATTCTCTCGGATTCGGAGGACATAACGCGACACTGCTGCTTAAAAAGTATGAAGGATAGGTGTATGAAGATGAAGGTAGAACAGGTATTGCAGCTCATCCAGGCTGTATCGGACTCTGATCTTACGGAATTTAAGTACGAGGAAGACGGCGTGAAGCTGTCTCTGAAAAAGGCAGGGGACAGAATCGTGCAGGTACAGGCTCCGGCAGCACCGGTTCCCGTGGCTGTTGCCGCACCCGCACCCTTGGCAGTCACCGCACCGGTAACTGCGGCTTCTCCGGCTCCGGTGCCTGCGGTACAGCAGGAATCCCCGGCTCTGAAAGCTGGTGTACAGACGGAAGAGGAGAATGTACTGGAAGGAAAGATCGTAAAATCCCCGCTTGTCGGCACATTTTACGCTGCTCCTGCCGAGGATGCAGAGCCGTTTATAAAGACCGGCGACAGTGTGAAAGAAGGTCAGGTACTTGCAATTGTAGAAGCAATGAAACTGATGAACGAGATTGAAAGCGAGTTCAGCGGAACTGTAAAAGAGATACTCGTTGAAAACGGCCAGCCCGTCGAATACGGCCAGCCACTCTTTGTAATAAGCTAAGTACATGCGGCATGAAACCATCCCAGCTGCGGCAGGGGGGCTTGCCCCCTGGCGGCAGCTGAGGAGGGTTCGTGCCATATGGCGCAGCCATACAGCGAGAAGGAGAGAAAATATGAACAGTTTAAATATTGAGCAGATCCAGGAAATCATCCCTCACAGACATCCCTTCCTCCTGATCGACAAGATCGAGGACTACGAGCCTGGACAGTATGCAGTGGGATACAAATGTGTGACATACAGAGAAGACTTTTTTAAAGGCCATTTCCCGCAGAAGGCGGTAATGCCGGGTGTGCTGATTCTTGAGGCACTGGCTCAGACAGGAGCGGTCGCCATCTTGAGCATGCCGGAGAATAAAGGAAAGATCGCGTTCTTCGGAGGTGTACAGAAGTGCCGCTTCAAAGGCATGGTTCTTCCGGGAGACACTCTGAAGCTGGAGACAAAGATCATTAAGAGCAAAGGACCTGTCGGAGTGGGACAGGCGACCGCCTATGTGGACGGCAAAGTTGTTGTCAGCGCAGAACTGACATTTATGGTAGGAGAGTAGAGAAAAGATGATCGGAAAAGTATTGATCGCAAACCGCGGAGAGATCGCCGTGCGCATCATCCGGGCTTGCCGTGAGATGGGAATTGAGACAGTTGCGGTTTATTCTGAGGCAGACCGGGAGGCTCTGCACACGCAGCTTGCCGACGAAGCAGTCTGTATTGGCCCCGCGCCTTCGTCCGAGAGTTATCTGAATATGCAGAATATTATCAGCGCCACCGTGATTTCCGGCGCGGATGCCATTCATCCGGGATTCGGCTTTCTTTCGGAGAACAGCAGATTTGCGGAGCTGTGCGAACAGTGCAATATCACATTTATCGGACCGTCATCAGACGTAATCCGCAGACTCGGCAACAAGGCCGAGGCGAGAAACACGATGATGGAAGCCGGAGTGCCGGTGATCCCGGGGAGCAAAGATCCGGTCTATGACGTGGAGGAAGGTGCGAAGATCGCATCTGAGGTCGGCTATCCGGTCATCGTAAAGGCGGCTTTGGGAGGCGGCGGAAAAGGCATGAGAGTGGCCCGTACGCCGGAAGAGTTCGAGAACAGTTTCAGGACGGCTCAGAAAGAGACGCAGATGGCCTTTGGGGACAATACGATGTATATCGAGCATTTCGTGGAGCATCCCCGTCATATTGAGTTTCAGATTCTCGCAGACGAATACGGCAATGTGATCCATCTCGGAGAGCGCGACTGTTCCATTCAGAGAAACCATCAGAAAATGATCGAGGAGTCGCCGTCCATCGCTCTGACGCCGGAGCTGAGAGAGCGTATGGGAGAAGCGGCGGTAAAGGCGGCGAAAGCGGCGCACTACACAAATGCGGGAACCATCGAGTTCCTTCTGGAGAAGAGCGGGAACTTCTACTTTATGGAGATGAACACGCGGATACAGGTAGAGCATCCGGTCACAGAGTGGGTGACGGGAATTGATCTTGTCAAAGAGCAGATAAGGATCGCGGACGGACGGCCGCTCAGTTACAGGCAGGAGGATGTTCACATCACGGGACACGCCATTGAGTGCAGAATTAATGCGGAGAATCCGGAGAAAAATTTCCGGCCGTCTCCGGGAACGATCACGGACATGTATCTTCCGGGCGGCAAGGGTGTCCGGATTGACTCTGCCATTTACAGCGGTTATACAGTTCCTCCGTACTATGATTCCATGCTCGCAAAGCTGATCGTCCACGCGAAGAACCGAAACGAGGCGATCCGAAAGATGCAGAGCGCTCTCGGAGAGATCATCATCGAGGGGATTGACACAAATGTGGATTACCAGTACGAAATACTGAACAATCCTGATTTCATATCTGGAAATATAGATATTGAATTTATCGAAAATCTTGGGAAATAGAGCTTTTCAGGAGGGTATCTCAGATGAAGCTGAAAAACATGTTTAAGAAGACAAGCTCACGTTCTCACTATATAGCCGTCAGGAATTCACATCCTGAGGTGCCGGTCGGACTGCTGCGCAAGTGCAACAAATGCGGCGCGGCTATCGTTGCGGAGGATGTAAGGAACGGCTATTATATCTGTCCGAAATGTCATGGATATTTCAGAGTTCACGCATACAGACGAATCGAGATGATAGCAGATGAGGGATCGTTTGAAGAGTGGGATAAGGAGATGGACTTTGTCAATCCTCTGGAGTTTAAAGGCTATGAGGAGAAGGTCAGAAAGCTTCAGGAGCACACAAATCTCAATGAAGCCGTTGTCACAGGGAAGGTGATGATCGGCGGAAACCCTGCGGTTGTGGGTGTGTGCGACGGAAGGTTTATGATGGCCAGCATGGGCTGGATTGTAGGAGAGAAGATCGCAAGAGCGGTGGAGAGAGCGACAGAAGAAAAGCTTCCTGTAATTATCTTTACCTGTTCCGGCGGAGCCAGGATGCAGGAGGGAATCGTCTCGCTTATGCAGATGGCAAAGACGTCTGCCGCGCTGAAAAAGCACAGTGATGCGGGACAGCTTTATATCTCCGTGCTGACTGACCCGACTACGGGAGGCGTAACTGCGAGTTTTGCAATGCTTGGAGATGTTATCCTTGCAGAGCCGAAAGCTCTGATTGGATTTGCGGGACCGCGGGTGATCGAGCAGACGATCGGACAGAAACTTCCGAAAGGATTTCAGCGGTCGGAATTCCTGCTTGACCACGGGTTTGTGGACCGGATTGTGGAGCGGGAAGAGATGAAGGATGTTCTCGCCCGGATTCTTGCGATGCACAGCGGTGCGGGAGCGGAGAACGGTTCAAAAGAAGAAAAGGATATCAAAGCCGCAAAGGATACGATGGATGCTAAGAAGTCAGAAAACTCAGAGACAGGCAGAACGGCTGCCGTCAGCGCGTGGGAGAGGGTACAGCTTTCGAGAAAGAAAGACCGCCCTGTGGGGACGGACTATATAGACGGCCTGTTTACGGACTTTATGGAGTTCCACGGTGACCGGTACTTTAAGGACGATCACGCCATTGTCGGGGGTATCGCGTATTTTCACGGCAGACCGGTTACAGTCATTGCGCAGACAAAAGGCAAGACGACAAAAGAGAATCTGGACCGCAATTTTTCCATGCCGTCTCCGGACGGATACCGCAAGGCGCTGCGCCTTATGAAACAGGCGGAGAAGTTTTCCCGTCCGGTGATCTGCTTTGTGGACACGCCTGGTGCGTTCTGCGGCCTGGAGGCAGAAGAGAGAGGCCAGGGCGAGGCGATAGCGAGAAATCTGTTTGAAATGTCGGGGCTGAAAGTTCCGGTGCTTTCCGTTGTCATAGGCGAAGGCGGAAGCGGAGGAGCACTTGCTATGGCAGTGGCTGACGAAGTATGGATGCTCGAGAATGCCGTCTATTCCGTGCTCTCACCGGAGGGGTTTGCAAGTATTCTCTGGAAAGACAGCAAGAGAGCGAACGAGGCGGCAGAAGTGATGAAGCTTACGGCGGCAGACCTTAAGAAGCTGGGTATTGTTGAAGATGTGATTCCGGAACCGGAAAATTTCAGCGATACAGAAATGAAACCTGTGCTGGAGACTCTGAATGAGCGGATCGGGGAGTTCCTTATCAGATATTCGGAGCTTGATACGGAAAAACTTACGGAGAGACGGTATACGAGATTCCGCGCAATGTGATAAAATCATAGAAAGAGACGACAGGGCAGAGAGCGGTATGTCTGTCCCGCAGCAGTAGATTGCGCTGTGGAAAGGAGAATATGTATGGATCCCCGGGAAACGATTAATGATATTCTGGTAAATCTTTTCAATGAAATATGGAAACTGGAAGAGGATGCGATCATTACGGATGAGTTTAAGGACATCACAAACAATGATATGCATATTATCGATGCGATCGGACTTTCAGGGGAAAATACAATGTCTGTAGTTGCAAAGAAAATGGGGATTACGGCAGGTTCCCTTACAACTGCAGTAAACGGCCTTGTGAATAAGAAATATGTGACGCGTCACAGGAGTGAGCAGGATCGGCGGGTTGTTTTTCTGGATCTTACGGAAAAAGGAAGGAAAGCCTATGAGCATCACAGAGAATACCACTGCAGGATGACAGATGCGGTGATTCAGAAACTGGATGAAAAAGAAATTCCGATTTTGCTGAAAACACTTAATGGATTGTCAGAATTTTTTCGGGGATATAAGGAGACGATAAAAAATTAACAGAAAAATTTGACCTTTCCGGAAAAATGAGGTACAATCCCCTATGGAACACGAAGGATTGAGCTGAATAAAAAATGGCTCCGATGACCGGAGTGTCACCGAGGCCGGAAATACTTGGAGTATTATTTTAGGAGGGACAAGTATGGCAGCAAAGAAAACAAATGCAACAGCAAAGGCAGTGAAAGCAGAAACGGTCAAGGCAGCTGACACAGCAGCTAAGACAGTGAAAACAGAAGCGCCGAAGGCGGCTGATACAGCAGCTAAGGCAGTAAAGGCAGAACCGGCAAAAGAGGCGGTGAAGTCTGCGCAGCCGGATGCGGCAAAAGCAATTGAGACAAAGAAAGATACGACGAAAAAGCTTGAGACAAAAGCGGCAGTTTTAGTAGATACACCAGAGAAGAAGGCAGACGATAAGAAGGAGACTGCAGCAAAGGCAGCTGTGAAGAAAGCGGCAGCGAAAAAGCCTGCGGCAAAGAAAACACCTGCAAAGAAAGCAGAACTTAAGACAGAGATGTTCCTTCAGTTCGCAGGAAAAGAGTACACAGAGAAAGAGATCCTTCAGAAAGTGAAAGATATCTGGACAAAAGTGCTTAAAAACAAGGTGGGCGATATGAAGGACGTTAAGATCTATCTGAAGCCGGAGGAGTCCGCTGCGTATTACGTGGTGAACGGAGACACAACAGGAAAAGTAGAGCTGTAAACAGTGTAAAAAGGCAAAAAGACCCCTTATGTGCGGATTGTGTTCTGCGCAGAAGGGGTTTTGCTCTATATACAGGAGGATAAAAATGGCGGACAGAAGAAAAGATTTTGCAGGGTACATGTCTGAGAAAAATGCAGATGCGAAAAAACGGTTCGAGCAGCAGATTCGCTTTATTGTGGAAATTGACAAGGTGAAAAATATTTTCAGGCAGACTTATCTCTCAGATGCGAAACGAAAGGAAAACGATGCAGAGCATTCCTGGCATCTGGCCCTGATGGCTGTTCTTCTGCAGGAGCATATGAAAGAAAAAACGGATCTGACTCGTGTAATGACGATGGTTCTGATTCACGATCTTGTGGAGATCGATGCGGGGGATACATACGCCTATGATACCGCCGGAGCGGCAACAAAGAAAGAACGGGAGACGAAAGCGGCAGACAGAATATTCGGCCTGCTTCCGGAAGATCAGGGAAGCAGTTTCCGCACGCTGTGGGAAGAGTTTGAAGAATACAGAACAGCAGATGCCAAATTTGCCCATCTGCTTGACAATTTTCAGCCGCTTCTTCTCAATGATGCGTCCGGCGGAAAAAGCTGGGCGGAACATGGCGTCCGCAAATCCCAGGTGTGCCGCAGAAATGAGCACATAGCGGAAACGTCTCAGATCGTCTGGGAAAAGATGCTTGAGATTATGGACAGCCATATTGAAAAAGGAAATTTAAAAGCGGATTAGACAGAAACAGGAAGCGGAAACTTAAAACCGGATTAGACAGAAACAGGAAGAGGAGGAAAATGCGATGTATGAAAATGAGATAAGCCGTCTGCAGGCAATTATTGATGACAGCAGCAGAATCGTGTTTTTCGGCGGCGCAGGAGTATCCACTGAGAGCGGGATCCCCGATTTCAGAAGCGCGGACGGAATCTATCACCAGGAGTACAGATACTCTCCGGAAGAGGTTGTAAGCCACAGCTTTTTCATGAGGTATCCGGCGGCGTTTTATGAGTTTTACCGGGAGAAGATGATGTGTCTGGACGCAAAGCCGAACCCGGCCCATTTTAAACTTGCGGAGCTTGAGAAGGCGGGGAAACTGACTGCTGTAGTGACACAGAATATCGACGGGCTTCATCAGGCGGCGGGAAGCAGGCGCGTGTTTGAACTGCACGGGAGTATTCACAGAAATTACTGTATGAAATGCGGGAAGTTTTATGATGCGGAATACGTGAAAAATGCGGACGGCGTGCCGCGCTGTGAGTGCGGCGGAACGGTCAGGCCGGATGTAGTGCTCTATGAAGAGGGACTGGACTCTGATACGATTCAGGGAGCGGTAAAGGCTATAAGTACTGCGGATACGCTGATTATCGGGGGAACCTCCCTCGTAGTGTATCCGGCGGCGGGCTTTATCGATTATTTTCGGGGAAAACATCTTGTAGTAATTAATAAATCGGAGACAGCAAAAGAAGTCCGCGCAGAACTTACAATCGCCGCTCCGATTGGTGAAATTATGGACAAAATTACCGTCGGCATCTTGTGACGCCGATTCCAAGTCCTCCCGGGCCGACATGGGTCGCTATGCTCATAGTGAGAGGGTAATAGATCAGTTCCAGATCTGGAAATACCTCATGCATAGCGTCCTTGAACGCCGCCAGCTTTTCCGGTTCCATCAGTGTGTTGGCAATGCCGGCTTTGAGAACGCCCTCCTCCTTTAAATGGGAAAAACGTGACGTGACATCCAGTTTTACCGCTTCCGCCATTGTGCGGAAAGCGGCTTTCATTCCTCTTGCCTTCGCGTAAGAATCAAGCTTTCCGCCCTGAATCGTCAGGATGGGCTTCAGTTTCAGTACCGTTCCTAAAGCAGCGGCAGCGGCTGTGATCCGCCCGCCTTTTTTCAGGTATTCCAGAGTATCCACCGCAATATAAATGGTAGCATCGAGTGCTTCCCTCTCGAGGATTTCTTTTATCTCAGCGCCCGACTTTCCCTCGTCCGCCAGAACTCTGGCATCCAGGGCGGAAGTCGCCTGTGTTACGGAGATACGATGGTTGTCTACTACAAAAACACGTCCTTTATACGGCTCATCCCCGGAGAGCAGAAGCGCGGTCTGACAAGTGTTGCTTAAGCCTGATGACATCGGGATGAATACAATTTCGTTGTGATCTTCAAGAAGCTGATCCCACATGACCGTCACATCTCCCGGAGAAGGCTGAGACGTGGTGATAACTGCTCCTTCGGACTGTTTTCTGTAAAATTCGGCTGGTGTAATATCAATTCCCTCGTAATAGGTTTTTCCGTCGATAATAACCGGCATAGGCAGCACATGGATTCCGTAGGAACCGCCTTCGGACGGCATGATTCCGCAGTTGCTGTCAGTCATTATGGCAACCCCAGACATAGAGTACCTCCTATTTTTCAGAATTCTGTATAAATGACCGGTCATTGACCGTTATTATAACAGGTGTTAAAATTATAGCAAAATCGTAAAGGAATAACAATGAACAATTCCTGTAAAATGTAAGGTATTTATACAGGAGAGAGAAAGTGTCAGGAAATGGAAGACAAACGTATTACAAAAACGAAAAGAAGTTTGAAATCTGCAATGATCAGCATGCTCGGAAGAGAAGATTTTGAGCATATTTCCATCACGGAACTGTGCAGAGAGGCAGAGATAAGCAGAATTACATTTTATTCACATTACAATGACAAATATGCGCTGCTGGATGAAATATTCGATGACATGCTGAAAGTTGGAATGGATGATTATTACCGGCGGCAGAGAGAAAATAATCCTGCCAGAAAACTGGCGGCGGGATATGTAAATATGCTTGACAGTATTTTAAAGCTGTATTATGACAGATTTGATTTTTTTCAGCACACAAACCCGGAGACAAATCCCTATCTCGCATCGCGGTTTTACAGCATTGTTCTTGAAATGGTGGAAATGCATACAACACATCTGAAGAAAAGACTGAAGCTTAAATATTCTCCGAAAAAGATTGCAGGGTTTGTATGTTACGGAATGCTGGGGTTTGTCAACGAATCGCATGAGGAGAACACGCCGCTTGACCAGATCGGTGAGGAGGCACGCCGGCTTCTGACGGATCTTCTGAAGTCCGGAATACTGACCGAGAGCGAGCGCCGCGACCAGAACGGAGCGTAAAAATGACATGAAAAATGGAAGCAATGGGGCTCGAACCCATGACCTCTCGCGTGTGAGGCGAACGCTCATCCCAGCTGAGCTATGCTTCCATGTGATCTATTATAGCACTTTGGAGACAAAATGCAATAAAAAAAGGAGAAAACAATGAGGTGTTCAAAATGCGGAGCAACAGTTGAGAAAGGCGTGACAACGAGTGTTACTGATACAGGAGAATGCCTTGTAATTGTAAGAAATGTGCCGTGCTATAAGTGTGTAGAGTGCGGGATGGCTGCTTTTAAGAATGATGGTGTAATGGCTGTCAATGAGACGCTGACGATCTCAGGAAAGGAATATACGTTCAATGCATCTGGTGAGCTGATATAGTATTTACGCGGAAAAATCAAAAATCCCGTAATCACAAGGATTACGGGATTAATGCGGAAGAAGAGACTTGAACTCTCACAGGATTAACTCCCACTAGAACCTGAATCTAGCGCGTCTGCCATTCCGCCACTTCCGCTCGACAAAAACTATTCTATCATAACAAAGTATTTTTGTAAACCCCTAATTTTCTTTTTTTGAAAAAAATAGTAGTTCAGCCATAGGGCTGTTCGGGAGAGAAAATCATGCTTGCATGATTTTTCGAGCGGACAGTTCTATGGCTGAACTGTTATTAAAAAAACAGTTCTTGACATATATAGATTATCGATATAAAATGAAACCAGGTTATATAGATGATCTATATATAAAAGGAACGGAGGGATAACTATGAATCCGGATAAAACTTTAATGTCTGGAAGTACATCCATGCTTCTTTTAAAACTGCTCTCTGAGAAGGACATGTACGGATATGAGATGATTGAGACGCTTCGGGAGAGATCGCAGAATGTGTTCGAGCTGAAGGCGGGCACTTTATATCCGCTGCTTCATGGAATGGAGCAGAAGAAACTGCTCACAGCATATGAGAAGAGTGCGGGCGGCAAGATGCGAAAGTATTACAGTATCACAAAGCAGGGGAAAAAGGCGTTTTCCGAAAAGGAGAGCGAGTGGCGCACGTATTCCAGAGCGGTGCAGGATGTGCTGGGAGGTTTTCAGCCAGAGATGGGAGGAAGCGTATGAGAACGGAAGAGTACATCCGGACGCTGACGGAACAGATTCGCTGTAAAATGGCGAGAGGAGAGGTGACGGACGAGATCAGAACGCATATAGAAGAGCAGACGAAGGCATACATGAGTGAAGGGATGGAGAGAGGTGAAGCGGAGGAAGCCGCTGTCTGTGATATGGGAGACCCGGTTGAAGTGGGGACAGAGCTGGACCGGATCCACCGTCCGCAGATGCCGTGGGGGATGATTGCCTTCATTATTATACTGAGTGTACTGGGACTGGGCGTTCAGTATTTCATACAGCAGAGATTCGTGGAATCCGGCGGAGATGGTATTTTAAGCTGGGAAAGACGAATTGTATATATGGCCGTCGGACTTGCAGTCATGGCAGGAGTATGTTTTATAGACTATACAAGAATCGCCGCCAGGGCGAGGGAGATGATGGTGCTTCTTTTTGCGGCCCTATTTTTGGGAAGCGCCCTGTTTGGAGTGAAGATAAACGGAGCGGCGCGCTGGATTGCGCTGCCCGGCGGCCTTACGCTGAATATCCCGATGGTTCTTCTGCTGACAGTTCCTCTCTATGCGGCAGTACTGTACAGATGCAGGGGAAAGAGCTGGACGGGAATTATAAAAGCGGTACTGTGGATGCTTCCCGGAATCTTTCTCGCATTTTATGTGTGCAGCTTTTCCACTGCGGCGATTCTGCTCTTTTCGTATGTGGTCGTGTTCGGGCTCTCTGTCTGGCAGGGGTGGTACTTTGTCCCGCGGAAACTGTGTCTGGGGGCGCTGACTGTGACGGCCTTACTTCCGGCTGTGCCGGTCGTATATGTGATGCTTTTCCGCCCGCTGTATCAGTGGGAACGGCTGGTATATTTTCTGTCGCCTATGGACGGCTGGGGCAAGGATATCTCTTATACAAGGGAGTTTGTCAGAGCGCTGCTGGGAAACAGCAGGTTTCTCGGAGAAGGAGGCGGACTGCCCGCTTCAGGAATGCCGGAAGCGCCGCTGAATTTCCTCCTGGCCGGGGTGGCTGCGTATTTTGGACTTATTGCAGCAGTGCTGCTGGGCGGCGCGGTTCTGGCACTTTTTATACGGTTTTTGAAAATCTCTTTAAGGCAGCGCAACCAGCTCGGCATGGTAATGGGTACAGGATGTGCGGTTGTATTTCTGATTGAGATTTTGCTGTGCTTTATGAACAATATGGGGATCATTTATGCTGAAAACTACTGTCCGTTTCTCATGAACGGGGGCAGCGGTATGGTTGTCTCTTATCTGCTCATGGGGATTGTGCTGAGTATCTTCCGGTATCAGAATACAGCTCCGGAGAGACGATATCCGGAAAACAGGTATGCGCGGGAAAAAGCGGTGTAGAAGGAAAGCGGAGAACAGCGTGACTGCTGCTCTCCGTTTTCGTCTGTTGGACATGAAGATCTTTTCGGGATGTTTTAACCCTCGGTATATACAATCTTTCCTCTGCATATGGTCATCTTGACTTTTCCGTACAGTTTCCAGCCGGTAAAGGGCGTGTTGCAGGACATGGAAGCATACTCATCCGGAGTCCAGCATTCCTCGGGATCAAACAGGACAAAGTCCGCGGCTTCGCCCTCCTTAATTTTCCCTGCCGGAAGGTGATAGAGTTTTGCCGGATTGACGGTCATCTTTTCCAGAAGCTGCATCAGGGTGAGGTGCCCGGGACGCACAAGCGATGTGATTCCGAGGGCAAGAGAGGTCTCAAGCCCCGTGATTCCGCTTGGCGCCGCTGTAAGGGGCCTGGCTTTTTCTTCCTTGCTGTGCGGGGCGTGGTCGGTGGCGATGATATCGATCGTTCCGTCGACAAGTCCCTGAATGACTGCGAGACGATCTTCCTCCGTGCGAAGCGGAGGATTCATTTTGGCCAGCGATCCGTATTTCAGCACGGCATCCTCGGTAAGTGTAAAATGATGCGGAGTTGCCTCTGCGTGCAGGGAAGCGCCCTGCGCCTTAAACATCCGGACAAGGTTTACGGAGCGTCCGGAACTGATATGCTGGATTACGACGTCCGCCCCGGAGCGCAGCGCAAGAAGGCAGTCCCTTGCCACAAGAGATTCCTCGGCGATGGACGGGGAACCGTATATTCCGAGCTCGTCCGAAACGTTTCCATGATTGATGCCGTTGTTTTTGATAAAGGAAGGATCTTCCTCGTGGAGGCTGATGGGAACGTTTAATTCCTTTGCCTTTTCCATTGCGCTGTAGAGGAAGGCGGCATCCCGGATGGGAATACCGTCATCGGTGAATCCGCATGCTCCGTACGACTTCAGTTCCTCCATATCGACAGGCTCCTGGCCCTTCAGGGAACGTGACACACACGCTGCCTGGTAGATGCGGATGTCTTCTTTCCCGGCGCGGGCCAGAATATCGGTCAGCACACTGACGTTATCTACGGTGGGCGAGGTATTCGCCATGCATATGACGGAAGTGAATCCGCCCCTGGCAGCGGCGAGAGCCCCGGTGTGGATTGTTTCTTTATGGGTGAATCCCGGGTCGCGGAAATGGACGTGGGTATCAACAAGCCCCGGCGCGACCGTCAGCCCGGCGGCGTCGATAACCTGCTCGGAAGGCTCCGGCTCAATGTGGGTGCTGATCTGCTCGATTATTCCGTCACGGATGCGGATGTCGGACGTGTAAGACCGGCATGCGGCGGGATCCATGATAAAACCGTTATTAATAATCATAAGTTACCTCCTGTTGGCTCTTTTTGTATGACAGAAAAATGCCGGGAGAGCCGCACCTGTCATCTCACAGGCCGCCCTCCCGGCTACATCCGGACGACTGAAACAGTATTTCCTATATCTGGCGGTAGAGATGACGCGGTATACCGTCTACCATGACAGGAGATACGTCGCCCTGGATGAGCGGGCGTACATAGCTGACGAACTCATCGGTCACATAGGAACCGTCCTCGTTTACCCACTCACGCGGAACGAGTTTTTCGTCATTTGCGATTTTATGCACATCTTTGACTTCCGTGCCGCTCTGGTACGGATCATCAGAAAGACGCTGAAGAACAACCATTTTGCCGGAGTCTCCCTCATCGGCCGCTTTTACGGCGGCTCCGCCTACCTGGTATGCTTCCAGAATATCAACACGGGAAGCGCAGTGGGATGCGGAGCGCTGAAGAGAACTCAGCTCAATGGAACGTGTTTTGCAGCCGATTTCACCGGCAATATAGCTTGCAAGGTAATTTGCCGTGCCGGAGAGCTGTTTGTGGCCGAATGCGTCGACAAAGTCGATGCTCTGTCCGAGTTCGCATACATATCTTCCGTCCGCCAGACGGATTCCCTCGGAAACGGCCACTACAACAGATGGCTTTTTCACAAGAAGTTCCCTGACTTTCTGTCCGAAAGCCTCAATGTCAAACGGAAGTTCCGGCAGATAGATCAGATCGGGGCCGGCGCAGTCCTCACCTTTTGCCAGCGCAGCGGCACCGGTGAGCCATCCGGCGTTGCGGCCCATGATTTCTACAATGGAGACAAGTCCTTTCTCATATTCAAGACAGAAACTGTCGCGGATGATCTCTTTTACAGATGTTCCGATATATTTTGCGGCGCTTCCGTATCCCGGTGTGTGGTCGGTGAGCGCAAGGTCATTGTCGATTGTTTTCGGACAGCCGATAAAGCGGGTCGGATGTCCTGTTACGATCGCATAATCAGACAGCTTTTTGATTGTGTCCATGGAATCATTTCCGCCGATATAGATAAAGGCTTCAATGTTGAGTTTATCGAGTATTCCGAATATTTTCTCGTAGACTTCTTTGTCCTGGTGAATCTCGGGCAGCTTATAGCGGCATGATCCGAGAAAAGCAGCCGGCGTTCTCTTGAGAAGTTCGGCATCGAGTTCATTTGTGATATATTCGGACAGGTCGATATAGCGCTCCTGAAGCAGTCCCTGAATTCCGTGAAGCATTCCGTATACTTTTACAGCCCCGCGGTCTTTCGCAGTGCGGTAAACACCCGCAAGGCTGGAGTTGATTGCCGCAGTCGGGCCTCCTGACTGTCCGACGATAACGTTTCCTTTCATTGTATGGTACCTCCGTTCTGTAGATGGCGGTTCCGAGAGGATTCCTCTGAAAAACGCCTACATTTACAGTTTAGTGCATAATAACCAATTTGTAAATGAAAAAATACATTATATAGGCAAAATAACGAAAAAAATATACTTTGCAAAACAGGCGTCTAAAAATGTTATACTGAAATCGATTTGAAACAGTATTGATTCAGAAATACGAAAGCAGGAGAGAAAAGCTATGAGAAAATATGATTATCTGATCGTGGGAGCCGGACTGTATGGGGCGGTTATGGCGTATGAACTCGGAAGAAAGGGAAAGAAATGTCTTGTGATCGACCGCAGAGATCATATCGGAGGCAACATATACTGCAAGGATATTGAAGGAATTCATGTCCACAAATACGGCGCGCATATTTTCCACACATCGGACAGGAAAGTGTGGGAGTATATCAATCAGTTTGCAGAGTTTAACAACTATATCAATTCACCGGTGGCGGTGTACAAAGATGAGCTGTACAATCTCCCCTTCAATATGAATACATTCAGCAAGATGTGGGGAATCCGCACGCCGGAAGAGGCGAAGGAGATTATCGAGAGACAGCGGAGGGAAACCGGGATCACGGAGCCGAAAAACCTGGAAGAGCAGGCGCTGTTTTTAGTCGGAAGAGACATTTATGAGAAACTGGTGAAGGGCTATACGGAGAAACAGTGGGGAAGAAAATGCACGGAACTCCCCGCGTTTATCATAAAGCGCCTTCCCTGCCGGTTTATCTACGATAATAATTACTTTAACGACCGGTATCAGGGCATTCCTGTCGGCGGATATACTCCGATTATTGAGAAAATGCTGGCAGAGGCGGATGTGCGCACGGGAACAGATTTCTTTGAATTCAGGAAAGAAAATCCGGATACCGCGGACAAGATTATTTTCACAGGTATGATCGATGAGTATTTTGGCTATCAGCTTGGAGCTTTGGAATACCGTTCCGTGCGGTTTGAAACGGAAGTGCTTGACTGCGCCAATTATCAGGGAAATGCAGTTGTCAATTATACGGACAGGGAAGTGCCTTATACCCGTGTGATTGAGCACAAGCATTTTGAGTTCGGAACCCAGGAGAAAACAGTTGTTTCAAGAGAGTATTCATCGGAGTGGAGTGTGGGGATGGAGCCTTACTATCCGGTAAATGATGAGAAGAACAATGCTCTGTTTGAATCGTACAAAAAACTTGCGGAGCAGGAAAAGAATGTCATATTCGGAGGCAGACTTGGAGATTACCGGTATTATGATATGGATAAGGTGATTGCAGCGGCGCTGGAACGCCTGAATACTTTGGAATGACTGGATACGCTGGTCATCTGGAGATGTCGGAATAAACGGTGCCGGATGAAAGGTGCCGGGCGGGAGAAGTGAGGGCACTGTGCGGAAATGCTTGATTTTTTCCTGCCGTTACAGTATGATATGTTTACTCGGACCGCTCGGGTCTGAATTTACACTCTTTTTTTCATCATCAGGTTCTGATGGAATTCAGTGGGATGAATGTATTCTGCCGGTTCTGCGCAGGAGGGAAACGCGGAACCGGCTGAACAGATACAGCCGAAGAGAACTGCATATGGAAGAAATGTATGAAGTGCTGAAGTTTATTGACCACGGAGCCCGCTGCAGGCAGGGAATGGACTGCGTACCGGGGAAACTTCTGATTCACTGTATCGGGGAAAATCCCAGGCTGGATAAGAAAACCGTGTTTGAGTGGTTCCGTCAGCTTGCGGTCTGTGTCGATCAGTTTTACCGATGCAGAAACAGAAGAAACTACCGGTATCTTAATCCGTACAGTATTGTAATTTCAGATGAGGGACGACTGTTCCTTCTTGATCTGGAGTCGCAGGAGAATGCGTTTGTTATGAAGCAAATGCAGAAGAGGGCTGTGAGAAACCATTTCGTGAAGCCTGTTTATGACATGGGGATTACAAAAAATCAGGACGCAGATCTGTTTGCCTATGGAAGAACGGTTCAGTTTATTCTTGCATGTTCGGAGATTACACCGCAGCTGCGGCGAAGAGAAGAGGTGCGGTTTGAACGGCTGATCCGCCGCTGTACCGGAGAATCAAAAAAGAAATACGCGGAGTTTTCTCAGGTGCTGCGTGATCTTCCTCCTGTTCCGGCGGAGATTCAGAGCGGCAGGGAGAAAAGCGGAAAAGGGTTTGGAATGATTCTGGCAGAGATTGCTGCGGCCGCGGTGCTTGGACTTCTGATCGGCCTGATTGGACCGCTGTGAGAAAAAGTTCCGTAAAAAGGGAGGATGCCGGGTGGCTGATTTCTCAGCCCCCGGCATGTATTATGAAAAAGTTTATTCTAATAACTTGAAAGCGTCTCTGTAATGTGTCTGATATTTTTCTTTTCTTCTGTTCCTTTCGATGGTTTTAGTATAGGGGAGAGAAATGAAGAAAACGTGATCATAAAATGAAAGAATTTATAATAATAAATGAACAAATTATGAACGAATGAGAGTACGGTAAAAGACCGATGGGGGAGCCATCGGTCTTTTGAGGGGAGTATAAATAATTAATAAGGGGTTGTAGAAATTACTTTCTACAATAGACAGTATAATATACGGAATTGGAAAAAGCAAGAAAAAAATTTGAAAAATGTAAAAACATGCCGTGTAAAACAGAATATGGACATAAAATTGAGAATAATTCATCCTGAACAGGTTCATACTATGACTGAACCAAAAAAACAGGAGGGATACTCATGGCAAAGAATTACAATAACACAAACAATTCAAACAACACAAATTCCAAAAACAACTCTTATTCATCCTACTCCGACACCCAGAGCAAGAATAAGAATGCAAACAAGAACAGCACAACATCTTCATCCAGAAATTCCAGCCGCAACTGCGGAAGAAACATGGATGATTACAGCGAGTCGGACAGGTATTAAATCCGGAAACCGGGAGACGGTAAATGCGAAGGGGCAGAGCAAAGTTCAACTTTACTCTGCCCCTGATTTATAGTAAGATGATAACAGACAAAACGTAAGGACGGAATACTGAATGGATAAAATGGAATGGATCGCTCCCTGTCATTTTGGGCTGGAGTCAGTGCTTAAGCGTGAAATCCAGGATCTGGGTTACGAGATCGTGCAGGTGGAGGATGGAAGAGTCACATTTTCGGGCGGCATAGATGCTGTATGCAGGGCAAATATTTTTCTGAGAACAGCAGAAAGGGTACTTCTGAAAGTGGGGAGTTTCCAGGCCCGGACGTTTGAGGAGCTTTTTGAAGGAACAAAAAACATTCCCTGGGAGGATTATATCCCGGCGGACGGTAAGTTCTGGGTGGCAAAAGCTGCCTCGGTAAAAAGCCGTCTGTTCAGCCCGTCGGATATCCAGTCGATTATGAAGAAGGCCATGGTAGAGCGCCTGAAATCCAGATACCGGATAGAGTGGTTCCCGGAGAGCGGTGCCTCCTACCCGGTACGTGTGTTTCTTATGAGAGATGTAGTTACGGTGGGACTGGATACGACAGGCGTTTCTCTTCATAAGCGAGGATACCGGCCGGTGGCGGGAAAGGCGCCAATCGCCGAGAATCTTGCGGCGGCGCTGATTATGCTGACCCCGTGGAGGAAAGAAAGGATTCTGGTCGATCCTTTCTGCGGGAGCGGAACATTTCCCATTGAGGCGGCCATGATTGCCGCGAATATCGCTCCGGGAATGAACCGTTCTTTTACGGCTGAAAACTGGACGAACCTTGTCGGAAAAAGGAACTGGTACGAGGCGGTCAACGAGGCATCCGATGTAATAAACGATCAGATCGAAACAGATATTCAGGGCTATGATGCGGACGGGGAGGTCCTGCGCGCCGCGCGGAAAAACGCAGAAGCGGCAGGCGTGGGCAGTCTTATTCATTTCCAGCAGAGAGAAGTCAAAGACCTGAGCCATCCGAAAAAGTATGGATTTATCATCACAAATCCGCCGTACGGGGAGCGGCTGGAGGAAAAGAAAAATCTTCCGGGGCTTTACAGGGAGTTCGGGGAGGCTTTCCGCAGACTTGACAGCTGGTCAGCCTACATGATTACAAGCTATGAGGATGCGGAACGTTATTTCGGAAGAAAAGCGGACAAAAACAGGAAAATTTATAACGGTATGCTGAAAACATACTTTTACCAGTTCGCGGGGCCGAAACCGCCAAAACAAAAGAAACAGAAGGATGCATTGAGATGAAAAGAAGAATTATATTTGCAACGGGAAATGAAAACAAAATGAGGGAAATCCGCATGATCATGAAAGATCTTGGAATGGAGATCCTTTCTATGAAGGAAGCCGGAGCGGATACGGAAATTGTGGAGGACGGGATGTCTTTTGAGGAAAATGCGGAGATAAAGGCGAGAGCGGTTTCCAGAATTCTTACAAATGATATTGTGCTGGCGGATGACTCCGGCCTGGAAATCGATTATCTTGATAAGGCTCCCGGCATCTATTCGGCGAGGTTTGCGGGGGAAGATACTTCTTATGATATCAAAAACAGGATCCTTCTGGACCGGTTGGAAGGCGTGCGGGATGAGGAACGTACAGCCCGGTTTGTATGCGCGGTGGCAGCAGTCTTCCCTGACGGTACGGTGACAACCGTCCGGCGGACGATCGAGGGGCGGATTGCAGACGAGGCGTCCGGCGGAAACGGGTTCGGCTACGACCCGATTTTCTATGTCCCGGAATATGGCATGACCACGGCGGAGATGGATCCGGAAATGAAAAATGAACTGAGCCACAGAGGCAAGGCGCTTCGGGCAATGAAGGAGATTCTGAAAGAAAAAATCGGAGAGGATATGGAATGAGAGTATTGATTGTCAGCGATACACATGGCAGACATGCGGGGCTTGATCAGGCACTTGAAGAGGCAGGCGCTATCGATATGTTCATACATCTCGGAGACCTGGAGGGCGGAGAAGAGTATATTGATGCAGTTGTGGACTGTGAAAAACATATGGTGAGGGGAAATAACGACTTTTTTTCCGGGCTTCCGCGGGAAGAAGAATTTTATATAGGAAAATATAAGGTGTTTATCACACATGGCCATGCGTACTATGTATCTCTTGACCCGGAACATATCCGGGAGGAAGGGGAAGCCAGAAGATCTGATATCGTGATGTTCGGACATACTCACAGGCCGTTTTTTGACCAGAAGGGCGGAGTAACTGTGCTTAATCCGGGAAGTTTATCGTTTCCGCGCCAGGAAGGGCGCCGGGGGAGTTATATGCTGATGGAGGTCTCTGAGGACGGGAAAATTACATATGAGCAGAGGTATCTGACAGCAAAACAGTGAGGAATAGAAAGCGGTTTTCGGCCGGACAGGGACGAAAAAACGCGAAAAGTAAAAAAATACAAAAAAATTGTTGACATTAGGAAAAGCTTATAATATAATAATGCTTGCGCTACGGGAAAGACAGGAAGCAGCGATTGTACCGGGGTGTGGCTCAGCTTGGCTAGAGCGCCTGGTTTGGGACCAGGAGGTCGCAGGTTCGAATCCTGTCACCCCGATATGTGCGGGTGTAGTTCAATGGTAGAACACCAGCCTTCCAAGCTGGATACGTGAGTTCGATTCTCATCACCCGCTTTTCTTGTGGAAAGCGTATTGTTTTCTTCGAGAATGGTAAAAATGAGTCTGTAGCTCAGCTGGATAGAGCAACGGCCTTCTAAGCCGTAGGTCGTGGGTTCGAATCCCCCCAGGCTCGTTATGGTGGGTATGGTGCAGTTGGTTAGCGCGCCAGATTGTGGTTCTGGATATCGTGGGTTCGAGTCCCACTACCCACCCTTTCCTTTATATTCCTACTGGCATGCAGTGTCAGACTCAAGTCTTCGATGGGCTATCGCCAAGCGGTAAGGCACAGGACTTTGACTCCTGCATTCGCTGGTTCGAATCCAGCTAGCCCAGTTTATCCTGGGAAAGCCGGGGAAAATAAGGGCGTGTAGCTCAGGTGGTAGAGCACTTGACTTTTAATCAAGTTGTCCGGGGTTCGAATCCCCGCACGCTCACTTAGAACAAGCACGCAGTGTTTGTTCTATTTTTTTTCTGGCGACAGTGCAGATACAGTCTGTCTGCCGGAGAATTATATGGAGAATGCGGATATGGCGGAATTGGCAGACGCGCCAGATTTAGGATCTGGTGTCTACGACGTGCAGGTTCAAGTCCTGTTATCCGCAGTTTTATGGCAGCGGAGCCCCTGAAAATGACAGATTTTCCCGGGCCCTTTTCTTTTTTGCGGAGAGAATGGCTCATTTGAGAAAAGGAGGAAGAACCTGTGAAATTTCTCGGCATTGACATAGGCACTACCACGATTAGTTTTTCCCTGATATCAGACAGAGAGGAGCGGCCGATTAATACCTGTACTATACCGAACGACAGCTTCCTTCCCTCGGATCATGCGTGGGAGAAGACGCAGGATCCGGAACGTATTTTTAATCGGCTGAAAGAAACGCTTGATAAAATGCTGCAGGAATATGAGGATATTTCCGCGATTGGCCTGACCGGGCAGATGCATGGCATTTTGTATACAGATAAAAGAGGGAGACATGTGAGCCCGCTCTATACGTGGCAGGACGGAAGGGGGAATCTCCCGCTGGGGGAAGGCGGCAGTGTGTGCGGACTCCTCTGGAAAAAGTATGGGGTACGTGTGTACTCAGGCTATGGTCTTGCAACGCATCTCTATATGGATAAGACAGGGAATCTGCCGTCTGACGCTGTGAAGATCTGTACGATCATGGACTACGCGGGAATGCGCCTCGCCGGGAGAGAACAGCCGCTCGTACATGCGGGCAATGCGGCGGGATTCGGGCTGTTTGACGTGAGGAAGCGGGCTTTTATGAGAGAGATAACAGAAGCCGAAGCTTCTGCTCCGGATGTGCTCCCTGAGGTGACTGCCGGACTGAGACCGCTTGGAGAATATCGGGGCATACCGGTATGTACAGCGATTGGGGACAATCAGGCGTCTTTTCTCGGCGCGGTTGGAAACCGGGAAGGAGCGGTGCTCCTTAATATGGGAACCGGCGGGCAGATTTCGGTCCGCTCGGATGTCTGCCTGGATGAAAACGGGATTGAGACACGGCCGCTGACAGAAGACAGTTACCTTCTGACCGGCTCATCGCTGTGCGGGGGAAGGGCGTACGCGATGCTGGAACGCTTCTTCAGAGAATATGCGGATGCGGCGGGGATGCAGATCACAGACCACTACCGCGTTATGGAGATGCTTGCAAAAGATACGGCGGATACGGGAGGGCTGACCGTGGATACCTCGTTTGCAGGCACAAGAGAAATGCCCGGAAGACGCGGCGTAATCAGCGGCATCAGTACGGAGAATTTCCGCCCGTCATTCCTTGTGCGCGGCGTAATGGAGGGAATGATACGGGAACTGTATGAGATGTATAATGTGATGCAGACTGCTGCCGGGCTGAAAGGAGATAAGATCATCCTTTCGGGAAACGGATTCCGCCGGAATGAGACTCTGAGAAAGATTGCCTCCGGGATGTTTTCAATGCCCGCGCAGCCTGCTCTGTGCGAGGAGGAAGCAGCCTGCGGAGCGGCCTTCGCGGCCCGGGATATGGCGAGGCGGATCCTGTGAAAAAAGGGCGTTAAGATGCGTTAAGATTTGACAACTTTTTCACCCAAAACGGGAATTGTATTATATACTACAGACGTGAAAAACGGGAGGTCGGAAAAATGGTTGAGAAAAAGATCAAATTTGTAACCTCGAGCCAACTGCTCAGCTTTTGTGATGCATGTCAGAACATGAAATCCGATATCGATGTGACGGATATGACGCACCGGAACTTCCGCATAGACGGAAAATCTATTCTGGGACTTATGTCTATCAAACTCGGACTTCCTATGAGACTTGTCGTACAGGGCGAGGATGAAGAGATGGCTCATCAGTATTTTTCAAAATATGAACTGGAGTAAAACAGGAATGCAGAGAAGGGGTGTTTACATTCTGACAGTGTGAACACCCCTTCTTCGCATCTTACGGGAGGATTCCCAGATGCTCGAGAAGAATTTTGAAACCGAGCAGAATGAGAATGATGCCGCCCGCAAGCTCTGCTTTTGCCTTGTACTTTGTGCCAAATACATTGCCGATCTTCACTCCGATTGAGGAAATGATAAACGTTGTAATTCCGATGAAAAGCACTGCCGCTATGATGTTGACGTTGAGGAATGCGAAGGTGATTCCGACTGCCAGAGCGTCAATGCTGGTAGCGACCGCCAGCAGAAACATGGTCTTGATATCAAGGGATTCACTTTCTGTCTCACATTCCCCTGAACAGGCTTCGCGTATCATGTTGATTCCGATGATTCCCAGAAGGATAAAGGCGATCCAGTGATCGATGGCTGTGATTTTGTCCCGGAACTGTACTCCGAGGATGTAGCCGATGGCCGGCATCAGAGCCTGGAATCCGCCGAACCATGCGCCGACTACGGCGACTTTCTTCAATGTTATCCGGGGCATTGCAAGCCCTTTACAGACAGAGACCGCAAAAGCGTCCATGGAGAGACCTACGGCCAGAATAAATAGTTCAATCAGTCCCATTTTCTTTTCTCCTTTGCAGTAAAATAGGCTGTGCATATGCTGCGCAGCGTGGTCCGGATAAACCGGAACAAAAAAAGCAGGCGCTTTGCTGCACCTGTCGGAAAACACATGCACAGCAAAAACACTGTACATGAGTCTCATTATTTAAGATAAGCCAGATCCCGATACGGGATCAGCATGTTGACTTACCGCGCATCATCGCGCCAATTACTCCCTCACGAACAGATAATATATTATCAGCAAAGGGAAGGATTTGCAAGAAGAATTTTCGGCAGAACGTGCCGGCAATGCAGAACCGCAATATTTTTGAAGCAATCTGCCTGCGGGTCACGTTCACAGGATTGACATATTTCTCTGTTAGACTTAAAGTAATTTTAAAGTGTTGAAAGAGGAGAATGATCTATGGAAAATATAAAAATACTGGTGGTTGACGATGAGAGCCGCATGCGCAAACTTGTAAAGGACTTCCTGGCCAGGGAGGGCTATAGTGTGCTGGAAGCAGGCGACGGGATGGAGGCGATGGATGTCTTTTATTCGGACAAGGACATTGCCCTGATTATACTGGACGTGATGATGCCGAAGATGGACGGATGGCAGGTGTGCAGGGAGATCAGAGAGTCGTCGAAAGTGCCGATCATTATGCTTACGGCGCGCTCGGAAGAACGGGATGAGCTGCAGGGATTCGAACTTGGCGTGGATGAGTACATCTCAAAACCGTTCAGCCCGAAGATCCTCGTGGCAAGAGTAAACGCTATTCTCCGGAGAACGCTCGGAAGCGATGAAGGGGATGTGATCGAGGCAGGCGGAATCGTCTTGGATAAGACGGCGCACATTGTCAAAATTGACGGGGAGCCGATCGAATTGAGTTATAAGGAATTTGAGCTTCTTTCCTATTTTATGGAAAATGAGGGCATCGCTCTTTCCAGAGAAAAGATACTGAACAACGTATGGAACTATGATTATTTCGGCGATGCCCGCACAATTGATACCCATGTAAAAAAACTCAGGAGCAAGCTTGGGGATAAGGGAGAATATATCCGGACAATATGGGGCATGGGCTACAAGTTCGAGACAGACTGATCCGGGGTGACATACGATGAAACATTCGATCAGAAGACAGATGACGGCAATTTTTATCGGTCTGTTTGCGTTTGTACTCGGCGGAGTGCTTATGATCAATAACGGGTTCCTCGGCTCCTATTATCTGTCGCATAAAACGCAGGACCTGATAAAAACCTACAATCAGATCAACGAAACAATACGGGACGGGAATCTGACCGATGACACAGTGCAGAATCAGATTGTGATCCGCGCGGAGCGGGCGAATATTGATCTGGTCGTGATCGATGCGAAGGGCGATGCGATTGTCCGCACGCTCAGTGTGGACGATCCCCGGTTTAAGGAAATGCTTGTCGGGATTCTGGGATTAAATACAATCCAGGCAGAGAGCGTGCTCCGGCAGACGGATATGTACACTGTGTACCGCTCGGCCAGCGACATGACAGGCGGAGAGATGGAGTATCTGCGGATGTGGGGACGGTTTTCCGACGGCTCGTGGTTCCTGATGCAGAGTCCGCTGGCAAGTATTGAGGAGAGCGCGTCGCTTGCAAATCAGTTTCTGATATATCTGGGAATTGTCGGTATGATTCTGGGCGGCTTTTTTGTATGGCTTTTTTCGCGAAGAATTACCCAGCCGCTTATGGAACTGACCAGACTTTCCCAGGAAATGGCAAACCTCAATTTCGATGCCAGGTATACGCGGGGCGGGGAAGACGAGATCGGCATCCTCGGACGCAATTACAACAGAATGTCAGAACAGCTGGAAAAGACGATCTCAGAGCTTAAAAGTGTGAATAACCAGCTTCAGAAAGATATCGAACAGAAGGAAAAGCTGGAAGATATGAGAAACGAATTTCTGGGAAATGTCTCCCACGAGTTAAAGACGCCTATCGCCCTCATTCAGGGATATGCAGAAGGACTCAGGGAAGGGGTCAATGATGATCCGGAAAGCCGGGAATTTTACTGCGATGTCATCATGGATGAAGCGGATAAGATGAACCGGATGGTAAAGAACCTTCTGACGCTGAATCAGCTGGAATTCGGATCAGATGAAGTTCAGTTTGAGCGTTTTGACATTGTAGGGCTTGTGAGCGGCGTGATTGCGAGCTGCGAGATACTGATTCAGCAGGCGGAGGCGTCGGTGGACTTTGTCGCCGATGAAAAGCTGTATGTGTGGGCCGATGAGTTCAAGACGGAACAGGTAGTGCGCAATTACCTGACAAATGCAATTCACCATGTGGAGAATGAACGGAGAATCGAAGTGAGAATCATCCGGGACGGAGACAAGGCAAGAATTACTGTGTTCAACAGCGGAAAACCGATTCCGGAGGAAGATATCCCGAAACTCTGGGATAAGTTCTATAAAGTGGATAAAGCGCATACGAGGGAGTACGGAGGCAACGGCATCGGACTTTCGATCGTTAAGGCGATCATGGAGTCTTTCCGCCAGAAGTATGGCGTCAAAAACTATGACAATGGCGTCGCGTTCTGGTTTGAGCTTGATGCAAAGACGGTTATGGAAAATGAGGATAAGGGAAGTCAAAATACTTCTTTACATTAAAGTGAAAATGCGTTAAAATGTTACTATTACCGATGGTTTTGAGGCATACGGCATGCCGCTGAGAGCAGTGGGCTTATCGTATGCCTCATGTGCATTCTGGCGTGAAATATGCATCTTCGGAATATAAAGCGCATAAGATACCAGATGTCCGTGATGAAATCAGGGAATGAAATGAGAACAGGGAGGAAAAAACATGTACGAGACAATTTACGGGATTATTCAGTCCATTGATGACCTTGTCTGGGACTGGGGCATGATTCTGCTTCTTCTTGGAACCCATGTTTTTCTCACAATCCGCACAGGATTCATCCAGAGAAAAACAATTATCAAAGGGATTCCGCTTTCTGTGGCCAAAGAGGATGGAGCGGACGGGGAAGTGAGCCAGTTTGCGGCGCTGACGACAGCTCTTGCGTCTACGATAGGAACAGGAAATATTATCGGAGTCGGAACTGCGATTGCGCTTGGCGGCCCCGGAGCGGTACTCTGGTGCTGGCTGACCGGTGTGTTTGGAATTGCGACAAAGTATTCCGAATCACTGATTGCCGTGAAGTACCGCGTCAAGACGCCTGACGGGCGTATGCAGGGCGGTGCCATGTACGCGCTGGAGCGCGGGCTGAACATGAAGTGGCTCGGTATGATTTTTGCCGTATTTGCAGGATTTGCCTCCTTCGGAATCGGCTGCGCGACGCAGGTTAACGCCATTGCGGAAGTGTGCAGCTCGAATCTGGGAATCCAGCCATGGATTGTAGGAGTTGCTGTGGCGGTACTGACGGCGTTTGTCATCTTCGGCGGTATTAAGACGATCTCCAGTGTGTGTGAGAAACTTGTTCCGTTTATGGCTGTTTTTTATGTGCTCGGCTGTGTGATCATTCTCGGTATGAATCATGAATACGTCATACCGGCGATTACGACGATCTGCAGACTCGCCTTTGCGGATCAGGGGGCTGTTGTGGGCGGTCTCGTGGGCGGCGGGCTGCGCTATGCGATTCAGTACGGAGTTGCGAGAGGTCTTTTTTCCAACGAGTCCGGTATGGGATCCGCGCCGATTGCGGCAGCGGCGGCCAAGACGAAAAATCCGGTCAGACAGGCGCTTGTTTCGTCTACAGGGACTTTCTGGGACACGGTTGTTGTCTGCCTGATGACAGGGCTTGTGCTTGTCTCTACAATGCTCAGGGATCCCGCAGGTGTGGGATCCGGAATCGAAGACGGCGGAACGCTGACAACACTTGCATTTGCACAGATCCCCTATTTCGGACCATTTATTCTGGTTGTCGGCATTATTACATTTGCGTATTCAACCATTCTGGGGTGGGCGTACTACGGCGAGCGGTGCGTAGAGTACTTCTCGGGAAAGAAAGGCCTGATACCATACCGTGTGCTTTACATAGTGGTTGCTCTGATCGCTCCGGTGCTTGCGCTTGACCTTGTGTGGCTGATTGCGGATATTCTGAATGCTCTGATGGCGATTCCGAACCTGATCGCAGTGCTTCTGCTGTCACCGGTGATCGTAAAAGAGACGAAAAAATACATCAATAACCTGGACGCGGTTGACGATACGCCGGTTCCTGTGGTAAAAACAGGTATGGGAAGAAAAGAGGATTAAAAGATGATGACAGCGATCATTGATTATGATGCGGGAAATATACGAAGTGTGGAGAAAGCGCTTCTGTCGCTGGGACAGGAAGTGGTGATAACCGGCGACGCGGAAAAGATTGAGTCGGCGGATAAAGTGATCCTTCCGGGAGTGGGCGCTTTCGGAGATGCAATGGCAACACTCAGAGCGCGGGGGCTGGATCAGGTGATACGCCGTGTAGTAAACAAGGGCACGCCGTTTCTCGGTATCTGTCTGGGACTGCAGCTGCTTTTCGAGCGGAGCGATGAGGCGCCGGGAGTGGAAGGGCTTGGAATCCTTAAAGGAGAGATCTTACGAATCCCGGAGCAGGAAGGGATGAAAATCCCCCATATGGGATGGAACTCTCTTCATCTTGAAAATGACGGACGGCTCTTCCGGGGAATACAGGACGGAGCGTATGTCTATTTTGTGCATTCCTACTATCTGAGAGCAGAGGATGAAAAGATTGTAAAGGCATCCACGGATTACTGCACGCACATCCATGCGTCGGTGGAACAGAATAACGTGTTTGCGTGTCAGTTTCATCCGGAAAAGAGCAGTGATGTGGGACTCGCTATTCTGAGAAATTTTGTAGAGCTGTGATGCGCGGCATCCGGTTTGGGAGGAAATATATGTTTACAAAAAGAATTATTCCCTGTCTGGATGTGAATGCCGGGCGGGTGGTCAAAGGAGTCAATTTCGTTGATCTGAAAGATGCGGGAGATCCGGTGGAAATTGCGAAGGCGTATGACAGAGCCGGGGCAGATGAGCTTGTATTTCTGGATATCACCGCATCCTCTGACGCCAGAGGAACTGTGATTGACATGGTGAGAAAGGTAGCGGAGTGTGTCTTTATTCCGTTCACAGTGGGCGGAGGAATCCGGACGGTGGATGATTTTCGTGCGATTTTAAGAGAGGGCGCGGATAAGGTGTCCATCAATTCCTCGGCGATAAACACGCCGGAACTGATCAGCGAGGCTGCGGACAAATTCGGAAGCCAGTGTGTCGTCGTGGCGATTGACGCGAAGAGAAGAGCAGACGGTTCCGGATGGAATATTTACAAAAACGGCGGACGAATCGATGTGGGGATCGATGCGGTTGAGTGGGCGAGAAAAGTGGACGCGCTCGGCGCAGGAGAGATCCTTCTGACAAGTATGGACTGTGACGGCACGAAGGCGGGATACGATCTTGAACTGACCAGAACGATTGCGGAGAATGTCTCTGTTCCGGTAATCGCCTCCGGCGGAGCGGGAAAGCTTGAACACTTCCGTGAAGCTCTGACAGAAGGCAAGGCGGATGCGGCTCTGGCGGCATCGCTGTTCCATTATAAGGAACTGGAGATCCGACAGGTCAAAGAGTATCTGCGCAGTGAAAATGTACCGGTAAGGCTGTAGCGCATGCACGGAAAGTACGGAAGCACCGGGAGAGAGTAATATTTTCGCGAAGATGTACAGATTCAGAAATGTTAACGGACAAAAAGGAGAATATTATGGCAGGACTGAACGGAGACTGGTACGAAGCCCTGAAGGGGGAATTTTCGAAAGAGTATTACCGGAAACTTTTTGAAAAAGTGAATGAGGAGTACAGGACAAGGCTGATTTTCCCCCCGGCAGAGGATATTTTTAATGCATTTCACCTGACTCCGCTGAAAGATGTGAAGGTCGTGATCCTGGGACAGGACCCGTACCATAACAACGGGCAGGCCCACGGGCTGTGTTTTTCTGTGAAAAAGGGCGTAGAGATTCCTCCGTCGCTTGTGAATATCTATCAGGAGCTGCACGATGATCTGGGCTGTACGATTCCGAATCATGGATGTCTGACAAAATGGGCGCAGCAGGGAGTGCTTCTTCTGAACACGGTGCTTACCGTGCGTGCGCACCAGGCAAACTCCCACCGGGGAATCGGTTGGGAAGAGTTTACGGATGCGGCGATTATGGCGCTCAACAGCCAGGACCGTCCGATGGTGTTTATCCTGTGGGGAAGTCCGGCACAGAGAAAAAAGGCGATGCTCAATAATCCGAAGCATTTGATTTTAACCGCACCGCATCCGAGCCCGCTCTCGGCCTTCCGCGGCTTTTTTGGGAGCAGGCCTTTCAGCAAGACAAATGAGTTCCTGGTAAGTAATGGAATTGAGCCGATTGACTGGCAGATTGATTAAAAAAGCCTTGCTTTTTTGCAGAAAGAGCGGTATAATTTCTATCGTGCCAGATGCAGATGTAGTTCATCGGTAGAACACCAGCTTCCCAAGCTGGGGAGGCGGGTTCGATTCCCGTCATCTGCTTGTGAAAAGTCCCGTGTTTACGGGACTTTTTTAATGGAAACAACCGGCTGGCATGCCGGTTGTTTATGTCTGCAGTCTCTTTTCTTCTTTTTATTTTTAGAAAATCTTTACTTTTCCCCGGACACTATCTTTTGATTTATCCTTTATGATGCGGTTATCCTTTTTTCACTTGAAGAGGAAATCCGCAAAAAGGAGGAGAATGTGAAAAATATAATCTGCGTAAACAATCTGTATAAGCTTTACCGGGTAGGAGATACTGCTGTCCGGGCTCTGGACGGGGTAAGCTTTACTGTCCGGGAGGGCGAATTCTGTGCCATTGTGGGCACATCGGGCTCAGGAAAGTCAACCCTTCTCAATATGCTGGCCGGACTGGAACGGCCGACAAAGGGAGAGGTCATTATAAACGGCCATCACATCGAAAAAATGAATGAAAGCGAACTGGTAAGCTTCCGCGGGAACAATGTGGGTTTTATTTTCCAGTCGTTCCATCTGCTTCCGGCACTGAATGCACTTGAAAATGTAGCCCTGCCGCTTTCTTTCCGGGGAGAGGAGAGAGGTTTGAGAAAGAAAAAAGCGGAAAAGATGCTCAGAATGGTAAGCCTGGAGAAACAAAAGAACCATATGCCGAACCAGATGTCGGGAGGACAGCAGCAGCGTGTGAGCATTGCGCGGGCGCTTGTGTCGGATCCCCGGATCATTTTTGCGGATGAGCCTACGGGAAATCTGGATTCGCGCACATCGGAGGACGTAATGCGGCTGATGCAGAAAATTGTATCGGAACAGGGAAGGACGCTTGTGATGGTAACACATGACATGAATGAGGCGGAGTATGCGGACCGCATTATCCGCGTGATAGACGGAAAAATTGTAGAGAATAAAGAGAAGAGGAGAAAGCAGGAAATATGAAAAACGATAAATTCATTTTCAGTCGCAGAACGGATGAAAATACTGGAATATACAGCGGCGCAACTTTATGGGTAAAGAAAAGAAAACGGGCGGGAGCCCTCTGGGCGGGTATGCTCTGCGCTGCCCTCGTATTCTCCATGCTTCCCGCGAGGCAGGTATCCGCGGAAGAAGGAGATATGAAGCCTGCACGTATTCAGCTTGGAATCGGGGACGGCCAGGAAACACCGGTATTTAGCGCAGGAGAAAATACAAGCCTTGAAATTAAAGTGAAAAACAGCGGGAATACAGACGCGCAGAATGTTTGGATCGAACCTGTTATACAAAATGCCGATGACTGGCCTTTTGATGTAGGACAGATGAATTATGGACAGAGCCTGGAAACAGTAGGGGCAGACCAGCAGGTCGAGGCAGTGTGGGGAGGCGGTGAAGAGCCTCTGACAGTGAGAAAAGATGTTACCGGAAAACCGTACAGACTGGAGTTCCGTCTGACTTATGATGACGGGGTAAACTCTTTTGAGACAAATAAATATGTGTTTGTGAAAACACAGGCAGAAGCAAAAGAGCCGTCCCAGACAGTGTCCGAAGAAAAAACGCCGGAAGGCGGGAATACAGCAGAAAGCCCGTCCGGCGGAACCGGATTCGGAGGCGGAGCGGAAAGTTTTGGCAGTGTGCTTTCGGCCGGTGAAGTATATAACAGTGATCCGGTAGCCGCGGGAGGCGCGCCGGGCATAATTGCGGGAGAATCCGGGGAGAACGGAAAGGGAAGCGTGCCCCGGGTGATTGTGACAGGATTTGACACTGCTCCGGGAAAAGTAGATGCAGGCACGAATTTTACTCTTACAGTACACTTGAAAAATACATCAAAAAATATGCCGGTTTCCAACATGCTTTTTGACATTCAGCCGCCTTCATCCGGATCTGACAACGCGGCCGAGGCCCCGGCATTTCTTCCGGCGTCGGGCTCCAGCTCAATCTACCTGGAGGGGATACCCGCCGGAGAGACAAGAGATATTTCAATAGATCTGAACGCGCGGGCGGATCTGATCCAGAAGCCGTACAGTGTCGGTATGTCAATGAAATACGAGGACAGTAAAGCTGTGCAGTATGAGTCGCAGTCGATTCTCGCGATTCCGGTAAACCAGAAAGCGAGATTTGAATTCAGCAGGATTCAGGTGTCCCCGGAGACTGCCGCGGCCGGAGATGAGGTAAATATATCCTGCAGTCTTTATAATCTCGGACGGGTAAAAATGTATAATGTAAAGGCAAAATTTGAAGGAAAAGTGCTTGAGGAAAAGGAGGAGTTTATCGGTAATCTTGACTCCGGAGCGACAGGTACAATCGACAGTATTGTGAATATAAAACAGAATGCCGCGAAAGGAGAAAAATGCAGGCTGATTGTCAGCTATGAAGATGATGCGGGAAATATAAGTACGGCAGAGCAGGAATTCAGCGTGAATATTGAAAAAGCGGAGATGGACAGCCTGACGGATATGGATGAAACTGCTGCGCAGGAGGAAAAAAGCTTTGTCCCGGCAGCGGCTGCCGTTATAGGAATCATTGCCGCTTCCGGCGGTACAGTGGCTGTGCTTATGAAACGCAGAAAACGGAAAAATGCGGCGGAAGAGGAGGAATTCTCTGATGAGATGGAATGATCTGTTCAGAATGAGCATCAGCAGCCTGAGCAGAAGAAAATTGAGAACATTTCTTACAGTCCTTGGCGTAGTGATCGGGACATCATCGATTGTGGTAATGGTGTCGCTTGGACTGGGAATGCAGAGATCCATGTACAGCGAAGTAGAAAAAAACGGCGGAGCGTCAGGAATTACCGTCACGGGAAAAGGACAGGAAGAAATGCCGGGGGACGGAGCAAAAAAGGAAAGCAGGACGAAATATATTACCGATGAAGTGGTGAAACAGCTGGCACAGCTCGAACATGTAAAAAGCGCGGAACCCGTTCTGAGCCTTCCCGCAGTTGTTCTTAAAGGCAGCTATGAGGGAATGATTGAAATACAGGGAATGACTCCCGCCGGACTTGCATCGATGAATCTTAAAATGGAGAAAGGGGGAAAACTTCCCGATCCGGACAGCCGCGAACTGCAGCTTGTGTTCGGCAATTATGTACTGGCCGGATTTACAGAAAAAGGGACCGGAAGAGGATATTGGGAAACCGGGGTGATGCCGGACATTGATCTTGGAAAAGATCCTCTCTTCCTTGTACTTGACCAGGATGGCTACGCAAGGTCAGGCCAGCCGGCAGACATGGGAACGGAAAAGCAGGGCGGGGACGGAGCCGGTAATGCGGGAATCAGTTCTGCCCCGGCGCAGGCCCCGAAAAAATATGCAGTTCCGGTCAGCGGCGTTGTTGCAGGAGGAGAGAAAAATCAGAACGCAAATTCAGAGAATGTATTCTGTGATCTTGGAGTGCTTAAGGAGTATTTAAGGAGAGAATTCAGGGGACGCGCGATCCCGGGACAGCCGACGACAAAGAGCGGCAGGCCATATGGGAAGTTCGTTTACAGTTCCGCAAAAATCCAGGCCGATGATATGAAGAATGTAGAGAGGATATCAGATGAGATCCGGGGAATGGGCTATAACGTGACTACAAATAAAGAATATATAGATAGTATGAAGAAACAGTTTGAGATGGTCCAGGCGGTGCTGGGCGGTATCGGCGCGGTATCACTTCTGGTGGCGGCAATCGGCATTGCAAACACGATGATGATGTCCGTGTACGAAAGGACAAAAGAGATTGGAGTTATGAAGGTGATCGGATGCAGCCTCAGCAGTATCCGCAGGATGTTTCTGATAGAAGCTGCCTTTATCGGTTTAGCCGGAGGAATTACAGGAAATATCCTGAGCCTTTTAATATCAGGCATCATCAATATATTCGTTTCAGGAGGAGGGATGGAGCTGGGAGGCAGTATTTCGTTTATACCGGTATGGCTGCTGTTTCTGTCAACAGGGTTTGCGGTTCTTACCGGCACAGCGGCAGGATATTTCCCCGCGCGCAGAGCTATGGGCTTAAGCCCCCTTGAGGCGATCAGGAACGGATGATCCGGGATGATTCAGGCTGCTTCCGGGCAGTCTGTCATCCTTCTTCAATCACCTGTATCTCCAGATAATCAAAATCGATGGAATCGACGAAGTTGTCCTGATAAAATCTCGCCTTGGCGTGCCGCTTAAATTCGGTGATGGTTGCGTCCAGCCAGATCGGCTTGCTTAAGTCAAATTCATAGCAGATCTGATCGAGGGCGTTAAATATTTTATGAGTGCGTGTGTCATCCGAATCATCGCAGATGACAATGTCGCGCAGCATTCGGTTGTCTTTAAATTCTTTTCCCCATAATCGAAACATGATCTGAAGCTCCTTTTCTTTAAGTCTGAAGCTATTCTAACACAGAGGAGAAGAAAAGTCATTCCCAAAATCCCGTTGCCTGTATTCTCTGTTTTTGTTATATTTAATAAGTGTAATTGTATACCGGCGCTGGCTGCGGCCTGAAAGTCCGGAGAGGAAGAAAAGCCCTGCAAAGCGGTTGCGCGAAGAAGAGCAGGACGGTGAGAGAAAGGACAAAGATATATGATCAGAGAGTGCAGAGAAGAAGACAGGGAGATACTTTCCGCTTATCTGAGTGAGGAACCTTACGGAAGGGCGATCATGGCCCTTGTGGAGAAATATGGTTTTGACAGCCCGTTTCAGACAGTTTATGTAGATATGGCGGTAAATGGAGAGAATGAAAAGCATGTGGACGGAGTATACCTCTGGTTTTACCACAGCCTGATTCTCAGCTGCAGGCAGAATCAGGTGGCGATTGATTTCCTGGAGCAGATGTTCGGAATTGTAACGCCGGATATAATTACAGGAAGAAAAGATAATGTAAATATTGTGAGCTGGCTTCTTACGGATTACTTATCAGAGACGGCGGAGGAGATGCCGCTGATTCCGGGAGACGGCGGTAAGACGGAACAACTGGAAGAAGACGGCGGAAGGTTCCGGGGCGAGTGGCACGTCCTGAGAAAGGAAGGCGCGGTATGAAGCGGCTGTTTATCGACGGGCTTGGCGGTATGGCTCAGGGGCTGTTTGCCACACTGATTATCGGGACGATCATTCAGCAGATCGGCCTTTTTGTGGGCGGCAGTACGGGAGACATGATCTACGCGGTCGGAAGAGTGGCGGCGGCGCTCACGGGAGCGGGCATCGGTGCCGGAGTCGCGAGAAAACTTGACGCGGGGCATCTGGTGATCGTCTCGGCGGCAGTAGTTGGAATGATCGGTGCGTTCGCGGGAGATCTGAGGTCGGGGGCGCTCTTCTCGGACAGCGGGATTGTCCTGTCGGGACCGGGAGAACCGCTTGGAGCTTTCGTCGCGGCGTATGTTGCAATTGAGATCGGCGTTCTGATCTCGGGAAAAACAAAGCTTGATATTATCCTCACGCCGCTTGTGTGCATTAGCGCGGGTTCGGCAGTAGGGCTGTTTGTCGGTCCGCCGATCTCCGGCTTTATGAGCTGGCTCGGCTCTCTGATTAACTGGGGTACAGAACAGCAGCCTCTTGTTATGGGAATTGTTGTATCTGTATTGATGGGAATGATCCTGACGCTGCCCATCAGTTCGGCTGCGCTTGGCGTGATTCTCAACCTGTCGGGGCTTGCGGCCGGAGCTGCTACGGTAGGGTGCTGCTGCAATATGATCGGATTTGCTGTTGCCAGCTTCCGTGAAAACGGTGTGAGCGGTTTTCTCGCCCAGGGAATCGGAACATCCATGCTCCAGGTGCCCAATATTGTCAGGCATCCGCAGATCTGGATTCCGCCGATCCTATCCAGCGCGATTCTCGGGCCGGTGGGAACGATGCTGCTGCACATGACGAACAATGCGACCGGATCAGGCATGGGAACCGCGGGACTGGTGGGGCCGCTGATGACATGGCAGGTGATGAGCCAGACAGAGCAGGGGCTTATTGTCCTGATTAAGATTATTGTAATTCAGTTTATCCTTCCGGCGGTTGTGACACTGCTTATCTCAGAGTTTATGCGAAAGAGACGATGGATCCATCCGGGCGATATGAAGCTGGAGCTGTAGAGTGTGGCGGTGCAAAACGGCAAAGATAAAAATCTCATAAAAAAAGAGTGAACTCGGTTAACAGGAAACACAAAATATGGTATACTAAAGAACAATAAAATAACTAATGGGGGATATCCGCGATGAAGAGTGAACAGCAGGTAGAGGCTGCGCTTAAGAGCTACGAGGATGTCGACAGCTGGAAAACGGTGATATTTCTCTATAATGCAGCCATGAAAGAGGTGGGCACAAAGCTGGAGATCTTAAATGATGAATTCCAGCATGTACATCAGTACAATCCGATTGAGCATATCAAGACGAGGATCAAGACGCCTGAGAGCATCGTAAAGAAACTGAAACGCTACGGATACGAGACTTCCATTGAAAATATGGTCCGGTATATCAATGACATTGCAGGTGTACGCCTGATCTGTTCATTTACATCGGACATCTACCGTCTGGCCGAAATGATCGGAAACCAGTCCGATCTCAAGGTGCTTTCCATCAAAGACTACATAAAGAATCCAAAGGAGAGCGGTTACAAGAGTTATCACATGCTTGTCTCTGTTCCTATCTTTCTGTCCGACAGTGTCGTAGACACGAAAGTGGAGATTCAGATCCGGACAATTGCCATGGATTTCTGGGCGAGTCTGGAACATAAGATTTACTATAAGTTTGAGGGAAATGCGCCGGAATATATAAGCAGAGATCTGCGGGAATGCGCCAAGATGGTATCGGAACTCGACGAAAAGATGCTTTCGCTCAATGAGGCAATCCAGGAATGTATTCTGCAGGAAGAGAACAAAGACAAAATGGACGACGTGCTGGAAAATGTGCTCGGGAAAAACGGATGATAAATCCGAAAATTATTCTTAAGATTCGTGCGGAAGAGGCAAAAGATGTTGATGCTTTTGCCTCTTTTCGTTATAATATGTGAAGGGAAAAAGGCCGCCGGTTCCGGAGAAAAAGACCGTGAAAATTCCGGGTGCTGTCGTTTGCGGAGCGGCGGGGAAAGAAAAAGGAAAAGAGAATGACAGAAGAGGCTAAGAAAAAGGGGATTGAGATCGCGGCAGGAGTAGTTCTGGGCGTTTCAGCCTGGTTTGTTTCCGCGAGGCTGCAGGGGCCGGAAGGGACGGAGACGATTCTGTTTCTGATCGCCTACGCGGCGCTTTCTCTGAGGACATACTGGGAGCAGATAAGAAAAGTATTCCGGCGGCAGTTTATAGACGAGAATCTGCTTATCATCATCGCAACAGTGGGCGCATTTGCGATCGGCCGTCATAAAGAGGCGGTCGCGGCAATGCTCTTTTATCAGGTCGGTAAATTCGTGGAGCAGCTGTCTCTGAGCCGGACGAAGAAGTCCATCGCTGATTTTATCGATATCCGTCCGGAATACGCGAATCTGAAAGTGGGAAACACGGAGAAGATTGTGCCGCCGCAGGAGCTCAAACTCAGACAGATTATCGTGCTCAAGCCTGGAGAGCGGATTCCCGTGGACGTGGTAGTTACCATGGGGACGGGAACCGTAGATACGAAAGCTCTTACCGGAGAGGCAGAGCCGAAATCAGTAAAGCCGGGCGACCGTCTGTACAGCGGCAGCATTAACTTAAACAGTATGCTCGAGGCACGGGTTGTAAAGCTGTGCAATGACTCGGCCGCGGAGAAAATCATGCGTCTTGTGGAGAATGCGGATGATAAAAAATCAGAGCATATCCGTTTCGCGGACAAGTTTACGAGGTATTATACGCCGATTGTCATTCTGTTTGCCCTTCTGACGATGATTCTTCCTCCGATGATTCTATCGGAGGCGAGAGATGAGTGGATTTACCGGGGGCTGATCCTCCTTGTGGCATCCTGCCCCTGCGGGTTGATGGTGTCCATACCGCTGGCTTTCTTAGGCGGAATCGGAGCGGCGTCCAGGCAGGGAATCCTGATTAAGAGCGGAGGCGTGCTGGAGCGGCTGACCCAGGCGGATACATATGTTTTTGACAAGACGGGGACACTGACAGAAGGGGTGTTCCATGTGCAGAAAATCAGCGCCCGGGGGATGACGGAAGATGAACTTCTGGAGTTTGCCGTTCACGCGGAGGCATACTCGACCCACCCGATCGCTCTGTCTCTTCAGGAAGCATACGGGAAAAATCCGGATAAAAGCCGGGTGGGAAATGTGGAAGAGATGCCGGGGTACGGGCTGTCCGCCGAAGTGGACGGAAGGAAAGTGTCTGTCGGAAATGTCAGGTTTATGAACCGGTCCGGAATCTTCTGCCAGCCGTCTGATGAAGTGGGAACGGCAGTGTATGTATCTGTGGACGGTGAGTATGCCGGATGCCTTCTGATCTCGGATGCGGTACGCGAGGACGCGGGACGGCTGATCAAATGGCTCCACAGACGGCATTTCTCTACGATTATGCTGACAGGAGATAACGAAGAGACTGCGGAGAATGTGGCGTCCGGCCTCGGAATTGAGAGTGTGTACTCGGAGCTGATGCCGGAGGATAAGGTGGAACTTCTGGAAGAGTTCCGGGAAGGCCAGACCGAGGGAGAGAAAGTTGTTTTCGTCGGCGACGGGATCAACGACGCGCCGGTTCTGGCCCGGGCAGATATCGGAATCGCCATGGGCGGCCTGGGTGCGGACGCGGCTCTTGAAGCGGCGGATGTCATTCTGACGAAAGATGAGCCGTCAAAAATCATAAACGGAGTCAGGATTGCCCGCGGAACGCTCCGGTCTGTGAAACAGAACATGGTGATGGCCATAGGCATTAAAGTGATTCTTATTGTTCTGGCCTTTTTCGGTCTTGTGACTATGCAGAATGCGATCATGTCCGACATGGTAGTTCTGGTGCTCAACATATTAAATTCATTCTGGATGATGAAATATCCGGAATAGCGGGACAAGTCCGGAAAAGAATGTGGGCTTGATAAAATGCAGGGAGTGTAATATAGATGAAAAAAGAGAAGATCAGGAAAAGACTTGCCGCTGCGGGAGCGATCTGTGTGATGGCGGCGGTGCTGACCGGCGGCTGTGCGAATCCGGATAAGGCGGGGGCAAAGGCACTGGAGAACGGAGATTATGAGGAAGCGGCCGCACAGTTTGAGCAGGCTGCATCAAGCGATGATGCAAAAGAGGCCGCGGAAGGGTACCGGGGACTCGGCATGACCTACTATGAGACGGGGGATTATGAGGCTGCTCTCGAGGCATTTGGAAAGGCTATTGACGGCGGGGCCGAACAGACGGTTCAGCTTTACAACCTTGCGGGAATCAGCGCCATGCAGTGCTCCGATTATGCCACGGCGCTGGAGTATATACAGGCCGGGCTTGCCCTGGCTGATACGGAGCCGTCAGATCAGGAGAACGGAGAGGCAGAGTCCTGTGCGGATATGATCCGTGAGATGAAGTTCAATGAGATCGTCTGCTATGAACAGCAGGCGGACTGGGAGAATGCCCGGCAGAAGGTGACAGAGTATCTGGAAGACTATCCGGATGATGAGGCGGCTCAGAAGGAAGCCGAATTTCTTGCGACCCGGTAGCGCGTCTGCGCTGCCGGGTTTTCCGGAAAAGGGAGACAACAGTGATGTATGAGATGGAACATATCGAGGAAAAAGTGATTCTGGTCGGAGTGGATACGGGGAATGCCGATGCGGCTTCCCGTTCGCTTGACGAGCTTGCCGATCTGGCGAAGACAGCGGGTGCGGAAGTGGCGGGCAGGATCATTCAGGCGAGGGACAGCGCTCATCCGGCGACCTATATTGGGAAGGGAAAACTTCTGGAGCTGAAAGATCTCATATGGGAGACGGACGCCACGGGAATTATATGTGACGATGAGCTTACGAGCGTCCAGATCGGAAACCTGGAGGAGGAGCTCTCCTGCAAGGTGATTGACCGGACGCTTCTGATTCTCGACATTTTTGCAGCGAGGGCAGTGTCAGGAGAAGGAAAGATTCAGGTGGAGCTGGCACAGCTTCGCTACCGCGCGTCCCGCCTGTCCGGACTGGGAAAATCTCTCTCCCGTCTGGGAGGCGGTATCGGCACGAGAGGGCCGGGGGAGAAGAAGCTGGAGATGGACCGGCGGCTCATCCGCGAGAGGATCAGCAGACTGAAAAGAGAGCTGAAAGACGTAGAGCGGCACAGGGAGCTGATCCGTGCACAGCGAAGACAGTCCGGGCTTAAGGTGGCCGCGCTGGTCGGGTACACGTCGGCTGGAAAGAGCAGTCTTTTAAATGCGCTTACGGATGCGGGCATACTGGAGGACGCCATGCTGTTCTCCACACTGGATACGACGACCCGCTCTCTGATGCTGGACAATACACAGGAGATTCTTCTGAGCGACACGGTCGGATTTATCCGGAAGCTGCCGCATCACCTTGTGGAAGCGTTTAAGAGTACGCTGGAGGAGGCGAAATACGCGGATATTGTCATTCATGTGGTGGATGCCTCCAACCCGCAGATGGATGAGCAGATGCATGTCGTCTATGAGACGCTGCGTGAACTCGGAGCGGAGGGCAGTCCGGTTATCACGCTGTTTAACAAACAGGATCTTCTGGATGCCCCGGTAAACCACCGGGATTTTCAGGCGGACTATTCGATTCCGGTGTCCGCAAAGACCGGAGCGGGCCTGGATGAAATGAAAAAGGCCCTCCTCGAGATTGTGAGGAGGGACCAGATTTTTATCGAACGTCTCTATCCGTTTTCGGATGCGGGAAAGATCCAGCTGATCCGAAGCAAGGGGCAGCTTGTCTCGGAGGAATATGTGCCGGAGGGAATCGCAGTGAAGGCATATGTGCCCCGGGATATATACGGCAGAGTATGAACGAGTGTCTGCTCAAATACGAGCGTATGATTAAACTTTTCTGCTGTCAGATCATGCCGCCGTCCAGGCCGATGATCTGTCCGGTGAGATAGCCGGGGCCTTCGGCAAGGGAGAGTACGAGCTGAGCGGCCTCTTCGGGGGTGCCGTATCTTCCGGCGGGGATTTCCTCTTCCAGGGCGGTTCTTTCCTCTGCGTTAAGGCGCGCGTTCATCTCGGTGTCGATGACGCCGCAGGCGACGGCATTGACCTGGATGTTGCTCGGAGCCAGCTCTTTTGCGAGCGCCTTTGTCAGGCCGTGGAGACCGGCTTTTGATGCGGAGTAGGCGGCTTCGCAGGAGGCGCCGGCAGTTCCCCACATGGAGGAAATGTTGATAATGCGTCCGCGTTTCTGCGAGACCATATGCGGGATCGCAGCGCGGCAGCAGTAGAAGGCGGAGGAGAGATTAGTGTCGATCAGTCTTCTCCACTGGCCGTCTGTCATGTCGGTGAGAAGTCCGAAGGAGGCGATGCCCGCATTGTTTACAAGGACGTCAAGACCGCCGCAGAAAGGCTCGATTTCCGCGAACATGGAGCGAACACAGTCCGGATCGCCTACATCGCCGGGAAGCAGCGTGCATGTTCCGCCGAGCTCTGCGATGAGTTCTTCTGTCTCACGGAGCTGAGGAAGGGAATTTCTGCTGTTCAGAAACACATGGTATCCGTGCCCGGCGAAAGCGAGAGCGCAGGCACGTCCGATGCCGCGGGACGAGCCGGTTATGAGAACATATTTTTTCTTTATGGATTTTATTGTCATGGATTTCATCGCCTTTCTCTGTTTTGCTCGGGAATAGTATAGCATGAAGCGGGGAAAGACGGAACAAAAACATAACTGAAGCAGAAGATTGAAATACAGGGGGAGAGAACGGATGCGGGAAGCAGAGATACGAAAGAAACTGGAGACCGGGATAAAGCTGAATGAGTCTGAGAGAAAATGGCTCTGCCATGAGCTGATGACGACAGAGGAAAATATGGAGAGGCTCATTCTGAACTATTTTGAGGATGAAGACTTTCTCGAAGTGTACCGGCGGCGAATCGGAGGCGGCGTGATCGGCGGAAAAGCGTGCGGTATGCTTGCGGGGAGAAAGATTGTCGAGAAGGATATGCCGGATTTTGCCGGCTCGTTTCTTCCTCATGATTCCTTTTACATAGGAACAGATGTTTTTTATACTTATCTGAAAGAGAACGGATGCCTGGAGCTGTGGAAAGAAAACGCCGCAGGCGTGAAAAGAGAGCCCGACCGGCTTGTGGAAATGCTGGAAAACGGAGTGTTTTCGGAAGAGACAAAAGAGGGATTTGCCCGGATTACAAGCGAGTACAAAAATGTCCCGTTCATTGTCCGATCAAGCAGTATGCTGGAAGACGGATTCGGGAATGCATTCTCCGGTAAGTATGAGTCTATATTCTGTGTTGCGCGCGGAGATGGGGCGGAGAGCCTGAAAGTGCTTGAAGATGCGGTGCGAAGAATCTATGTGAGCACGCTGAACCCGTCTGCGGTGGAGTACAGAAAGCAGTGGCACCTTGCGGGAACGGAGGAGAAGATGTCTCTTCTTGTACAGCGGGTGGAAGGCAGATTTTACGGAGATTACTATTTCCCGGTAGCTGCGGGGATGGGATGCTCGTACAATTCCTATAAATGGATGGAATCCCTGAATCCGGACGCGGGGATGCTTCGCGTAGTAGCCGGGCTTGGGACAAAAGCGGTTGAAAGGAGTTCTGATGACTATCCGAGAATGATCGGGCTTGAACGGCCGGAGGCGAGAATGCATGCAACTGTTGCCGAGCGGCACAGATTCTCTCAGCGTATGGCGGATGTGCTGGAAAAAGACACAGGAAAGCTTTGCAGAATCCCGGTCCAGGAACTTGTGCCCCTGCTTCCTAAATACTGCGTGGATCTGATACTGAGCCGTGATACAGAGGCGGAGACCCGCCTGATGGAGCAGAGACAGTTCAGGAAGGTGTATTTTGCGGATTGTGAAGGAATTGCAGAAAAGAGCGGGTTCATGTTCGGAATGAAAAAGATGCTCAAAGCGTTGGAAAAAGGATATGGAAGCCCGGTGGATATAGAGTTTGCGCTGGACATATCGGAGGAGGGGGAAATAAGGATCAACCTCTTCCAGTGCAGGCCGATCCATGCGGGACCGTCCAGAACGGTCCTGATCCCGGAAGGAGCGGATGACCGTATTCTTTTTGATGTGAAAAATGCATCGATGCAGAGATCGAAAGAAGAGCGGATTGACATGATCGTCTGGATCGATCCTCAGAAATATTATGAGTGCCCTTATGCGGAAAAATCGGATGTGGCGCGTATGGTGGGCGAGATTAACCGGTATTACGAACCGGGGAAAAAGAAAATCATGCTTCTGGCTCCGGGAAGGATCGGTACGAGTTCTCCGGAACTGGGAGTGCCTGTGTCGTACGCGGATATCAGCCGGTTCTGTGCGATCTGCGAAGTAGAGTACAGCAGGTCGGGGTATTCGCCGGAACTCTCATACGGAAGCCATATGTTCCAGGATCTGGTGGAGGCGGATATCTACTACGGGGCTATCGAGGAGGGGCGTAGAACAAGGCTGTATCAGCCGGGGCTTCTGAAAAACTTTCCGGAGATGTTTCTGAAGATGTTCCCCGACGAGTATGATCTCGGACGGATTGTCAAAGTATATGATCTCTCGGACGGAAATGTGCGTCTTATGCTTGATTCGAAAAGCGGACGCGCGGTCTGCGTTGCCGGGAACGGAGAAAACAGGCGAAAGCATGCGGATAACGAAGGGAGAATATAAAGAAGAAAGGGGATGCTGCGCGAAAGTGCGGCATCCCCTTCTTCTGGAGAAATGTCAGTAAAAAGTAACTAATCTGGTTAAGAGCCGGCGTGTTTCCGGCTTTCTGACTTTATGGCCAGATCCCCCTCATGTTCTTGGCATCCACGACACGTTTCACGGCGATCAGATATGCGCCGGTTCTTAAGGAGGTGTGTTTTTCCTGGGAAATATCCCAAACCGAATCGAATGCCCGGTCCATGATCTCTTTGAGCTGCTCGTTCACATGTTCTTCGCTCCAGGATACGGACTGGATATTCTGAACCCACTCGAAATAGGAGACAACGACACCGCCTGCGTTTGCAAGAATATCAGGCACAACGACGATTCCCTTTTTGTTCAGTATCTCATCGGCCTCCACGGTAGTCGGTCCGTTTGCGCCCTCTACGATGATTTTGGCGCGGATTTTATCAGCGTTTGTCTCATTGATCTGGTTTTCAAGAGCTGCCGGTACAAGGACGGTTACGTCCAGTTCAAGCAGTTCTTCGTTGGTGATGAAACGGATTCCTTCCCTCTTGTAGCCGTCCAGCGTATTTCCGCGTTTTGCTGAGAGATAGGAGATGATATCCGGTATGTCCAGTCCGTCCGCACAGTACAGTCCGCCGGATACATCGCTTACGGCAACGACCCTGATTCCCTGCTGATGGAGAAGTTTTGCAGAGACACTTCCTACATTTCCCATACCCTGAACAGCAGCCGTTGCATCGGAGGGGGTCTGCTTCATTGCTTTCAGGATATTGAGTGTTGTCAGCATGACTCCGCGGCCGGTAGCCTCGCCTCTTCCGAGAGCGCCGCCCAGCTCAATGGGCTTTCCGGTTACCACACCGTGGACACAGTGTCCTTTTAACATGCTGTATGTATCCATGATCCATCCCATGACAGTTGCGTTTGTTCCTACGTCCGGGGCAGGAATATCCTGATCCGGTCCGATGATGGGGGCGATCATTGCGGTGAACCGGCGGGTCAGTCTGCGCAGCTCGCCCACGGACAGCTTCGTGGGATCACATACGATACCCCCTTTTCCGCCACCATAGGGGATGTTGACAACTGCGCACTTAAATGTCATCCATGCGGCCAGTGCCTTGACTTCGTCGAGATTTACGTTCTGGTGATAGCGGATGCCGCCTTTGGCCGGCCCGCGGGAAGTTGAGTGCTGGATGCGGTACCCTTCAAATACCTGGACGCTTCCGTCATCCATCTTGACCGGAACTGCGACTTTGAGTTCTCTTTCCGGATAGTTGATCGCTTCATATTCGCTTTTGCTGTAGCCGAGGATGCCTGCCGCGTTTGCAACAACCGAAAGTACATTATCATACGGATTATATTTTGAATTCATGGCATTTTTACCTTCTTTCACTTTGAGAAACAGAATATTTAAAATTTCAGCATTGAAGAAATATCCGCAAGTTTACAGCCTTCGTTTAAGTCAGCAGCGCGCATCAGGAAATTGAGCTTGTCGATGCGCTCTCCGGAGCGGGGCGCCCCGTTTTTGATAAATCCGATCTGCAGACCGACCGCCAGATCCATGACGATATCCCCGATTACGCCTCCGCTTCGTCCGGACGGCGTGGCAAGCAGTCCGTGCTCCATGGCAAAGTCATATGTCTGGAGAGCTTCGGTGATCGTTCCGACCTGGTTGGGCTTTAAGATAAATCCGTCCAGTGCGTTCAGCTCATAGGCTCTTTTTAAGCGCTCCATGTTCGTGACGATGAAATCATCGCCCAGAAGATTGGTCCGGGTGATTGCCTCGTGGGCTTTCGGGTAGGAGTTCCAGTCTTCTTCGTCGAGAAGATCTTCGATGAAGACGAAATTGTACTTCTCTGTGAGGTGCTTTGCGTACTCGATCAGCTGTCTTGAATTGACGCGGCTGCCTTTGAGCAGATAGGTGTCGTTATGTCTGTCGTACATCTCGCTTGAAGCGCAGTCCAGGGCGAATGCGATCTTTCCTGAATATCCGCAGTTTTCGATTGCTTCGCTCATCAGATCCAGAATGACTTCGGGATCTTCGGACGGAGCAGCGTAGCCGTAGGATGGAGCTACTTCGGGTTTATGACCGAGATATTTTGTGAGAACTCTTTCGAGTTCCTGGAATGTATTGATTCCCATCTCTACAGCCTTTTCGATTGTACCTGCTCCGTAGGGCATGATGATGTATTCGTTAAAAGGCTGGGTGAGATCTGCATAGTGGCCGCCGTTTACAACATTAAAGCTGGGAACGGGGACAGTCTTTACAGGCCCTTTTGCGATATAGTTGTACAGAGGCATCCCCTCGCACTCGGCTGCGGCGCGGATGGCCGCGATGGAAGTAGAATAGATCGCATTTCCGCCGAGGTTTTTCTTTTCCGGTGTGCCGTCGAGTTCAATCATAATCTCGTCGATCGCTTTCTGATCGTGCACATCCTTTCCGATCAGCGCGGGGCCGATGATATTGTTTACATTGTCCACTGCCTTGTGAACGCTCATTCCGTGATATTCTTCCGGATTGCCGTCGCGCAGCACACATGACTCAAACATGCCGACAGAGGAGCCGGTGGGCGCGCAGCCTCTTCCGAGGAAGCCGTCTTCAGTAATGATGTCAACTTCCACCATGGGCCGGCACTTGCAGTCTACAAGCTGACGGGCATGTACTGATCTGATTGCTGAGTTCATTTGCTTTCCTCCTCTTCCGGCACGGCCGGGATATATAAAACATTAAAGTCACACAGATTTGTTCCGGTATTTCCCGTAAAGACAGCGTCTCCGATTTCAGAGAGTGCCTCGTAGCAGGAGTGGGTGCGCAGCGCATGATGGATGTCGATTCCTTTTCCGGCTGCTGCGTCGAAGCTTGTTGAGTCACAGATTCCTCCGGCTACCGGAGCGGTTCCGTCTGTTCCCTCAGAATCGATGGAGAGCATGCAGGCGCCTTTTGTCTTCTTTGCGGCAAGGGCAAAACTTAAAGTCAGCTCCTGCCCCGGGCCTCCATGGCCTTCGATGACGCTGTTGTCCAGAATCTGTGTTGTTGTCTCTCCGGAACTTAAAATAACGTAGGGCGGTTTGAAGGGATTGCCGTAGGCCTGTGATTCCCGGGCGATCGAAGCAAAGAAAGTTCCTGCATCCCGGCTCTCACCCTCGAGGAAAGATGAGAGGATCACAGCGTTGATTCCCATCTCTTCAGCGATTTCTTTTGCATAAATACAAGAGTCTGGCAATGTATTCAGGAGAAAATAGGTGTTATTTGGAAATGCCTTCGGAGTCTCCCCCTCCGGCCCTACGTTCATAAGGTAATCGACGACGTTTTTTGGCAGTCTGTCCGCAACATCGTAGTCGCGGATTACACGGCGCGCGTCTTCCAGAGTCGTCTTATCCGGTCCCATCGGCGTGCTCGCATATTTTTCGTAAGGAACGCCGATGTCTTTCGTCGCGGGAGTTCCCACCGCGTCACTGATTCCAAAGCCGATGAGCTCTGCGCCGACGGATTCAATTCTTTTAGCCAGCATTCCTCCGTTCATGGCTGAGATGTGCCGGCGGATCGCGTTGATTTCATAGATTCCCGCGCCGGATTTCAGCATGACATCGGTTGTCTTGATCTCGTCGTCCAGTGTAATGCCTTCGATCGGGCAGCTCATTAAAGCGGAGCTGCCGCCGCTGATAACGACGATGAAAAGATCGTCAGGGCCGGCGTGGTCTACCAGGTCGAGTATTTTGAGGCACGCTTCATATCCGGCCTGATTTGGAAGCGGATGTCCGCCTACATATACATCTGTATTGCGGAAATGATCGGTTTCTTCCGCGATTTTTACGATTGCGATTCCTTTTGTCAGCCTGTCTCCCAGGATTTCGTCCACAGCCATTGCCATATGATTGCATGCTTTTCCGGCTCCGAGCAGGTAGACATGTCTCTTTTTTGAGAGATCCCATGTTTTTGTTCCGATATGCAATATATCGCCATCGACATGCATAATGCTTTTGATTCGCTGGTAGGCATCCAGACGCTGAAGTGTACGGTTTGTAATATCAAGTACAATCTTTCTGGATTCAATGTCGCCGTGAGAGATCAGGGAATCGTAATTCTTGATTTTGTTCATTTGAAAGTCCCCCTTTCGTCTTAAAAGTATTAAATAAAACATTTAAAAAGCTTTGCGGGCTGAAAAATGTACTGAAACATACTCATAACTTAATTCAAAACTTCTGAAATGTCAATGCGAATACAAAAAATAAATAATAAATAGTAAAAAACAACAAAGGATTATAAAAATAATTGTGAAAATAAATGAAAATACAGATAACAATTAAAAAGTATTGACATATGCAATATATCGAGATAGCATAATTGTATTAAATAAAACATTGCGGGCGGGAAATGAAAAAAACTCAAAAACGAAAGGAAAAGGAAGGAGAACTATTATGGCACACAAAACAGAGTTTCTTTATTTATCGGAGAAAGACACAATTGAAGCAGGTGTTCTGGACGCCGCGAAATGTGTAGACAATGCGGAGGAAGTATTTACTTTATTAAGCAAGGGCGACTATCTGATGGGAGGAAGCAACCACAACAGCCATGGGCTTGGGCTTGTATTTCCGAAGGAGACGCCGTTCCCGAATATGCCGGTGGCGGGCCCGGACAGAAGATTTGTTGCAATGCCGGCATACCTCGGCGGAAGATTTGATGTGTGCGGAAACAAATGGTACGGCTCCAACGCAGAGAACCCGAAGAAAGGATTGCCGAGATCCGTGCTTACTGTTACATTAAATGACAAGGATACAGGAGAACCGCTCGCGTTTATGTCTGCAAACCTGTTAAGCGCGGCGAGAACAGGTGCTGTTCCTGGTGTGGCTGCGAGACATCTGGCGAGAAAAGACTCCGAAGTCATTACAGTTCTCGGATGCGGACAGATCAACCGCTCCTGCCTGCGTTCGATCCTGACACAGCTTCCGAATGTGAAAAAGATTCTTTGCTATGATATTTTTGAAGCGGCAGCGGAGAAGTTCCTTGCATGGGAGAAAGAGGAGCTGGGAATCGACGGCGAAGTTGAACTCGATCTGGAAAAGGCAGTGAGAGCAGCGGATGTGATTACTGTTGCAGCATCCCGCCTGAAACCTCTGTATGTCAAAGATGAGTGGATGAAAGCCGGGGTTACGATACTGATTACAGGACCGATGCAGACGGACGATTCTTTCTGGATGAGTACAAAGCTGATTTATGACAATGTAAGACTTCATGAAGCATATGTGCAGGACGCCATCGAATCCGGTGATAAGGCAGAGTATTACAAGGGCGTAATCGGAGGCCCGATCTATACGCTGATCGACGAAGGGAAAATGCCGGAACTGAAAGACTCCACAAGTATCGGCGACGTGATTCTCGGCGATAAACCGGGAAGAGAGAGCGACAGTGAGAGAGTGACTTTTGTAGCGTGCGGCATGGCTACATTTGATGTGGGACTCGGATATGATTTATATAAGACGGCTCTTGAAAAAGGCATCGGAACTAAACTTACATTATGGGATGATCCTTATCAGAAATAACTCGGAAAGGGGGTAAAGTAAAGTGTCATTATCTTTACTGTGCATGATTATATGCTTTCTGATCCTCATGGTCATCGGTCTTCCGATCGCATATAATCTTATGGTGACAACACTTGTCTATACTCTGATCGCAGGGTTCGACCCGATCCAGATGGCGATCAAAATGTACGGGGGAATGAACAGCTTCTCCTACCTGGCGGTTCCGTTCTTCGTTATGACCGGACAGCTGATGTTAAGAGGCGGACTGCTGGAACTGCTGATTAAATTTGTAAACGCGTGGTTTGGAAGATTCAAGGGCGCCATCGCCATCGTTACAATCGGCGCATCGCTCCTGATGGGATCAATCGTAGGTCTTGCGGTTGCGTCTGCAGCTTCCCTTGGAGCATTCCTTATCCCGATGATGAAAAAGGAAGGGTATTCTTCCCCGTTCTCGGCGGCGGTTATGTCGTCTGCGTCACTGCTGGGTCCGATCATGCCGCCCAGTGTGCTGATGATTCTGTACTGTACGGCGGTCGGAAACACTTCTATTACAGGTATTTTCATGGCAGCCGTGACACCGGCTATCCTGATTACTGTATTGCAGTGCCTTGTAGCACATCGTGTTGCCAAGAAGAGAGATTATCCGTCTTACGGAAAATCTACGCCGAAGGAAAAAATACGGGCTACCGGCCGCGCTGTCCCGGCGCTGCTGCTCCCGGTGATTATCCTGGGCGGCATTTTCAGCGGTGTGTTCTCTATCACTGAGGCGTCCGGAGCGGCGGTTATCTACAGCGCGATCATCGCGTTCGGTGTAAACCGCAGCGTGAAGCTTAAAGATATTCCGGATATGACGATCGAGGCGGCTTCCACAGCCGGACTCGTGCTGATCCTCGCCGGAGCGGGAACCGCGATGGCATGGGGAATTGCCAATGAACGAGTGATGGAAATGATCAGCGGCCCGTTCTCATCGATGCCGCAGTGGCTGTTCCTCCTCTGTGTAAACGTGCTGATGCTTATATGCGGTATGTTCATGGACGATTATGCCTCTACGGTTATCCTCGCTCCGATTATCGCTCCTATCGCATGGTCAATCGGCATCAATCCGCTGCATATCGGACTTGTATTCTGTGTAAACCTTGTAATCGGCCTGGCAACGCCGCCGTTTGGAATTACGCTGTTTGTTACCAGCCCGCTGGCCGGATGCAAACTGGAGGAGACGGTGCGGGAGGCTATACCGTTCTTGGTCGTGACGATCGGGGTGTTGCTTCTTGTGACATTCGTTCCCCAGGTTGGCCTGTGGCTGCCGAATATGATGGGATATACGAGTTAAACTTATATTTAGTTCAGTGAAGGGAGAAAATCTATGAAAAATAAAGGTATCAGAGTGCTTTTAGTGACGCTTCTTACGGCAGCGATGGCTGTAACGGCAGCAGGCTGCGGCATGAAAAGGACGAACAGCTCCTCGGGAGGGGCCTCGGGAGGAAGCGAAGAAGGAGAGCCTACAGGGCAGTATACGATCCGTATCGCGCTGGAAAACTCCGAAACATATCCGGCGACACGCGGACTTCAGGTTATGAAGAACTATGTTGAGACTCTTACAGACGGAAACGTGACGGTTAACATCTACGCAGGCGGACAGCTCGGCGGCGAGGAAGACACGCTGGAGCAGGTGGCGCAGGGCTCGATCGAGATGGCGGTGGCGTCTTTTGCTCCGGTCGTATCCTATGACCCGGAGTTTGAGGTAATGGATATCCCGTTTGTGTACAATACATATCAGGAGGCATGGATGGTGCTTGACAGCCATGTCGGAACCGATATGCTGGAGTCCTTAAGAGATTACGGAATGATCGGCCTTGCGTTTATGGAGAACGGTTTCCGCCAGATTACGACAAAGAACGCTCCGGTGGAGACAATGGCTGATCTAAAAGGCGTGAAGCTCCGTACAATGCAGAACAACAACCATATCGCGTTCTTCCAGGCGCTGGGCGCGAACCCGACTCCGGTATCCTTCTCAGAACTTTACATGGCTTTGAACCAGAACACGGTAGAAGCGCAGGAAAATCCGATCGCGAATGTAGTGGACAAGAGATACTATGAGGTACAGAACTACCTGTCGCTTACAAACCACATTTACGACGCGATGCCGCTCGTGTGCAACCTTGACTTCTTTGAAAGCCTTCCAGGCGCATATCAGGGAATTGTAAGAGCGGGAGCGATTCTTGGAATGGAGTACAGCCGTTTCTGCAACGCGGAGAGAGAAGATCTGATTCTGGAAGAACTTGTCGGATACGGCATGAAGATAAACGAGGTTAGCGACGAAGCGCGTCAGGAGATGGCAGATGTGGCACAGCCGGCAGCCATCGAATCTGTAGCCGCGGATATCGGACAGGACAAAGTTGACGAGTATCTTGCGGATGTGGAAGCCGTTTTGAGCGAGATCAGTGATTATTGATTGGAGAGGATAGAATATGATAGAAATAATGGACAAAATCGTTCGGGCTCTGTTTGCAGTGCTCAAAGCTGTTCTGACCGTTGTACTCGTGGGAATGGTTGTGATTCTGGCAGCTCATATTATATTCAGATTTGTGCTTAACAACTCTCTGACATGGTCGGAAGAGCTCCTTAAGATCCTGCTCGTATGGTTTGGACTTCTGAGTGTGTCTGTGCTGGCGGCGCGCCGCGAGCATGTGGCAATCGTGGTTTTCAAAGACCATATGCCGAAAAAGGTTTCAAATGTGCTGTCAAAGGTGACGCAGTTTATCACAGTGGTGATCTGCCTGGTGATTATCTACATCGGAGTGCAGTATATGCTGGAAGCGGGATTCCGTCCAACGCCGGCGCTTCGTATCCCGTATGGATATGCCTATGCGGCGATCCCGGTGGCCTTCTTCTTTATCACGATTTTTGAGTTCCGCAACCTTGTTGCAGACCTCACAGGCAAGGGAAATTATGCGGCAATAGAAAAACCGGAGGAGGATCTCACAGGAGGCAAAGAAGTAAAACTGGATTAATGACACCTGCAAAAATGCAGACAGTAAAATGAAAAGAAAATGCTGATCGGATCGCCGGAATGCAGGAATGTGTTCCGGCGATTTTGTAAAACCGGAGGAAAAAGAATGGGACTGGAAAGGGAAAAAGGAAACTATGTTTTTACAGACGCTCAGAATCACATGTGCTGTACACTCCCCGGAAAATGGCGGGTAAAAGAGTGCGGAACAAAGGAACTTCCCACAATGACAGAGGAGGAAATAAGAAAGGCGGTCGTACATCCGTCCTGCGGGAAACGGCTCTCTGACATTGTAAGGGAGAAGGAGGCGCATACGGTGTGCGTCCTGATATCCGACGCTACACGGGCTGTGCCGACGGCAAAGCTGGCAGGATATGTGATGGAAGAGTTGACAGAGGCGGGAATTGCGCTTTCAGATGTCACGTTTTTTGTGGCGATCGGAGTCCACCGCCCGGCGACGGAGGAAGAATTCCGGGAGATGCTCGGAGACCTGTACGGGAAGGTGAAGATCGAAAATCATACGCCTTTTGATGAGGATAATCTGATCATGCTTGGGACAACCACGCGCGGAACACCTGTGAAAGTAAACAAAAGAGCATATGCATGTGATCTTCATATTCAGATCGGAAAGGTGGAGCCACATGAGTTCGCGGGATTTTCCGGAGGGCGTAAGTCGGTGCTTCCCGGGATCTCGTCGGAAGAGACGATCATTACGAATCACAGGCCGGAGATGATTCTGGATCCGCGTTCCGCGATCGGGACGCTTGAGGGAAACCCTGTTCATGAGGACATGACAGAGTCGGCGGAAATGTTCGGCATTGATTTTGCGGTGAACTGTATCATTAACGGCGAGCTGAAACTCTCGGCTGTGTATGCGGGAGAGCTTAAGAAAAGCCACGAGACAGCGGTGGATTTTGTGCGGGAGAGACTGGGGGTACGGATAGAAAAAGCGGATGTCATCGTGACTGCGCCGGGATTCCCTCTGGATATTGATTTTTATCAGTCTGTAAAAGCACTGATCGCACTTACGGAAGTACTGGACGAATCGACGTCAGTGGTGCTTCGCTGCGGGTGCAGGGAAGGGGTGAACTCCCCGGATATGCTGAGAGCGTTCCGGGCGGGAGACGATCTGGAAACCGTGGTGAAGTATGCGGCAGAACATTATAAGATTCAGATGGACCATGTTCTTCTTCTGGCAAAGATACTGCGGAAAAAGGTGAAGATATACGTTGTATGCGACCATGTTCCGGATGAAGAGATAAGAGATATGTTTATGATTCCATGTGCCGGTCTTCAGGAGGCGGTAGAGCGGGCTGCGGCAGAGTCCGGAAAGGAAAGACCTGAGATTCTGTTCTATCCCCGTCCTCAGACAGGACTTCCGGTACTGGAAAAGAGACAGCCGCAGTGATTCGATGCGGCTGTCTCCCGTTAAAATCCGATTAAAGCCCGAGGTAAAACCCCTGTTTTAGGATGGACTCTGTTTTTTTGAGTGTCTCCTGAGAGCGTTCGAAATTGGCCTGCGTGATTGCCGCAATCAGGTAGTTCGTCAGACTCATGGGAGCAGAGTAAGTATTTTTATAGGAAAGACTGGTAATGTAGCAAGGCAGGATGATGTCGGCATATCCCTTTACTGCGGCATAATTCTGACTGGTGAAGAGGATGATTTTTATCCCTTCGTTTTTCAGCCAGGACAGGATTGTTGTGCTCAGCTTTGAGTAGCGGGGGAACATGTACGCAATGCATACATCTCCTGACTTTGCGCTTACGATCTCCTCGGGGTAAAGCATGCCGACTGACTGGATCAGACGCACGTTTTCGCGGATCTCACTTAAACGTGAAGCCATATAATAGGCGATCGAGAAAGAACTTCTCATTCCGAGTATATATACGTTCGGAGCGGACGAAATATCGGATACCGCTGTTTTGAGTGTGTCCTCATTCTGGAGGGCGAGAGTCTGCTGTATATTGTAAATGTCGTTCTGGAAAGAGTCGGACAGCATAGAGTTCCCGGAATAAAATGTCTGTGGAGTAAGGCGCTCCGGGAGACTGACTTTTGTCTGAATATTGTTCTGAATATCTTTTTGCATGGCGGTGTAGCCCGTGTACCCGAGCGCTCTGGAAAAACGGATAACCGTTGTCGTACTGACGTTTATTTTTCCGGCAAATTCTTCCAGAGTGCAGAAGGCGATTTCGTTTAGATTATCGGTCAGATAGTCGGCGATCCGTTTCTGCGAACGGGTGAATGTTTTGTATTTCTCGTTTATCACTTCTGAAAAATCAGGCATTTGCTATCCTCTACTTTCTACTGCCTTTTATACAAACTAACGAAAGGGTAACTGTTTTCATTCTAGCATTGTTAAAATGAGGTGTCAATCGCGTTAGGACAGCGTTAGGACAGTGCTTGTGTTCAGAGACAGCGCTTGCGTTAAGAGAGCGCTAGTAAATTCCACAAAAATGTAGATAATGCGGCTGAATTCTGGTATTATTTGATATAACAGCCCGGTTTATCAGACGGGCATACAGTGCGGCGGACGCGTGAACTGCGAGGAGTTCCCGTGTCGGCTTAACGGAAAGGGGGAGGCGTACAATGCCGCTGCCAAATCAGGAATTTGTACTGGAGAGGACGTCTGCAAAACAGAGAGTGTATGACACGGTGAAAGACTGGATTATTGAGGGGCAGTTTAAGCCAGGAGAAAAGATTCTCGACAACGAGATTGCAGATTATTTTAAAATCAGCAGAACACCGGTAAGGGAGGCTTTCCAGATGCTCGAGTCTCAGAAGCTGATCAAATCTTATCCGGGTAAGGCAACGATCGTTACCGAACTGGAGACAGATAATATAGAAGAACTGTATCTTCCGATGGCGATGCTGCAGCAGCTCGCGATCAGACTGGCGATTGAAAAGATTACGCCGGCTCATATACGCAGACTTAGAACATTAAGCGAAGCGTTTTCAGAGGCTGTGAAAGAACAGAGCCGGCCGATGCCGATCTTAAAGGCGGATAAAGAGTTTCACAGATGTATACTGGAAGTTGCGGAGAATGAGTATATCATGGATTTCTGCGATGTGCTCTGGATTCACATTCAGCGTCTGGAGTACAGCTTTTTCAGGGATACTCCGCTGGATGGCTCGATCCGGGAGCATGAGAGCATGATACAGGCGCTTCAGATGAAAGATGACTATTCGGCGTCCATTCTTGCAAAGGAACATTGGGATCGTACAGCTCTTCTGATCCGGGAGCTGAATCGGAAATCATAGGGTGAAAGTTGATTTTTGCCGGAAATAATAGTAAACTTTTCTACAGAAAGTAAACTTGCCGCCGTATCGGGCGGCGGAATGGAGATTGTCATGAAAAAAAGAGTTGTTGTCGCATTAGGGCACCGGGCCCTTGGAACTACACTGCCGGAACAGAAGGTTGCCGTGAGACACACTGCCAAATGTATCGCTGATCTGATCGAGGAGGGATATCAGGTGGCGATTACACACAGCAATGCGCCGCAGGTGGGGATGATCCACACGGCGATGAACGAATTCGCAAAAGCACACCCGGAATATACGGCGTGTCCGATGTCCGTGTGTTCGGCCATGAGCCAGGGATATATCGGATATGATCTTCAGAACGGGATCAGGGAAGAACTTCTGAACAGAGGAATTTACCGTACGGTCAGTACGGTGCTTACCCAGGTGATCGTAGATCCTTACGATGATGCGTTTTATACTCCGACCAAAGTGCTGGGGCGCTATATGAATGCGCAGGAGGCGAACGAAGAGCGTAAGAAAGGCAACTATGTGATCGAGGAAGCGGGAAAAGGATTCCGGCGTGTTGTGTCTGCTCCGAATCCGGTGAAAATCGTAGAGCTTGACGCGGTGAATGCGCTTCTTGACGCAGACCAGATCGTTGTGGCTGCGGGCGGCGGCGGAATCCCCGTTATGGAGCAGGACAATCATTTAAAAGGCGCCAGTGCGGTGATCGAGAAGGATCTTGCTGCCGGTAAACTTGCAGAAGGGATCAACGCGGACATGCTGATTATTCTGACAAATGTAGAACAGGTGTGCATTAACATGGGACAGGCGGACGAGCAGCCGCTCGGGGAGATTACAGTGGAACAGGCGAAGAAATACATGGAGGAAGGTCATTTCGGAATCTACAATATGTTCCCGAAATTCCGCGCTTCCGTGGAATTCATTGAACAGAGAGAAGGGCGCTGCGCATATATTACTTCTTTTGATAAAGTGAAAGATGCTCTGAAAGGAAAGACAGGTACTGTAATCCACCAGTGATGACAGGCAGAAGGTCTTCCGGAATCATGTTTAAATCGAATATAGAATAATGATCGGAAAAGGCCGGGGATATCCCGGTCTTTTTGTGCAAATTTATAATTGATTTTCAGGTATTTGTGGTGTAATATATGCATATACTTTATGTAGTTTTTAAAACTACATCTTGTCATATATCCGGGAGGTGCATGATTATGGATAAAAAGAGACATATTAAGGAACCCGGCAGCGCTATTACACATTTTATCGGAATGCTGATGGCGATCTTCGCAGCGGTCCCGCTTCTGATCAAGGCGGCACATGAACCGAGCAGAATCTACATTATTTCATTGACGATCTATGCGGCAAGCCTGATTTTATTATATGCGGCAAGTACGACGTATCACACATTTGACATATCAAAAAAAGTCAACACGATTTTGAAAAAGATTGACCACATGATGATCTCCGTACTGATTGCCGGGAGCTATACTCCGGTGTGCCTGATTGTGTTAAAGGGAAAAACGGGAATTATCCTGTTGTCTGTCGTGTGGGCCTTTGCCATCGTGGGAATCCTGATCAAAGCGTTTTGGGTATACTGCCCGAAGTGGGTTTCATCGGTTCTCTATATTGGTATGGGATGGACCTGTGTACTTGCGTTTACCCAGATCCTGAATAATATGTCCCCCGCGGCTTTCGGATGGCTCCTTGCAGGCGGTATTATCTACACGGCGGGCGGCGTCATCTATGCGCTGAAGCTGCCGATTTTTAACAGCCGGCATAAAAATTTCGGAAGCCACGAGATCTTTCATCTCTTCGTGATGGGAGGAAGCGCGTGTCACTTTGTCGTGATGTATGCATTCCTTCTTCCGTAAATGTATCAATGAAAAACGCTGCTGTCACTGCACTGATGAGAGTCACTGCAGTGACGTATCTTTGCTGTTCGGCTATTCCGGTGTCTCTGTGTCCGGGCCGAAGTTTTTCTCGATGAGCCGGCAGTATTCCATGTATGCGGGGATTCCCTCAAAATGATCTCTGAGCACGTCACGGATCCCCTTGTAGTACCAGGCAAGAGCGGACTTGCTCTGCATGCGGAATCTGCTCCAGAGCGCGTCTCCGTGCACCGGATAGTCCCGGTCGATATCGCGCATATTGGACAGCTTGTCCGCAAGACCAATCATCTGTACTTCCAGCGGGGCGGTTTTCAATCTTGAAATGGTGGAGCTCTTGCGTTCCATCCAGCTTAAGGATTTGTCCTCGCTCTCCTGCGCAACCATGTCGGCAACTCTGCCGCCGAAGCGGAGCTTGAGTACATCCCAGGTAATTCCGCTGCAGTCTTCAATCGTATCATGCAGCACAGCTGCACATATTACTTCTTCATCTTTTGTCATCGTCGACACGATATCCGCCACCTCGATTGGATGGACAATATAGGGTCGTCTTGTTCCTTTCCGGAACTGTCCCTCGTGTGCCTTTGCCGCAAATTCCATCGCGTCATCTACGATCATGTTAATTCCTCCGCAAGACTGAAAGCCGATTCCGCTCGTAAAGCCGGATCGATTTCGTGATTTATCGGTCAGTTGTCAAGTAAATTTTAACACAGGCTGATGCCGAGTACAATGCTTAGTGTGCAGCGGTGTTACTGAAACAGCGGTAAAACAGAAACAGCGATATCAGCTGCAAACAGGATGCACAGGCTGCTGTTGATCAGAATCCGCACTGCTTTCTGCCGCTTCATAAATATTTCTGACCAGCGCGGCGCGAGATAATAAAGGAACGCACATCCGAGCAGCCCGAAGGCTACAGAGCCGCCGGGATAGATCCGGCCGTTGAAATTCAGAAAATACTCACTGTAATCGCGAAGCGCAGAGTGAGTAATAAGTTCGTAAACCGAATTAAAGACATACTCCAGTACGGAATACAGCGCCGTACACAGAACGAAGACCTGTACCGGTTTTTTCAGAAACCTCCGCAGCAGGAGCAGAGCCAGTGTGCCGTATAATCCGTATATCGGAAGCCATGGGCCGAAGAGCACGGTATTTTTAAGCAGTGACCCGTCTCTCATCAAATGGATGGATGTCTCGAGAATCCAGCCGAGAAAAGAGAACGCAAAAAAGAGGAATATACAGGCGCCGGGAGCATATTTTCTGTCGGCTTTCAGCGGAGGGCGCACAGCTTTCTCCGGCGGCTGTACCGAGAAGAGAAATACCGGATACTGTTCCGGCGCAAAATACGAGATTTTTGTATACGGTCCCTGTGAATCGTCATAGAGCGCCTTGCTGATCAGCAGTTCGTCCTCTGATGGTACGTGCTCCAGGAAGGAGTCGCTTAAATGCTCGTAGCGGGATGAGCGGGAAAGAACGTAATTTCTGCGCAGAATAGCGTAGAGCTCCGCTGTAACGCCGCTGATATACGGATTCACATAAAGAAAATCAAGCAGGCCGAGCGTAAGCAGGGAGAGAGCCCTCCATCCGATAAAGGAAAGGTCGAGGAGGAAATATCTCCATTTGTTGTGCTGCATGAGCTGGCGGGACAGAAAGAAAGCGTCTTTCCGGTCGATTTTCGGGTTTTCCGCCAGGATAAAAGGAATCAGAATATATTCATAGTGCTTGATGATACCGCCGACAATCGTCAGGTTCCACAGCATCTGAAAAACAGAGCGGCAGAACATGATCCATGCAGGATTGATAATACAGCGGAGACGATAGAGAAAGAAGACTTTCGATATGGTTGTCTGCCTGTAGTTGCGGTTTTCAAGAAAATACCTCTTTTCTCCTATGATCAGAAGATTGCTCACGAATATCTGATACAGGACTGCAAGAATCAGCCCGGCCAGAGGGAAGAAAACAGTGAGTGAAAAACTTTCTGTCAGAAATGCGTTCGCGGCTCTCAGCGAGGAAAAAAAGACAGAGAAATTTGTTGAATACAGGTCCACAAGCAGGGAGGTGATATCAAAGGCACCGCTCTGGAGCAGGCGGATCATGGGCGTATGCTCCAGAAAATGCCGGATTGTCTCTTCGATGACCTCGGAATTCGGAATTCCGGTAGAAAATGCCGCATCCGTATAATGCGGATGTGCAGAAAACTGCAGGTTTAAAAACGTAGTGGAGACAGCATAGGCTGTGGTCAGCATGGCGGTCAGAAAGCAGACGGCGATCATACGCCAGTAACTGCGCTTTAAAAGCCCGCGGGTGTTCTTTTTCAGTGCTTTTCTCTTCCACATATCGTTTCTCCTGCTGAATCAGTATGATGTGATTTATTATAGTTTATCGAAGGTGGATTTGCAAGCTTCCGGTGAACCGCCTCAGTTTACCGGATAAGTCATCTTAAGTTCCCGGATGAAGCGCTTCGTGCTCCCGGCGCAGTTCCTGAAAACAGTCGGGAGCGGTCCATGTGCTGTTGGTCGGTGTCAGAACTGCTTTATATGGGAATGGACCCGCACCGGACTTCCGGAGTGCCGCAAGAGCCTGGTTCAGTCTGTTCTCACTTAAGAAACAGAAGACAAACATCGTGTCAGGCAGTTCGGGGCCGCTGTATTTCTCTTTGGCGGGCTCCACATCCGGAACACCGGCGAGATATCCGAGCGGATGGCTGTAATCCTCAGGGCTGATCCGCTTTAATCTGACGTGAAGCGGGAAGAGCGCCATCTCGATTTTTAAGAGCTGTTCTTTTTCGGGTGCATGGAAGAGCAGTATTGTTTCTTTCATAGTCGGTCAATCTCCTGAATTTAAAAATATGTATTCTTATTGTAATGCATGGGCGCGCAAAATGGAAGGGCAAAGCATACAATATAAAAAGGATGATCCCGTGCCGAGAAGCGCGCATATGCTGAGAAGAAAGGGGAGAGGCGGAGTGAGAGTCTGTGAACTGAAAAGCAGGGAAGTGATCAATATATGCAGCGGAAGACGTCTCGGGTGTATCGTTGATGTGGAGATCAACGTGTGCAGCGGGGAAGTGGAGGCCGTCATTATTCCGGGACCCGGAAAGATATGCGGATTCCTCGGGACAGACTGCGAGTATGTCATTCCGTTCGCGTGCATACGGAAAATCGGGCCGGACCTTGTAATTGTTGAGATTCAGGAAGAAAAGTTTTTGCAAAAGTATTAGCGATTGTGTATAATGTACAAAGATCATACAGAACCGACTCAGATTGCGGAGAAAGGCGGAAAATCATTATGAAATGTCCATATTGCGGAAACCCGGATACAAGAGTCATCGATTCCCGGCCGGCGGAGGATAACAGTTCCATTCGCAGGCGGCGTTCCTGTGACGAGTGCGGGAGAAGGTTCACTACATATGAGAAGGTGGAGACGATCCCGGTGATTGTTATAAAGAAGGACAACAACCGGGAGCAGTACAAGCGCTCAAAGATCGAGAAGGGCGTGCTGAGCGCGTGCTACAAAAGACCTGTTCCCGCGGAGGAGATCCAGAGGACGATCGATGCGATAGAGCTGGAGATATTCAACAGGGAGGAGAAGGAGATTCCGAGCAGCGAGATCGGGGAGATTGTTATGGACAAGTTAAAAGAGCTTGACCCGGTGGCATACGTGAGGTTCGCTTCTGTGTACAGAGAGTTTAAGGATGCGAACACATTTATGGACGAGCTGAAGAAATTCCTTCAATAATAATATGCGGACGTACAGGATTACGGTTGCATACGACGGCACCCGCTATCAGGGCTGGCAGCGGCAGAGGAATACGGAGCAGACGATACAGGGAATACTGGAGAAGACTGTGTCCGGGTGCCTCGGGTATGCTGTGGAGGTAAATGGTTCCGGCAGAACGGACGCGGGAGTACACGCATCAGGACAGGTGGCGAGCATTGTGCTTTCGGGACTTCAGGAGGACGGATTTTTCACAGAGAAAATAAACGGACTCCTGCCCGGAGATATCCGGATTTTAAGAGAAGAGCTGGTTAAAAACGGATTTCACGCGCGGAAAAGCGCTGTCGGAAAAGTATATGAATACCATATTGATACGGGGGAGCGGCCGGATGTGTTCCGGAGGCGGTACTGCTGTCACCTTCCGGGAGAACTTGACCTGGATGCGATGAGAAAAGCAGCGTCGTATCTTAAGGGAACGCATGAGTTTGCGGCATATACAGATAAAAAGGATGAAAAGTCCACAAAGCGGACGATTTATGATATAATAGTCAGCGGACAGGGCAGCAGGGTGACGCTTCGGTACGAGGGGACAGGCTTTCTGTACCATATGGTGCGGATACTGACCGGTACTCTGCTCGAGGCGGGGAGGTATGAACGCACCCCGGAGAGCGCGGCGGACGCCCTTGCGGCAAAGGACCGGAGACAGGCCGGTTTTCTCGCTCCGGCGGGAGGGCTGTTTCTGAGAGAAGTGCGTTATGAGTGAGGAAGAGTGACAGGTAGATAATTTATCTGTCTCTTCTTTTGCAAGGCAGAACGCGGAAACTGCATACGCCGCAGAACGGCGCAAAAAGGAGGTATGCATGAAGCTGATATCATGGAATGTAAACGGAATCCGGGCATGTGTGCAGAAAGGATTCGTTGATTTCTTTCAACAGGCAGACGCCGATATTTTCTGTATCCAGGAGACAAAAATGCAGGAGGGGCAGCTTTCCCTCAATTTGCCCGGATATTTCCAGTACTGGAATTATGCGGTGAAAAAAGGATACTCGGGAACCGCGGTATTTACAAAGAAAGAACCGCTCTCGGTTTCGTACGGAATCGGAATCGAGGAGCATGACCAGGAGGGACGTGTAATTACGTGCGAGTTTGACGACTTTTATTTTGTCACAGTGTACACGCCGAATTCCCAGAATGAACTGGCAAGACTTGACTACCGGATGAGATGGGAAGATGATTTCCGGGCGTATTTAAAAGGCCTGGAGAAGACAAAACCTGTGATTGTCACGGGAGATATGAACGTGGCTCACAGGGAGATTGACCTGAAAAACCCGAAGACGAACCGGAGAAACGCCGGATTTACGGATGAAGAGCGCCAGAAATTTACAGAGCTTCTGGATGCGGGCTTCATCGACACGTTCCGGTATTTTTATCCGGATCAGGAGGGAATCTATTCGTGGTGGTCCTACCGGTTCAGCGCCAGGGCGAAGAACGCAGGGTGGCGTATTGACTATTTCTGCGTGTCGGAAAGTCTCAAGGACAGGCTTGAGGATGCCAGGATCCTGACGGATGTCATGGGATCGGATCACTGCCCGGTGGAGCTTGATCTAAAGGCGTAGCGGGGCAGAAGAACAGAAACTGCATGAGGTTTCTGTCAGATTATATCAGAGGAGGATGATGTAAAATGACAAAGATAGATATTATTTCCGGCTTTCTCGGAGCCGGGAAGACGACACTGATCAAGAAGCTGCTCTCTGAGGCGTTTCAGGGAGAGCAGGTTGTTCTGATTGAAAACGAGTTCGGGGAGATCGGTATTGACGGCGGTTTCCTTAAGGATTCCGGTATTGAGATCAGAGAGATGAACTCCGGGTGTATCTGCTGTTCCCTTGTGGGCGATTTTGGAAAATCGTTAAGAGAAGTGGTGGATACCTATCATCCGGACAGAATCCTGATCGAGCCTTCAGGTGTCGGAAAACTTTCGGATGTGATCCGCGCGGTGCAGGATGTGCAGGACGAGATCGATGCAGCGCTCAACAGTTTCACAACCGTTGTGGATGTGACAAAGTGCAGAATCTACAGGAAGAATTTCGGCGAGTTTTTCAGTAATCAGATTGAGTACGCGGGTGCCGTTATCTTAAGCCGGACGGACAAGGCGAAACCGGAGAAGGTGGAGGAGAGCGTGGCGCTTTTAAGAGAGCTGAACGCGAAGGCTCCTTTTATCACGACGCCGATCGCAAAGCTTTCCGGCGAAAAGATACTGGAGACGATGGAGTCCTCCAAGTCGCTGGAAGAAGAGCTGCTTGATGAGATCGCGCATGAAGATCATCATCACCACGATCATGAGCATGATCACGACCACCATCACCACGATGATGAGCATGAGTGCTGCCACGGTCACGATCATCACCATCATCATGATCATGAGGGCCACCACCACGCGGACGATGTCTTCACAAGCTGGGGACGCGAGACGATTCACACGTATACAAAAGAGCAGATCAATGACATCCTTGCCAAACTGGAGGCAGATGAATCATACGGAAACGTGCTCCGCGCGAAAGGCATGGTTGCGGGCGCTGACGGCGAGTGGATCTACTTTGACATGGTTCCGGAGGAGCATGAAGTGCGCACAGGTGAGCCGGAGTACACGGGCCGCATCTGCGTGATCGGAGCGGAGCTTAAGGAAGACAGGCTTGCGGAACTGTTCGGCCTGGATAAATAATCTGCACCAGGATGGGAGAGTGTAAAAATGAATGAACCAAGTGTGATGGTCTATCTCATGACCGGATTTCTGGACAGCGGAAAGACACAGTTTCTGACGTTCACACTGAAACAGGACTATTTTCAGATTGATGGAAAGACCCTTCTTATCCTCTGCGAAGAAGGGGAGGAAGAGTACGATCCGGCCGAGATGCTCAAATACGGCGTTGTCATTGAAACCGTGGAGGATCAGGAAGAGCTGACCGAAGCGTGGCTTGAAGAAATGGAGAAGAAGCACCGTCCGGAACGTGTTGTGGTAGAGTATAACGGCATGTGGAAGGTAAGTGACTTTGAGAATTTAAAGCTGCCTGCGGGATGGGGCATTGAGCAGAAGATTACTACAGTGGACGCAAGTACGTTCCAGATGTATCTGACGAACTTAAAACCGCTGTTTGTGGAGATGGTAAGAGGCGCTGATATGGTGCTCTTTAACCGCTGCACCGATATCAAGCCTCTGGCGGGATACAGAAGAAGCGTAAAGGTCGTAAGTCCTCAGGCAGAAGTGATCTTTGAGGATGAGGAAGGCGAGATCGAGAACATTTTCGAGGACGAGGTTCCCTATGATCTGAAGGCGCCGGTGATCGAGATCGCGAAAGAAGATTACGGCATCTGGTATGTGGATATGATGGAGAATCCGGACCGGTATAAGGGAAAAGTCGTGGAGTTTACCGCGAAAGTGCTTAAACCGAGATCGTTTCCGTCGAAGGTGTTCCTTCCGGGGCGGATGGCGATGACATGCTGCGCGGACGATACATCATTTCTGGGGTATGTATGTCGGAGCGCATACGCTCCGAAACTGAAAGCCGGACAGTGGGTGAAAGTAAGGGCAAAGGTGAGATTTGCCAATCTGTCGGTGTACCAGGGGGAAGGCCCTGTGCTGGAAGCGGAAAATATTGACATGGCCGAACCGATCGATGAGCTCGTATACTTTAACTGATTCATCGGCGATGTGAAAGAATACATGGACCGGCGGGCAGCCGGAGGAGGTACAGAATGGAAAAGAAATACGATGTGATCGCACTCGGAGAGCTGCTGATCGACTTTACGATGAACGGTCAGAGCGAACAGGGAAACAATATGTTTGAGGCATGCCCGGGCGGGGCTCCCTGCAACGTGCTGGCGCTTCTCAACAAGATGGGAAAAAAGACGGCTTTTCTCGGTAAGGTCGGAAAAGACCAGTTCGGGACGCTTCTCAGAAACACAATTACGGAAGCGGGAATTGACGCTTCTCATCTCCTGGCGGACGGGGAAGTGAATACGACGCTTGCCTTTGTACACACATTTCCGGACGGGGACAGAGAGTTCTCCTTCTACCGGAATCCGGGAGCGGATATGATGCTTACGGAGGACGAGGTGGATCCGGATTTTATCGGGCAGTCGAAGATCTTTCATTTCGGAACCCTCTCCATGACGCACGACGGCGTGAGAGCGGCGACGAAAAAAGCGCTGAAAGCCGCAAAGGAGAAGGACTGCCTGATCTCCTTTGATCCGAATCTGCGCCCGCCGCTGTGGTCCTCTCTTGATCTGGCGAAAGAGCAGATGGAATACGGTTTTTCTGTCTGCGATATTCTCAAGATCGCAGACAATGAGATTCAGTTCATCTCAGGGAAAGAGGACTATGACGAGGGAATCGTGTACCTTCAGGAGAAGTTCCATATCCCGATGATCAATCTGACAATGGGGAAAAACGGAAGCCGTTCCTATTATAAAGGAATGAGAGTGGAGCGCCCCGGATTTTCCGTGAACGCCATCGAGACGACCGGAGCGGGAGACACCTTCTGCGGAAGCGTGCTCAACTATGTGCTGGAGCATGACTTTGACAACATGACTGAGGAGCAGGTGGGGGAGATGCTGACCTTCGCGAATGCGGCGGCGGCACTTGTGACAACAAAGAAAGGCGCGATTAAATCCATGCCGGAGAGAGAAGAAGTGCTGGAGCTGATGAAGTAAAAAATGACAGAGTGATTTCCGTATAGGTTTCCGCGAGAGGGCGGGTATGGATATCCCTTGCGGGCACGCTTGCGCTCGGGGGAACAACGCAGCGGTGCATAAGAGCGCAAAGGACGCGCTCTAAACACCGGCGTCGTTCCACGGCCCGCTGCGGGATACCATACCCGCCCTCTCGCTGCGAAAATTCAGACGGAAAGTTCTGAGAAAAAAGTTTACTTCATTCCCGGGAATAACAGGCCGGCGGATATGACTGTTTACCCGCCGGGGTATCAGACTGAATATCATTTTTATAAGAAACTGCCACAGATGCGAACACGGATCCGATCTGCAGCAGCCCAGTGCGCGGAGGGTATCCCGCAGGGGGCCGTAAAACAGCGCCGGTGCTTGGCGCGCGTCCTTTGCGCGCCTATGTACCGCTGCGCTGTGTCCCGAACGCAAGTGTGTCCCCGAGGGATACCTTTCGTGCATGGACACCACTGATGCATATGGATATCTGGTTTCCTGCGGCGGGTTCTTCATCACTTCACCATACGGTTCTTATTGCGCCATTCTCTTGGCGAGAGCCCATACACATTTTTAAATGCCCTGGAAAAATGGAGCTGGTTCGGATACCCGACCGCGTTCCCGATGTCATTCACAGAGAGGGAGGTGAGTTTCAAAAGCTCGGCCGCTTTTGCCATGCGGTAGCTCAAAAGAAACTCCTGCGGAGATTTTCCGATCGTCTCCTTGAAAATACGCCCGAAGTAAGTGCGGTTCAGTCCGCAGAAGTCGGCGATCCCCTCGATGGAGATATCGTTCTGGAAGTTCTGTTCGATATAGTTGAGCGCTTCTTTAATATAGAAATCCCTCATCTTTCCGCTGGAGGAAAGACGCATGGAAGCGGTGGAACGGGAGAGATAATCGATAAACAGGTAAAGGTGCCCGATCAGATGGAACGGGGACTCCTGCCCGTGTTCCGCAATGTAGAGCATCTCATTTTTCATATTTTCCCGAAGGTCTTTTGAGGCGGCATGATATACAGGGCGGTCAGGAGAAAGACCGGCGATCTCGATGATCTCCTTTGCGCGCAGCCCGTCGAACTCAATCCATACATATTCCCATGGAAGTTCCCTGTCTGCGATATATGTGTTGATCTGGCGCGGAAAGATCATGAAGCCCTGTCCGCTTTTGATCTGATATTCCTGTGTGGCGCCCCTGGAATCGTCCGCCATGAGACGGCCGGTCCCGGAGAGAACATAGTGGAACAGATAATGATTTCGCGCGGCCGGTCCGAAAGAATGGGCGGGGGAGCATTCCTCTTTGCCGAACTGATAAAGGCTTAAATCTACGAAATTTTCATTTGGAAATACGGAAAACATAATATTGCTCATAAGGCCGGTCTCCTTTCAGAGAAAACCATATTGGAAAGTCAGTTTAAGATGATTATACATCAGAATATACCAAAATGCGACCATAGTTCTCAGCGACATCATATAAGTCGCATTGTGGCATAAAATGACAGATATATAGGTATTTTTAGTTGCGTTTTGGAATGTTATAATCAAGTCATAAGTGGAAAAGCTAGAGGAAGGAGCTGAAAATTACATGAAAAAGAAAAATGCGATCAGTGCGGTTCTTGCAGTGACCATGCTTACAGCAGCCATTCTTCCGGGATGCAGTTCAGGTGAGAACAGCGGAAAAACGGAGATTGAGATCCTGCAGTATAAGCCGGAAGCTGCAGCGTACTTCGACCAGGTGGAGGAGGAGTTCAACGCATCTCACGACGACATCCATCTGACGATCAGTTCGCCGAATGACGCAAGTACGATCATGCGAACACGGTTCATCAGGGAGGATTACCCCGACATTATCGGTATAGGGGGGGATATCAACTACTCCTACTATGTCGATGCCGATATTCTTGCGGATGTATCCGACTACCCGGGACTTGCGGACGTCAAAGAGTCCTATGTGGATATTCTGGAGAATCTGGAGATCACTCCGAAAGAGGGTACATACGGCGTGCCTTATGTGGCGAATGCGGCGGGAATTCTCTATAACAAGGACATGTTTGAAGAACACGGCTGGGAGATACCGGAATCGTGGGGTGAGCTGATCGATCTCTGTGAAGAGATACAGTCGGAAGGAATCCTGCCGTTCTATTTCGGATTCAGGGATACGTGGACCTGTCTGGCGCCGTGGAACTCCCTGGCAGTAGATCTGGCGCCTGCGGATACATGCCAGCAGGTAAATGCGGGAGAGACAACGTTCTCTGAAGAGTATAAAGAAGTGGCTGAGAAGTGTCTGGAGCTTGTGAGCTATGGGCCGGACGATCCGTTTGCATATGGATATAACGATGCATGTACAGCGTTTGCAAATGGAGAGTCTGCGATGTACCCGATTGGAAGCTATGCCGTGCCGCAGATTCTTTCAGTGAATCCGGAGATGAATATCGACTCATTTGTGACACCGGGAAATGACGATGCGTCAAAGAATACGCTGAACTCGGGCGTTGACCTGATGTTCGCGGTGACGGCTGAATGCGAGAATAAAGAAGCGGCGTACGAGGTGCTTGATTTCCTTATGGAAGACGAGAATATTCAGGCGTATATTGACGACCAGAACGCGGTTCCATGCAAGGATGGGGATTTTGAGCTGGCGCCAATGCTTGATGGAATGAAGTCATTTATTGACGCGGGCAATATGACAGATTACCAGGATCATTACTATCCGTCAGAGATGGCTGCAGACGCCCTGATCCAGACGTATCTGATCAACGGAGACGCGGAGGCGTTCCTTAGCGATTTTGATACACGCTGGCAGCGGTACAACAGAGATATCATCCGCGCGGTCCAGGAATACAACGAGGAACACGGGGATGCCGAGTAGGAAAGGAGCGGGGCGATTATGAAAAAAGTAAATGACAGCAAACGGACATATATGCTGATCACGATACCGATCCTGGCATTGTTCGTCTGCTTTAACACCATACCGCTGATTTGCGGTGTGATCTACAGCTTTACAAATTTTAAAGGCTTTGGAACGTATGACTTTGTAGGATTCAGAAACTACATGGATCTGTTTACAGATCCGAGAATCGGCGGCTCTTACCTGTTTACGATTAAACTGGCGGTTGTCGCCACGATTCTGACGAATGTGATCAGTCTGGTTCTTGCTTTGGGACTGAACAGCAAGATCAAGGGAAAGACGTTCCTGCGCGCGGCGTATTTCGTGCCGAATGTACTGGGAGCACTGGTAGTAGGATATATTTTCCAGTATTTCTTTACGTATATTCTGCCGGGAATGGGAGACGCGCTTGGGATTGACGCGTTCAGCTCAAGCATGCTTTCCAACAGCAAGACCGCATGGATCGCGATTGTGATTGTATGTGCATGGCAGTCCATTGCGATGAACACAATCATTTATATATCCGGCCTCCAGACCGTGCCGGAAGATGTATACGAGGCAGGAGACCTGGACGGGGCAACGGGCTGGAAAAAATTTAAGTATCTGACATTCCCGCTGATTATCCCGTTCTTCACCATCAACATGGTACTGTGTGTGAAGAATTTCCTGATGGTATTCGACCAGATCATGGCTATGACAAAGGGCGGTCCGGAGCAGAGTACGGAGTCAATCTCCTACCTGATCTACAATAACGGTCTGTCAGGAGGAAGCTTCGGATATCAGAGTGCGAACGCGGTTGTATTCTTCATCGTGATCGTGGCAATATCCGTAGCACAGATGACGATATCAAGTAAGAAGGAGGAGCAGTTATAATGTATGAGAAGATGAAAGCAAGAATCAACTGGCCCGTTACAATCCTTCTGTTTATCGGACTGATTACAGTGGCATTTCCGCTGTATATGACAATTATCATTGCATTTAAGCAGCCTTCGGAGATGACAAACAGCATCGCGGGGATTCTCTCGCTGCCTGAGACGTGGAGTTTAAGCAACTTCGCACAGGCTATGGAGCTTACGGATTTCTGGCATTCGCTGGGAAACAGCCTTCTGGTTACGGTCAGCACGGTTGTCCTTTGTATTCTTCTTCATTCCCTGATGGGATTTGCAGTAGGAAGAAATAAAGCGCACAGCAAGGTTTATAACCTGATTTACCTGTTTATTGTAAGCGGTATGTTTGTTCCGTTTGCGATTCTGATGATGCCTCTGGCGAAACAGACTGCAGAGATGCATCTTGATAATTGGGCTGGCGTTATCCTTCTTTATGTGGTATTCTATATGCCGATGAATTTACTCCTTTATACAGGATACCTTGTAAATATTCCGATCGCGCTTGAAGAAGCGGCCAGAGTGGATGGTGCGAGCACATGGCGCACGTTCTGGAAGATCATCTTCCCGATCATGAAGCCGATGCACGCGACTGTTGCAGTTATTACGGCGCTGGCAGTCTGGAACGATGTTATGACTCCTCTGATTATCATGTCAGGAAAAGGATCGAACACACTTCCACTGGCACAGCTGACATTCCAGACACAGTTCGGAACGAACTATAACCTGGCGTTTGCGTCTTATCTGCTGGCGTTAATCCCGATTATCATATTCTATGTGATCTGCCAGAAACAGATTATCAACGGCGTGGTAAACGGAGCTGTGAAGTAAAAGACCGGACGCGGATGCGCACAGGCGCTTTCGCAGCAGGGCGGGTATATGTACAAAGGAGTACATGCACCCGCCTTACTTTTTATATCAGACGGGAGACGACTCCCGCCTCTTCAGGAGACGGACGAGTCTTGGACCCGGGCAGGAGGAGAAAAAATGAGCATAATTTATGACGAGAAGCAGAATACAATTACCCTGCATACAAGGAATACCACGTATCAGATGCAGATTGACAGATATGGCTTTCTGCTGCATCTGTACTACGGAAAATATGCGGAAGGATGCATGGATTATCTTCTGACGTATTACGACAGAGGATTTTCCGGGAATCCTTATGACGCGGGAACTGACAAGACCTACTCCATGGACTCGCTTCCCCAGGAGTTCCCTTCCCTTGGAACGGGGGATTACCGTACCCCGGCATGTATTATCAAAAATACGGACCGCACATACTGCAGCGATTTCCGTTACGAGAGCCACAGCATAAAAGACGGAAAATATTCTCTGGAGGGGCTTCCGGCCGTGTATGCGGATGAGAAGGAAGCGCAGACGCTTGAGGTCGTCCTTCAGGACCGGGTGACCGGAGTGAAGGCAGTGCTGCTCTACGGCGTCCTTCCGGAGTACGACATCATTACGAGAAGCGTGCGGATCATCAATGCGAGTGACGGTCATATTTCTGTGAAAAAGCTTGCCCCGGCGTGTCTGGACATGCTCGGCGGACAGTATGATTTCATTACATTTTACGGGCGGCACGCGATGGAGCGGAACTTCCAGAGAATGCCCATCGGTCACGGTGTATCCAAAATCGGCAGCCTGAGGGGTTCTTCCAGTCATCAGTACAACCCGGCCGTTATCATGGCGGAACATGACGCGACAGAGGATGCGGGAAGCTGTTATGCCATGTCCTTCGTGTACAGCGGGGGATTCCAGAGTGAGGCAGGGCAGGATCAGTATTATCAGACCCGGCTTCTGATGGGGATGTCTGAGGAACAGTTCGCCTATCCGCTGAACGCTGGAGAGGAATTTCAGTCGCCGGAAGTGATCATGAGCTACTCATCCGAGGGACTTGCGAAGCTTTCCCAGAACCTTCACCGGTGTATGAGATCCCATCTGTGCCGGGGAAAATATAAAGAAGCGGTACGGCCGATCCTCTTAAACAGCTGGGAGGCATCATATTTTGATTTCACAGGGGAATCTCTTCTCAGACTGGCAAAAGAGGCGGCGGATCTGGGGATCGAAATGTTTGTCATGGACGACGGATGGTTCGGAAAAAGAGACAGTGAATTAAGAGGGCTCGGAGACTGGAAGGTCAATGAGGAGAAGCTGGGGTGCACGCTGGGCGAACTGATCGGAAAAATCAATGACATGGGGCTGAAATTCGGCATCTGGATTGAACCGGAGATGGTCAATGAGGACAGCGATCTCTACAGGGCGCATCCGGACTGGGCGTTCGTCATTCCGGGAAGAAGGCCGAACCGTTCCAGACATCAGCTTGTGCTTGACTTCTCAAGAAAAGAGGTTGTGGAGTACATTTACCGGAAGATCTGTGCTGTGCTGGATCAGGGGAATGTAGAATATATCAAATGGGATATGAACCGGAGCATCGCGGATGTCTACTCTGCCACGGCGGACAGCCAGGGGAGGGTACTCCATGATTACGTTCTCGGTCTCTATGATTTCCTGGAGCGGCTTGTGAACCGGTATCCGGACATCCTGATCGAAGGATGCAGCGGCGGAGGCGGACGGTTTGACGCCGGAATGCTTTACTATACGCCGCAGATCTGGTGCAGCGACAATACGGACCCGATTGACCGTCTGGAGATCCAGTACGGAACATCCTTTATCTATCCTGCGTCGTGCGTGGGCGCTCACGTTTCTGCTTCACCGAATCACCAGACGGGGAGAGTTACGCCCATGAAGACGAGAGGAACGGTAGCCATGGCGGGAACGTTCGGGTATGAGCTGAATCTGAACGAGCTGAGCGAGGAGGAAAAAGAGGAGATCCGAGCCCAGATCGCGCAGTACAAAAAGTATGCATCCCTTGTACAGACAGGGCTTTACTACCGTCTTACGAATCCGCAGACGGACAATCAGGGGGCGTGGGAGTTCGTGTCTGAAGACCGGAGCGAGGCGCTTGTCCAGGTTGTCGGTATCAGGAAACATGCCAACATGACCGTGGATTATATCAAAGTCAGAGGACTGAAGGAAAATACAATGTACCGGGATACAGAGAGCGGAAAAGTGTACAACAGCACAGCTCTTAAGGAGGCCGGAGTGCCAAAACCGGTGCTCGACGGAGAGTATCAGGCGTATCAGTGGCACTTTGTAGAAGTGAAATAAGGGGCGCGGAACAGAAGCGCAGAACAAAAACAGACGGAGGTTTGCAAAGATGGCAAAAAAATCCAGGGCTGCGAGAAAAAGAGAGGCGGCCAGGACACAGAAGCTGAAAAAAGCGGAAAATATAAAGAATGAAGCAGTGAAGGCGAAAGAAGCAGAACAGGAAAAAGCAGAAGAACAGGCGAAGCCGGAGCCGGCGGAGGAAAAGGAGAAAGTGGAAGAACAGGCGAAGACAGAGTCGGTGGAGGAACAGGAGAAAGCGGAAGAGCAGGCGAAGTCGGAGCCAGCGGAAGCAGAGTCAGCAGATGAAATGCAGAAAGAGGAAGACAGGATTTTCGAGGAGCGGCTTGCAAGGCATCATGATGAGCTGAGATGGCTGTACATGGAGCTGTACGAAAATGATGATATGTTTGCGGAACTGTGCAGTCAGATGAAGCGCTATTATGACGCGCGGAATAAAGAGCTCAAGAAGCTTGACCAGCAGCGCGCGGCGCAGGGCGAGTGGTACCGGAAAAGAGATATGCTCGGCATGATGATGTACATTGACAATTTTGCCGGAAATATAAAGGGTGTACAGGAGAAACTTCCGTATCTTGAAAAGTGCAACGTCAACTATATTCATCTCATGCCGTTTCTGGATTCTCCGAAAGGACGGTCTGACGGCGGATATGCGGTGGCGGACTTCCGGAAGGTGAAACCGGAGCTGGGGACGATGGACGATCTGGCGGAGCTTGCGGCAAAGTGCCACGAGAAAGGAATCAGCCTCTGCATGGATTTTGTCATGAATCACACGTCTGAGGACCACGAGTGGGCAGTGAAAGCGCGTCAGGGTGACGGGGAGTACATGAGCCGTTATTTCTTCTATGCGGACCCGCAGATACCGCAGGAGTATGAGAAAACGGTTCCCCAGGTATTTCCGACTACAGCTCCGGGAAACTTCACATGGCTTCCTGAACTGGGACACTATGTGATGACGACATTTTATCCGTATCAGTGGGATCTCAACTACCGCAATCCGCGGGTGTTCAATGAGATGATGTACAATTTCCTCTATCTGGCAAACCAGGGAATGGACATTATCCGCATTGACGCTGTTCCGTATATCTGGAAAGAGCTGGGAACGAACTGCCGCAACCTTCCCCAGGTGCATACCATCGTCCGGATGATGCGTATGATCGGGGAGATCGTCTGTCCGGGAATTGTGCTGCTCGGAGAGGTTGTCATGGAACCGGACAAGGTGGCGCCCTATTTCGGGACGGTGGAGAAGCCGGAATGCCATATGCTCTATAACGTAACAACCATGGCGACAACGTGGAACACGGTGGCGACACGGGATATCCGGCTTTTGCGCAAGCAGATGGACATTGTGTGCGCGCTGCCGAGAGAATATACTTTCCTGAATTATCTTCGCTGCCACGATGATATCGGCTGGGGACTTGACTATGAGACTCTGAGCCAATGGGGGATGAAAGAGGTACCCCACAAGAAATATCTGAATGACTATTTCCAGGGAAAGACGGAAGGAAGCGTAAGCCGCGGCGAGCTGTACAATGACGATCCTGTCACCGGGGATGCGAGATTCTGCGGGACAACGGCATCCATGTGCGGCATTGAGAGTGCGGGATTTGAGCAGAATGAGGAGAAGATGAAGTGGGCGGTCCGGAAGGATCTCATGCTGCATGCGTATATGTTTACCCAGTCGGGGATTCCCATGCTCTACAGCGGGGATGAAGTGGGACAGGTCAACGACTACACGTACAAGGAGGATCCGGAGAAAGCGGCGGATTCCCGCTATATCCACAGAGGAAAGTTCTGCTGGGATCTGGCGGAGAAGATCACAGACAAAGAGAGTGTACAGGGGCGTATCTTCTGCGGACTGAATCAGCTTGAGGCGATCCGGAGACGGGAGAACGTGTTTGACGCGGATGCGGAAGTGTACACGAAAGACTACAGCGATCAGTCTATTCTCTGGGTTGTGAGAAAATCGCATGGCGAAGAACTTCACGCGGTGTTTAACTTCAGCGATGAAGGAAAGGATGTATGGATGCCGGAAGAGGCGGAGTACACGGATCTTCTGACGGGAAAAACCGCGAAGTTCCAGAAAACGTATCTTGCGGGCTGGGATTTCATGTGGATGAAAAGATGAAAAGTTTTCACAGCTGTTTGACATTCCGAAGCTGAGAATATATAATAATGACGAAACAAGGGCGTTTCTTCCGGGAGGAGAACGCCCTTTTGCCGTTTAAGCCGGACAGCGCCGGTGTATACTGACGCTGCGAAAAACAGAATGAAAAGGAGGGCTTATTTTATGCATAACTATACAAGAGACGATATTCTGCGTCTCGTGGAAGAGGAGGATGTGGCGTTTATCCGCCTCCAGTTCACCGATATCTTCGGTTCTATGAAAAATATGGCCGTGACAGTCAGCCAGCTTGAGAAGGCGCTGGATAACCGGTGCATGTTTGACGTCTCTTCACTGGACGGATTTTATGATGAAGAGGACTCGGATATGTATCTTTATCCGGATCTGAGCACGTTTGAAATATTCCCGTGGCGTCCCCAGCAGGGTAAGGTGGCCCGTCTGATCTGCGACGTGTATCGGATGGACGGCACACCGTACGAGATTGACCCCAGATATGTGCTGAAAAGGGCGATTGCCCGGGCGGCGGAAATGGGGTATACGCTGAATGCCGGACCGGAGTGTGAATTCTTCCTTTTCCATACGGATGAGGACGGTCTGCCGACAACGCTGACTCATGAAAAAGGCGGATATTTTGATGTGGGACCGGTGGATTTCGGAGAGAATGCGAGAAGAGATATGATTCTCACTCTGGAGGAGATGGGCTTTGAAATCCTTTCCTCCCACCACGAGATCGCCCCGGCGCAGCATGAGATCGACTTCCGGTATGACGAGGCGCTTGTGACTGCGGATAATCTGATGACGTTTAAGATGGTGGTGAAGACGATTGCCAAAAGACACGGACTCTTCGCCACGTTTATGCCGAAGCCGAAGATCGAGACTTACGGTTCGGGGATGCATATCAATCTTTCTCTGGAGCGGAACGGGAAAAACGCCTTCCGGGATGAAAATGACAGAAACGGGCTGAGCAGGGAAGGATACTATTTCATCGGCGGCCTGATGAAGCATATGAAGGCGGTTACATGCATCACAAACCCGACGGTCAATTCCTACAAGCGCTTTGTCCCCGGATACGAGGCCCCGGTTTATATGGGCTGGTCTTCAAAGACGAGAGGCCCGCTGATCCGCGTGCCGGAAGGGAGAGGCGAGAATACAAGAATCGAGCTGAGAAGCCCGGACGCAACGGCGAATCCGTATCTTGCCCTTGCAGTACTTCTGATGGCAGGTCTGGACGGAATCAAAAATCAGATCATGCCCCCGGACAGCATTGACGAAAATATCCAGAAAATGTCTCCGGAGCGGAGGAAAGAACTGGGAGTCCAGGAACTTCCCCGCACGCTGAAAGACGCGGTGGATGAGCTGGAGAAGGATGATCTGATTCTGGATGTGCTCGGAAGGAAACTCTCAGACAAGATCATAAAGGCGCACAGAAAAGAATACCATGATTACTGTATGCAGGTGACAGACTGGGAGATCGCCAATTATCTGTACCGTCTGTAGGCGAAACGGGAAGCGGATGCCGGAAGCGCGGCATCTGCAAACCGGGTATGGGCGGAAACAGAACGGCGGCAGGAAAAATCATAAGGAGGTGGCAGAGATTTGAGCAGTATTATCGTGGCGTTTTCAAAACGGGAAAACGCGGTGAATATCCGGAATATTCTGGCCAAGTCCGGAATCGAAGTCTCTGCCGTCTGCTTAAGCGGAGCAAAAGTTCTGCAGTATGCGGAGATGTGCAGTGACGGGATCGTTATCTGCGGCCACCGGATGCAGGATATGCAGTATACTGAGCTGAGAGAATATCTGCCTGCGGGGATAGAAATGCTTTTGCTTGCTCCGCTGGATATATGGATGAACGGGCTGCCTGACGGTGTGATGGGGCTGTCCATGCCTCTGAAAATATATGACTTGATCAATACGCTTGAGATGATGCAGGAGACGCAGAACCGGAAGCGGAGAAAACGCAGGGAGACCGGGAAAAAGCGGAATGAGGACGAGCGGCGGACGATAGAACAGGCAAAGGCTCTGCTCATGGAACGAAATAATATGACAGAGGAAGAAGCGCACCGGTATGTGCAGAGGACAAGCATGGAGAGCGGCACGGATATGGCGGAGACCGCACGGATGATACTGACAGTGATGAAAGAGTAAAGCCGTGTGGAAGCGAGACGGCAAGGAAAGAGTGAAGTCAAGCGGCAAAACGACGGCAGAATGGGAAAATACGTGGAATACAGAGGAAAGGGACACGGTCATGAAATATGAAAAAATCAGAAAACAGGTGATCGAAGCGGTTTTTGAGGCTCAGGAGCAGGGACTGATTAAAGGGACGTCGGGAAATATTGCAGTCCGGGACGACCGTGATGACGTGATCGCGATTACGCCGAGCGGAGTCCCGTATAAAGGAATGACAGAAGAGGATATCGCGATTGTTGATCTGAACGGGCGCTGGCTGGAGGGCAGGCATCGTCCTTCCTCTGAAGTGCCGATGCACACTGCGGTTTACCGCGCGAGACCGGATGTGCGGGCGACGGTGCATACGCATGCAATGTTTGCAGTGATTATGGCGATGGACGAGCAGAGAGAGCTGCGGCCGGTTACACTTCCCCACTGCGAATTCACTCCGGTGCCTGTCGTTCCGTTTTCTCTTCCGGGAAGTGAAGAGGGGGCGCAGATGATGGTCGAGGCTCTTGGTGCGGAGGGGAGAGCGGTTCTGATCCGGAATCACGGCATGTTCTGCTGCGGGAAAAATATCAGGGCGGCCATGGAGGCAACGGAGTATACGGAAGAGATGGCAAAGACAACCTATTACGCCAGACTTCTCGGAACATACAAGCCGCTGTCAGAGGAGGAAGAACGAGCTGTAAAGGCATTTCTGGCTGAACATATGACGGTGTAGGGATATCTGCCCCTGCGGATTTGTGAACAGCCTGCGGAAACCGGTAATCACCTGCGTAAGCGAAACCGGAACTGCAGCAGGGCAAGCACGTATCTTGCACGCGGTGAGTGATTATCGGATGTTGAATCCGGCGGACAGATCAGGTAGAATAGGGAAGAGAGAAAAGAGCATTCTGAATTGATGCATAACAGAGAACATTGCCGTCTGCCGGGCGGCAGAGCGGAGGTTTATATGAGATTTACGAAGATGCAGGGGCTTGGAAATGACTATGTATATGTAAACTGCTTTAAGGAGAAGATTGAAGATCCCTCCGGGCTGGCGGTGAAGATCAGCGACCGCCACTTCGGCGTCGGTTCCGATGGACTGATTATGATTAATCCGTCTGACCGCGCGGATTTTGAGATGGAGATGTATAATGCGGACGGTTCCAGAGGAGAGATGTGCGGAAATGGAATCCGCTGTGTGGCAAAATATGTATACGACTACGGACTGACAGATAAGGCGCAGATCTCGGTGGAGACGCTGGGAGGAATCAAATACCTTGATCTTACGGTAGAAGACGGGAAAGTAAGCCTTGTGAAGGTGGATATGGGGAAGCCGGAGCTTGCGCCGGAGAAAGTCCCGGTGAAAGCGGACGGAGACAGTGCGGTGGATGAGCCGATCGCTGTGGACAGGGATGAGTACCGCATGACGTGTGTGTCCATGGGAAATCCGCACGCAGTCGTGTTTGTGGACTGCGATGTCAGGGAACTTCCTCTTGAAATGATCGGACCGAAGTTTGAAAATCACGAAAGATTTCCGAACAGGGTCAACACAGAGTTTGTGCGGGTGCTGGACAGAAAGACTGTTGAGATGCGCGTGTGGGAACGCGGCTCCGGAGAGACGCTCGCATGCGGCACAGGGGCGTGCGCTGTGGCGGTTGCCTGTGTGCTGAACGGACGGACGGACGATGAGGTGACGGTGAAGCTGTTGGGCGGAGACCTTCTGATTCAGTGGGACCGGGAAAAGGACACCGTATTTATGACCGGACCGGCAAAGGTTGTATTTGAAGGTGAATGGCCGGAGGAGTGAGAAAAAAGTGCAGATTATATTTGAATGTGCGGCTGTAGGCGCCGGAGGGTTTCTGGGCGCTGTATGCCGTTATCTGATCGGACTGATGCCGGTAGGACAGAGCGGAGGCTTCCCGGTAAAAACATTTCTGATAAATGTTGCAGGTGCGTTTGTGATCGGGATCATCGCAGCGGCAGCAGTGAAAAACGTTCAGATCAGTCCGAGGCTTATTCTCTTCTTAAAGACAGGCATATGCGGAGGCTTTACGACCTTCTCCACTTTTGCGCTGGAAACCGGGGATCTGCTGCGGGCCGGAAATACAGGGACGGCGATACTGTATGTGGTGCTGAGCGCGGTGGTTGGGACAGCTGCGGTGTTTGCGGGAGAAGCAGTGGTGAACTGATTGTATACTTCTATCTGAAATCACTGAGGACTCAAAAGACGTATGCGATAGAGGTAAAAACAGGGAAGAAATTTCTTTAAATGCTGCATTAGCCGATTATGGCTCGGACAAAAGAAATAGAAAAACGCCGCAAAGCCCGTATTTAAAAGGGCACTGAAAAACTTCCATTTTTTCTTAAGTGGAAGTTTTTCTTTTAGATTATTTTCAATTCTTTGTTTAGAAAAATCCGAAAAAAGCTATGGTTTACTCCATAGCCAGCTCCTCTAATCTTACTATTCGTTTTATATTTGCTGTAAATGCCGTAAAATACATTTGCAGATGCATAGCAAATAGACCTCTCGAATCTGCTCTGCGCAATCCGTGGGCTTCTTTTAATTCTCCATTCTTTTCTTCTATTCTATGCCGGATCTTCATTCGCTCCTTGAAATATTCACTTTCTTCAAATTTAAGTCTTTCAAGGTTTTTCTCGCTTGCCTGCGTAATACTGTAACTTCGTATTTTTGCCTTTGATTTTCCCACATAGCAATTCTCTTTTTGCGGACATTTCCGGCATTTAACTTTACTAAAGATATACCTTAAATAAGTGTTTCCATTTGAAGCCGACCTTTTTTCTATACGTGTAGAAAGTTCTCCTGCAGGACATTGCAACATACCTGCATCTTTATTGAAGCAGAAACCTTCCTTAAGTTCACCATTTACGGCAGCCGCTACCGCTGTGTTCGTCCGGGCTATCAGCGCTATTTCTTGTCCGCAGGTTTTCAGATTATCATCACTGACATATGCCATATCGCCTATCACTTCTGCAACTTTTATTCCGTTTCCCTTTGTTTTTTCTATCAGTTTTGGTAATTCCTGTCCATCTGGTGCTCCTCCGTCTGTTACGCTGATCCCCGCAATGAAACGTTCTTCTGTCATCGCAAGATGATTTTTATACCCATAAAACGTACTGGTTGCCGTCTTATGTCCAAACCGTGCGTCTTTATCATCTTTGGAGCGGATTTCCTTGAGATGTTCGTCTTCTAGTAATTTTTTCATCCAGTCCTGCTTCCAAAGATGGTTTCTCAGGAAATTGCTCTGATAATTCAAAAGCTGTTTTATAAATCTCTTTCCGGAGTTGTTTGCTCATATCCCGCAGAATCTGCGTTGGGGATTTTGCCCGAACAGACGCAAGTGTATGAGTAGAATCAACGATAATGGTTCCCGATTTGATCAGTTTTTTGTCCAACGCTTGTTGAATGAAAGGTCTAATCCCCCAGCTATGCTGGGGAGAATGGAGTAAGCAGGAGCGTGTAAGATATAAATAAAAAGCCTCCTATGCTAAAATGAGAATGGTGTCGCAAGCCAAACTCAAAAATTAGTAT
>NZ_JAJEQX010000011.1 GCF_020687545.1 Ruminococcus turbiniformis | reverse complement strand
TCATAAAAAACATCCCTCTGGGGTTTCTGCCCTTTGGTCAGCCAGATGAATGCAAGGTCTCTCTGACACAGGTCAACAATACGGTCAACAGCCCGGACTCCGCGCATGTTTGCATAGGTAACAACAGCATACAGCATGATTGGGTTAAACCCGGTTCTTCCCTTATCTGAATAACAGGCCAGCAGGCCTGAAAAATCCAACTCCTCCATCACGTTTTTTAGGGTATAGACTGGATCGTCATCGGGTAAACTCAATTCGAAGAAACTGAAGTTAATTTTTTGTTGCCCAATTTCAAAAAAATCGTTATAATAATCTTGTTTTAGCATAGTTCCATTATAACATGGAACGGAGAGGAAGATGGTTGTCGTTAGCCATCTTTTTCTCTTTTTAGAGGATAAATTTCAGGGGCAGATGTGACTCGTATGAGTCACATCTGCCCCTGATTTGGACTATCTATTTCCCGACAGCCCCTTTTTCATTATGATTCCAGTTCACGTATAACGCATCTGCCCTTGCTGCTGTATTTAATCTCATAGAGCACTCTGTCCGCCTTTTTATACAGATCGGAGAAGGACTTCGCCGTTGTGCCATACACGCCGCCCATCGACACAGAAGTCCCGGCCAGCGGATAGCGGATCTCCGCTTCCTTCTGGTATGCGCTGATCATATTCTCTGCCTTTTCCCGGATTGCGTCGATACTGCTGCACGGATGCGCAAAAAGGACAAACTCATCTCCGCCCAGGCGGAAGGCAACGTCCGTCTGCCGAAACGAATTTTTCAGAAGCTGCCCGGTAAAACGAAGCATTTTATCGCCCGCCTCGTGTCCGTAGATATCGTTGACCCGCTTGAAATTATCCAGATCTATCATAAGGAATATATAGGGTTCACCCTTCCGCATTTTACGGTCAAACATCAGTTCCCCGCTTTTTCTGTTGTAGATTCCTGTCAGGGAGTCTTTCTCAGCCTCCTCCATCAGATGTTTTCTCACCTTCATACTGTCCGAAATATCGACAAGTACGCTTATGATCGCATCTCTTCCGTCTGCTGCGACAATCTTCCGGCCGATATCGTATACCCACAGATAAGTACCGTCCTTTTTCTTGACTCTGTACTCTACCGCATACTGCTTTCCTGACCGCAGCCGCTCCATAACAAGCCGGGTCACTCTTTCACGGTCCTTTTCATAAAAACTGTTTGCAATATTCCCCCCGGTCTCTTCGATAAACTCGTCATAAGTATATCCCATCATTTCAAGCAGTGTATCGTTCACAACATAGAGCGGAAACCCTTCTTCTATGTAGCCGCCTATGATCCCGCCCGGCATCATCTGGCAGAGAATATCAACCAGCTCATGCTGAGCCGTACCATTAAGTTCCCGTGCATTTTCCGACACATACTTCAGAGGAAAAAACTCTTCCGTTTCCTGGTATCTGCTGCTCTCGGACATATGAAACGCCGTTGCAAGAAAGCGTCCGTTCTCTTCCTTAAATGCTGCGGTAAGCCGGGTTCTGTAATAGACTTTTCCCTGTGTTTCCGCATCTGTCATCGTTTCCATGCGGCAGCAGCATTCCCATGTATGCTCTCCCGTACGTTTCTCCGTGTAGTTTTCAATTCTGAATCCTATAGAATTGGGAAGTGCTGCGATTTCCCGCTGCAGAAGCTGTTTCAGTTCCTCTTTTCCATATGCGACTTCCTCATCCCCGGTTCCTACGCTGTATATGTCATCTGATATCATCGACAGAGTGTCTTCTATATTTCTCGCAGTGAGATAAGACTCAAAAAATCTGGTGAGCACCGGATAAATCACCTGTTTTTCCATTTCAAATCCTCCTGTCTCCGACCTTCTCCTGTGCCGGTTTATATAATCTGTATATCAGTTTTGCCAGTTGTTATAATTGAGACAGCCTTTTTGCCTATTTATATAATCTTCGTATTGGCTTCTCTGCGGCGAAAAAGCATTCCAGAAGTTCCGGATTGAACACGCCGCACTCGCCCTGGCGGATCATTTCAATCGCTCTGTCTACTTCGATCGCGCCCTTATATACCCTCCTGCTCACAAGCGCATCATACACATCCGCCAGCGAGACAATCTGTGACCACACAGAGATCTCTTCTCCTTTAAGTCCGTCCGGATACCCGTTTCCGTCCCACCTCTCATGATGGTGTCTGGCAATATCACAGGCATACCGGAACATCCGGTCCTGCGCCATGTTCGGAATCTTCTGCAGAAGCTCCGCTCCTCTGACTGTATGGGTCTTCATCACTTCATACTCTTCCGATGTCAGTCGTCCCGGTTTGTTAAGTATCGCATCCGGGATCGCAATCTTTCCGACGTCATGCATAATCGCAGCAAGGGAAATCTCCCGGATCTCGTTCTCTCCCAGACCGTTTCCAAGTTTTGTGTTGCGCAGCAGATATTCCGTAATGTCGTGAATTCTGTGTACATGGTCTCCCGACTCACCGCTTCTGAATTCGATGGCCGCCGCCAGCGACTCTGCCAGGCTCATATTCAGCCGGATAATCTGGTGCGTCTGGCGCAGAAGTTCAATCTCCTGCTCTGCCACCTTATTTCTAAGGCTCCGCCTTGCCCGGTAAAGTTCGATCACGGAATCAATTCTTCGTTTTACAACATATGGCACAACAGGTTTGCGGATGACATCCATCACTCCCAGTGAATACGCTTCCCTGAGCACTTCGTCGTCCGTTTCCGCTGTAATTAGAAAAACCGGAATCTGCTTTTGGAGCCCTCTCATACTGATCTCTCTTAAGACGTCCATACCGTTCATAACCGGCATCACTACATCCAGAAGAACCGCACAGAACTTTTCCCAGTTTTTCAGGAGTATATCGAGTCCTTCTTTTCCGTTCTCCGCCTGCTCCACGCCGTAGCTCTCCTGAAAAATGTTTTCCAGTATCGCACGGTTAATTTCATCATCGTCCACAATCAGGATTGTCCCCTGATTTTTCTGTTCTTTTTCCAGCGTCCCGCTGTCTCTCTGCATCTGATCACTCCGCCCTTTTTGCATCTAACAGTTTTTTCATTGTTTCTTTCAGCATCCGGAAATCGATTGGTTTTGAAATATGTGCATTCATTCCCGCCTTCTTAGTCAGGGCAATATCTTCTGCAAACGCATTTGCCGTAACCGCTATAATCGGAATATCCGCTGCATCCGGCTTTCCGCTTTTCCGTATCATCTCAGCCGCCTCGCAGCCGTCCATCACCGGCATCTGCATATCCATCAATATGATATCGAACCAACGCGGCTCATTTTTCACAAACAGCTCATACGCCTCTTTTCCATTCCATGCCTGTATCACATCCAGTCCGAACATACCGAGCATCTCCGCGGCGATCTCCATATTGATCGCATTATCCTCTGCAAGAAGAACCCTCCTGCCTTTCAGGATGTCCTCTCCTTCTTCCTGCGGGGAGACTCCTGATCCTTTCTCTTCTATTCTCTCAGGACCGGCCGTCTCCTCGCTTATGCGGAACGGAATTGTAACTTCAAATACCGTTCCCTTTCCAAGTTCGCTGTCCACCTCGATCGTTCCGCCCATTTTCTGCACAAGCTCATGCACGATTGGCATTCCAAGTCCGGTTCCGGCCACTTTGGCCGCTCCAAACTGCACTTCTCTCTCAAACGGAATAAAAAGTCTTGATAAAAAGTCCCTGCTCATACCCGCTCCGTTGTCCCGGACGGTAAAGCAGTATTTTCTGTATTTGCTGTTGCTGTCCACAGTCTCGTTTACTGACAGCGTTATTATACCATCACTTCCGGTAAATTTCATCGCATTAGACAGAAGATTGTTCAAAATCTGCTGTATCTTTCCCCAGTCTCCCACCACACAGACATCTGCGATATCAAGATCTGCTGTAAAGATCTTCCCTTTTTCTTCCATCTGCGGCTGATAGATCGCTGTCAGCTCCTCCAGATTCTCCTTCATCATGAAACTCTCACTTTTAAGTTCCAGTTTCCCTTCTTCTATTCTTGAAATGTCCAGAATTTCATTGATCAGTTCCAGAAGCTGACTCCCGAGCTGCCTGACCTTTTTCAGTGTATCCGCCATCTTTTCCGGATCGTTTACCTGTCCTTCGGCAATCCTCGTAAGTCCGATGATTCCATTCAGCGGCGTACGCATGTCATGGGACATCTGGGAGAAGAACATGTTCTTGCTCTTCGTCATACGGTCCACGGATTCCAGCGAATTTTTCAGAAATTCCAGTCTGGAAAGATCCTGTTTCTTCGCCTCGTTTACATCTCTGAAGGCCAGTACAACCGTTCCCTTCTGAAGGGATTCATCGTAGAGCATCTGCACATGTACCCAGCGGTACTCTCCATTAAAGAGTCTCCGGAAGTCCCCTCCGAAATCACGCACACGTTTTCTGACCAGCTCCTGCATGTTTTTCGTGGAAAATGTACGGCTGAATTCACCGTAATCCTGCCTGTAAATCACTTCCTCCATAATGTTCACGAGTTGGGCATAGTCTCCACGCCGGGGAATATTGTTCCGGACATAGTCCGAGCCCTTCATCATATAATACTCTCCCCGGGTCAGATCGACCTGGTAAAGCGCATAGTAGGAATTGCCAAGTACCCCGATGATCTCATTGTAGATCTTCGCCTTTCTGTTTGTCCTGAAATCAATAATGGCAAAAATAATCACAGTCAGCATAAAGACAACGATCACGCCCACAAAAATCTGCCACGCGCCAAGATACGGCTCCACGAGCACCTGATAGGGGATCGTGACAACAGCATACCAGCCCGAGTCAAGCTGATAGTAGTATACCCCCCGGCGCTGTCCGTCTATACCCGTAATATAATTGACTGCACTTTTTTCACTGCCTGCAGTATTGGTGTCAGTCTCATTTTCTCCGCTGATCACAGCCCGGAAAACATTATTGAACTTGTCCTGCAGCGCATCGTGCTCTGCCTCCGTGACAGAGGAGAACAAAAGAGTCCCCTCTGAATCACAGAGATAATAATTTGTCCCCTCAGGAGTCCCCGCTGTCCGTGCTTCTCTCATACCGCTCATCGGATACATGTCCACTGCAACGACGTCATCTGTCCCCTGAATTTTCATCGCAAGAGTCACTACTTTCTCCCGAAGGCGGGCGTCTGTGTAGACGTTCGTGTAAATAATCTCTCCGTCCGCCTCGATGGCTCTCTGATACCATTCTGTACTGTATACGTCAAACGTCTCGTCTCCCTCCCAGTAAGTAGCGGCATGTATTTTCCCGTCGATGACCGCATAAGCCTCCACTTCGCCCAGATCTCTTATATCCATCACAAAATCCAGGTACCTGCCGATGAGATACGAATAATCCTCCGTGCGGTTCTCCGGCCGGAGCTGATATTCCAGTGTCTCAAGTATTACTTCATATTCATTGAGAACACTCGCTTCGTTGAGCGCATATACATGCGCGCTTTCATCCCCCGCCATCTGAACGTTGTCGATCACAGCGTCATTCATTTTCCTGATTGCAAACGGTATCACCAGTATGATAACCAGTATCACAATAATCAGATACAGATATCTGTTCTTGTACTTTCTTTCCATAATAACATGGTTTCTCCCTGCTTCTTTTCTGCAGCCGCAGCTGCTTTTCTTCAGTATAGCAGATTCGTATGCCTGCCGCAATTATTCATTGAATCGCGGCAGTCCGCATCATTGAATATGCGGTACCTTCCTCCCAATCTCATCGCTGCCCGCGAAAATATACTTGACGTCATTTTCCTACAAGTGTAATATATAGATATCCTGCGAATCTCTGCAGTTCAGATTCCCGAATATGAAAGGGGAAGGATATATGATAAAATCACCAGTAATAAAATATCTGACTGTATTGTTCAGTATCACCTGCCTGACAGGCTGCTCCGGCGCATACACAGGCAGTTTTCCTGCGGAGACTGTCCCCGGAACCGCATCCCGGGAAGAAGCAGAGGCCGGGGCAGTCCCCGCATTGGGAAACAGCACGGACTCCGGATCGAAAGACACGGAAAACAGCGATCCCTGTGAGGCGGATTACATCGATCTTACTGAGAATGAAAAGAGATCTGTCCAAAGGCGCATCTCTTCTGCCGGTGACCTGTGCAGAGAGATTTACGCCGCCGCTGACAAAGGCAGTTCCTCCAATATTGTCCTGGACGAAGAGATCGTGCATGAGATGATTGCCGCCGTATCCGGACAGGGCGCGGCCGTGACATGCGGGAGCTACGACTTTAACATGCTGAATTACGAAAAAACAGACAGCAGCCTGCGTGACGCCGCAGAGGGTAAACATTCCAATACCGAGTTCTACGAAATAACAGCAAGCGGACACATCAAATATTTTGCGCTTGAATCAGAAAAAGGCGAGATGACTGTCACATATGCAAATTCTAAATTCAATGAGGATGCAGAACTTCGGATTCAGCAGCTTGAAAAATTCCGCGTCTACGACTGGGAATACACGGACAAAGGCTGGCTGATCTGGGAACAGGCACTCTCCAGAAATCAGGAGATGGACATGCACAGTTTTTTCCGTATCCTCCCTCTTGATGAGATGTGCCGGGAACTGGGGAATCAGTATATCCTTCCTGTCAGCTATTTCTGCAACAACCTGTTTCTGACTGAATGGGATACAGACAGTATGGACAAAATTGAATTTAACGACCTGTATGATTTTCTGTATGCAATGAAATACGGAGAAGCGCTCGATGCAGACTCCGTACAGGGCGGCATCCCAAAGGACGAGTTCGAAAGCGTTGTACTGACTTTCTTTGATCTTCCCAAAGAGGCTCTTGAAACAATTGCCCGGTATGATTCCGGAACCGGACTGTATCCGTGGGAGGCAATCGGGGCATGGAACCGCGTCCGACAGCTTCAGCCTTTTCCCGAGGTTGTAAAATGTACGGAGAATCCGGACGGCACATGGGCGCTGGACGTCGAGGCGATTCTGATCGAGAACGGGGACGACTGCGCTTTCAGGCATACGGTCACAATGAAAGAGGAGGACGGCAGATGGATCTATCTTGGGAATCATATCCCGGAGGAAGAAAAAGAAAGAGCGCCGGGATATCGGCCGAGACGGGAATTTGCCGGGCAGTCCGGACAGTAAAGCACATATTTTCAGACTTTCAGACATGAAAAAAGCCCGTAAACACGGGCTTTTTTATCATGGAGTATACGGGATTCGAACCCGTGGCCTCCACAATGCGAATGTGGCGCGCTCCCAGCTGCGCTAATACCCCATGACGCGAGTATAGCACTTTTTCAGATAAAATACAAGCAGTTATTTCTTTCTGCATCACACTCATGATTGTCATGATTGTCATCTGTCCTGTCTTGACTTCCCTCCCCTTCCCTTCTATAATCAAAAAAGAGTTTTACAGATATTTTCAGCATTCTTTTAAGGAGGGTACGCGATGAAATACAAGAATATTGTTTTCGATTACGGAAATGTAGTCGGAAGATTCAACGGAAGTTACATACTGGATCAGTTCTGCTCTTCTGAGGAAGACCGGGACATGCTTGCATCGATCGTCTACTCCGGATGGGCCGAACTCGACAGAGGAACCGTAGACTATGACGAATACGCCGAGGCGGCAGTTGCCCGTGTTCCGGAGCGGCTGAAGGAAGTGACCCGCACGTTCTTCAGAGAATGGCCGCGCCACGTTATCCCGCTTGAGGACACCATTCGTTTCATCCGGGAGCTGAAAAGTGCCGGAACGCCTGTGTATCTTCTCTCCAACGCCCCGACCTGTTTTGCGGAATGGGCGAAGGCCGAAGGAATGACCGACATGTTCGACGGCGTCGTCTTCTCCGCCCCCATCAAAATGGCGAAGCCCGATCCGGATATTTACCGGTATCTGTTCGAGAAATACACGCTGAAACCGGAGGAGTGTTTTTTCATCGATGATCTGAAGGAAAATATCGAGGCCGGACGTGCGCTTGGCATGGACGGGATCGTCTTCACCGGTGACATAGACGCAGTAAAAGCCGCTGTCGGTTTCTGACGGCGGCTTTTCTCTATTCACTGCTTTTTTCTCAATTCACTGATTACAAGAAGCGCAGACCCTGCTGCGATGAAAAAGTCACCCAGGTTGTATGTAATCCCGGAGATTTTCTCATTCTTCGTTTGAAATCCGATATAGTCAACCACATATCCTCTCGCAAGTCTGTCGAATGTGTTGCTCCACGCGCCTGCGGTGAGAAGGGACAGACCCGCCCTCCGGCAGATTCCTTTCTTCCGCACGCACGCAGACGCATACATCACAGTCACAACTCCCGCTGCCGCGGCAGAGAGACCACGCACGATCCGGGGCCTGTCTGAGAGAATATTCAGACACATTCCCCGGTTGTGAACTCTTCGGAGAACGATCCGGTCTGTCAGAGTTCTTTCCTCATTTTTCTCCATATTCTGCTCCGCATAGGACTTCATAATCTGATCCGCTGCAAAAGCGCCCGCAGTTCCCCACGGCAGCTGTCGTATTTTCATCTGTACCTCCAGTTATCCGGTTCTCCGGTGTATTTCACGGTCAGGCAACGGTTTTACTGCTCGTTTAACTTGTCCGCAGCCTTTCCCGCTGCATCACTGATCTTCTCTGCCGCTTTCTCTGCCATCTCACCGGTCTTTTCCGCAGCTTTTCCTGCTATCTCGCCGGTCTTCTCCGCAGCTTTTCCTGCCATCTCACCCGCTTTCTTCGCGGCCTCTTCTGCCATCTCTCCTGCTTTCTTTGCGGCTTCCTCTGCTTTGTCCGCGAGGTCTTCCGCCGCATCAGCCATCTTTTCCTTCATCTGGTCCGCATAGCTGTCAGTCTCTTCCGCTTCTGCCTCTGCCTCGCAGTCTTCTGCTTCCGCTGCGGTTACCTTCTCTCCGCAGTACGGACAGTAGGCCATATCTTTTGCCACCAGCTTTCCGCAGTTCGGACACTCGGACGCTCCTTTAATCTTTGAAATTTTTTTCTCATAATCCTCCATGCTGGTCTCACGGTTCTGAATTGCCTCACACAGTCCCTGCGCAGCCTCCTCTACCGCTTCTCCAGCTTTGTAGCGGTCATAGATCATCTTTCCGAGTTCCATAAGATCCACCGCGTTTCCTCTTGCCATATTCCGTATCTGGCTTTTCAGTCTCTGAATCTCGATGGCATCTCCTGCCTTATTTGTCATTGTCTCCGCTGTTTCACCGATGCGTTTTCCCAAATCTTCGAAAAAATCTTTCATTGTAATCCGTCTCCCTTCTTCTTTCACAGCAAGTCTGTGTAAATATCATACAAATCTGTGACCTTAACATACCATTATTATACCCTATTATCCGACAACTTCAACAAAAACGGAGCGAATTTATACTTTTTTAAGCTGCGTTCTCTTTTCTTTATCTTTCTTCCGGACAGGTAATCTTTTCACGGCTTCAGGCATATAATAGTCCGAACAACACTTAAGTGAGCCCCTATGCCGGATTTAGAAGAATGCAGAAAACAGATTCTCTCGGAAGACTACCGTGACTTTATCGGAAATCATGTACGCACTCCTTTTTTCAACAGTATCATGCAGCAGGAACGCTGTGAACAGAATGCGGGATTTGGCTACAAATGCTTTTATCTTCCTTCTGATGCCGCTGACCCTGTCACGCTGACCAGATACTCTTACAACTCCATTCCCAAGTGTTACACACCGCTCAGCCTGGAAACGCTGAATCAGGCGGGTATTCTTCCCGTCCAGAACTATCCCACCCTGCAGCTTAAGGGTTCCGGTATTCTTATCGGTTTTCTGGACAGCGGAATCGACTATGAAAACTCTCTTTTCCGAAACCTGGACGGCACAACACGAATTGCCGCCATATGGGACCAGACGGTACAGAGCGGCACACCTCCGAAGGGCTTCTCCTTTGGAAGTGAATATACCCGCGACGAGATTAACGCCGCTCTCTCCTCGGAATCTCCCTTTGAACTCGTTCCCTCCTCAGACGAAAGCGGACATGGAACATATGTGGCAGGCCTGGCCGCCGGGGGCGCCAACGCGGAGGAAGGCTTTCTCGGAGCCGCTCCGGAGGCCTCCATCGCCGTGGTGAAAATCAAACAGGCAAAAAAATATCTCCGGAATTATTATTTCATTCCGGAAACCGCTGTATGCTACCAGGAAACCGATCTCATGCTCGGTCTGAAATACCTGAATGATCTCTCTGATTCTCTCCAGCTCCCGCTTGTTGTGTGTATGACATGCGGCACAAGTATGGGCGGACATGTCGGCACCCTTCCGCTGTCATTTCTCATCGATGGATACAGTTCCCTCGCGAACCGCGTCACTGTAGCCGGAACAGGCAACGAGGCGGATAAACGGCACCACTGCTCGGACATACTTAAAAGCCGGGAAGACACGCGAACCATCGAACTCCGGGTAGGAGAAGGCGTCTCGGGATTTTCCATGGAGCTGTGGACGGAAGTGCCCAACGTCCTGTCCATTTCCATCATTTCTCCGTCCGGCGAGAATACATCACGCATTCCCCTTCGCGCCGGAGCAGGTGCCGAAATAGACTTTCTCTTTGAACGCACAAAAGTATCTGTAGACTATCGCCTTCTCGTGGAAAAAAGCAGCTCCGAACTTGTCTTCTTCCGCTTTGACGCCCCTGCTCCCGGTATATGGAAAATCGTTGTGGAACCGCTCTCTGTTGCCGACGGAGTCTTTCACATGTGGCTTCCTCCCGCGGAATTTTTAAGCGGTGAAGTCTTTTTTCTCGAGTCGGACCCATACAGTACTCTCATGAATCCCTCCAGCGCGGACAGTCCTGTTGCCGTCTCTTCCTACGACGGCAGCACCGGCGCGGTATCCCAGACTTCTGGCCGGGGAAATACGCGGACCGGAAAAAGGAAACCCGATATCACCGCCCCGGGAGTCAGCGTGCGGGGACCAATGCCCGGAGGACGCTTTTCCTCCCGTTCCGGCTCGTGCGTCTCCTCCGCGGTCACCGCGGGAGCCGTGGCTCTGATGCTGGAATGGATCCTCTATATACAGAAAGCCCCGGGCGTTGACTCTTTTCAGATCAAAAGTCTGCTCATACTCGGAGCCGTCCGCCCGGGGACAATGACCTATCCGAACCGTGAGTGGGGATATGGTCAGCTGAATCTGTATAATACGTTCGAGGCAATGCGCCGTCTCTGAATTTTCTATCCGAGAAGAGGCATTTCCTGCCCCCTCAGACGGATAACCGGACCGCCGGTGCCCTCGATATACGCGCGGGTAATCGTAACCTCACCGATGCTGTCATCCTTCGGGATCTCATACATGATATCCAGCATAAATTCTTCGATGATTGCACGAAGCGCCCGGGCGCCGGTATCTTTTTCCATTGCCTTCTCCGCGATGGCCTCCAGAGCCCCGTCGTCGAAATCAAGTTTCACCTCGTCCAGGGCAAGGAGTTTCTGATACTGCTTTAAGATCGCGTTCTTCGGCTCTTTCAGGATCTTGACAAGCATATCCTTATCAAGACCTTTCAGCGTAAATATGATCGGAAGACGGCCGAGAAATTCCGGTATCATTCCAAATTTGCGGAGATCTTCCACCGTCACTTTCGAGAGAAGATCCTTGTCGTCTCTGTACTTGTCCTTGAGCTCCGCGTTAAATCCCATGGAAGTCTTCTTCTGAAGTCTCTCCCTGATAATATTTTCCAGATCCGGGAACGCGCCTCCGCAGATAAACAGGATATTCTTTGTGTTTACTGTGGTCAGAGGCACCATGGCATTCTTGCTGTTTGCTCCGACAGGAACTTCCACCTCGCTTCCCTCAAGAAGCTTGAGCATTCCCTGCTGCACAGACTCGCCGCTTACGTCTCTCTGGTTTGAATTATGCTTCTTCGCTATCTTGTCAATCTCATCGATGAAAATAATTCCCTGCTCTGCCCTCTCTACGTCGTTGTCTGCAGCGGCCAGGAGCTTGGACACTACGCTTTCGATATCGTCGCCTATGTATCCCGCTTCGGTCAGAGATGTGGCATCTGTGATAGCAAGCGGCACATCCAGCAGTTTTGCCAGTGTCTTAACCAGGTAAGTCTTTCCGCTTCCTGTCGGTCCGATCATCAGCATATTTGATTTCTCAATCTCGATGTCATCCATCGTCCCGGTCGCCACTCTCTTATAATGGTTATACACGGCCACAGACATCGCTTTCTTCGCATATTCCTGTCCCACTACATACTCATCCAGGCGGGCCTTGATCTTATGAGGCGCCGGTATCTCTTTGATATCGAGCTGATGGAACTCTTTCGGCTTTTCTTTTTTCTTTTTGATCTTCTGCTGTCTCGGCTGCATATTTTCAAGATCAGACATATTGAAAAACTGTACCCCCGGCATATTCATCAGCCGGTTTAAATCTACGGACCCGTTGGTCATGGCGTCAAAGCTTCTCTGCATGCAGTCAGGGCATACCGTGATATTGTTGGGAAGATCGATCATCTTTCCCGTCACGCTTTCCGGGCGGTGGCATATAAAGCATATCTTTTCATACCCGTCGTCTTCTCTGTCTTTCTCCTTTTTGCCGTCAGCCGGTACAACATTCTTTTTATCCCCGCGGTCTGAAGCTTTCTCTCCCTCTTCCCGCGTATTCTCTCTATCTTCCTCATCCACAAGGATGAAATCATGATCTGACATATCTGCTTCCCTTCCATCTGTAAAACTGCAGGAGAAAAAACTTCCCCTGACACCATTTCATTATAGTACACTTACCCTGGTTATACAAATGAACTTTTTCTAAAAGCCCGCTCCGTAAAGCCTGTCACTGTACTTCCTGAAGACGGAGTCCCGCCGTATCTGTCACCGGAATGGAAAACACAACCGATTTAGCCTTACTCTCAAGTCCCGCGTTCTCCATAATGGACTTCATAATCGCATTTTTCATCTCTGTTTTTGTCACAATAAAGATAATCTCTTTCTCATCCGCAATGGAGACGCCGAGGAATTTCTCCGCGCGCTCAAGCCCTGTTCCCATCGCATGAATCGAAGTTCCGCCGCCGGCTCCCTGAGCTCTCGCCGCATCCATCACTTCCTCTGTATACCCATGGTTTGCAATCACGACAATCAGTTCATATTTTGTGTTTTTCATCACACTCTCCTCTTCTTTCTCATATACCTGTCCGTCAAGCAGAAACTGCATTACTTTTTTCCCGCCTATGCTTGAGAGCGGCATAAGAAATGCAATCCCCGTTCCCGGGACATCGATCTGAAATCTGTCCTCGAGCTCTCGTTTCACTGTTTTCCATGTGTTGTCCGTAACCACAGCCAGCATCACCGTCTTCTCGGTAACTTCAAGTCCAAAATAGTCGAGTGTCTCGCTCGTAGCCGTGCCCTGTGCAAGCGTACACAGTACGGACGGAAGCCCGTTCTGCTCATAGCACATCAGTATCCTCTTTGCCACAGACCGCTTTGAAATTGTCATCATCAAATAGATTTCACTCATATCTCTACCTCAATTAAAGTTCAATGATATCGTCATCCGGAAGCAGATCAAACGCACCCGCCGCTTTCGCTGTTTCAAGTTTCTCAAGACGTCTGGACTTGATCTCATAGACAAGTCCCAGAATCTGAATTGTAATCAGAGGCGTCATCGCAACCATAGCGACCACCCCAAAAGCGTCTGTCACAATATTTCCGCCCACACTCACACAGGCTCCGATCGCGAACGGCAGAAGGAACGTAGCTGTCATTGGTCCGGATGCCACACCGCCCGAGTCAAACGCGATCGCAGTAAATATCTTCGGTACAAAAAAGGAAAGCGCAAGGGCAATCGCATAGCCGGGAATGATAAACCAGAAGATGGAGATTCCCGTCAGCACACGGGTCATTGCGAGCCCTACGGAGGCCGCGATACCGATCGAAAGGCTCATCCCCATCGCCGATGCCGGAATTGATCCCGATGTAATATCTTCGACCTGATGAGTCAGAACAATAACCGCCGGCTCCGCCCGGACAATAAAGAAACCGATCAGCATTCCGATTGGGATGATAATCCATTTATACGGATTGGCCGCAAGGACCTGTCCGAGATAGTTTCCCGCCGGCATAAAGCCCACATTCACGCCCGTAAGAAACACGACAAGCCCGACATAAGTATAGACCATACCGATGGCGATCCTGATCAGTGTCCTGCGGGACATTCTTCTGAAAACAAGCTGAAAGATCACGAAAAAAACGATAATCGGAAGAAGCGACACCGCGATCTCTCCCATGTAGGCGGGAAATTCTTCCGCGAATATGTGCCAGAGTTCCACTGAATCCGAGATAAACGGCACCGAATCCGGAACATACTGTGCGCTGTCCGGACGGTAAATCAGGCTCAGCACAAGCACTGACAGAATCGGTCCCACAGATGAGAGGGCGACAAGTCCGAAACTGTCATCCTCCGCGCGCTCATCGCTTCGAATCGCGGCGATACCGATACCAAGCGACATAATAAACGGAACAGTCATAGGTCCGGTTGTCACTCCGCCGGCGTCAAACGCCACCGCCACAAAATCTCCCGGCGCAAAATATGCCAGGGCAAATACAATGATGTAAAGTCCGATCAGCATGTGTGCAAGCGTAATGTTAAACAGAATACGCAGCACAGCGGACACAAGAAATACACCGACACCGAACGCCACGGAAAGCACAAGTATCATATTCGGCACCGCGGGCACCTGTTCGGCGAGAACCTGAAGATCAGGCTCAGATATGGTAACAATAAATCCGAGTATAAAACTCAGAAAGATGATAAGTCCGAGTTTCTTTGTCTGGGTCATGCATGTTCCCACACTCTCTCCGATCGGCGACATGGCCATGTCCACCCCCAGGGTGAAGAACATCATTCCCACAATCAGCAGCACTGCTCCCAACAGAAATGCCAGAAGGATTCCCGGTTCAATCGGTGCGATGGTAAAACAAAGCACAAGCACAATCGCGATCACGGGAAGGACTGCCTTTAAAGTTTCATTCAGTTTTTCCTGCAGTTTTTCGACTAATTTGATTTTTTTTAAATTCACGCGTTCCCTGCCTTTCTTTCTTGGGTTTACAGAACAGATCCCGGACTCCTGTTCTGTTGTCACTCATTCATCATAGCTATAAATTCGTCTTCTGAAATAACAGGAATTCCGAGCTCCCTGGCTTTCCGGTTTTTTGATGATGCAGAAGCCGCATCATTGTTGATGAGATAATTCGTCTTTGAAGTCACGCTTCCTGTGACTTTCCCGCCTCTTTTCTCAATCTCCGCCTTTACTTCCGCCCGGTTCGCGAAGTGTTCCACACTCCCCGTTATGACAAAAGTAAGCCCCTCAAAACTCTGCGTACCCGCGGACTCTTCCTCTTTCGGAATCTCTACTTCTCTCAGAAGACGTTCAAACAGATCTCTGTGTTTCGTGTCCGCGAAATACGACACAAAAGTCCCCGCAATCACTCCGCCCACACCGGAAATGCCGCTTAATTCTTCTTCCGTCGCGTTTAAAATCCGCTGCGGATCATTGTCAAGCGCCGTACAGATCATCCGTGCGTTCGCAGCTCCGATATTCGGAATTCCCAGACTGTATACAAGCCGCGGCATTGTGGTTGTCCTTGCAGAGCGGATACTGTTCTGCAGATTTTCATAGGACTTTTCCCCGAAGCCGTCCATGTTCTTGATCTCTTCCTCATACCGGTCAAGGTGGAACAGATCGGTAAAATCTTTCACGTACCCGTTCATGATGAATTTTTCCAGAGTTGCCTCGGAAAGCCCTTCGATGTTCATGGCGTCACGGCTCGCAAAGAGCGTGAACGACTTGATGTGCTTTGCCTGACATCCCGGATTCGTACAGAACAGTGTCTTTGTCTCGTTTTCCATTGTAATCCGTGTGGCGCCTCCGCATACGGGACATGTTTCCGGAATATCCCTGACACCGCTCCGCGTCAGATTTTCCGCGATCTGGGGAATGATCATGTTTGCTTTGTACACGGTAATCCGGTCTCCCACTCCCAGTTCAAGTTCCTCCATGATGCTGATGTTGTGCACACTGGCACGGCTTACAGTCGTTCCTTCCAGTTCCACAGGCTCAAAAACCGCAACAGGATTGATCAGTCCTGTTCTTGAGGGACTCCACTCAATTTCCAGAAGCGTGGTCTCCGCTGACTCGTCGGCCCATTTAAACGCGAAGGAATCCCTCGGGAACTTCGCGGTTGAGCCGAGAGACTGGCCGTAGGCAATGTCATCGTAGACGAGGACAAGACCGTCGGACGGCACTTCATTGCCTCTGATATGATCCGCAAACCATGCCACCTCGCTGTCAATCGTCTCCGCCGTGACAGGATGATTTTCCACGACGTCAAAGCCCTGTTCTTTCAGCCACTGCATCTGGTAAATTCTGGAGTTTTTAAAATCTACGCCTTCCGCACGTACAAGCGTGAAGGCGTAAAACTTCACGTTTCGTTTCGCCGTGATCTCATTGTTGAGCTGCCGCACAGATCCGCTGCAGAGATTGCGGGGATTCTTGTACTTTGCCTCCGCGTCCCCGATCTCTTCGTTGATCTTCTCAAAATCCTTATAGGAGATCACTGCCTCCCCCCGCAGAACGAGTTCACCCTGATAGGGGATCTGAAGCGGAATGTTTTTAAACACTTTCGCGTTGTTCGTCACCACCTCACCCACTTCTCCGTTTCCTCTCGTCACGGCCTTTTCAAGTCTCCCGTTCCGGTAGGTGAGAACAATCGTCAGCCCGTCCAGTTTCCAGGAGATCATCGCTTTCTGATCTCCGAGAAATTCTCTGAGCCGTTCCACTTCTTTTGTCTTGTCCAGAGAAAGCATGGGACGCTCATGCCGCTCTTTTGGAAGTGAGCTTAATACCTCATAGCCCACATTCACAGTGGGACTGGAAGCAAGAGTTGTATTCAGCTCCTTCTCCAGTCCCAGCAGTTCGTCATAGAGCCTGTCGTATTCGTAGTTGCTCATGATTTCCATGTCTTCCTGTTCATATGCCTTCCGGGCACGGTTAAGGAGCTCAACCAGTTCCCGCATCCGCTCCATCTTCTCTTCCGTGCTCTTCTCTGTCATGCCCTTTTCCATCATGCTGCTCTCTGTCATGCGCTTCTCTGCCGCGCTCTTTTCTGCCATGCTCTTTTCTCCCTTACTCTCTCCCCTGTTTTTTCTGTTCCGGCACTGACCTGAAATCGTGGATCATATCATAGAGATCATCCAGTTCACGGTCCGTCAGCTCCCGGTATTCGCCCTCTTTCAGACTCCCCAGACGGATATTCATGATGCGCACGCGCAGAAGGTCTCTTACTTCATATCCCAGAGCCTCGCACATGCGTCTGATCTGGCGGTTCATCCCCTGTGTCAGAATAATCCGGAATGTGTATTTTCCGGTTTTTTCCACCACACACGGCCGCGTCACCGTATCCAGTATGGGAACCCCCGCGGCCATCCGCCTTACAAAATCATCCGTAATCTCGCGGTCAACCGTCACTTTGTACTCTTTCTCATGCCGGTTGGCCGCGCGCATAATCTGATTGATCAGATCCCCGTTGTTCGTCATAAGAAGAAGTCCCCGGGAATCTTTATCCAACCGTCCTGCGTATGTGATCCGCACCGGGTAATCAAGGAACCGGACAATACTGTCCCGCTCTCTTTTCTCCTGCGTGCATACAATTCCGCGGGGCTTGTTTACCGCGAGCACAACCATCTCGTCCCGCCGGGATACTGTCTTTTTCCCGACTTTTACCGTCTGGCCCGGCGTGATCCGCATTCCGGTCTGCGCAGTTTTTCCGTCCACCGTGACGCGCCCGCTCTCAATTAAGCGGTCCGCTTCTCTCCGGGAGCACACTCCCGCCTCACTCAGATATTTATTCAGCCTTACAGGCTCCTGTTTTCCAAGAAATTCTTCCCTGATCCGATTACTCACCCGAAAACACTCCGCTTATATTGTTGTCTGTAAAAAAGGTATTTCCACTGTACAGAATCAGGGTGTCCGTAATCCTGTAAGTATCCATAATATCATCCATTGTGCCGCTGTAATACCTGGGATCCACCACGACAATCTCCCGGAAATACGGGGTAAGAAACGGGATGAAGCAGTCTGCAAAGGAATCTTTCACAATGAGAAGCCGCCTCTGGCTCGTGGATACCGTCTTAATGTCCACAACCGACGTATTTCCGCCGAGGAACACACCGTATTTGTCCCTCGTCTCCAGCTTGGAGGAATCATAGAGAGACGTTGTCTTTCTTCCCTCGTCCACATAGTTGACAACCACATCGTCGTCTCCCTCTGACGGCACGTAGATGTCAATCTGCTCATACTCGTCAAGCCCGACGCCGCTCGTTGAAGCGAGCACCCCGTTAAACTGATCCGTCACCGTATAGGAAACAAAACTTCCCGACACATCTTCGTCAATCCCAAGTGTTTTTGCCGCATCCTGAAATACATAGAACGCGCCCTGCGTCGTCCAGTGATGGTCTGTCTTATAGTATATCTTTTCTGTTCTGTGCTTATTCAGAGTTGATATGGTATCTACCCATGTCACGGAATCGCCCAGCTCGCGCGCAGCCATTCCGAACATCTGGCTCTGATCCTCCACTGTTGCGAACGCCGGAAGCTGGTCCGTCAGAATACATGCCGCGTCCGGGACAAGCATCATAACCGTAGGAATGTCGGAATACCGCTCTGCAAACCCTTTTATCGCCTCCAGGTTGTCGGAGAGCTGCTGCTGATCCGGCACTTCAATATCATCGAGAAGCTGTCCGTTTTTTCCGATATAGACACCGTTCTCCAGCCGGCTGCCGCCCAGGCGGTCAATTCCAACCTTGAGACTGCGCCAGAAATTTCTTCCCACGAACTGATCGCTCATATAGCTTTCCCACTGCTCCATAAAATCGCCGTTCATGATCGTGCTCATGTTCAGATCCGGCCGCTCCTGGAGCACCCGGTTTTCCTCTTCCGACTGCTCCCTGTCCGGAACAATAAAATTCACAATCATCACGGCAAAAAGCAGCAATATGAATATTTTTCCGATCAGACCTGCGGTCCGTCCTCTTCTTTTCCTGCTGTCCATAAATCCTCACCTGAATTTCCGGGCCTGAGCCTAGAATCTGAAATACAAAAACGGGTTAAATGTATCTGTCACAAGGAATGCGACCGATATCAGAAACATACCGATATAGATCACAACTGCAGCCGCTGTGCGCAGTTTTGCGTTCCGCGGCGCCCGTATCACGCCTCTTAAAACCGACATTCCGAAAGCCGAACAGCCGAGCACCGACACAAGATACAGAAGCCAGTGGGTAACCAGAAGGAACGCGCCTTCTGAATCAACAATCCCTGCTCCTCCTCCGATCATGGCAAACAGATACCGGATCGCATATCCGAGGCTGGGGCTGAAGAAGAATACCCAGCCGACCAGGACGAGTACGCCCGCGTAAATGTGGCGCACCACATTCGGCAGCCTGTCCACGTATGCTCCCCATACATATTTTTCCAGCACAAGTATGACTCCGTAGTACACGCCCCATGCGATAAAGTTCCACGCCGCGCCGTGCCACATGCCGGTGAGCGCCCACACAACCATAAGGTTGAAAATGTTTCTGGACACGGAACACCGGTTTCCGCCCAGCGGGATATACACATACTCGCGGAACCATGTGCTCAGGGAAATATGCCATCTTCTCCAGAATTCAGTCACGCTTTTCGACACATAAGGATAGTCAAAATTCTTCCGGAACTCGAAGCCGAACATCCGGCCGAGTCCCAGCGCCATATCCGAATATCCGCTGAAATCAAAGTAGATCTGAAATGCGTAGGAAAATACTCCGATCCACGCCGTAAGAATCGACAGGTTTCCTGCCGCCATGCCCGACACCTGCTCAAAGACAGCTCCCGTGGAATTTGCAAGAATGACCTTTTTCGCAAGTCCGATGATAAAAAGCTGTGCTCCCTCGCCGATCTTCCGGATACCCATATGCCTGCGCCGAAGCTGCTCCTCAATGTCAGCATACTGCACAATCGGCCCGGCAATGAGCTGCGGGAACATGGAGATATACAGGGCAAAATACAGAATATTGTTCTGCGGCTGCGCCTTTTTCCAGTATACGTCCAGGATGTAGGAGATCGCCTGGAATGTATAGAATGAAATTCCAACCGGCAGCGGAAGCTCCCTGTACGGAATGTCTATCGGAAGCATCGCATTCAGCGTCTCAATAAGGAATCCGTAATATTTGAAAAATCCCAGGACAAACAGATTTGCCGCAACAGCAAAGATCACGCCAAGCTTCGCCCTGCGCGGATCCTCCTCATTCTCTTTGATGTCCCGCCCGCAGAAATAATTGAGCATAATCGAGAGAATCATGAGAATGACATAGACCGGTTCCCCCCAGGCATAGAAAAACAGACTCGCAATAAGCAGGACAATATTTTTCGCCTTAAACGGTACGATATAATATACTGCCAGCACAACCGGCAGAAACAAAAACAAAAATGTAATACTGCTGAATAACATCTGACGCTTTCCTCTCTGTCACAGACTGTTGTTAAAAGCGGCGAGATACTCCCCGGCCTTTGGCGCCGAGGCAAAAAAGATATACGTTCCCCTCACACTCTGCACGGAATCCTCAAGCAGCTTCACTTCCTCAGGCGCGTAGCCGTCAAAATCATTCGTCCGTGACTCCACACGGTCTTCAATCGCTTCCGTGACTGCCTGTACCTGGTCACTGTTTTTTACTTTGACCAGAAGCACTTCCTCGGCCGAGATGCTGAATTCGGAAGAATAGTACATAACCCCGTCGTAGTCCGCCGCGTTCAGTCCAAAATTACGCTTAAACGCAGCGGCGTCTTTCTCCGTGAGATTGGACGTGTCAAGAGAACTCTCCACCGCCTGTCTCACTTCCTCAAAAGGCCTGCTGCTTCCGCTGGCATACAGCATAAGCAGTACGACAAACACCACAATCAGGACACATACAACATATTTCATAATGCGCGCAGCGCTGAATTTCTTCTGTGTCATAATGAAGCCATCTCCGCCATGCGCTCACCCCATACCGGGTAAAAATCCGCTTTGAAGTGAATGCCGTCCTCTTCATAGTACTGATCCTGCACAAGCTCCGTATTGTCTATAAAACCGATCTGGAGACTGTCGCAGAGCTCCTTTAACGCCTCGTTGCAGGCCGCAATATTCTCCAGCGACGCGTCTTCCTCCAGCGCGTTATCCTGGACCGGAAAGATCGAATTCACAAAGATATGCGCGTCAGGCACATCTTCCATAATCTTTTCGAGAACAGTTCTGTACTGTTCCGTGAAACTTGCCGTATCCTGCGCCACATCATTCATTCCCACTGAAAGGAAGATAATGCCGGGACTTAATCCCTGCACCTGCGTAATCAGGTCATCAAGTTCGTTTAAATGCACACCGATCTGGGAGACGACACTGGACGCGTTCAGCACGTCATACTCCAGAAATCCCGCAGCGATGGAATCCCCGAGGACAACCGCGCCTGTAAACTTTTCCTTCAGGCTTCTGGTGTCTTCCCCATTGCTGTCCTGCTTTTCAAGAAGATTGATCTTTTCCTCAATCTCCGCCACATCTCCTGCTTCTTCCTGTTTGATATATTCAACCCCTGCGGTAACATCCGCCTCTCTGCCAAACAGTCCCATCACTCCCCGGACAATCAATATTATGAGAATGAGAACGACAACTGCAAATATGCAGAGAATAATACGTCTTTTTGTTCTGTTTTTTAACTTTTTCATTTAATGCCGCTGACTCTCTGTAAATCATTTTTTAATATCTGTAGTATATAATGCATATAGTACACCACTATATCTATATCATCATACTTTTTTTGCCGCAAAAAGTCAATGGGGCTATCGGGAAATAGATAGTCTTAAACAGGAGCAGGTGTGACTCGCACGAGTCACACCTGCTCCTAAATTTATCCCCTAAAAAAGAGCAAGATGACTAACGACAACCATCTTGCTCTCCGTTCCATGTTATAATGGAACTATGCTAAAACAAGATTATTATAACGACTTTTTTGAAATTGGGCAACAAAAAATTAACTTCAGTTTCTTCGAATTGAGTTTACCTGACGACGATCCAGTCTATACCCTGAAAAACGTGATGGAGGAATTAGATTTTTCGGGCCTGCTGGCCTGTTATTCAGACAAGGGAAGAACCGGGTTTAACCCAATCATGCTGTATTCTGTTGTTACCTATGCAAACATGCGCGGAGTCCGGGCTGTTGACCGTATTGTTGACCTGTGTCAGAGAGACCTTGCATTCATCTGGCTGACCAAAGGGCAGAAACCCCAGAGGGATGTTTTTTATGATTTTAAAGGAAAGAAGTTGGTCTGTTAGGTATTTCCGGGGCGGTTCTCGCAAAAAAGCGGCCTGCCGGACGGAAATATTTTTGCGGTGCAAGCCGCCATAGCAGGGTTTGGGGAAGGCACTCCCCAACAAGTTTCCCGCGAGGGGCAAAACCGCAGAATTGCGGATTTTGGCACCGTGGTAGAAACTTGCTCTGTAACTGCCGCAGACTTGCCCCTTTCTGGTTTTCCCGTACATAGAACGGACAGGACAGGGCTTGTTTCATAAGGGAGCAACTTACTCATACCGGCACGCCTCCATTTCCTCGCGCAGCCGCCGCAAGGCAAGCTGGATATGCCGCCCCGCTGTGCTGCGCGTCCGGCCGATATGTGCGCCGATCACTCGCTGCGGCTGGCGCAGGAAGTAGTAGCGCAAAATCACTTCCTGTGTCTGCTTTGGCTGGGCGGAGAGCGCGGCGGCAAGAGCGGCGTTACAGAGCAGGACGGTCTGGCCGCAGACGGTAAAGGGGTATTCCTCGTCCGGCTCCGGCCCGGCAAACTGGACAAACTTCTCGTCCATCAGATAGTCAAGGGAAATTTGCCGCTCCCATTTCCGGCGAAGCTGCAAAATCTTATCGCGGGCAGCATAGCGGATTACTGCCTTACAAAAGGCGTTGTGCTTGCGCTGGATGTACTCCTGATAGGCTTCAAAGTCGGTCATGGGAATTCCCCCTCTCTGAATAATAGTGCGGGGCGGCAGCACTCCTTGCTGTCGCCCCTTGATTGCCTATCTGCAAAGGCGGGCGGGGCTGTCAACGGCGGCGCGTATGCGCCGTTCATCTTGACCGTTGACTGGCTCGGCTGGCTTTGCTATTACCTTGCGGTGAACGTAAATGGATATGATCGCAGTAATCACTTCCGTGATCCAAAACGCATTCCAGACGCCAACCGCTCCGAGAAACCTGCTGAGTAAAAACGCAGCCGGGATGATTACCACTACATACCGGCAAAGAGAAATCAGTAAGGAGGGCGTGCCTTTCCCCAGCCCCTCCAATGCGCCGGAAGAAGTAACAGAAACCGCCGAGACGATAAATCCGGCTCCGATGATGCGCAAGGCAGTTTCCCCGGCCTGGATCGTCGCTTCCGTGTGGGTAAACAGCCCTATCAGCTGGCCGGGGATCAGCAGACATATCGCGGTTCCAAGCACCATAATGATACCGCTCATGCACAAAACAATCTGATAAATCTGGCTGACTCGTTTGTGCTCCCCTGCACCGTAGTTATAGCCGATCAGGGGGCGCATCCCCTGCACAATGCCATTCGCCGGAAGATAGATGAAGGTCTGCAATTTGTAATAGATCCCCAAAACCAGAATATACACTTCGGAATAGGCAGCTAAAATCGCATTGAGCGCCGAAATCAAAAGAGACGGAAGTGCAAGATTCAGGGTTGCGGGAATGCCGATAGAATACAGCTTGATGACCATCTTTTTGCTGGGCAAAATGTACTGCCTGCGGATATGCACGCGAATTGGCCGCAAAAGATAGACTACAAGGTAAATCGCCAGTGTCAGAGCCTGTCCGATGCCGGTTGCCAGCGCAGCGCCTTCAATTCCCATTTCCGGGAATGGGCCATAGCCAAAAATCAGAACGGGGTCTAAGACGATGTTTGTGATGCACCCGCACATCAGGCTGATCATGGTTGTCTTCATGTTTCCTACTGCCTGGAACAGTTTCTCAAACGCCATGCTGACGGTAACAATGAGCGTAAAGGCGAACGCAACGATAGAATAGCGGACGCCAAGTTCAATGACCGCTTCGGATGAAGTGAACATCCGCAGGAAAACCGGCATGATGGCGATACAGCAGACTGTCATAACAACGCCATGAATCACGGCAAGCACAAGTCCCTGCGTGGCGGCCTGATCCGTTTTTTCATGATCCCCCGCGCCCAGATAGAAGGCGATCACTGCATTGATCCCAACGCCAAATCCAATTCCGGCAGCATTGATAAAATTTTGAACCGGGTAAACCAACGATAATGCCGTCATAGCCTCCTCGCTGATCTGCGCGACGAAAAAACTGTCCACAATGTTGTAGAGGGAATTGACCAGCATGGATAACACCATAGGCAGGGACATGGATAAAATCAGCGGTAATACCGGCTTTTCTTTCATGAAAGTATCGTTCATAATTCCTCCTTCGCAGAATACGTTATGATTTTTTACGGTGATACCAGGCCATCATTATGAGAGCAACAAGCAAGGTGCCGGTTTCCGCGACAGGGAATGCAAGCCAGATTCCGTTCAGATGGAACAATTTGTCCAGACACCATAAGGATGGAACAAGGAAAAGCAGTTGCCTGCATAATTGAATTGCCATGCTGGAACCTACTTTTTCTGTGGCCTGAAAATAGGTGGAAATCATCGTGGAGAGGCCGCAAAACAGATAGCTTGCCGCCATAATCCGCATAGCGGATATTCCAAAGGAGCGCATGGTTTCCGACGCCGTAAACAATCCCAAAATCTGTGCCGGGAAAAGGATGACGGCCAACGTCCCCAGTATCATCATGCCGGTGACCAAAGCGGTTCCGTATCGGAAAGCAGCATGCAGCCTTTCACTGTTGCCTGCGCCGTAGTTAAACCGCATGACAGGCAAACAGCCCTGGATCAAGCCGTTTACCGTCATAACGATCAACTGCTGCACCTTAAAATACGCGCCAAAGAATGCGATCGCCGTATCGGAATAGGCCACCAGAAAAAAGTTTACAAAAGTCACCATAAAAGAACTAAGGGCGTTCATGATGAAAGACGGCAAGCCAAAGGCAAAAATACGGCGGATCATCTGCTTTTGCAAATGAAATCCTTTGATCTTTATCCGCACTTTTTGCTTTTTGCCCAGCAGCAAGGCAAATGCCAAAATCATGGACAGCAAATAGCCTGCAACAGTAGCCACCGCAGAGCCACGGATTCCCATAGTGGGGAAAATGCCAACACCAAAAATCAGAATGGGATTGAGCGCAAAATTGACCACCACGCCCGCAATCTGGAACCACATGGGAGCGACCATATTTCCGGTGGCCTGTATCATCTTCTGGATGGCGATATGCACCATATTGGGAATTTGCATGAACGAACATACGCTCATATAGGCAATGCTCAACTGATAAATTTCTTCATTATTGGTGAATGCCCGAAAGTAGGGTTTCATAATCAGCAATGACAGAAGATTGAACAAAGCCCCAATTCCAAAGGCCAGTAACAATCCGTGTGTAACGGTGATATTTGCTTCATCTTGCTTTCTCTCCCCAAGATACCCCGCAATCAATACATTCACACCGACACCGATCCAGATGGACGCTGCGTTCATCAGGGTTGTAATCGGGAATGACAGAGAAACAGCCGTCAACGCATTCTCACTCAGCCGCGCTACAAACGCGCTGTCTATCAGGTTATAGGAATATTGCAGGAACATGGAGATCAGCGGCGGTATCGACATTTGCCAAATCAGTTTTCCAACGGGCATGACAGCCATTTTGTTTTCCGTCTGCATACGATCCCTCGCTTTCCACAAATTGTCCGGCGCAGGAAAACTGCGCCGGACGGCAGGACATTAAATCCGAACAATATAGTTTTGTTTCCGCGCTGCGGGCTGACCGGATTCTTTGGCCGTATAACCCAGCGCAATCGCTCCGACGCCGCGCAAGGTTTCCGGCAGCTTCCACTCCCGCAGGAGAGCCTTGCCTTTTTCGCTGTCAAAAATCTCACGTTCCCGATGTACCCATACGGTTCCAAGGCCAAGGGCATGGGCGGCCAGCATCATATTTTCAAGGACGCAGCTTCCGTCCTCCACAAAGGTGCTTGCACCGCCATCTGCTAAAACCAGGATCACGACAGGCGCACCATAGTAGGGGTCTGTGCTGCTCCCCATCACTTCTGCGTTTAACTTGGCGATCTCCTGTCGGTATTTGGGGTCTGTGATTGCAATAATGGTGGGGGATTGATGTCCTCCGCCGGTAGGTGCATAAGTCCCGGCTTCCAGTACAGCGTCCAACGCCTCGGAAGGGACAGGTTGCGGTTTGTAAGCCCGTACACTACGGCGCGTCTTGATCAGAGATAAGAAGTTGTTTTCCATAAAAAATCATCCTCCATTCTGTCAACATTTCCGAGATGCAGGCAACAAAAAAGCCACACAACTATCATAAGACAGTTGTGTGGCAAAAAGATGACCGAATCCGGAAAAGTCCACTCAAATTTTACGTCTATTATTATAGCGAGCTTTCGGGAGACTGTCAAGTATCAATCTCTACGGAATTGTGGCGGCTGTCTGTTGCTTTTTGTGTTACTTTATGGCACATGAGCATTAAATCCCGGTTTATCATGCTGAAGAAGTTAAACGTCGCCTTTCCCGGCGCAATGGTAAGATAATCCTGGTAATTCCCGAAAAAGTGTATCACACTGTTCGCCTCGTTGACCACAACAGATGCAGGCAGAAAATTCTCCAGATAATGTATGTACGCACTCTCCAGTGTGTATTCGCTTACATTCCGGTCTGACGGAGCAGCAGATGTCCTGGGTGAAAACGTCTGAACATTCGGTATATTAAATGAAGGCGGTGTAAACTCATCCACTTTTCCCTCTCCTTTGTGAATATAGATTTTTTCTGTACTGCATACAGGAACAAATACACTCGAATACTCTCCTGCAGTCTCGCTTTTCCCCAGAAACAGATATCCTCCGTTTTTCAGGGCCGAATGGAAAATAGAAAAAAGGGATCTCTGCAGAACAGGCTGGAAATAGATCATCACATTCCGGCAGCTGATCAGATCCAGTTTACCAAACGGCGGATCTGACAGCATGTTGTGCGGAGCAAAGATAATCATCCTTCGTATATCTTTGGAAATGACGTACTGGTCGTTTTTCTTTGTAAAGAATTTCGCCAGTCTGTCACTCGGCACATCGTCGAGAATGCTTTCGGAAAAGACGCCTTTCCCCGCCTGCTCAATTGCTTTTGTGTCCACGTCTGTCGCAAAGATCTTGACGTCTCGCTGGACGCCCTGTTCCTCCAGCACTTCGCGGAACAGAATCGCGATGGAATACGCCTCCTCACCGGTGGAGCACCCGGCGCTCCACACACGAATCGGATCTTTCTCTCCCGTCCGCTCGACGATACTGCTGATGACGTTCTGCTTCAGCTTCTCAAAATACGCCGGATCTCGGAAAAAGTTTGTCACGCCGATCAGTATCTCCTTGACCAGAGTACTCGCCTCATCCCCATCTCCTGCCAGAAGATTCACATATTCGGAAAGCTCCTGTCTGTGGGTAACGACCATCCGGCGTTCGATCCGCCGCAGTACAGTCGTCCGCTTATAGTTCGTAAAATCAATGCCGCTCACCTTCTTGAGTATCGAATAGATCTTCGGGAAAGTCTCTTCGTCTGAAAAAAAGCTGTCCTGATCATGAGGGCGTATCAGCGTCGGATAATGTGAAAAATTCAGAATCTCATCCACGATCTCCTCCGGAGACAGCACAAAATCGGCAAGTCCCGTATTGATCGCGCTTCTCGGCATGCCGTCGAATTTGGCCGTATCCGGGCTCTGGATAATCACCAGTCCCCCGTTTTCCTTCACCGCCTTTATGCCTCCGGTGCCGTCGCTTCCGGTTCCTGAAAGCACCACCGCGATCGCCCGTTCTCTCTGTTCTTTCGCAAGAGAAGAAAAGAAGATATCTATGGGATGATTCAGTGTTCCGTGTACATAAGTGCTCAGTTTCAGTCTCCCTCCGCTGATTGTCATGTTCTTCTTCGGCGGAATAAGGTAAACCATATCCGGCATCACCTCCATCCCGTCCTCGGCCTGAACGACAAACATTTCCGTATGCTTTCCGAGAATATCTGCCATAAGACTTTTATAGTCCGGCGACAGATGCTGTATCACAACAAAACTCAGTCCGCTGTTTCCCGGCATATTCTGAAAGAACTGCTGAAGTGCTTCCAGACCGCCCGCAGAGGCTCCGATGCCGACAATAAGAGGGGAATTCTGCTGTACCTCTTCATTCCTTTCATTTGTGCTGTTCACATCTGACATATAAGGGTCCCTCCTCCTTATCATTTGACGTATTTTATACGCTTTTATCTGCTTCAGATATGTTTCAGATACCGTTTCTCAAATTCCTCCGCCGGAAGCGGCCTGGAGTAATAGTAGCCCTGCCCGAGGACGCATCCCGCTTTCAGAAGCGCCTCCTCCTGCCGGACAGTCTCCACGCCTTCCGCGATGCACTGCATATCGAAATTTCTGCATATCTTTGTAATATTCTCGACAAGCATCCGGCTGATCTCGTTTCCCGGCAAGTCATTGACAAGCGTCCTGTCAAGCTTGATCGTATGGAACCTGATATTGCTGAATACCGATATATTTGCGTACCCTGATCCGAAATCATCCAGTTCAAAGCGGATTCCGCACTCCATAAAATCATCCACAATACTCGCCAGCGTAGCTTTTTCCATATCACCCGCGGTCTCCGTAATCTCCAGTTCGATCTGATCCGCCGGGATACTCGGATAATGGCTCTGTATTGCAAGAACCGATGCAAGAGTTGTCGGATTAAACAGCGTAATGCGGGATATGTTGACAGATATAGGTGATGCGTCCCCGGTCGTTCAGGAAGAACACCCATTCCTCTTTTCGTTTTTTACTCATACGCGGCATAGCGGCCTCCTGTGGTTATAATTCCTTTCGCTGGGTCTCTTTGAGCAGCGACCAAATCTCGACCTGCCGTTCTTTCAGCTCCGCAACATCCTCAGCGTAGAGATTCCCGGTGCTGTTGATCCGGCGGCAAATCTGGTTGATATTCCCGGCAACCCGGCTGACGGCTGCGGCCAGCTTTTTCTGCTGGGTGTAATCCACTTTGATGATGTAGCCGTCGATTGCCATTTTTCTGAGATATGCGCCCATGTTCTTAGTCCCAAGCTGCGCCATCTTGTTTTGGATAAGCTTCCGCTCCTGCTCGGTGACGCAGAACTCGATGCGGATCGGTCTTGTGCGTTCAGCCATTGGATATTCGCCTCCTTCAAACTACAACGGACATTTCAAGCGGAAAACTTGGTACTGTGCAAAGAATTTTTCTGAACATGAAACCTTCCTTCACTTTACAACGGACAATATTTTATGGATTGGGGGGTATCTCCAAAAATTCTTTTCAATTTACAACGGACATTTTCTCCGAGAAAAACAGGGGTCTGCTTGAAAAAAGTGAAAATAAAAATGCTCCCGGCCTTGGAAAAAGCGGAAGCATCGCGTTCTGCGGATATGAGATTTTAGAGTGCAGCAAGCACAGCCGCTGTCCGTACACAGCGGCGAAATGAGCGTTCCGGCCTGTCTGCCAGTCTGCTCATTTGTTCTTGTTGGGAGCACCCAAACCCCTATAAAAACGCCACTTTGTTGTTGTAGAAAGGAACTGAAAAGTATTACCGCTTCAAGTTTGAAGAAATCCGCTTTTCCGATGAGAAAATGGTGACTTTGGTGGAAAAGATCGGATGTCATAATTTAACAAGAAATCGTGCTCGTAGGATGAAAGGATAAGTCGTTTTTAGAAAAGCGCTCAAGAAGTGCTCGTTCACAAGTTCTAAAAATAAACCATACGCAACCGGATTGACGGGGCTGTCGCATCAATGATTAGAAAATCATAGATGCGGCAGCATCTTTTTGCTATTTTTAAGCCGAAATATTCACTTCTTTTATTCCGTTTCTATAAAAAGGCGAACTTTAATAAACCTTTTCTGAAAAAAGGTTCATTTTCAGGATTTACTTTTGAGCTGTCAAAATCAGGCGGTTTGTTTGAGTGGAAATAAATGACGCCCTGTCCTTCCTGCCTGAATCTTATGATGAAGTTTGTTTATGTTATACCCGATCGCCAGCAGGATACTCTGGGCGGTTACATTTGCATTCCCTCGATATAAATATCGTCTGAATTCCATATCCTCTTTGATGTTTGCAAAACTTCCCTCGGCCTGGATACTTCGGTTCATTCGGAGCTGTGTACCATAATCACTGGTAATCCGCTCCAATGTCTCCTGACGTTTTTCTTTCATTTTTTTCGAAACGTACAGTACTTTCTGGCGGTCTTCCATTGGTGTTTTGCAGTTGTTCCCCTTGATGCAGTCTGTTTTGAAAGGGCATCCGCTGCATCCGTTACTTCGATATACGGTAACGGTTCTCCGGTATCCACTGGCCGTCTTTTCTCTCTTTTCGTACTGCATCGTCAACACCTGTCCATTTTTACAGTAATAACAGTCCGCTTTCTCATCATATTTCATGTTTTCCATCCGCCCGATATCCTGACGGTATTTTCGGGTTTTGGAAATTTCATAGTTCTGGGGTTTGATATAGGCCAGCTGACCGTTTTCTTCGAGAAACAGGTAATTCTCTTCGCTTTCATATCCTGCATCTGCCACAATCTCCTGATATTTAAACGGAAGATACAACTCCATATCTTTCAGGAATGGGATCAAGGTCCTCGTATCCGTAGGCCGTGGACTGATATCCAGCCATGTGATGTATTCTGAATCCACTCCATGCTGAAGATTATAAGCCGGTTTCAGCTGCCCATTGAGCATGGCATCTTCTTTCATTCGCATAAAAGTCGCATCCGGGTCTGTTTTAGAATAACTGTTACGGTCTCCACAGACATAAAGCTTTTTATTGTACTCCTTCAGTTTTGCTATGTAAGTTTCCAGAGTTTCCAGCGATTTCTGAAGGTGTGTTTTTCGTCGTCCGGTTCCATGAACAAAGACAATCCCTTCCTCCTGCCTGATCCTGCACAGCTTTTTTCGCAGCCTTTTTAATGTGTGAAGAGAGACTTTCCCGTTATAAGCGATCCTGAAACCGTAAAGATTTTCACACTCTTCCACAAAGACAAGAATCTTATCGAATAGTTTTGCCTGATTTTTCGTAATGGCTTTTTTCCAGACAAAAGTATATTTATTCGCAACGGATTCTATTTTCGTTCCGTCAATAAAGATACTTTTCCCGGAAATCTCCCCAAGGGAATATAAGAGTTTCGACACCTCGGCCAATGTCTTTTTCGAGCATTGTGCGAAATGCAGAGAAATAAAACGTGCAAAGGTTGCATGGTCAGGTGCTGGTTTCCCTTCCAAAAGGTACATGAAGTTGATATCCCTGCGGCATGCAGTTTCGATATCCCGGCTGGAATAGATCCGATTCATGCTGGCGCAGACCATGATCTTAAACAGCTGTCTCGGTGTCGCCTGATTTTTCTTTATCTTTCCATAAGTCTGATAAAGATCGCTGAGTTCCATTCCCTCCACAAATGCACTCAGAAGACGGACCGGATCATCTGCCGGAATCAAAATTTCCACATCCAGCGGAAGTTTGATTTGATAGTACAGAGAAGATAAGGTATAATCTTTCTGTAGGATTTTATTTATTCGCATAAATAAATTTTACACCAAGAGCCAGGCCTTGCACAGACCTGGCTCTTATTCTCTGCAAAAAAGTGCTGCCGCACTAATTATTTAGTGCGACAGCCCCTCTTCATTTACAATATTCTCAATCATGTTTTCCCGGAAACATCTTTCCCGTGATGATCTTTTCCATCTGTATGACCAGCTTTTCCTCATTCAGGTTTGGTTTTTCCATATACTGCAGCAGGACTCCCACCATTCCGCAGGCATAAAACCTCAGCATCACTTCCAGATCATCCACGCTCAGGTCAAGCTCCGGAACCTTACTGCGCGCTATCTGCGCCAGATATACGGTTACCGCCTCGACAAGCATCCCTCGATCTGAACCCAGCGGCGGGAATAGAGCAACCGCTCGAATTTTTTCCTGTTCTGCCGCACAAACGCGACATAAGTGGTCAGTGCTCCCAAACGGTCTTCTTCATTCAGGCTCTTCTGCATCAGCTCCTGCGTGGCACGTCGGAACGTCCACTCCAGCACATCCATAATATCTTTAAAGTGATAATAAAATGTCTGCCTTGAGATATGGCATTCCGCGATCAGCTTTGTCACCGTAATTTTATCTATGTCTTCCTTATCCAGCATCTGGGAAAAGGTATCTGCAATCACTGCTTTCATGTCTTCTCTCATATAAACACCTCTTCTGTGATGCTATTTTATTATACCTTTTCCAAAGAAACAAGTAAAAAATTTATCATTTTGCAAGCCAGATCGGGTTACTCCATGCAGTTTTTCCGTTCTTGTCCGTACATTTTACCCGAACATAAGTCTCATGACCCTTCAGTTCGTATTCTCCGTGCTCAATCGTATCGTCATAAGATCCGCACACTCTGGAAATACCGTCATTTATATCATTTCCAGCAACAAAGTCAATCCTGTAGACCGGACTGCAGTCAACGTAGGCCACATTGTCTCTGATTCCCCAGTCACGGATCTCCGGTCCCGATGATGAATAATAATTTCCTGCCAGCATATTCTGTACAATATCTTCATGCGTCAGCCTCTCTGCTTTGACCACGATGTAGCCTCCGCATGCGTCATCGAAATTTCCTTCATTATGATTGTCGTCCGATGCAAAAGCAAAAATTTTCTTTCCTTCTCTTAACATCACATCGAAATATGTTTCATCATATCCGGTATTACTTTCATTAACTGTATTATAGTTATAAATCTCAAGTGCCCAGATTCCTTCTGTATTTATAAATTCCTCTTCTCTCACTCTCGACCATATCGGATGATTGTATGTAGCTACCATACCGTGCTGTATCATTTCATCCGCCAGTTTCTGGGCAGCCGCAGCCCCGTCCCATTGTCCGTAATATTTATGCACCGGATGGATCTCATTGTGCTGATACAATGGAAGGACCGCATTTCTCTGCATCTCCTCTGTGCCGAGAATGCCATGAATGTGATGTACTTTTTTTCTTCTCCCGGAAACCTCATCATAATAAAGGATTGCGGACGCCTCAAGCCCCGGCAGGATAATGAAGTCATCACAGTCAAATTCCGCTCTGTAATCCGTATACTTATCATGTTCGGAAAAGCACAGAAAGTTGTATCCATGCTCTTTAAAAAGCTTTACAGACTGTTCAGGGGTAAGCATTCCATCAGAATTCACCGTATGGCTGTGAAGATTCCCCTTGTACCAGTTTCCTTTTTCCGAAAATCCGCGTATTGTAATTTTATCCACTTTTTTCCTCCTTGCCGCCCGGTCTTAAAGCCGCACACAGTTATGATCGGCCACTCCTACATTGATCTTCTCACCCACATTAAACATAGACATACTCCGGAACAGCACGTCTGCATACACTTCCACGCCATTGATATCAATATGGTAGCGGAGCACATTTCCTCTTGGCACATAGTCAATGATCGTTCCGTTCATACGGTAATCTTCCGTCGTGATCGTATCCTTGGACAGCAGGAAAGTCTCAGGACGGATTGCAAACTGTCCGCTGTTCCATTTCTTTCCTGTAATTGCTTCCATGGCATTCGCATCCAGAATATTATAATTTCCGATGAATCCTGCCGCAAAAGTCGTCTCCGGTTTTGTATAAACTTCTACAGGACTGCCCGACTGTTCAATAACGCCGTCATGGAATAGGTGTATCACATCAGACATTACCATTGCCTCATCCTGATCATGGGTTACGAACACAGACGTCAGACCAAGATCTTTGTGTATTCTCCGAATGCTCGTCTGAAGAGATTTTCTCAGTTTCGCATCAATAGCACTCAGAGGTTCATCCAGAAGCAGCACTTTCGGCTGCATCACAATTCCTCTCGCAAGAGCGACCCTCTGTTGCTGTCCTCCGGAAAGATTTCCCGGGGACTCTTTTTCTTTTCCTTTTAACTCTACCATATCAATGGCATCTCTTACACGTCTTCCAATCTCATCTGACGGAAGTTTCTGAAGTTTTAATCCGAAAGAAAGATTCTCTTCTACCGTCATATTCGGGAAAAGGCTGTACTGCTGGAACACCATTCCGATATTACGGTCCTTTGGATCTTTGTTTGTAATATCCTCACCGTCCAGCAGTATCTGTCCCCCTGAGATCTGCTCAAGTCCTGCGAGACAGCGGAGCAGCGTACTCTTTCCACATCCGGAAGGGCCCAGAAGTGTAACAAAATCACCTTTCTGGATTTCCAGATTGATTCCCTTTAACACATGATTATCACCATAAAATTTATCGATATTTTTAAATTCAATATAAGCCATTTTCTTTATCTGTCCTTTCTGTCTTTGCCCTTCGACTGCAGGAAAAATGCACAAGCCGAAATGATCAGAGTTACGAGGAAAAGTATAACGATCACGGCGCAGGTCCTCTGCCCGGATTTTTTCATTACATCATATAAATACATCTGTGCTGTCATAAACTGTCCGCCCGCCAGTGTATTAATGATAACGAAATCACCAAATACAATTGCCATCGCCAGCATGACTGAAATTGTGACACCGCTCATAATATTCGGAATAACGACGCGGAAGAATGCGTAAAACTTGCTCGCTCCCAGCATCTGCGCCGCCTCGATAAGCCTTGGCGCCCCGACACCGTTCAGATTATTTCTGATTCCCTGATATACATAGGGAAGGATTACAACCATATAAGTCGCAACAAGCATGAACATTCTGTCTCCGAAAGGTTCCGGCGCACTGCTGTAAAGCGACAGAACGCAGATTGGAAGGATGACGCCCTGGATTGCATACGGAATCGTACACAGAATCTGAATCATTTTATCCCATTCCGGATGGTAGACAACTACCACATACATCGCCAGCAGTACAAACACTGTACACAGCACGATCGGAACAATAGAAATAATAACCGTACGCCCGACTGCTTTCCAGAACAGAGGATCAGTAAACAGCTCTGTATAAGCTCCCAGAGTAAAACCTGTCGGCATCACGTCGATCCACTCCTGAAAAAGGGAGTAAATCAGCGTCATTACCAGTGGGAGAAGCAGATACACTATAATTACAATAATCGCAATCTTTGATCCTGCATTGCGTTTCTTTTTTTCTGTATTCATCAGCGTCTCCCCCCTTTCTTTGGAGTCATCTTATTCTGTACGCCAATGGCGATCACCATGAAGACCATCATGATGACTGCAATCGCACTTCCGAACTCCGGTCTCTGTATGATATCGCCGACGAACTGTTCCGACAGACGGATCGGAAGCAGTGATACATTGTTCATCAGCAGTGCATAGGCAGACGCATAAGCTGCCAGTGCGTTGGCAAACAATACAGAAAATGTTCCCAGTATACTCGGCATCAGTACTGGGATGCCGACTTTCCTCCAGAATGTCATCCGGCTGCCGCCCAGAAGGGCAACCGCTTCTTTCCACTCTTTTCTGATCGAATCAAATGCCGGGATCAGCAGGAGTGTGGACAGGGGGATTTGGAAATATACATATATCAGCAGAAGTCCCCATACAGAATACAGGGGGAACTCCGCCAGAAATTCAATTCCGTAATTCGCGCCGATCATCGTCATGACACCGATGTTTCCAAACATAATGATATATGCAAACGCCAGCGGTACGCCCGAAAAATTTGATACCATATTCAGAATACTCATGAATACCTGCTTCAGTTTACCTTTTTCCTCATGGACTGCTTTTGCACCGATAAATGCCACGAGCAGCCCGATAACCGAAGAAAGAATCGAGATGAGCAGACTGTTGACTATGGCCTGCTGATACAGTTTTCCGGTAAATATATTAATATAGTTATCAAGTGTAAATCCCATGTCTCCTCCCTCCGGGAAGAAACTTCTGATGACCGTAAAAATGACCGGTATGATCTCAAACAGAAGACATAGCAGCAAAAACGGCACCAGCGCAAATATGTATGTTTTCTTTTGTGTTTTCATATTAACCTCACCTTTTACATAAAACGGACCGCTGCACTTTATGCAGCAGTCCGGTCATCCGTCAATACATTTTATTGTGCGTAAGCTACAACCTCTTCCTGCCACAATGTTCCGATCGTCTGCGCGGTCTCGTCCCATGCATCCTGATCTTCTACCATTCTCGCGTTTGCATACTGGCTGTCGTCCAGGAGTTTTGAAGCCACATCGTCCGGAAGCTCCACATCCTCACGTATCGGTGTTGCATAACCTTTTGCAAGATTGATCTGTCCCTCATCACTTAAAATGTATTCTCTCGCAAGAGCCGCAGCACACGGATGCTTTGAATATTTGTTGATAATTGTAGCATATCCGGTCTGGATAGATGCCTCAGACGGGATAAAAACTGTAAAGTCTGCATCCGGATTATTCTCTACAAACTGCTCTCTGTAACCAAGAGCGTTGAAATCCCATAAGAAAGCTACTCCGACTTCTCCTTTCTCGATACGTGCCTGAGTAAACTCGCCGAGGTCAAGTCTTCCCTGCTCAGCAATCTGTCTGAAGTAATCAAGTCCCGGCTGAATGTTGCTTTCATCTCCGCCGTAAGCAATTGCTGCAGCAAGGACTGCATACTGAGCCTGAGTGGCAGCCTGCACGTCTCCGACTGCAACTATATAATCACCGTTTAAGATATCTTCAAAAGATGTAGGTGTGTCTTTTACGATCTTGTTGTTAACAATAACAGACATTGTGCCGTAATATCCTATGATCCAGTCTCCGTCATCGTCTTTCGCCCAGTCCGGAATCGAATCCCAGTAGCTTGTCTTATACGGAAGTGTAACTCCCTGCTCTTCCGCTACCGGTCCGAATGCCTGTCCTACATCACCAATATCCTTCGTAGCATCTGTCCCCTCTGTCTCAAACAGCGAAATTTCTTCCGCAGAAGACATATCAGTATCCACATGCTCAATCCCGTACGTATCTGTGTACTCCTGCCATGTTTCACCCCAGTTGGCCCATGTATCAGGCATCGCCGCAGATGCAAGTTCTCCCTCTTCTTTTGCCTGTGCTTCAATCTCTTCCAGAGTCATACTGTTCAGATCAACTGTTTCAACCGGTTCATCAGAACCGCATCCTGAAGCGATTGCCGCAGTAATACAGACAAGCAGCAACGCACTTATTATTCTTCTTTTCATTCCTGTTCTCCCTTTTTCAACTTCTTTTCTTTTGAATTACCGAGATACATTATAGGAAAATGATGTAAAATAATCACCAACGGAACGTTAAGTCATTGTAAGTTCAGGTTAAATTTTATTTTTCTTGCCTCCGGAGTATTGGCCACTCCGCCTTCCCCTGTCTCTTTTAAAGAAATATGCATACTCTCCCCTACTTCTTTCATCGCATCGATGACCTGATCCGGCGGGATTCTACTTACAATTCCGGCAAGAGCCATATCTGCGCTTGAAACGGCATTAACCGCACCTATCACATTCCGCTTAACGCAGGGCACTTCAACCAGTCCCGCCACCGGATCACAGACAAGCCCGAGAAGATTTTTGAGCGCCATAGCAGCCGCATGTGCGATCTGCTCTGCCGTTCCTCCCCTGAGGGATACCAGCGCCCCCGCAGCCATTGCCGATGCCGAGCCGATTTCAGCCTGACAACCGCCTGCCGCACCTGCAATAAAAGCCCGGGACGCAATAACCTGCCCTATCCCTGCGGCTGTATACATTGCCTCCGTGATCTCAGTATCCGATGCTGTTTTTCGGCTGTATATCGGAAGGAGCACTGCCGGAAGCACACCGCAGGCTCCGGCAGTCGGCGCTGCGACAATCCGGTGCATACAGGCATTCGACTCGCCCATCTCCAATGCCTGTGCAATCACTTCGGACATAAAATCCCCGCTCAGCGTATCGCCTTTTTCCATATAACTCCTCATCTGACCGCCCATGCCCCCCACAAGACCGCTGCGCGATTTCTGATCCTTATCGTAAGAATCTCCCGCTGCTTTCATAGCATTCCACATCTTCTGCATCATCTGAAAGGACGCCTGCTCTGTTACTTCCCGTTCCTCCATATCTGAATACTGTACCGCCTTCCAAAACGGAATACCTTCGCTGTTACACCTCTGTGTGATCTCATTTAAAGATGAATACGACATTACACTTCCTCCCCACGGATATACATAATACGCTCAATACCTTCCAACTTCTCCAGCATGGAGACTGTTTCCCGAGGAACCGTCTGATCTGTCTCTATCACCATTACTGCAAGTCCGCCCCTCTTATCCCGATAAAGCTGCAGAGTCGCAATATTAACATTCTTCCGCGACAAAATACCTGTTACTTCCGATACCATACCCGGACTGTCCTGATTGTGTATAATCAAAGTCGGACAGGAACCTGTACAGTGTACTTCCGTATCATCCAGTTTATCGATCATAATCCGGCCTCCGCCAAGCGAGGATGCCTGTATTTTTATTGACAGTCCTGTTTTCCCTTCCACTTCCAGTACAGCCGTATTCGGATGTGCCCCTGGGAGCCGTATATTTGCAAAAGAAAAAGACAGCCCCTCCTGTTCTGCCAGTTCAAAGCTGTCCGGTATGCGCATATCATCCGGCTTCATACCAAGAAGCCCTGCGATAAGCGCCCGGTCTGTTCCGTGTCCGCTCCCTGTCGCTGCAAATGAACCGCTCAAGCTGATCATGGCATTCACAGGCTCTTCTCCCAGCATTGTCCTTGTAACATACCCTATTCTGACCGCTCCCGCCGTATGGGAACTGGACGGGCCAACCATAACAGGGCCGAGAATATCAAATATGTTCATCTTCTATTTCTCCATTCTAATAATTTTAGCCGCAACATGGCGTCATATTCGTCCGACAGACATATTCAAGTGTAATTCTAACAGATATCTTTTCCCGGTTGTATTACATCCATGTAAAAAGCACGTAAAAATGCCGGACAGAATTAATACTTCTAACTCTGTCCGGCACTTGTCCGAAGACGCCGCTTCAAAAATATGTTTACCTGCGGTATCTGTTCTTATTCTTCAATTCCCAGCGTAGCCATCATCACAGCCTTGATCGTATGCATACGGTTCTCTGCCTCGTCAAACACTTTAGACTGTTCGGACTCGAACACTTCGTCCGTCACTTCCATATCTTCTATATTAAAACGCTCACCCATTTCTTTTCCGATCTTTGTCTTCAGATCGTGGAATGCGGGAAGACAGTGCAGGAAGATCGCGCTGTCTTTTGCGTTTGCCATCACTTCTTTTGTCACTTTATATGGAGAGAGCTCTTTAATCCTCTTCTCCCATACTTCGTCCGGCTCTCCCATGGATACCCATACATCTGTGTAGATAACGTCGGCATCTTTTGTTCCCTCTTTTACATCGGATGTCAGCGTGATCGTTGCACCTGATTCCTTTGCATACTCCTGACACTGTGCGACAAGCTCGTGCATACGGATAAGAGCTATCATACCTCTGCTTTTACATTCAGTCTTAAAAGCGGAGCCTGACGAAAACGCCAATATTTGCCAGGAAGAGCATAGATGCCGACCAGGATTAAATACAGTTTTTTGGGGAGTCTAGGACCCCTCATTTTTTCTTCACTGTATCGCGGTCAATAGGGCTTCTTTCAGCTTCTGTTCGATACTGAGGAGTTCTGTTTCGGCATTCTGGCGGGCGGCGCGGCCCTCCTGCTGGATCTTGATGGTTTCCTCGATGGTGGAAATCAGATCTGCGTTGACCTTTTTCAGCGTCTCCAGATCCACAATGCCGCGCTCGGATTCCTTCGCCACTTCTGTGCTGTTCTGCCTGAGCAGTTCTGCGTTTTTGGTGAGCAGGGTATTGGTGGCGTCGGAAACGCTTCTCTGCATTTTCAGCACGCTCTCCTGCCGGTGCAGCCCCAGGGCAATGACAATCTGGCTCTTCCACAGCGGAATGGTGCTGAGGATCGCTGTCTGGATCTTATCCACCAGCATTTTGTCGTTGTTCTGGATGAGACGGATCTGCGGCGCTGTCTGGATAGCGACGGCCTTGCTCAGCTTCAGGTCGTGGATCTTCTTTTCAAAACGGTTTACCGTGTCCTCAAAATCCCGCACTACCTGGGCGCTCATGGCGTCGCCCTTGGCCGTCGCTTCGGCGTGGAGCTGCGGTAGGGTGATTTCCTGCAATTCCTTCAGCTTTTCTTCGCCTGCGGCGATGTAAATTTGCAGTTCCCGGAAGTATTCCAGGTTTTTTTCATACAGCCCGTCAAACATGGTGATGTCCTTAAGCATCTGCATCCGGGCCTGATCCAGCTGCTGTTCGATGCGGTCGATCTGCACCTCCAGCTTTTCATACCGCTGCATGAACTTTTTAACGGCCCGGGAGGCGTTTTTCAGAAACGGGAGTTTATCCAAAAAGCCCTCGTCCAGTCCGTCCACATCCACCTCTTTGACCTTCAGCACCAGATCCGACATCAGCTCCCCCACATAACCGCTGTCCTTGCTGCGCACCTGTGTGAGGATATTGTCGGAAAAGCTGGAAATATTCCGCTGCGCCCCCACGCCGTACTGAAGCACGGCCTGGGAATCGATCAGGTCAATGCTATTTTTGACCTCCTCCACCCGTACCCTCTGCTCCGGGCTCAATTCTTCCACCTGAGCGCGCACCGCTTCCACGCTCGCAGGCTCCTGTACTTGAAGGGCGGTATGGCCGCTGCTCTGCATCAAAGTATCCAGTGTGATATGCTCTGCCATCTTTTATCTGCTCCTTTCCGCTATGAAAGCGCTTTAATGATCCTGTCCATGGTATTGGCATCCGGCATGGGCGCTACCTGCGTCAATTCCTCGGCAATACCGGACACCCCGAAATGGGCCGCATCCGTGGGGGTATCGTATACGCCGGTACGGAACCCGTGCTTTTCCCAGGCCAGCCGCTGGATGTCCTCATCCAGCAGGGCGTCGATCCCCGCCGTACCGGCCTCATCCAGGGCGATATACACATGGGAGGACCAGACGGTGGGCGTCGGGTACATCATCACAATGTCCCCCTTGATCTGCTCCCAAGTATCCGGGTTTTCCGCGGCGAATTCCAGCAACTGGTTTTCATAGCCGGCGATCAGAGGCTTGGCGCCCATACCGGTCTTCAGAAACTGATCGAACAAATCCGAGGAGGAGCTTTCCATATACCCCAGCTTCTGAAAAATGTTTTGCAGCCGGGGCAGGATCTCCGGAAGGTTGCTTTCATCCGCTACGCCCCCACAAAGGGTATTGGCCAAGAGCCCGGCGAACATGTTGCCGGAATTGGATTTGGTTGGATCGGTGGTGCCCACGGAAACACTGCCGTAAAGCTGGGGAAGGCCGATTTCCTCCCAAGTTGTGCCGGCTTCTATGGTCTCGGTCAATTTTTCCATGTCCACCGTGTATACGCCGTTTGTAACGACAGCAAGCCCGCTGTCGACCAAGGCCTGCGCCACGGCGCTGCGGGTATACAGGACGATGGGTGTATTGAGGATGATCTCGCTTTTCACCGGGTCTCCATGAACCTGCTTATACAGTTCCAGAGCCGTCTGATTGGAGGGGAATAGGAAATCCCGCCCCTCGGCGTCGTCGGTGACCATATCGATGGAACCTGCCTTGGCGTAGTCGATGACCAGCCGATACCTGTCCCGCAGGATATCCTGTACCTCCTCGTCTTCCAGCAGGCCGATTTTTTCGCCGCCCACATAACCGTTGATTTCAGTAACGGTTTGGCTATTACTGATGAATACATAGGCAGCGGCGGCTATGATGACAGCTGCCAGGATGCCCAGCCCAATGAGCTTAGTTTTCATTTTCCGCCCTCCATTTTCAAGGTGCTTTTCAGGAGTTCGATATCTGCCTCGATATCCAGCAGCTCGCCCTGCATCAGATGGGCAAACTGCTTTTCAAAGGCGGAGTTCAGCACCGGCAGGGCCTCCGCCGTCTTTTGCAGAATATCGGCGACCTCCCCCGAATGAAGCTCCGTCTCCTGGAAATCCACATATCTTGTCAGCAATTTGGCGGCCGTATCCAGATAATAGGTAAAGAAGCGGCGCGCCAGCTTAATTTTGTCTGGATTTTCCTCCAGATAGGTTAGGATCCGGGCCCCGGTAGCATATAGAGCCTGCGCATCCTGCCGCACAGAGGAAGTTTTGATCTCTTTTACTGCTTTATCAATGTCTGCCAGGTCCGCCTGGGCATCGTCCAAAAGTTGCCGGATCTCTTCACCGCCAGGCATAGATTCCACATCAATTCCCGCGATTTTCCGGCTGGGCTTGAGCAGGAAAAACAGTCCGAAATAGATGCCGACACACAGCAGGATGCAGACAATCAGATTCCAATGGAAAAATAGGAACAGTAGCAGGAAGACGATTGCAGCAGCAAAGGAGGAAACGAGCATTCGCGAAGTCTCTTTCATCAGTTATACCCCTTTACGCTGCGGAACGCCTCCGTCAGATTCTCCCGGCCGTCGAACACCCGGGCATTGGTATACCGCGCCAGCTCCTCCAGTTGGGTTTCGTCAGCGTCTCCAAACATGATGGAGAAGACCGGGACCTCAGTTCCAAGCCCGGCGTAAGCCGCCTCAAAATCGGACAGGGACCCGCTGGACTGCCCGTCGGTGAGCAGGATGATCGCCGGCGTATACTGCGACAGATCATATTCTCCCAGCAGCTCAATCCCCCGCACGGCGGCCGCGTACATATCGGTACCGCCGCCTACTTCCTGGTTTTCCACTTTGTCATAAAGCGCTTCCAGCTCGCTGCCGTTGCCTGTGGCCGTATAAGTGTCGATCACGCCCCCGTTAAAGGGAATAAGGATATTCACCTCGTTTTCTGATGCCTGCAAGAAGTTTTTCCGGGCGTTCTCCTGGATGAGCAGCTGCTCCATGGCCTGAACCAGCTGTTCATTTCCCTCGCCGCTCATGCTGCCGGAGTAGTCCAGGCAGTACACGGTAAGGGAAGGCTTGCGGAAATCGGTTTGGTATAGATTTAGGCATTCAAACAGAACATCGGCAGCTGGCATTTTGATGGAGGAGAGCACCCGGTCGGGCTGCAGGCCCCAGTCGGCCCGGAATACATCCTTGTTTTTCTCCGAAACCCCGGTGTAGCCAGAACGGCGGCCGGTGCGCTGGATCTCGTCCTGCACATCCTCCGACAGCAGGTATTCCTGCAATTTTAAAAACAGTTCCTCCTGGCCATCGTCCCCTTTGTCCACATAGCCCAGGGGCGAATCCGCCAGCGAAAGACCGTCATAGGGGTACACTACATACAGCGGCTCCTCGCCACGCTCTTCCAGTTCCCGGTTGGCCTGGATGACCAGGCACTCGTAGTTCACCATAGCGTCATAATCGCCCTGCAAGAACATGTCCTTCAGCCAGTCCGAGCTGCCGGAGGAGCGGTCCACGCCGGAGAGAAGCTCCTGCATTTGCGCCCTCAGTTCGTCACTCTGCAGATCCTCCGATGTGATGACTTCCGGGTTGCCCAGGAGCGCGTACAAAAATCCGATATACGCGCTGGCGCCGGAATTGGACTGAGTGGCGCTGGTCATGCAGAAGCGGAGTTTTCCGTTCCGGATCGCCTCAAGAAGGTCGTTTACCGACACCTCCCGCCCCACAAATCCCAGCTCCTCCGCCAGGCTTTTGCGGATACCGAACACCACCGGCGAAATGGAGATGGATTCCGCGTGCTTGATCCGGTGTTCCGTATCCCCCACCGTCAGCCACAGGCTGCTGGCCGGCCACACGGCGTCATAGGGGATGTCTTCCTCTCCCAGTAGACGCATGATATCCAGCGAGCCCATATAGGTCATCTCAATGCGCACATGCTCCCTGTCGGAAAACTCCTCCAAGATCGGTTCCAGTTCGGAATTTTCCGATCCGGAAACAATACGCAGCACCGAGCTACCACCACCCAAAACCGTGTCGGCTTCACCTCCGTCCGTGCTTCCTACATTGCAGCCACTGAACATTGTCAGTATCACGAAAATAGACAGCAGACAACCAATAAAGCCCCTTTTCATTTTCATAGTGAGACCCCTTCCTTTGCCAACATTCGTATATTGCAAAGTAAATATTTTTTACAATTACAACAATCCATTATATTTTACAATGCGTCGTGTAAAATCTGCTACCTCAGCAAGGTAAAAGATATGTATATTTGGAGCAGTATGTGGATGGAGGGCATAGAATAAAACAAAGATGCTGAACTTGACGACACCGCAAAAAATAGACGATATCGCAAACAACAAGGCTGAGAAGCATCTTTTCCTAACAGAATGAAAAACGCCACATACAGCGGCAGAAATGCCTCAAAATTGACCCGAAATCACACACAAAAGCGCTGATATATGCCACACCCCCTTTGGCAGAGAGCAATTCTCGATTTCTCTTAAAGATTCGTAATAGGTATTGCAATTATCTCTGATTTGTATTATACTATATTCAAGATGAATTGGAGGTGCTTTGGTGAATACAGTTGGTGAGCGTTTGAAAACCCTGCGCGAAGGGATGGGACTTTCGCAAAAGAAGATGGCTGAGCTGCTGGATGTGACCCAGCCGAGCATCAACCGGTATGAACACGGGAAAGCGGTTCCTATTGAGGTCCTAATCGGGTATGCGGACTATTTTGATGTCTCGATGGACTATATCACCTGCCGCTGTGATGAGCCACAGGGCAAGCTGTATCAGGCACGACCGCCGATCTCCGACAATCCGGAATTGGGGAAGTTTATCGAGATGTGCTTTGACCCACATTCTCCGATGAACGGACGGTTGAAAGAGGCCCTGTTCCGCATGATGGAGGGTAAACAATGAAAGCTGTGATTTACGCCCGATATTCTTCCGATAATCAGAGAGAAGCAAGTATTGAAGGACAAATCCGGGAGTGTACCGCCTTTGCCGAAAAGAACGGGATCACAGTCCTGCGGCACTATATCGACCGGGCTATTTCCGCCAAGACGGATAACCGGCCCGAATTTCAGAATATGATTAAAGACGGCAACAAAAAGCTGTTTGATATGATTATTGTCTGGAAACTCGACCGGTTTGCCCGGAACCGCTACGACAGCGCCCGGTATAAAGCGCAGCTCAAGAGAAATGGCATTAAGGTGGTTTCCGCTACGGAGGTCATTTCAGACGGCGCGGAGGGTATCATTCTGGAATCTTAGTATAATCCATTCTGACAAACAATTCTATACTTTTCCGAAATTTCTTTCACCCCTCCCCCCTCAATTTTCATTCAATTTTTTATATATCGTATTTTTTTCTGTATTTTTCTTTTCCGCAGAAATTTTTCCATCCGTCCGGCACTTTTCCCGGCTCTTCTGCACCGCCCTTTGTCCTGACAGCAGTTTTATGTGTACCGCAATTTTTTTCTGTGTTATGATAAATAACAGATATTTTCTAAAATTGCTCCGCCGGAGCGGTATATTTGGAGGCATTGAATCTATGATTGCACTGACACTGACTGACATTAAGGACTTTACCCTTCACCTTCTCAAAAAAGACACCTTCGACTCCTTCAGTTTTATTGAAGGGGAAATCGTTACATTTAATACATTCCGGATCGACGGATTTATTCAGAAAAGCTTCTTTGACACCGGCACTGAACTGCCCGAATATTCCTACTGGAAAAATATACGGGAGCACTGCTTTGCCGTAATCAAAGGGAAGCGCGCTCCCTTAAGCTTCCGCTTTGTATTCAGCCTTTCCAGAAAAAACATAGAACGTCTCGCCGCTCAGTCTGCGGCCCCTGTAACCCCGGACGATGTACAGGGGCTCTACCTCAATATTCATTATGACGGATGCCGCCTCACCTGCGTGACCGGCACCTCGTTCAAAACATTCACCATGAACAGGACGCTTGAGCACGCCTGGGATGAGATGGCGGAACGGTTTCTGAAGCAGAAGGAAATCGAGTATATCAGAGAGTAATTTCTCCTCAGAACCTTGACCTTCCAGCCACTGGAAGGTATAGAATAGGCTCACAGAACAGTCAAGAATATTCAGAGCCCCACCGGGAGAAAGGAGGAAACTGTCCCGTGAATATCAGAGAAGTGGAAACGCTGGTCGGCATCAAGAAGACAAACATACGATATTATGAGGACGAGGGACTGATCACCCCAAAGCGTAATGCCGGAAACAACTATCGGGAATACTCTCCTCAGGATGTGGAGATCCTCCGGAAGATCAAACAGCTTCGGGAACTGGATATCCCTCTCGCCGATATCCGCGAAGTGATCAGCGGACGGCTGTCTCTTACAGAGGCCGCGGACAGAAGACTTGCCCGTCTCCAGAATGAAAAAGAACACCTGCAGATTATAGAGGACCTCTGTCTTAAAATCCGCTCGGAGGAAATGACTTTCGGCACGATGGATCTGTCCATTGACGAAGAAGACGGAATCTGGAAAGAACAGGAACGCCGCATCACCCGGACAGACAGGAATCCCGGATATATGGAATCCCGGATCGGAAGCGTTATCGGCTATGCGCTGATGTATGCCGGAATGTGCGGCAGTACTGCCGGTTTTGGCCCCGGAACGGAAGCCAGGCTCTTTGCCATACTCTGGTTCGCCGCGTTTTTCGCTGCCGGAGTGATTATTACACTGAGAAATGATCTCTATCTGCTCCGGAAATATAAATGCAGATATCTTTTTGCCGATCTGCTGTGTATCCCTCTTTCCGCCGCCGTTATACAGTATGCGCGGGCTGTGGAGTTTCCGGTTGTCGCGGCAGAAGTCCCGGTGCTGGTGTATATTGTGATGAGTGTGGTCTATAAACGCGGGATCTGCTGATTTGTCGGGAAGGGCACTGGTTGGGTGAGCGTTCGCGTGCAGTAGATCACGATGTTCCTCGGAGGCACGCTCGCGCTCGGGACGAACGCAGCGGTGCTAAGCGCGCAAAACACGCGCGCAAGTACCGGCGTTCTTTACGGCCCCCTGCGGGACACCGTGATCTTCCGCACGCTGGGCTTCATCCAATCAGTAGTGTGCCCATCCGGCACCCTCTTTCCAAAACGCAACCGCAAATCCGGACGGAAGAGATCCGGCACAGGCAACACGATCAACCGTACATTCAAATCCACACTTTTTATCATGCTTTTCGAGGATAAGAACAATCTGCTGGAGCTTTACAACGCAATGACGGGAAAACACTATTCGGATCCCGAGCTGCTGAAAATCAACACACTGAAAAATGCGATTTACATGTCCATGAGAAATGATCTTTCCTTTCTCATCGACGGCAGGCTTTCCCTGTACGAGCATCAGTCCACCTATAACCCGAATCTGCCGCTGCGGTTTCTTTTCTACATCTCCCAGCTCTATTCGGGGATGACGAAAAACGAGAACCTGTACGGCACGGCGGCAGTAAAACTTCCGCCGCCGGAGTTCGTCATTTTCTATAACGGCGAAAAAGAGATGCCGGAGCGGATGGTCAGAAAACTGTCTGATCTGTACACTTTCAAAACAGAAGAGATCCGGCTGGAGCTGGAAACCGTCATGCTGAATATCTCGGGAGATAATAACGTTCCGCTGAAAGAGGCGTGCCGGACGCTCCGGGACTATGCCGTGTACACGGACAAGATCCGGGAGTATACAAAGACGATGGAACTGGAGGAAGCTGTGCAGCTCGCTATCAGGGAATGTCTCAGCGAAGGAATCCTGAAAGAATTTTTGGAGAAACACAGAGCGGAGGCGAAGGAAATGAGTATTTTTGAATATAATCAGGAACGTCATATGATGCAGGAACGAGAAGCTGCCTGGAACGAGGGCAGAGCAGTTGGCGAAAAAGAGGGACGCGAAGCCGGAAGACGTGAGGGGCTCCGTGAAGGACTGCGCGAAGGACTCCAAAAAGGGATTCACGATGTTGTACGAAACATGATCCAGCAGGGACTTAGCGACGAACAGATCATAAGTTATTGTAATATCACAAGCGAGGAGCTGGAAAACTACAAACAGGGATAAGTTTTGATTTGCCGGGAGGGACACTGATGAGATAAAGGGCCGCGTGCATTAGATCACGATGTCCCTCGGAGGCACGCTCGCGCTCGGGACGAACGCAGCGGTGCTAAGCGCGCAAAACACGCGCGCAAGTACCGGCGTTCTTTACGGCCCCCTGCGGGACACCGTGATCTTCCGCACACTGGGCTTCATCCGAACAGAGGTGTGTCCATCCGACAAATCAGCAGTGTAAATAAAAAAGAAGACGGAACTTTGTTGATAGATAACAGCTGGTGATACGACTGTTAGTGTCAATAAAGACCGTCTTATTTTTTTCAATATTTTACAACAGTGATAAATCGCATTCCGATAATTGAGTTATAATTCCATCATACTCCTCAATCATAATCGATATCGAAGCGCCACCCGGCGCTCACTTTCCAAACCGCATGATTTGTCTGAGTGCCTGGATGCGCCCAGCCGTAAGGAGGGAGCTGGTTGAGCCCCGTAAAGCAGCGCCGGTGTTTGGGTCGCGTCCTTTGCGGCCTTATGCACCGCTGCGCTGCGTCCCGAACGAAAGTGCGGGTGAAACCAACACCCTCCTTACGGCGGAAGTATCCTACTCGCTCCGACAAATCACAGCCTTCCTACTTCGTCAGCAGCATCATGATCTCATTGCTCCGCTGTACGAATGCCGTCATCTCCTCAGGACTCAGCGGTTTGTGCGCCAGCATTGCCAGATCATAGAGCTGTTTGCAGATCACAGGTACGTTTTTGCTGCGCTTGTGCTCTACAAGGAATTTGACCAGCGGGTGGTTCGCGTTCAGCACAAGTGTTGCCTGGCTTCCGAACATGGACGGATCCATACCGTTCATGCCGTACATCCGCATCATCTCTGCCATACGTCTTTCCTGCTCGGATAGGATCGCCATGGAGGCGACTTTATCGTCTTTTAACTTCTCCACTTTCACATCCAGTTTGTCATTTCCGAGCTCTTTGCGGAAGATCTCCACAAGGCTGTCTGCCGTCTTCTGGAACGACTCTTTCTCATCCTCCGCCACTTCATCCTTGAGAGATGAGTGAACGTCAGCATCGATTCTTAAGAACTGAATATCCGTATGCTTCTGCTCAAGATAGGTCACAAACGCGGAATCAATATTGTGTGTCAGAATAATCGCGTCCTGTCCCTGTGCCTTGAACATGTTGATATACTGGCTCTGCTGCACTTCATCCGTCACATAATAGATGCTCGTCTTCTCTTCCTGCTTGTCTTCCGGCTGCTCTCCCTGAGCATCTGCCGTGTCTGAAGCCTCACCATCTGCAGAATCGTCGGACGCAGCGTCTGTACCGTCGCCTTCGGACTCTGTCTTTGCAGCTTCGCCGTTTGCAGCTGTCGCTTCTGTCTCTGTCTCCTCTGATGCCCCTTTGCTCTCTTTGATTGCCTCCTCAAGAGTCAGGTACTTATGATCCAGGTTTTTATAGATCAAGGAGTCTTTCATCTTCTCTCCGAATTTCTCATCCTTGAGGCATCCGAACTTGATAAACGGGCTGATATCATCCCAGTATTTTTCGTAGTTCTCACGGTCTGTCTTGAACATTCCGACCAGTTTGTCCGCCACTTTCTTGGAAATATAATCCGCCACTTTGTTTACGAATCCATCGTTCTGCAACGCGCTTCTGGAAACGTTCAGCGGAAGATCCGGACAGTCAATCACGCCCTTTAATACCATAAGGAACTCCGGAATCACTTCCTTGATATTGTCCGCGATGAACACCTGGTTATTGTACAGCTTGATCGTTCCTTCGATGGAATCGTACTCTGTGTTGATCTTCGGGAAATACAGGATTCCCTTTAAGTTAAACGGATAGTCCATATTCAGATGAATCCAGAACAGCGGCTCCTTATAGTCCATAAACACCTTGCGGTAAAACGCAATGTATTCGTCCTTTGTACACTCGCTCGGATTTTTGCCCCAGAGCGGATGTGTATCGCTTAAGGAGACCGGACGTTTCACAATCTTTACCTTTTTCTTCGGTTCGCCCTCTTCTCCTTCTTTTTTCTCCTCCTCGATGTGCTCGATCACTTCATCTGTGTCAAGCAGTTCGTCCTCGTCGATTGTCTCGTACTGAGGCTCTGCATTTGCTCTGGTAAGGAAGATCTCCACCGGCATGAAGGAACAGTATTTTTCAAGCACTTCACGGGCACGGTACTCATTCGCGAACTCCAGGCTGTCCTCATTCAGAAACAACGTGATCTCTGATCCGACTTCCGTTCTGTTTCCGTCCTGCATCTCATATTCCGTACCGCCCTGGCTCGTCCAGTGAACCGGCGTTGCCCCTTCTTTATAGGAAAGCGTATCGATCTGCACCTCGTCCGCAACCATAAACGCAGAGTAGAAACCAAGTCCGAAATGTCCGATCATATCATCTTCTGTTGTCTTATCCTTATATTTCTCAAGGAACTGCGTAGCGCCGGAGAAGGCGATCTGTGTAATATATTCCTCCACTTCGTCAGCCGTCATTCCGAGACCGTTGTCGATAAATTTCATCGTCTTCTCTTCCGGATTAACGATCACTTCAATCTTCGGCTTGTATCCCTCCGGGAGTTCATACTCTCCCATCATATCCAGTTTTTTCAGTTTTGTAATAGCATCGCAGCCGTTTGACACAAGCTCACGCACAAAAATATCATGGTCGGAATATACCCATTTCTTTATAATCGGAAATATATTCTCACTGTCAATCGATAAATTTCCCTTTTTCGTTTCCATGATGACACACTCCTTTATTAAAATCTGCAGGTATTTTCTACATCCATAACACATTCTAGTACAGCGATATTCAAAAGTCAACAGAAAATTAGCACTCTCTTTCAAAGAGTGCTAATAATTATGTTAAAAGTATAAATATTGTATAAAAAAGATTCAGCGCATATACTTTTAATTATACGCAAAAATGCTATACTTAAAATGCTGTACTTGATTGAAGCAAGAGCGATAAATTTCATTTCAGGGAGGTACTCACAGTGAACAATACAGAATTTTCAGCAAAAAGAGCCGTAACAGATGAGCAGATCCAACAGATCGCCGAGCTCGCCGTCGTTATCTGGAACGAGCACTTTACCCCTATCATCGGGAAGAAACAGGTTGATTACATGGTCGAGAAATTCCAGTCCTATCCTGCTCTTAAAGGACAGATCAGCGAGGGTTATGAATATTATCAGCTCTATAACGGAGACGAATTCTGCGGATATATCGGTATCCACCCGGACAGTGACGGCAGACTCTTTCTGAGCAAACTCTACATAAAAAAAGAATGCCGCGGCCGCCATCTGGCAACAAAGGCATTCCATTTCTTAAAAGATCTCTGTGAAAAACGCGGTTATCCTGCAATCTGGCTCACATGCAACAAATACAATGAAGACAGCCTTGCCGTATACCGCCACCTGGGCTTCGAGACAATCGACACGCAGGAGGCCGACATCGGCGGCGGTTTCATTATGGACGACTACATTATGGAATATCGCATGTAGAATCCGGGGCCATCACTTTATCCGGTCTGTTCACGATGATAATTCCGGCGCTGACAAGTACAAGCGCGATCAGATTTTTCACTTCAAATACGTCTTCCCCGAGGATAAGACCGGAGAGGGCCGCAGCAAACACCGGGATAGTGAATGTGTAGACCGCAACTTTTCCAACCGGATTGTATTTCATCAGTATTGTCCAGATACTGAACGCGGTTGTAGACAGAAGCGCCATGTAGATAAGGAGGAGCACGCTCTGCAGCGTGAATCCTTCCACCCGGCCGCCCATCGCAAATCCGATGAGAATAAGCAGGGCGCCGCCCATCAGCGTCTGGTACGCGGTAATCGTCATGGAGCTTTCCTCATCCGCGATCATTTTCAGAAGAACCATACTGATTCCATATACAACGGTACAAAGAAGAACCATTCCTTCCCCCTTAAGGGAAAATCCGCTTCCCCACGCTCCGGGCGCCAGATTCACGGCGACAACACCGGCAAATCCGAGAATGCATCCAAGCGTTTTCTGAACGTTCATCTTCTCATTTTTCAGCATAAAATGCGCCGCAATGATCGCAACGAACCCCTGGGATGCATTGATGATCGACCCTTTTGTTCCGGTCGTGTACGCAAGCCCTATGTAAAAACACACATACTGCACTGTGGTCTGCAGAATGCCCTGGCGGAAAATATGCCATACCGACGAGCGCTTCATCGTAAGAATCCGCTTTTCCACAACGCATCCGATTATAAATGTAAATATTCCCGACAGGAAGAACCGGTATCCCGCAAACAGAATCTGGCTTCCCGTTCCTTCAATATTCAGCCACTCGTATCCCAGCTTGATGCACGGAAAAGCGCTCCCCCACAGCGCACAGCACAGCAGGGAAAGCGCACACACAACAGCCGGCTTCTGTATTTTCAAATTCATTTCTCTACACAGTCTCCGGCTCTTCGTACTCTTCTCCGAACAGTTCCACCGTTACTTTCTTCATCACCTGCGGCTCCAGCGGTCGGTCACTGTAATCTGTCGCAGTCTCCGCGATCTTATTTACCACGTCCATTCCCTCTGTGATCTTTCCGAACGCCGCATACGCGCCGTCAAGATGCGGGGACTTCTCATGCATGATAAAGAACTGGCTTCCCGCCGAATCCGGATGCATTGCGCGCGCCATGGAGAGCACGCCCGGATCATGCGCCAGATCATTCTGAAACCCGTTCTGGGAAAATTCTCCCCTGATCGAATATCCCGGACCTCCCATACCGTTTCCGTTCGGACAGCCGCCCTGAATCATGAAGCCACGGATAACACGGTGGAAAATGAGTCCGTCATAAAAGCCCTTGTTCACAAGCGAGATAAAGTTTCTCACTGTGTTCGGCGCGATCTCCGGATAGAGCTCCGCCTTCATGATATCTCCGTTTTCCATCTCAAATGTAACAACTGGATTTGCCATAATTAAAATTCCTTCCTTTCACACCATTCACATTGCGCCCGCGTCTGACGCGGCACATGTATCAGGGAATAATGTAGCGAATTTGCGCCCGGCCGTCAACGTCAACCACGCTCTGGTCGAAGTGTACATTTTTCTTCTCCTTTTTTGGTTACTCGTTACATTGTCGGTTTCTGCCTCCGGGAGTATACTGTTTTTCAGAAAGAAACGAACTACGTTTTTAAAAATTAAGGAGGCTACATAAAATGGCAAGCTTATCACTTGAAGGCATTCAGAAAATTTATCCGAACGGATTCCACGCAGTTAAAGACTTTAACCTTGAGATCGAAGATAAAGAGTTCATCATCTTCGTAGGACCGTCAGGATGTGGTAAATCAACAACGCTTCGTATGATCGCAGGTCTGGAGGATATCTCCGGCGGTACACTGAAGATCGACGGAAAGGTTATGAACGATGTAGAGCCGAAGGACCGTGATATCGCAATGGTATTCCAGAACTACGCTCTGTATCCGCATATGACAGTATACGACAACATGGCATTCGGACTGAAACTCCGTAAAGTTCCGAAAGACGAGATCGACAAGAAGGTTCGCGAGGCCGCAAGAATCCTTGACCTTGAGAAACTGCTTGACCGTAAGCCGAAGGCTCTTTCCGGTGGACAGAGACAGCGTGTTGCCATGGGACGTGCTATCGTTCGTAACCCGAAGGTATTCCTTATGGACGAGCCTCTCTCCAACCTGGATGCAAAGCTGAGAGTTCAGATGCGTATCGAGATTTCCAAGCTTCATGAGAACCTGGGTGCTACAATCATCTATGTAACACATGACCAGACAGAGGCTATGACACTTGGTACAAGAATCGTCGTTATGAAAGACGGAGTTGTTCAGCAGGTAGATACACCGCAGAACCTTTACAATACACCGTGCAACCTGTTCGTTGCAGGATTCATCGGATCCCCGCAGATGAACTTCATGGATGCAAAATGCTCCATCAAGGGCGATGATGTTACTCTTACAGTCGGACAGCATGTGCTGAAAGTACCGGCTTCCAAGAAGAAAGCTCTCATCGACGGCGGATATGACGGAAAGACAGTTGTTCTTGGTATCCGTCCGGAGGATGTACATGACTCACAGGCATTTATCAGCAACTCACCTGACAGCATCATTGAGTCTACAATTAAGGTTTACGAGCTGCTCGGTGCAGAAGTATTCCTGTACTTCGATGTTGAGGGAACTCAGATGACAGCCCGCGTAAATCCGCGTACAACACTGAGAACAGGCGACAAGGCTGTATTCGCGCTCGACATGGAGAAGATCCACGTATTCGACAAAGAGACAGAGTTGACGATTACAAACTAATGTTTTAAAATTGGAATAGCAGCTTAAGCGGTTGCTAAGATGCTATTCACTGCTGGTCAGCCTGACCGGCAAGCTTACCGCTTATCTATCATAATATGAGGGGCTGCACTTTTTAAAAGGTGCAGCCTTTTATTTTCTGTATTACAGGCAAAACAGGAGATGGGTATGGAGCACACACAGGAACTCGAAAAAGCACTCGCAGAGCTTACCCGCGTCACGGGAGTTACTCTGGATGTCAAAGCGAATACACCGGAGGAAGAAAGGCAGGCACTCTCGCAGATTAAATGTCTGTACACGGCATATAAAGAAAAATACAACAAAACCGATTTTCTCCAGGGGCTCATGACCGGAGGCATCCCGTCCTATGACATCCACGAGCGGGCGCAGCGCCTCCACATTAATCCCGACGAGAAACGGGTACTTTTTCTTCTGGAGTCCGATACAATGGATGAGGCTGTGCCGGAAATTCTCAAAAACCTTTTTCCCGCACAGACAAAGACTTATATGATCCCCATAAGAGACCGCGCCGCGGCCATCCTCCGGCCCCTTCGCTCAAACGAGACTGCCGAGGATATCCGCAGGATCGCCCGTACCATTGTGGATACGCTGAATGCAGAGGCTCTCATCCAAATCCAGGTGTCCTACAGCTTTGTGATCCAGTCTCTTTCCGATCTCCCCGAAGCGTTCAGGGAGACAAGCCTGGCACTGAAAGTCGGTAAGCTCTTCTATTCGGAACAGACGGTATTCCCGTACAATGAGCTCGGGATCGGGCGTCTGATCTATCAGCTTCCGGTCTCTCTGTGCGAAAATTTTTTAAAAGAGATATTTGGTCCCGAGATCCCGGATTCTCTCGACGAAGAGCTTCTCGGAACAATCAATCGGTTCTTCCAGAACAATCTCAATATCGCCGAGACGTCCCGACAGCTCCACATGCACAGAAATACCCTGATTTACCGTCTCGAACAGATAGAAAAACGCACCGGCCTCGATTTGAGACTTTTTGAAGATGCCATGACATTCCGGATCGCGGCCATGGTGTTAAATTATTTACACGCAGAAAGGAACCAGTAAATTATGAACGACGCAATGTACGAACAGCTTGTAGCCCGCAAACCAAAGGCCTACGATATTCCGCTCCGTATCCTTGTGCTCCTTGTGATCGTGGCGGTTGCATTATTCGGTATGCTTTTCGTAGGCATGATTTCCTTTATCGTTGCAGTCATACTTGCTTTTTTGGCTTATTACTTCATCTTCCCGAAGCTCAATGTGGAGTATGAATACATCATCCTGAATCACGATCTTCAGGTCGATGTCATCTACAACAAAGCAAAGCGCAAACGCCTTCAGAATTTTGACATTCAGTCTGCAGAGATCATCGCACCGAAAGGATCGCCGAGACTGAACTCGTACAAATCGGACAAGATCTACGATTACAGTTCCGGGAATCCGTCCGCAAAGGCTTATGCGATCATGCTTCCGCTGGATCAGAAAAACGCATGTGTTTATATTGAACCGGACCAGAAGATGATCGATCATATGAAACAGTGGATGGGGATGAAGATGTTCCAGGATTGATGAATCTGTCTTTGCTTCTCAGGAAAGCACAGCAGAAATAAAAACTGCATATCTGAAGAAAGAAAATCCCCTCTGAAACTGTGTTGCATGAACGGCGAGTGGAGCGCGTATGCGCGACTTTGAGCAAGGGAATGCAATCACAGTTTCAGAGGGGATTGTAATATAAGTCGTATTCTGTTTTTAATTTCTGATGTGGTTTAACTGTTGGACAAAGACAGTTCTCACTCCGCTATATATTTGCACGCGGCAAGTGCCGCAACAGCCCCGTCAGCTGCGGCTGTTGTGAGCTGTCTCACTTCTTTTGTCCTGCAGTCTCCTGCGGCAAAGATCCCCGGGCAGGATGTCACGCAGTCCTCAGCGGCAAGAATGAATCCGCTGCCGTCCAGTTTCACAAGATCCGCAAACATTTCGTTTTTCGGGATCTGTCCGACGGCGATAAATACACCGGACACGGCAAGGCTGAACTCCTCACCTGTCTTTTTATTGTTCAGAACCACGCCTTCCACCGCCATATCGCCTGTGATCTCTTTTACCGTTGCGCTTAAGACAAACTCCACATTTTCCTTTTCCCGCAGCCTGCTTACGATTTTCTCTTCTCCCCGGAATTCATCTCTCCGGTGAATCAGATATACCCTGCTGCAGTAATTGGACAGAAACTCCGCGTCCTGCAGCGCTGTACTGCCGCCTCCCACAACAGCTACGTCTCTTCCCCGGAAGAAGGCGCCGTCGCATGTAGCGCAGTAGGACACTCCGGAGCCGGCAAGGCGCTCCTCTCCCGGCACTCCCAGATGCCGGTGCGACACTCCGGTCGCAAGTATGACGCTTCTGCACGGGTATTCCTTTCCGGCTGTCTCGATTATCTTCACTTCACCCTCATCACGTATTCCTGTCACCTGTTCCATCACAGTCTCCGCGCCAAGTTTCATCGCCTGATCAAGAAGATTCATGGAAAATTCGCTTCCGCTCACACTTGCGATGCCGGGATAATTTTCTACATTGGGAGATGATGTAATCTGCCCCCCGAATACAGATCCCTCGATAATAACCGTGCTTTTTCCGGCGCGCTGTCCATATATGGCCGCCGTCATCCCGGCGGTTCCGCCGCCGATAATTCCAATATCGTACATAGTTTTACTCCTCCTCATGTTCTATATTTTGTGCATACTTTTTATTTTGTGTATACTCCTTATTTTTTGCATACTCTTTGATGTTGGACGCATTCGCAAGCTTTCTCACCGTGTCCCCGTTTATGACAATCAGTGTCGGCGCCTGCATGACTCCGTATTTCTCGACAAGCTCACGGTTTTCTTCCGCATCCACCGTCTCGTAGGAAATATGTGCCTTTTCCAGAGAATTTACAGCCACGCGGCAGTTCGGACATGTCTTCGTAGTAAAGAGGAATGTCCGGATCTTCTCTTCCGTTTCCTCTTCAGAATTCTGCACGCCGCCCGCCGATGTCCCGCCTGCGTCTCCGGCTGCCGAAGCCGGCAAAACCTCTGCACCTGCTGAAGCCTGCAAAACCTCTGTACCTGCTGAAGCCACCTCGGCTGCTGAATCTGCCGCATCCGCCGCATTCCGGGCCGTCCTGTTTCCCGGCCTCATTCCGGAATGCGCGATATCATAGACTTTTCTCTCTTTAAACTCCTGCGTTTTCCCATCGTTCCAGTTTTTCACCGGACGGTAATAGCCTGTAATCCTGCTGTAAACCTCTGTCTCTTCCCCGCAGTGCGGACACCGGTACTGCTCTCCTGAGAGATATCCGTGATTTTTACAGATCGAGTATGTCGGTGACATCGTATAATACGGCAGGCGGTAATTCTCCGCAATCTTCCTGACAAGAGCAGCCGCAGATTTCCAGTCGGGAAGTTTTTCCCCAAGGAAGGTATGGAAGACCGTTCCTGATGTATATAATGTCTGAAGCTCGTCCTGTATGTCAAGGGCCTCAAACACATCTTCTGTATATCCGACCGGAAGGTGGGAGCTGTTCGTGTAGTACGGCGTGCCGTTTTTCTCTGCCGCCGTTATGATATCCGGAAACTGCTCCACATCGTGTTTTGCCAGCCGGTAAGTCGTAGACTCTGCCGGAGTCGCCTCCAGATTGTAGAGATCGCCGTACATTTCCTGATAGTCAGACAGGCGTTCTCTCATGTGGTTCAGCACATCTTTCGTGAACTGCTGCGCTTCCTCATGGGTCAGATCCTGGCGGATCCATTTCGCATTGAGGCACGCCTCGTTCATGCCGATCAGTCCGATCGTGGAAAAATGGTTTTCAAATGTTCCGAGATATCTCTTCGTATACGGATAGAGCCCCTCATCCAGAAGTTTTGTGATCACAGTCCTCTTGATATGGAGCGATCTCGCCGAGATGTCCATCAGCCTGTCGAGTCTTCTGTAAAACTCTTCCTCATTCTCCGAAAGATAGGCAATCCTCGGCATATTGATGGTCACAACGCCCACAGATCCGGTACTCTCACCGCTGCCGAAAAATCCACCGGACTTCTTGCGCAGTTCCCGGAGATCAAGGCGCAGCCGGCAGCACATGCTCCGCACATCGCTCGGCTCCATGTCGCTGTTGATATAGTTTGAAAAATACGGCGTACCGTATTTTGCCGTCATCTCAAAGAGAAGTTTATTGTTCTCTGTCTCCGACCAGTCAAAGTCCTTCGTGATGGAATACGTCGGAATCGGATACTGGAAACCGCGCCCCTCCGCGTCGCCCTCGATCATCGTCTCGATAAACGCACGGTTAATCATATCCATTTCCGCTTTACAGTCTCCATAAGTAAAGTCCATCTCTTTTCCGCCTACGATCGCGGGAAGATTCTTCAGGTCATCCGGCACAGTCCAGTCAAGCGTAATATTGGAGAACGGCGCCTGCGTTCCCCACCGCGACGGAATGTTCACTCCGTAAATGAACGATTCGATACATTTCTTCACTTCCGGGTATGTCAGGTGATCCGTCTTTACAAACGGCGCAAGATACGTGTCAAAAGAGGAAAACGCCTGTGCGCCCGCCCACTCGTTCTGCATGATCCCGAGGAAATTCACCATCTGGTTGCAAAGTACGCTTAAATGTCTGGCCGGCGCAGATGTTATTCTTCCCGGAATTCCACCCAGCCCTTCCTGAATCAGCTGTTTTAACGACCACCCTGCACAGTAACCTGTGAGCATGGAGAGATCGTGGATATGAATGTCCGCATTTTTGTGCGCTTTTCCGATCTCATCATCATAGATCTCCGAGAGCCAGTAATTAGCTGTGATCGCACCGGAATTACTCAGGATAAGCCCGCCCACTGAATACGTGACTGTCGAGTTTTCTTTGACCCGCCAGTCCGTCACTTTCACGTAACTGTCCACAATCTCTTTATAGTCGAGAAGCGTAGAGTTCAGATTGCGGATTTTCTCCCTCTGTTTGCGGTACAGAATATAGCCTTTCGCCACATCGTCATACCCGGCCTGAATCAGCACGGACTCTGCGCTGTCCTGTATATCTTCCACGGAAATAAGGGCGTCTTTTATCTTCGGTTCAAAGTCAGCCGTCACTTTGAGCGCAAGCATATCGATAATATCCTGGTTATAATTTTTCTCCTGTGCCTCAAAAGCCTTGCGGATCGCCTCGCCGATTTTGGACAGATTAAACTGCACGATCTTTCCGTCTCTTTTCCTCACCTGATACATGTCTTCAAACCCCTTTCCTTCCTTTTCTGCTGATGCGAACGTCTGAATTCATTCTATCATTCTGCGGAAAATTCTGTCAATAGCAAAACACCAATATCTAGTTTTTATCTTCGCAAACCATCACTAGATATTGATGTCACTTTATCATTTCTTTTATGCCGAAAAGAGTGCTTTTACTCCATCCCGCGCAGCTCTGCAGACGGAATATATTTCTTCACAATTTCAAGCGCCTGTTCCATAATCTCCTTTGTGTAGGCGCGAAGCCCCGGGCTGATCAGATCGCCGGAGTCAACAAATCTCTGGAGATAGTAGTGCTCCGCTCCCGAAAGCCATCTCCCGATCTCCTCGAAATCTTCTCTTTTATGGAACTCTCTCACCACGGTTGTACGGAACTCATACGGAATGTTTCCCTGTATCAGGAATGAAGCACTTTCTTTTACATTTTCCATACCGTATCCTTCGATTCCTGCAGTCATCCCGTATTTCTCCGGAGAATTTTTAATATCCATAGCCACATAATCGAGCAGCCCCTGGCCCGCCAGATATTTAAGGCGCGCCGCATTGCTTCCGTTCGTATCCAGCTTGACAAGGTATCCCAGATCCTTTATTTTTCTCAGAAACTGTTCCAGATCCTGCGCCAGCAGGGGCTCTCCTCCCGTGACGCATACGCCGTCCAGAATCCCCTTACGCTTTTTGAGAAAGGCGAAAACTTCTTCCTCCGGGATATCATTCTCCGGGTCTACATGCGTCACAAGAAACGCATTATGACAGAACGGGCAGCGGAAATTGCAGCCCGCAGTAAATACCGTACACGCCACCCTGCCCGGATAGTCAAGCAGAGTAAGCTTCTGCAGCCCCTGTATATGCATGAATCTTCCTCCTTTTTCAGATCAGATGCGGGAACCGCCCGGCCTGTTCCGGCCTATACAGGCCTATACTGGCCCGTGCAGGCTGTTCTACAGATTTCTGGAAACATCCGCGCAGGCCTTCATCGCCTCGATTACTGCACTGCGGAATCCCTTTTCTTCAAGCACTCTGACAGCCTCTATGGTCGTACCTGCCGGAGAGCATACCATGTCCTTTAACTCAGCCGGATGCTTTCCTGTCTCAAGCACCATCTTCGCGCTTCCGTACACTGCCTGGGCCGCAAACTGATACGCCTGCTGCCGCGGCATTCCTTCTGCAACCGCCGCATCCGCCATGGCCTCAATGAACAGAAACACATAGGCAGGGGAACTTCCGCTCACCGCCACGACCGCGTCGATCAGATGCTCCGGAACAAACTCCACTTTTCCGAAGGCCCCGAGAAGTTCCAGCGCATATGCCCTGTTCTCCTCTGTCACATACTGGTTCGCGCAGGCCGCCGTCATTCCTTCTCCAACAAGAGCCGGAGTATTCGGCATGGTGCGGACGATGCGTACCGGTTTCCCAAACTGCTCCTCCAGCCATGACAGCGTTTTGCCCGGTGCGATTGTGATAACAAGCTGCTCCTCACTTATGCAGTCCCGGATCTGTGCAATCGCCTCCGCATAAAACTGGGGTTTCACAGAAAGAACAATCACTTCCGACTCTGCAGCCACCTTTCTGTTGTCGTCTGTCACACAGATTCCGTAGAGTTCTCTGACTTTCTCCCGGCCCGCCTCAGAAATATCTGATCCGATAATCTCCTCCGGCTTTATAATCCCTTTTCTGATGATTCCTCCCATAATGGCGCCTGCCATATTTCCTGTCCCGATAAATCCTAATTTCACAGCTGTCTTCCTCCTTCTGACTTTTCTACAGCTTCTGCAGTTGTATTCTTTTCTCAGTTCTCAGTTTTTTCCCACGATGTTCCAATCTGACATCTCACTGTTATCTCACTGTAAACCGGTCCTCTTCCCGCAGCGGAATCTCTTCTGTATCCATCCACTCAATGGTAATAAACCGGTCGTGGTTCAGCCTGACAAGCAGCTTGTCAATCAGTGCTTCTCTTCCCTGAACTTCCATTGTCACAGTGCCGTCCCACTCATTCCGGACCCAGCCGGAAAGCCCAAGTGACTGAGCCGCATATTTCGCTGTATACCGGAATCCGACGCCCTGGACACGACCGTGGAACACGATATGCTTTCTCACTTCTGACATATGCTTTTCCTCCAATTCACAGCTCTATTTTAGTCTGTTTGCAGAAGAAAATCAATGCGTTTAAGAGGGGGATGGGGGAAAGGAAGCTGTAAAAAGAATCGGATTAATTGAGGGGGATGCCGCACAAAGCAGCATCCCCCTTATTAGTCCGGTCAGAACTGATCATAATTTTTATCATTTTCAAGCTGAGCGAGCAGCTCTTTTGCCTCTTTCACACTGTAGCCTTCATGGATAATATAGCGCAGTGTAATAACGAGCGCTGTAACATCTCTGTAATCCCATACAAAACGTCCCATGGTCACTCCGCCGACTCCGCAGTCCATAGCGTCTCTCGTCATCTGAAGGTAATCATCCAGTGTATTGCACGCATCGCCGCCCTGGATAACGATTCGGAACGAGGACGGTACGCAGGATACCACCTTTGCCATGGAATCCGGATCGCCGGTATAGGTCGTCTTCACGATGTCCATACCGAGTTCACACGCGCTTCTCACACAATACGCGATATTTTCCCATGCTGTTCTGCCTTCCATTGACACGTTCTCTCCCTTGGGGTATACATGACCGATCAGAGGCATCCCCTTGCGCATGCACTCCTCAGCGATCATGCCGACTTTCTCAATCTGATCTCCCTGGAAGTCTCCCATCATGATCGCTCCCATGGAAACACCGTCCGCCCCCATACGAATCGCCTCATCTACTGTGCCAAAAACCACATCTCTGGTAGGATTTGCCGGAGCCGGATTGGAAATTTTCATAAGGATTGACGCCGGATCTCCTGCATGCTGCGGCATACAGCGCTCAGCGATTCCTTTTGTCATAGTGACCGCATCCGGTTTTCCAAGAAGTATTTTATCGATTGCAGACTGCACGTCCTGGATTCCCGTCATCCCGGCGATTCCTCTTGAGATCGCATGATCTACTGTAATCGCCATCATTTTGTTGCTCTTCGGATTCACCAGTCTGCTCATCCGTATTTCTTTTCCCAACATTGACATTTTAATGTTCCTCCTGAAATATATCTATAATTATCAAATGGTACAGGCTGTATCTTTGCCTGACACCCTGTGTCTGAATCCGCAGTTTATACCAGCGGCAGCACTGTCGCGCCGATCAGGCAGAGAATAAATGCCATTCCCATAAGTGTTACCGTGTTCAGCGTATATGTTTTCAGTCCGCCTGTCACGCTTGCGCCGGAAAGGTTTGTAACTACCCAGAAACCGGAGTCATTGACATGTCCGATAAAGTTTCCGCCGGCCAGAGCCGCGATAGCTATATATACCGGATGGCATCCGGCTGACGGCGCGACAGTCGCCATAATTGTCATTGCCGTAATGGACGCCACGGTTCCGGAACCCTGCGCAACTCTGAAGAGCACGCCGATCAGGAACGTTACACAGAGAATCAGGATTGTAGAGGACTGTCCTTCTGTAAGACCTCCAATCAGTACTTCTCCGATATTCGTTGCCTGGATAACTGAACCAAAAGCTCCGCCCGCACCGGTGATAAACACCACAATACCGGCCTGTTTCAGAGACTCGGAAACAGAATCTCCGATCGCCTGAAGGCCCATTTTCCTTGTAAGAAGCAGATACGCTGCGATCAGTCCAAGAAGGATCGCAATCGTCTTCTGGGACAGGAAGGATATAAAAGCAGGCGCGTCGTTTCCTGTCACAACCGGCCAGAAAGAACCGATCAGGATGCACAGTACCGGCAGAAGAATCGGAATAACAGCTGCCCACGGCGACGGAAGATCTTTTTCTTCCATCATGCCTTCCCCGCTCATGTCAAGAAGACCTGTCGTATCCTTTTCCGGATTCCAGAAGCCGGGACGATTCAGAAGTTTAAACCACACAAACATGGAAAACAGTGCGGAGATCAGACCTACAATCAAACCAAGTATGATGATATAGGAGAGATCAAAGCTCAGGATACTTGCAGAGGCAAGCGGGTTCGGTGTCGGCGGAACAAATGTCTGTGAGCTGACGCCTCCGATTGCGATCGCACCCGCAAAGTATGGAAGAGGTCTCTTCGTCTGTTTCGCGACAGCAATTCCAAGCGGAATCAGAATGACGAATGTTACGTCAAAAAATACGGGGATGGACAGCAGAAATGCCGTAAGTCCGAGCGCCCACGGAGCTTTGTTCCCGAGAAATACCTTAAGGATTGCCCTTGCAAGCGATTCTGCCGCACCGGAATCCTGAAGGATCTGTCCCATCATAATTCCAAGACCGATCGGCAGTCCCGTAGACGCCATCAGATTGCCGAATCCATTATTGATGGAATCTACAGTTGTGGTAAGCCCCAGCTGACAGGATATTCCCATATAAATGCTTGCCACAATCAGGGCAATCGTCGGATTTACTTTTACTTTCAGCACTAATATCAGTATAATCGCGATCGCGATTATGAGATTAATCGATAATCCTAATGCGCTCATAATGTATACCTCCAGATTTTTGCATACACTAAGAAAGCATCACAACTATCTCATCGCTTATGCCTGTTTAAATGGTAACAGCACAGCGGCTGAACTGATATATGAAATCATGGCAGCTCAGTCTGCGCTGTTCTCAAAATCTGTATTCAGTTGATAAAAAAAATTGACAAAATTTTCTACAGGACATATTATAATAATGTGCGACTGGAGATGTTATGGTTAACTTTCTTTAGTCCCTCATATATGTCCTGGTATTCGGATGCTCTTATCCCATATTCTTTCTGCATCCGGATATCAGGATAATATATTTTCTTGATATGTATCATCTTGTTTATCGCTTCATCAAAGCTTTTGTAATATCCCTTTGCCACTGCTCCTATAATGGCCGCGCCCAGCGACGCTGCTTCGTCCGTCTCCAGAGTGACAATCTTTTTATTGAAGATATCCGCTTTGATCTGAACCCACTTCGGGGTTTTTGCTCCGCCGCCGATCATCCGGATCTCATCGATCTTACAGTTCGTGGCGTTTTCCACTGCTTCTAGATTCAGCTTCATCTCATATGCAAGTGAATCGAGCACTGCTCTTGTAATGTCCTTCTTCGTATGGCACACCCTAAGTCCTACAATCGCGGCAAGCGACTCCGGGTCATTGTACGGCGTTCCCGCGCCTTCCAGATGAGGCAGTACATAGATATCCGACGGTGTATCAGGACACTCTTCTATCATCTGAGTGTAAATATCTCTTCCGTTTTCTGCCCTTCTGTCATACAGTACGTTTTTGTACCATTTGAGAAACAGCCCGCCATTTGTATTGATGGCCATTGTGATGTAGTTTGACGTGTCTGCATGCCGGTAGCATGTAAGACTGTATTTTTGCATCTTATCGCTTAACACCATTCCCGGCAGTACTGTAACCATGGCATCAACCGTGCCGCACGCATCCATCAGCATCCCGGGCTTCACCACACCGCTTCCGATCGCTCCGCACGCCTGATCATGGCCTCCGATCACGACCTCGCATGTCTCATCCAGCTTCAGTTTCTGTCTGAGCTCTGTCCGGATTTTTCCGACCACTGTTACAGACGGAACAGGGGACGACAGTTTTCCGATATCAATTCCTGCAATGCCGAGCACTTTTTCATCCCACACCGGTTCCTTCACCGAGAACATCATCGTTCTCCCTGCAATGGAGTAGTCGGTGTAAGGCCCCTCCCCTGTCAGCATATACGCAGCATAGTCCTGAACACAGCAGAATTTCCATGCCCTGTTGTAGATCTCAGGCTGATTCTGCTTATGCCACATAATTTTGTTCAGCGTATAAATCGATCCGAACGTGTTTCCCGTCCTGCCGTATATTTCCTTCTCGTCATAATTTTCCTTCCAGAACATATACTGCGGAATGGTACGATTGTCCATCGTCACGATAATGTTGTAGAGCGGCTTCCCGTTCTCATCAATGGGGAGCACCGCCTGCGCCTGCGAAGAAATCGCAACCGCTGTGATCCTCTGCCCGGAATCTTCCGACGCCTCGCGGATCACCTGATACAGTTTGTCCAGATAGTCTTCCGGGTCAAGTTCCGACCACCCGGCCTTCGGAGTCACCAGTTCGCACTCGCGCCTCGCACATGCAAGAGTTCTGCCGACTTCATCATACACTGCTGCTTTGACACTTGAAGTTCCCAGATCAATCCCGCAAAACATTCTCTTCTCCCATCTCCTTTCTCAGATTTTCGTGGAGTCGAGAGCATTTCTCGTCTTTACAATATTCTCGTAAGATTCGTCATAGTTGTTAAATGCAACGCCCACATAAAGCATGTCGATAATCGACAGTTCCGCAATCCTGGACGACAGCGCGTCACTGTTGAACGCCGTCTCGCTTGACGATGTAGGAAGCACTACGTCCGCAATCTCGGTGATCGGGGACTTTCCGTAATTCGTAATCGCGATCGTCTTCGCTCCTGCCTGTTTCGCATTCTCAAGCGCATTGAGAATATCGTTGGATGCCCCGGAATGAGAAATAGCAATCACCACATCCCGTTCTGAAAGAACCGAAGCGGTCATGGCCTGCATATTGCTGTCCGTAAATGCCAGAGCCAAATAACCGATCTTGATAAACTTGTGCTGGCCGTCAAGGGCAATGCTTCCCGATCCTCCGATTCCGAAAAACAGAAGATGATCGCTGTTCTGAATCATCCTTACCGCTTTCTCTATCTCACCGCGGTCCAGAATTTCAGACGTCGCCTTTAACGACTGCACATGCGATTCCACGATCTTATCCACAATCGTCGGCAGCGTATCGGTCTTGGACATCCTGCTGTAAATCTGATGTTCCGGATTGATCGCCTCCTGCGCAATACTGATCTTCATCGCCTGATAGCCTTTATAGCCGAGTTTCTGTGCGAATCTCACGATCGCAGCCTTGCTTACCTGACACGCTTCCGCAGCCTCATCAATCGACATGTGAATGATCTCTTTTCTGCTCGTTTCAATGAACTCATAGATCTTTTTCTCATTCTTTTTTGTAAGGCCCGCCTTTACGCCCTGAAGCCTTGCCTGGTAACCTGCATTTGACTGAGTCATGTCTTCTCTCCTCCTATGACCGCATTATATAACATTTGAAATAAAGATTCAATATATTTTTGTAATTTTGAAATAAATATTCATTTTTCTTTCAGCGATGTGCCATATTGTAGAAAAATCCCCCGTGTGGTATACTCAAAAAAGACATTCCGTACTGACTGCAAAGGGATTCCCGGCACAGGGATTCTTCTGAGCAATAAGGCGCAAATCATACCGAAAACAGCAGGAGGTATCCCTCGGTATCCCTCCTGTATTCCGTCATACCTGCGCCCCTTTGGATCAGCACAGGTTCTTTTTTTCAGAAACTTCATAAGCCTTTCCCTTTCCGGAAAGCTTCCCGTACTGACCGCCGCGGAATGAATACAGATATGGAGGATTCAGGATGGAGACACGAATCGCGCTCATCGGCATTATTCTGGAAAACCGGGATTCCGTCGACGAGCTGAACCATCTGCTGAGTGAATATGGAGAGTACGTCATCGGCAGAATGGGAATCCCTTACCGGGAAAAGGGCATCCACGTCATCAGCGTCGCTCTGGATGCGCCAAATAACGTCATCAGTGCACTGTCAGGCAAACTGGGGATGCTGCCGGGCGTGAGCACAAAGACGATTTACGGGAAAAATATATGACAGCCGGTACGCACAGGGCGGAATCAGGCAGAGAACTGATCGACAGACTGGAGCAGACCCGTGGGCTCACACGCGAGGAATGGATCACACTCATATCCGGACGCACGCCGGAAACAGCGGAGTACCTCTTTGAGCGTGCCCGGGAAGTCCGCATCCGGCACTACGGGCATGACGTCTATATCCGCGGCCTGATCGAATTTACAAACTATTGTAAAAACGACTGCTATTACTGCGGCATCCGCAAAAGCAACGCAAACGCCAGCCGCTACCGGCTTACAGAGGAAGATATTCTCTCCTGCTGTGAACTCGGATACGGGCTCGGCTTCCGGACATTTGTCCTGCAGGGCGGCGAGGACGGATGGTTCACGGACGACCGTATGGCGCACATTGTTTCTTCGATCAAAGAAAAATGGCCTGACTGCGCCGTTACACTCTCCATCGGCGAACGCCCGCGCGCGAGCTATCAGAGGTTCTACGATGCAGGAGCGGACCGTTATCTGCTCCGCCACGAGACTTTTGATCACAGCCATTACCGGATGCTTCACCCGGAATCATTGAGCGCCGAGTACCGCCAGAAATGCCTGTGGAATTTAAAGGAAATCGGTTATCAGGTCGGAACCGGGTTCATGGTCGGCTCTCCGTACCAGACTCCGGAAAATCTGGCCGACGACATGCTGTTTCTGAAAAAACTGAATCCCCAGATGGTGGGAATCGGGCCTTTTGTTCCTCACCATGACACACCCTTTGCCGGACAGCCGGGCGGCACTGTGGAACTGACCATCTTCATGCTTGGACTGATCCGTCTGCTTCTGCCGAAAGTCCTGCTGCCCTCGACGACCGCTCTCGGAACCATAGCACCGGACGGAAGGGAAAAGGGTATCCTGGCCGGAGCAAACGTCGTCATGCCGAATCTCTCTCCCGCCCAGGTGCGAGAAAAATATCTGCTCTACGACAACAAGCTCTGTACCGGAGATGAAGCTGCGGAGAGCCTGCGAAGCCTCGATGAGAGGATGAAGGCGATCGGGTATCACATCACCGTGTCCCGGGGCGACTCACTGAATATGTAAAAACGCCATACCGAAAAGTTCCCGGACTGAGAAATTGCCGGAAAGAATATGGAAGAATATGAAACAATACCAGAAGGAGGAATATACCAATGTATGATGTAAATTCAAAATGCGCAGATGATTTTATCAACCACGAAGAAATTCTCGAAACTCTTGCCTACGCAGATGAGAACAAGGAAAATGTAGAGCTGATTGACTCGATTATCGAGAAGGCGAAAAAGAGAAAAGGGCTCTCCCACAGAGAGGCATCCGTACTTCTCGCCTGTCCCATCGAGGAGAAAAATGAGGAAATCTATAAGCTGGCAGAGCAGATCAAAAAGGACTTCTACGGAAACCGCATCGTCATGTTTGCACCGCTGTATCTGTCCAATTACTGCATCAACGGATGTACCTACTGTCCCTACCACGCGAAGAACAAACACATTCCGAGGAAACAGCTCTCCCAGGAAGAGATCAAACGGGAAGTTATCGCGCTCCAGGATATGGGACACAAGCGTCTCGCCCTGGAGGCCGGGGAAGATCCGGTTCGCAACACAATGGATTACTACCTGGAATCCATCAAAACGATTTACAGCATCAAGCACAAAAACGGAGCGATCCGCCGTGTGAACATCAATATCGCAGCTACGACCGTGGACAATTACCGTCTTCTGAAAGAAGCCGGAATCGGCACATACATTCTCTTCCAGGAAACGTACCACAAAGAGAGCTATCTCGAGCTCCATCCGACCGGACCGAAGCACGACTACAACTACCACACGGAGGCAATGGACCGTGCGATGGAAGGCGGCATCGATGACGTGGGCCTCGGCGTTCTCTTCGGGCTCGACAAATACCGCTACGAGTTTGCCGGACTCCTCATGCACGCAGAGCATCTGGAGGCAGCATTCGGCGTCGGCCCGCACACGATAAGCGTTCCCCGCTTAAAGCACGCAGACGACATCAATCCGGACGATTTCGACAACGGCATCGACGATGATACATTTGCAAAGATCGTAGCATGTATCCGCATCGCTGTTCCGTACACCGGAATGATCATCTCCACAAGAGAGAATCAGAAGACAAGAGAGCGTGTTCTTCATCTCGGCATCTCCCAGATCAGCGGCGGCTCCCGCACAAGCGTGGGCGGCTACTATGAGCCGGAACCGGAGGATGCAAGCTCCGAGCAGTTTGACGTGAGCGACAACCGGACACTGGATGAAGTCGTGCGCTGGCTTATGGAGATGGATTATATCCCCAGTTTCTGTACCGCATGTTACCGTGAAGGCCGCACCGGCGACCGCTTCATGTCACTTTGCAAGAGCGGACAGATCCAGAACTGCTGCCACCCGAACGCCCTGATGACACTGAAAGAATATCTCATGGATTACGCGTCTCCCGAGACAAAGGCAATCGGCGACAAGCTGATTGACCGCGAAGTGCTGAACGTGCCGAATGAAAAAGCACGTGCCGTTGTGCTGGAGAATTTAAGGCTGATTGAACAGGATAACCGGAGGGATTTCCGATTTTAAGGGGGCTTCCGATAAGGGGGCTTCCCGGGTTCTTTCTGAATTTTAGGTATAGCCAATAAGATGTTTTCTGCGCATATTGATTCGGTAGCATAATATAAATATAATGTAGTTAGAATACTGCTACCAAATACAAGTGGGAGGTGTGGCTATGAATATTCGTCCATCCGCAGCAATCCGTCAAAATTACAACGAGATTGCAGAAATGTGCAGAAAGACTGCAGAGCCGGTATTCCTTACCAAGAATGGCGAGGGAGATTTAGTCGTTATGGATATTGAAACCTACAACCGCAGAGAGAAGATGCTGAACCTCCGTGAGGAACTGCTTGCGGTTGAGGAGGACAGAATAGCGGGAAGGACTGGCTGTACGCTTGAAGAGCTGGACGCTTATCTTGATGAAATGATTGCAGAGGTATAGCGTATGGTATCAAACAGCAAGTACAAAGTCATTGTTTCCGACAGGGAAAAAAGAATGTTAGGGACGCACATCCGCTTTATGGCGCAGGTCAATAAAGAGGCAGCGGCGGCAAAGAAAAAGGAGATTATGACAGCGATGCGTTCTTTAAGGCAGATGCCGCAGCGTTTTCCTTACTTTGAGGAAATGTATATCACACCGAACAAATATCACAAGATGTTCATTGAGAAGTGGTATCTTGTCCTTTATCAAATCCAGGATGATACGGTCTATGTAGAATATATCCTTGACTGCCGCAAGGATTACAGTTGGCTTATATAGCACAAATACCCAAATATAAGAAAAGATCCGAGGTGTCGCCTGATTTTTCTTTATCTTTCCATAAGTTTGATAAAGATCGCTGAGTTCCATTCCCTCCACAAATGCACTCAGAAGACGAACCGGATCATCTGCCGGAATCAAAATTTCCACATCCAGCGGAAGTTTGATTTGATAGTACAGAGAAGATAGAGTATAATCTTTCTGTAAGAGTTTATTTAGTGCGACAGCCCCATACCCAAAATTCATAAAGAACCGTTTCCCGGCCAGGTCCTTTTCCACTTATCACGCAAGGCGCTGTCTCAAAAGTTCAAGAGCCTGCGCTCTTGTATCTGCCGTGAACTTCGGATACGGACCATACTGCAGCAGATTATACGCGGCGGAAATATTACCGTTCACCGCCGCTTCTCCTGGCGCTTTCCCCTCGCAGTATCCATACATCGCCGCAGCAGTAGAGCAGTTGCCGCACCCTGTCGGGTCTTCCACATCTCCGATGGTAACACTGGCTGCAAAATGGCTTTTATTATCACAGAGAAAGTATGATCCTTTTTCTCCCACTCTGAAAAAGCACGGAACACCAAATTGCAGAATTTTCTCAATTGCTTCCTCTTCACTCTTCGCATCGAACAGACTCATTGATTCCGGCAGATTAATGGAAAAAAGTCCTGCTTTTTGAATCGTCTTAAGAGTCTGTTCTCTCCTGTCCGCTTCAATCGCCGATGCCGTAGGGATCTCCCACATTGGAAATATAGAGTACATCGTCATCCCACAGTTTGATGCCCGCCATACAGAACACAACACCGCCCATATGGTATTTGTCAGTTGTCCCGTCAGCATAAACGATATCGTTCATGATAGTCGGGCCGTAAACGAGATATTTCATAGTCAGAATTCCCCTTCTTTAATTCCAAGAAATGCAAGCTGATTATCCAGCATTTCTTTCATTTCCTGTTCCGGAAGGATTCCTGTACCGAGCGGAACGTGTGAATCATAGTAATCAAGCACCATCTGCCAGCCATAGTAAAAGCGCTCTTCGACCGTCTCCATGGCCTCCATCTTCTCAAGGAACGGGGCTCCGAGAATGCCGTTGCGGAAATATTCTACCGTCTTCATCTTACAGTCAGACAGATACACGGAACCGATCCTGCCCTGGAGATCCGGTGCCAGAAGATTATGTGCAACCCATTCCATTGCAAGCTTCTGCGGATTATGCCCGTAAGAAGCTTCAAGCCATGCCATGTCGGGCGTAATCTCTGCTTCCGGCAGGAAGAAACGTCCGTCCCCGGTGACTTCACTGCACCCGAGTGCGTGAAGGATATGATTGATCTCCCAGCCGATTTTCAGCTTATTGCGCGGATCATATACCTGGGAAAACACAAACCTGTAGTCATCGGCGACCTGTACGCCGTGCTCCAGTCCCCAGCCTGCATTCTCAAGCTCAATATTGGGAGACTCGTCTGTCAGAAGCCCTCTGTCTTCCAGCTCACACAGAAGCTGCTGCGTCATATAAACCATGGCCTGACGTATGATTCATGCAAATACGGTTCCTTATACACATGTCATAAGCAAATCCGAAGTCATGATTACTCAGGAACTCAAAAAGACATTTCAAATGTCGGAGCCTGCTGGAAGCTCTATTATGAAGCTTGTCAGGCTGCGAAGCCTCGATGAGGAACCGGTAATTGTCGAGACAGACTATCTGCCAGACCAGCTCCGACTCATTATGGAAATGGATCTTGAGAACAAATCTCTCTATGGACTGATATATGAAAAAATGGGGATTAAACCTGCAAATATCAGCGACCGCTTCCATATTGTCAGGGCAACGGCCGCTCTGGCAGAATATCTGAACGTTCCGAAAAATCATCCCCTGCTCAGTGTCACTCAGAACGTACTTGATGAACAGGGGAATGTGATTTATTACAATGAACAGATTATAAAGACCGAATCTTACGAATATGCTGTAGAATCATTTTCCGGATCCGCTCTGTATCATAACAGAGTTGAATTCACACTGGTTCTTTCTCAACCTTTGGACCTTTCCGCCTCCAATGCTGCTTTCAGACGTTCGATCTCCCTGTTCTTCTCCTCAAGGACAGCACTGCTCTCCGATAATGCGGCGTCCTTTTCTGCAAGAGCTGCATCCTTTTCCGATAAGATCGCATCCCTTTCCGATAAGGCCGCATCCAACTGCCTCTTCTGTTCATCAATCTTATCCTGCATCTCATCGATCATATACTGCACTGTATTCCGGTCCAGTTCCTGCAATTCTTTGGAAAACATACTCATCACCTTCTCCGTGCTCAGGCACAGCTCGTAGATCTCCTCGTAGTATCGCCGGAACTGCGGGTACTGATCGATCAGCCGCCCGATCCATTCCGGATCGTCGATACTCAGAAACGTAAGCCATGCATCCAGTTTTGTTCTTATGCCTTTATTGTGAAGAATGTTTCGGAAGTTGTCAAGCGGGATAAAGGCATATTCCTGCAGAAGATCGATCTCAAGCCCGGTATCTGTCTTCTGCCTTGAACGGTGAATATAATCGTCCGGAAACTGGTGGAACTCCGCCGGGCTCTCTTCGTAAAAGATGATCGTATACACCTTTTTCATATCGCGGTAGCTGAACTTCTTTTTCGATTCACTTCTCTCGCTCCGCACCCGTTTGTACTGGCGGAGCAGCAGATCTGCGGAATAGCACGCCGCCCGCTGTCCGGGAAACATGTATCCCAGTTTCTGCACTTCCACATTTGCAAGACTGTGATTTTCCAGCTCAATGACAATATCCATGATGACAAGTGAACGTCCGTCTGCGATGTAAGGTGACTCCTGGGGAAGAACTTTTAAGATCCGGATCTTCTGCTTCAGAATGAGGGAGAGCAGTTCCTCCAGTCGCTCCGGCACCGTGTCCGGATCCATGATTTCTTTGAAAAAAGAGTCGTATAGAACCTTTACTCCTTTTATACCGGTGCAGAAGTCCAGAAACTCTTTTTGGTACTCATCTTCCCAACTCTCATACGTCATTTTCATTGTTTCATTTCCCGAGATTTCAGCGAGAAGCGCTTCCCGGGTGCGGATGTTTGAAAAAGTTTTCTGCAGTACATTTGCCATACGCATTTCCTCCTTTGCGTCTATGCAGTTTTTCTGAGTCAAAAATCAATAAGTTTCCGTTCATCATCGGGTAAGTGCTTCGAACTGAAGCTCCGAAAATGAGAAGCCGTAAAGGCTGTGACATTCGGCGGCAAGAACGCCGCCGGTATCAGTGCTTAAAGAATAGCACGCTTTCTGAAAAAATACAATATTCAAATTCCTCTTTATAAATCTCTCGAACTGCCGGGAGGACACACTTTCCTCCCGCCAAATCACTACTCACACATCTTCTTATTTACTCACCGGCATGAACTTAAGTATCTCACCCGCCACATTAGAGATTGGCATTGTCTGAAGCCATATGCGCCCCGGTCCTGTGATGATAGTGTTGAACAGCCCTTCGCCTCCGAACACCATGTTCTTGATTCCCGGCACAGTCTTAATCTCCATGCTGCATGTCGCATCCATGGCTGCCAGATATCCCGTATCAATCACGATCTGCTGTCCCGGCTGAAGGTTATACTCTATCACCGAACCGTCAAATTCAAGAAATGCAGTGCCCTGTCCCGACAGTTTCTGCATGATAAATCCCTCACCGCCAAAGAAGCCTGCTCCCAGCTTTTTCTGGAAGAATACCGACAGCTGAACACTGCTCTCCGCCGCAAGAAAACCGGATTTCTGCACAATCACTTCATTTCCCGGAGCTACATCCCACTTGCGGATCTGTCCCGGAAAACTTGAGGCAAAAGCAATCATGCCATTGCCGCCCACAGCGGTATACCTGTTCTGAAAGAAAGACTCGCCTGCAAACATTCTTCCGAATGCTTTCCCAATTCCTCCGTTGGATGTCGTCTCCATCTTCATGTTCGGTGACATCCAGCTCATGGAGCCTTTCTCTGTAATCATTGTCTCCCCGTCTTCAAGATAGCAGATAACTACCGGTAACTCGCCTCCCTGAATATCGTATCTCATACACTTTCTCCTTTCACATTTTCTGTTGAATTTATATCCATTCTACCATAAAATGCCGGAAAGCGAACTCTCCTTCCGACATTTTAACTAAAATTTGATCTTTCCTGTTCAACTCGCGGCTCCGCTGCCGTCTGCTTCAGACCGGGCATCCGCCATCTGCGTCTCCTCGGGGGGAATCTCCAGTTTCGGCAGCATGATATCTGCCTTGAAAAGATCCGCTTCCGTAGAAATTTTCAAAGTTCCGTGCTGCAGTTCCGCAAAGCTCTTTGCGATTGCAAGGCCCAGTCCGGAGCCTTCTGTATTCCGGGAGGAATCCCCGCGCACAAAACGGTCTGTAATCTCCTCTGCATTAAAGTTCAGTTCCGAAGCCGACACATTTTTCATCGAGATATGCACGCTGCTTTCCTCCTCTGTCAGCTCAATATACACTCTCGTGTGCGGCATTGCGTATTTTGTAATATTGACAATCAGGTTTTCAAAAATCCGGTATGTTTTCTGACTGTCCAGCCACATAACCAGTTTGTGATCCGGCAGCTTCCAGCGGAATTCCAGATGCGATTCCCTGATTTTGCTGTCATTCTCAAGTCCGACCTGTTTTAAAAGATCCACGATGTCCACTTTCATAAAATGCATGACCACACTCTTGCTCGCCGCCTTGCTGATCTCAAACAGATCTTCGATCAGCACTTTCAGGCGCAGCGATTTTCGTTCCAGGACATCAATATACTCTTTTCTCTTCTCTGCATCTTTCTCGTTCTTGAGCAGATCCGTATAGGTGATGATCGCTGTCAGCGGTGTCCTGAGATCATGAGAGACATTTGTGACAAGTTCCGTCTTCATTCTCTCGTTTTTCACTTCTTCATCCACCGCTTTCTTAAATCCCTTCTGTATCTTCTTCAGTTCATCCTGAATCGGGTTGAACAGCCCGATATCCCCTTCAATCGGAACGTCCAGATGTCCTTCTGCAAGCTGATTCGTTGATTTGAGAAGCAGCTTGTATTTTTCCTGCAGATCCTTCGTATATTTGCGGAGGAATAAGAACAGCAGCACCGAGTAGATAATCAGCGCAAGTGTTCCGTAGTACCACAAAAAGCACACGAGCGCCAGGATAATATAATTGATTATGACAATCTTGAGAATCGTCCTGTTTGTTTTATCCTGAAAATCAATGTGAAGCAGATTGTCATACTGCCTTGCCACTAATGCTTTTCCTTTTCTCAAAGTCTTTTTTGCCGCGCTTTTCACCCCGCTTTCATCGCCTGCAAAACGGCGGATCAGCTTTGCAGTCAGAGTCCGCTCTTTAAAATATGCCGTTTTCATCCGGATTACCGCCCGGAAACATGTCACTGCCCAGAATATGATCCCGAAGATCAGGAACCACATCAGGAAATTCAGCGTCCATATGATAATCTCCCCGCCGTGTCCCGCCGCAGGATAATTCCCGGTAATTGTCGTGTACACAAGATCCGCGGGCAGATACTGGATATTTGTTCCGAATATAATAACAATTAAAACAGCCAGCGGAATCTCAAACGGAACAGTGAAGATTTTTCTCCCGCTGATATCAAGCCGCTTTGCGAACGGCAGAAGAAGCGCTGCTGCTATGACAAAGAGAAGCAGGCACTCCAGGGTATCCCTGTAATATGTTGTATTTACAAAGCTGTAATTATAGATACCCGAGCCGATCGTCTCACCGTAAGTATCCAGATTTTTCTCTGTCATCCCGTATACAATGGTGACTCCTGCCGGCTCGGCAATACTGGATATCTCATAATTATATCCGACTTCAGACGCCACATTTAAATACTGTGATTCCAGCTCATACTCCTCCTGCGGATCCAGCACCGTCCCGTCGATCTGAATCCCCGAAAGCTCTCCGTCCTCCGAAAATGTATACTTTGCCCGGAATGCATAATAAGATTCACTCGCCGCTTTTAACCGTTCCGCAACCGTCTCAGAAGCCGCATTAAGCTGCGCATTTCCCTCTGCATCGAAAATTTCATAGTCCATGTACCGTCTCGTCAGGTTAAACTGCTGCTGACCGTACATTTCCAGAACTTCCGCCGGGTCTGTCTCCTCAGACAGCTCATTGTACAGAATATACACGCCCTCGTTCAGATCATAGGACATGCTGTCTATCGTCTCCGCCCGGCGGCTGTCCTCCGACTGAATCGTCTTCAGGAAATCCGATATCTCCCCGTATCGAAACAGCATAACCAGCGAACATAAGCCGAGAATGATTACAGCGGCAATAATGCCTGCATTACGGCTGTCTTTCAATTTTATAGCCAACTCCCCACACCACCTTTAAATATTTTGGATTTTTAGGATCAATCTCTATCTTTTCTCTTATATTTCTCACATGAACCATAATGGTGTCTGTGTTGATTGCTTTCTCCTGCCATACTCTCTCATAGATCTCCTCTGACGAGAACACCCGTCCCGGATTTTTGGCGAGGAGAAGCAGGATCTTGTATTCGATCGGCGTAAGTTTCACAGGGTTGCCATCCATTGTCACTTCCACAGTCTCCTCGTTGATCTCCAGTCCGCCGATCACATACACGTTTGCCTTCGGCGTCAGCTTCTCCAAAAACTTTCTGTATCGTCTGAGCTGGGAATTTACCCTTGCCATCAGTTCCATCGGAGTAAACGGTTTCGTTACATAATCATCCGCACCGATATTCAGCCCTGTAATTTTATCCACCTCCTCTGACTTGGCTGAAAGCATGATCACCGGGAAATCATACTTTTCCCGCAGCTTCATTGTCATCCTTATACCGTCCATTCTCGGCATCATAATATCAACAATCGCAAGGTGAATCTCCTCTCTTTCAATCACCTCCAGCCCTTCCACTCCATCTGCCGCTTCGAACACTTCGTATCCCTGGCTCTGCAGATAGATCCGTACACCTTCGCGTATCTCCTTATCATCCTCAACAATCAGAATATGATTTGCCTCCATTTTACTCTGTCTCCTTTCTCCTGATCCGGCTGCCCCGGCCTTTTCGGCGCACAATTGATTTTAGAGCATCTCCACACAGATGGCAAGTCAGCCGGTCACTTTTTCCCCTCGTCACGATAACAGATTAACCGCGGCGTCTCCGAAGAAATATCCCGCCCCCACAAAAGCCAGATTCCAGAGAAACACGCCACACAGGGAACTGACTGTATATTTTGCAAAATCCATCTTCACCATTCCGGCAGGTATAGAGATCAGTGTCCGCGCCACGGGGATCAGCTTGCTGATAAATACGCCGATACCGCCTTTCTCCCGCAGGAATTTCATCTTCTCTTCTATCACCGGTTTCTGCTTTGGAAATTTCTTAAAGTAGAATCCCATCAGCTTTCCGCCGCCGAATCTTCCGAGCAGATAGAGCACCCAGCTTCCCGTAAGTCCTGCTGCCACCGAAAGAATCATGACCGCCGGAAAGCTGATCTCTCCTCTGGCTGCCCAGAGCCCCGCCAGCGGCATGATAAGCCCGGCCGGGAATCCCGGAAGATTCAGATACTCTAAAAAAACGATCAGGTAGATGAAAAAAGCACCGTATTGTAAAAAATAAGTGGTAAGTTCCTGGATGTTCATGAATACAGCCTCCTTTTACTGTATACAGGATAACCTGTATTTCTAAAGGAGGCTGATATAAGATTCAAAAGAAATTCTTAAGATTTTCGTAGAAATCAGAATAGAGAAACTCCGCACAAAACAGAAAAATCGGGCAGGGGAAGTCCGGTTCAAAAAAAGGATTTTTTCCCAGGGATCCCAGAAGCTTCCTCAAAATTTCTTCTCTTTTCTCCGGTGCTTCCCCATAAGACCGGTTATACTGATTTGTCAGAAAGACCGCTTCTTTTCTCGCATTAACCAGTTCCTCCGTGAGATCATTGTACATTTCTCCTACAGCTCACATGTACGGGCAAAATTCTCAAGATCATTCAATGAAAACGGAGCGTATTCTGCCAGGAACTCAAAGTAGTCAAAATTTCCTGTAGATGCCGCTGCCTCCACAATTGTCGGCCATGTGCTCCAGATTCGTGTGTTTACAGTTGTTCCGCCGTTGTCTAAAATTTCTCTTAGCTTATTTAATTTCATATTCTTTTTTATAACTCCGATTATTCTTCTCTTTAATTTTCTTCCGTGAAGTGCGGATTTGACGGATGGCATCTACCGTCTGGAGTCGTCCCGAGTGCAAACGCATCCCCGAGGGATACCCTTACACACCATGCGCGGATTTCTCCTGTCGGTCTGTTTCATCCGGAAAATCCGAATCACGTAATTCTCCGTCCCACTTTCGTCTTTCTCATCAGCCAGACACACACAAACGACACTGCCGTAATCACGACAATCAGTCCCGGCACGGCGATCCAGGCGGACAGATCGTACGCTTCCATATGTTTCTTGTAATTGTCAAGAAAAAGAATATGAATCAGATAAATTCCAAAAGAACATCCGCAGAAAAGGTCTATCACTCTGCGCGCATGTTCACCCGGTTTAAGACATCCGTCTCCAAGCCGGAGCATAAAAAGGAAAAACGCTGCCGCGGAAAGAACTACAGACGGCATTCCATAAGTAAGCGCACCCTCATAGTGGTCTCCCTGAATTACTGTAACCGCAAATGTCACCCCGAAGGAGACTGCCATGCCGAATGCACAGATCAGAGCTGCCCCGGTCTGACTGACCGGAATTTTCTCTCTGTATTTATAGATATAATATCCCAGAAACAGATAATAGGCATATACACGGTCACCGATCAGCGGCAGATCATAGTACATTTCCGCACCCATAAGCCAGAAAATATAGTTGAAAAGTACTGCCAAAGCCGCAATTATGAGCAATGCTTTTTCGAGCTTCACGCTCAAATTTCTGCACATCACCTGGAAAAACGGCAGCACAAGGTAAATCGGGATCATAGCATACAGATACCACAGATGTGCCTCCGCCGGAACATACAGAATTTCTCTCAAGTCAAAGCCGGACTTCATATAACATGTATTCCAGATATAGTAAACAGCACTCCAGACAATAAGAACTGTTAAAAAGCGCAGAAGCCTTTTCCCATGCTTTTCAAGCGGCTCTTCTCTCCCGAGAAGCAGAGCCCCTGAAATCATAAAAAATGCGGGCACACTGACCCGCGCAATAGTATCCACTGCCAGCGAAAACAAATACTCGCTGTCGGGAATTTTTCCATAGGCCCTGCAAAAATAGTTGCTCACATGGATGGCAATAACCAAAATAAACGAAACCATCCTGATCAGCTCCAGATTGTAATCCTTTTCTCTCATAGCATTCCCCTCTGATTCTCCCCTGTTTTTTTCTTCCCGCTTTTTTCCTTTTCCCGTTCTTCCTTATCAGTACGGATATTCTTTTTCATCATACTTGCCTTCACCACCGCGCCTTCCCCGAACCGGGCGTTTAATTCATCCATGGCTTTCTTCAGGCGCTTATGTTTCTCATCCGGTTCCTTCGGAAGTTCAATATCAAAAATAGAAAGCTGCTCCGGCGCGGACTCTTCCACAAGTTTGGACGTCCGTATACCCAGAAGCCGCACCGGCTCGCCACTCCATATTTCAAGAAAAAGGCTGCACGCTGTTTCTTTCAATACTTTCGGATCGCTGGTCGGGCGGTCAAGCTGAACCTGGTGGGAGTTTGTCCGGAAATCATAATACTTGATCTCCATGCTCACCATTCCGGCCTTTTTCCCCGCTTTTTTGAGTCTTCTTCCCACGCTTTCGGCAAGTTCTTCAAAGACCGGACAGACATCCTCATATGTGGCGGCATCCTCTCTCAGCGTCGTAGAGTTGCCGATTCCCTTGGCCTCCTCCGGCTCTGCCTGAACCGCAGAAGCGCCGATTCCGTTGGCAAATTCCCAAAGCATTCTGCCATGGCTTTTCAAATGAAGAGATATCAGCTCAGGATCTGAACGCGCAAGATCCCCTATTGTATTAATCTCAAGCTTTTTCAGTACCTCCACGCTGGAACGTCCTGCCATATAGAGTTCACCGATCGGCAGAGGCCACATCTTCTGCTGAATTTCTTCCGGGAAGAGAGTATGTACCTTATCCGGCTTTTCAAAATCCGACGCCATCTTCGCAAGCAGTTTATTTGTAGAAATACCTATATTTACAGTGAAGCCGAACTTCTTTTTTATTCCTTCCTTTATCTCAATCGCCCCGTCTGCCGGCGAGTTGTATCGGTCTGCTATCGGTGTGAAATCCATGTAGCACTCATCCACACTGACCTGCTCGATCTCTTTCGTAAATGTCCGAAGATACTCCATAAGCATCCTGCTTTTTTCCCGGTACATCTTGTGATTCGGCGGATACATGGCAAGATTCGGGCACTTACGAAAGGCATTCGCAACGGGTTCCCCCGTGCGGATGCCATATCTTTTTGCCGCAGGGGATTTAGCGAGTACCACGCCGTGGCGGGATTCCTGGTCTCCGCCAATGATGGCCGGTATCTCGCGCACATCCACTTTGGCTCCGTTTTTCAGCTGTTCCACTGCAGTCCAGCTCAAATAAGCTGAATTTACATCTATATGAAAGATGATCGGTGTCATCTGTTTCATCTGACAGATCCGTCCTTTCGCACTCCCGCAGTCTTTACCGCAGCTGCCCTTTTCATTTCAACAGCTTCTGTTGCCGCGGCTGCCCTTTTCATTTCAACAGCCTCTGTTGCCGCGGCTGCCTTTTACATTTCCGCTGCCGTAATCTGTCCCTTTACTTCCGCGGCGAGCTTCCCGTCTTTTACGTCAATCAGGATCGTATCCTCCCTGCCGACATTTCCTGCGAGAATCAGTCTTGCGGCGAGTGTCTCCACATTTTTCTGCAGATATCTCTTCAGCGGCCTTGCGCCGTACATCGGATCATATCCGCCATCCACGACAAAGTCCTTTGCCGCTTCTGTCAGCTCGATCCTCAGTTCCCTCTCGGAAAGCCGTCTGTTGACATCTGCTATCAGTAAATCAATAATGGCACGGATGTTCTGTTTCGTCAATGGCTTGAACATAATTATCTCATCAAGACGATTAAGAAATTCAGGTCTGAAATGTGCCTTCAGGTCATTCATCACCATTTCCTGACTCTGTCCGTCGATCGTTCCGTCGTCGCGAATACCTTCCAGCAGATAATTTGCCCCGATATTCGACGTCATAATAAGGATCGTATTTTTGAAATCAACGGTCCGCCCCTGAGAATCCGTAATACGTCCGTCATCGAGCACCTGAAGAAGAACATTGAATACATCCGGATGAGCTTTCTCCACCTCATCAAAGAGCACGACAGAATACGGTTTTCTTCTGACTGCCTCTGTCAGCTGTCCGCCTTCGTCATATCCCACATATCCCGGAGGCGCTCCAATCAGTCTGGACACGGAATATTTCTCCATGTACTCACTCATGTCGATACGCACCATATTATTTTCATCATCAAAAAGGCTCTGCGCAAGTGCCTTGGCAAGTTCCGTTTTACCAACGCCTGTAGGACCGAGGAACAGGAAAGAACCGATCGGCTTGCTGGGGTCTTTAATGCCTGCCTTTGAGCGGATAATAGCCTCCGTCACAAGCTCTACGCCTTCGTCCTGGCCGACCACGCGCTTGTGCAGCTCATCCGCCAGATGAAGCGTCTTGTTCCTCTCGCTCTCATTAAGCTTTGCAACCGGAATACCGGTCCATCGGGACACGATACGCGCAATCTCATCGTCTGTCACGGCCTCATGGACAAGAGACAGATCCCTTGCTTTTACCTTTTCTTCTTCTTCCTCCAGCTGCTTCTGAAGCTGGGGCAGCGTACCATACTGAAGCTCTGCGGCCTTATTCAGGTCATATTCCCTTTGAGCCTTCTGTATGTCCTTATTGACCTGCTCGATCTGTTCGCGGATCTTCTGGACACGCTCCACAGCATTTTTTTCATTCTCCCACTGTACCTTTTTACCTGCATACTCTTCTCTTAAGCCCGCAAGTTCTTCCTGAAGGTGCTCCAGACGTTCCCTGCTCAGGCGGTCTTCTTCCTTTTTCAGAGCTTCTTCTTCAATCTCAAGCTGCATGACACGTCTGCGGAGTTCATCCAGCTCAGTCGGCATGGAGTCAAGTTCTGTCTTGATCAACGCACACGCCTCATCCACAAGGTCGATAGCTTTATCCGGAAGGAAACGGTCTGAAATATATCGGTTGGAAAGCGTTGCCGCCGCTACGAGAGCGCTGTCGGTAATCTTCACGCCATGGAAAACTTCATAACGTTCTTTCAGTCCTCTCAGAATGGAAATCGCATCCTCAACCGTCGGTTCATCTACCATAACCGGCTGGAACCGTCTCTCCAGAGCCGCATCTTTCTCGATGTATTCCCTGTATTCATCAAGCGTTGTAGCGCCGATACAGTGCAGTTCGCCTCTGGCAAGCATAGGCTTTAACATATTGCCTGCATCCATCGCCCCGTCCGTCTTGCCGGCTCCTACGATTGTATGCAGCTCATCGATAAAGAGGATAATCTTGCCGTCGCTGTTTTTCACTTCCTCCAGCACGGCTTTCAAACGTTCTTCGAACTCGCCGCGGTATTTTGCTCCTGCGACAAGGGCTCCCATGTCGAGAGAGAAAATCGTCTTTTCCTTCAGTCCTTCCGGCACATCGCCGCTTACAATCCGCTGTGCAAGACCTTCTACAACCGCTGTTTTTCCGACGCCGGGTTCTCCGATCAGAACCGGATTATTTTTTGTCTTACGGGAGAGAATCCGAACTACATTCCGAATCTCCTCGTCACGTCCGATCACCGGATCGAGCTTCTGCTCTCTTGCGCGCTCCACCAGATCCTGCCCGTATTTGTTCAGTGTGTCATAAGTTGCCTCCGGGTTGTCACTTGTAACCCTCTGGTTTCCCCTGACTGTGGAAAGCGCGTGGAGGAATCCTTCACGGCTGATCCCGAACTCACGGAAAAGCTGTTTCATTTCTTTACTTGCATATTTTAACAGGGAAAGAAACAGATGCTCAACAGAGACATATTCATCCCCCATCTGTTTCGCCTCATCCTCAGCATGGATAAGGGCATTATTGAGATCCTGTCCGACGTAAGCTTTGCCGCCCTGGACTTTCGGCCGCTTACCTATGGCCTGCTCCACACTGTTGATAAAAAGCTGGCCCTGGATACTCATCTTTTCAAGCAGTTTTAAAATCAGGCTGTCATCCTGCGTAAGCAGCGCGTAGAGCAGATGCTCCTGCGCCAGTTCCTGGTTTCCGTTATCTGCGGCGACCTTCTCGCAGTTTTGAACAGCCTGAAGAGAATTCTGTGTAAATTTATTGATATTCATGGCTATCCCTCCTTCATTCCCGCGAGCAGCGAACCGGGCGGACATACTTACATGTCCGTTTGGCGGCTGCCGTGGGGGGCTGATACCCCGCATGCCTGCATCGGGGTATTTGACTGCACGCCTGCGCAAAGATGATTATTCTTCCTCGCGCAGTGTGAGGACACTGATTGTTTTCGTGTTCTATTAGCAATATAGCAAGAATTGTTAGCCATGTCAAGTGTCGAGTGCTAATTTATTATTTCTTTTTTGAGAAGTTTTTGAAACGCCTGGCTCTGACCTGTATATACAGTTTTTCTTCTATAACAGGAACTCTTTTGTATTGAACTGTGTTTTCTAAAGAATCTCCATGAGCATCTTTCTCACGGTACCGGCGTCTGCCTTGCCTTTGAGCGCCCTCATACTCTGTCCCATGAGCGCCCCGAAGGCTTTCTCCTTACCGCCTTTATAGTCGGCGACTGCCTGCGGATTGTCGGCAAGCACATTCTCGATTGCCTCTCTGATGGCTTTCTCGTCATTGACCGTCTTCAGTCCGTTTTCTTCCACGTACTTCTCCGGGTCAACATCATCTGTGAAGATCTGTTCAAACACCTTTCTTGCGACAGAAGCACTGACCGTGCCTGCGTCTGCAAGGTCAATCAGCTTTGCCAGATACTCCGGTGAAAAGGTAAGATCTTCCGGTTCCATTCCCCTGTCTTTCATCAGACGGAACATCTCGCCCATGATCCAGTTGGCAACCTTTTTAGGTTTGCCGCACAGCCTGGCAGCCTCCTCAAAAATATCCGCCACATGCTTCGACTCTGTAATCAGTTCTGCGTCATACTGCGGGATATCAAATTCCCTCTTATATCTTTCCATCTTCTCTGTGCGCAGTTCCGGCAGTCCGGCGCGAATCTTTTCAATCCACTCGTCGCTGATCACAATCGGCACAAGATCCGGCTCCGGAAAGTAACGGTAGTCCTGCGCGTCCTCTTTGGAACGCATGGCATAGGAATGTTCCTTATTATCATCCCACCGTCTCGTCTCCTGGATAACTTCCTTCCCTTCCTCGAGAAGCTCGATCTGTCTTGCGCGCTCTCCCTCGATGGCATGGGCGATTGCCTTAAAGGAGTTCAGGTTCTTCATCTCCGTCCTTGTCCCGAACGTGTCCGTTCCGGCTTCTCTGACGGACAGGTTCACATCCGCTCTCATGGAACCTTCCTGAAGCTTACAGTCCGACACACCGAGATACTGGGCAATCATACGCAGTTTTTCAAGGTATGCGATCACTTCGTCCGCGGATCTCATATCCGGCTCGGATACAATCTCCACGAGGGGCACGCCGCTTCGATTGTAATCCACAAGGGATGTGTCATCCCACTCGTCGTGGACGAGTTTTCCGGCATCCTCTTCCATGTGCATCTCATGGATGCGCACTTTCTTCGCACCGGAAGGGGTATCGATCTCCACATATCCGTCTCTCGCAATCGGAAGATAGAGCTGTGAGATCTGGTAGTTCTGCGGGTTATCCGGATAGAAATAGTTCTTTCGGTCAAACTTGCACACCTGGGTAATCTTACAGTTTGCGGCAAGCCCAAGTGCCATGGCGTACTCTACCACCTGTTTGTTGAGCACCGGAAGGGAACCCGGCATCCCGGTACATACCGGACAGGTATGGGTATTCGGCGCGCTTCCGAACTCTGTGCTGCATCCGCAGAAAATCTTTGTTTTCGTCGCCAGCTCAATGTGCACTTCCAGTCCGATTACTGTCTCATACTGCTTTGCCATATCAGCACGCCTCCTTTCCGGTGTCTGCTGCCATCGTTTCATATTTTTTCTCCGTGGCGCACTCGTATGTGTACGCCGCCCGGATCAGTGTCTTTTCCGCAAACGCATCCCCGATCAGCTGCATGCCGATGGGAAGCCCCCGGCTGTCCTTTCCCACAGGAACACTCATGCCCGGAAGGCCTGCCAGATTTACGGAGATCGTGTAAATATCTCCCAGATACATTTTCATCGGGTCGCTTAAGCTGCTGCCAAGTTCCGGCGCTGTTGTGGGAGCCACCGGTCCGAGGATGATATCGTATTTCTCAAATGCCGCGTCAAACGCTTTTTTGATGAGTGCCTTTGTACGGAGCGCCTTCAGATAATATGCGTCATAATATCCGGAGCTTAAAACGAACGAGCCGAGCATGATCCTGCGTTTTACCTCTGCGCCGAAGCCCTCCGAACGGGTCTTCTTATACATATTGTGAAGGCCTTCGTACTCCGCTGTCCGGTAGCCGTACTTTACACCGTCGAACCGCTCCAGGTTAGAGCTTGCCTCGGCCGCGGCGATTGTATAGTAGGCCGGAATCGCGTATTTCACAAGCCCCAGGTCAAACAGTTCCACAGATGCGCCCTGGCTTTTGAGCACTTCCGCCGCGTTTAAAACCGCTTCTTTTACTTCCGGGTCAAGACCATCTCCCAGATAGTCGCCCGGGATTCCGATACGGAGCCCTTTCACATTGTTAACGAGAGCTTCCGTAAAGTTCAGATCCTCTCTGACAATAGATGTGCTGTCTTTTCTGTCATGGGACGCCACGGCTTCGAGAAGCGCCGCACAGTCCGATACATCCTTTGCAACCGATCCGATCTGATCAAGAGAGGAACCGTATGCGATCAGTCCATATCTGGAAACGGTTCCGTAAGTCGGTTTCATACCGACCACGCCGCAGTAGGAGCTTGGCTGGCGGATGGAACCGCCTGTGTCCGACCCGAGCGCCGCGAAGCATTCTCCCGCTGCTACCGCCGCGCAGGAGCCGCCCGAAGAACCGCCCGGCACATGGTTTGTATTATGCGGGTTTTTGGTCGGTCCGTACCAGGACGTCTCCGTGGTACTTCCCATGGCGAACTCATCCATGTTCGTCTTTCCGAGAATCACCATGCCCGCCTTCTTTAAATTCTCCACCGCCTCTGCAGTGTAGGTCGGTTTGAAGTTGGAGAGAATCTTTGAACTGCACGTAGTGAGCTGTCCCTTAATGCACATGTTGTCTTTCACCGCCACGGGCACTCCCGCCAGAGGCCCTGTCAGTTCTCCCGCGTCAATTTTCTTCTGTATTTCATCCGCCTGGAAAAGCGCATCTTTCTCGTCAAGCGTTACATAACTGTTGATCACCGGCTCTGCTTCTTCTGCCCGCTTTAGCGCCGCTTCCACCGCCTCCCGGACGGTGACTTCACCGGCTTTTATTTTCTTTCCAAGCTCAAGAGCTGTAAGCTGTAATAATTCCATATTTCAGGCCGCCTTTCTGTCTTAAGTCCATATCTTTTGATACTTCTGATATCCCCGCCGCTGTCCCGGCTGTCGTCTGACCGCCCATGCGGTTCTGCGCGTCAGCCGATCGTTTTGGGCACCTCGAAAGTATCTTCCTTTCTCTGGGGCGCGTTGGCAAGCGTCTCTTCCCTGCCGTCCCCGTTTGTCACAACATCATCCCGGAACACATTATTCACCGGGAAGACGTGGGACATGGGTTCGATACCCGATGTGTCCAGTTCGTTTAATGTATCAATATAGTCCAGCATTTTTTCCATATCTTCCTTGGCCGCCTCTTTCTCCTCATCGGAGAGTTCCAGCTTGGCAAGTATGCCGACATATTCAATTGTCTCGTCTGATATTTTATTTGCCATGACTTTCCTTCCTTTCCGCAGTCATCCTGTTTTCTCTCAGGCCGGATTCCTGCCGCCGCTTTTCTTCCCTGCCGCGTCTTTTTCTGATTCCGGCTCATTCTGAATCCGTTTTTTCTATGGCTCAAGTCTGCTCATATCTCTCGGGAACAGCGTTGTCTCACGCACATTGTCATCCCCTGTCAGCTTCATGGTCAGTCTTTCAAGGCCGATCCCCAGTCCGCCATGGGGCGGCATGCCGTACTTGAATGCGCTTAAATACTGCTCCATCCCCTCATCAGTCATACCTCTTTGCTCCATCTTCTCAAGCAGCATATGATAGTCATGAATGCGCTGACCGCCTGTGGTGATCTCCATTCCTCTGAACAAAAGATCAAAGCTCAGCGTATATGTCCCGTCCGCCGGATCATCCATCGCGTAGAACGGGCGCTTCTTCGACGGATAGTGAGTGACAAAGACAAAGTCCGCGTCCCACTTTTCCTTCGCGTATCTGCTGATCAGCACCTCTTCCTCCGGTTCCAGATCATACGGACTTCTGATCTTCCGCCCGTATTCCTCGGATACAAGGCGCTTGATCTCATCGAAGCGCACCGCCGGAATTTCATCCGTCTTTGGCAGCTCAATACCAAGTATCCTTATCTCATCTGCGTACTCTTTTTTCAGCAGCTCCATGGCATACTGAAGATATCCCGTCTCCATTGCCATAATATCCTCGAATCCGTCGATATATCCCATCTCGAAATCAAGGCTCGTATATTCGTTTAAGTGGCGCTTCGTGTTGTGTTTCTCCGCCCGGAATACCGGCGCTGTCTCAAACACTCTGTCGAACACGCCCACCATCATCTGTTTGTAAAACTGCGGGCTCTGCTGCAGCACGGCCGGCCTGTGGAAATACTCAAGTCTGAACAGGTTCGCCCCGCCCTCTGCGCTCTTCGCGCCGATCTTCGGCGTGTGGATCTCTGTAAATCCCTCTCTGTACAGGAAGTCCCGAAATCCTCTCACAAGTCCCTCCTGGATGCGGAATCTTGCCCGTTCCCGGAGATTGCGAAGAGAAATAGGACGGTAGTTTAACTTTGCCTCAAGAGATGTGTTCATCTTCCACTTTGCGATCGGAAGCGGCATCGGCGCGGCCGGTTCGCTTAAAATGCGGATTCCCCTCAGGCGGATCTCAATCCCTTGAGGCGCTTTCTCCGACGCTTCCACAACTCCTGTAACTTCCACCGACGCTGCCTCTTTGACATCTTTTAAATCAAATCCGGATACGCCTTTCTCGTAGACGCACTGTACAAGGCCGCCGCGTTTCCTCAGGATCAGGAATGCCACGGTTCCCATATCGCGGATCGTGTGGACAGCTCCGTTTACTTTTACGGTCTGTCCTTTCACCTCTTCTGCGAGCAGATCGGCAAGTTCATAAGTTTCTTTCTGTTTTACTCCTTTTACCAGTTCCATGTTTTTTCTCCTTTCAGACGCCTCACCCCGGGGCTTTCCTTTTCTGCGCTTTGTGATCCGACTTATTGTGCAATCACCGGAAGTAATAAAAGGCATATTCCGGTATTGTAAGCGGCCGCCAGTACAAAAAGAAAGCCCCGGGATACTAAAGTATCCCGGGACGGAAATTATCAAGATAAAATCCGCGGTACCACCCGCATTGAACCCCACACCAGAATTTGGCCTGCGCCTGCGGCTTGCCCTCGTTAAGTGCTTTCGGTTCCTCTCTTTGCATGTAACGTATGCTACGCGTACCGCCCTACTTAGGTTCAGACGGTCAGCTCCCAAGTGTTCCCACGATTTCCTCCGCTGTCCGGCGCTCTCAGTCGGTGACGCCAACTTCCTGTCAGTTTCTGAAAACCAGAGTCTTGTTCACAGCCTTTATCATTTTAACACTTCAGACTGTTAAAACTTGTTTCCAATAATAGCACAGTGAATTTTAAAATGCAAGAGGAAATTTTCAGGAAAATAACCGCTTCACAAGAAAACTTTTCTCTCTGCTCCCGAAAATATCCATACACCGGATAAGCGCTCCGCCGTCTGAATACGCGGGAAAAAGGAAGCCGCACTCCGGCTCCCCTGCCTCATAGTCCCCGTTCACAGGACAGATCGCGCAGATCAGATATTCAAACGTCTGCTCTGACTCTCCCAGTCTCTCATGATCCGCCGCCTTCGCCGGAATATCATACCGGTCATGAAAAAGAAACACTCCGTATTCGTGATCCGTCCTGTAGTTCTCCGCAACAATCTCATAAAAAACATCAAGCAGGGCGTCATTCTCAAGTCCGGATGTCTTCGCGCCTGTCAGAAGCTGCCACATGCTCCCCTTTCCGGTCATCTCTTCCGGTATCATATACCGCCTGAGCCGGACATTTGTCTCCGCGAAGGGAATCGCCTTCGCAATCTCAAGATTTCTCGCCTTTTCTGATTCGGACAGTTTTAAAAACCTTATGTTGAACGTTCCGTCTATGATCCCATCCGGATCAATGTAAGCGCCTGCAATCCTTGTGATCGAAGTCCGCTTCACCGTCATCCTTCTTGTGAGGGCAAGCATGTCCTCTCTGTCTATTTTCATTTCTCTGATAAGCGATCCTGCCTGGTTCATTCTGCTTTCTTCTCCCCATCCGGCTGACAGTTCACAAACCTGCCGCCTTAATATGTACCAGTATATCACTGAACAGAGAAGAACTCCAGCAGATCTTCCTGGCATTCATCTGCTGTACTGTAAAACCGCTCCTTTATTCACTGCCTTTGCGCATCCGCCGGTCCGGTATTGATCTGAGCATTTCAAGCGTTGCATCCATATTTTCCCGGTGCCAGTTTCCGCTTAAAAATCCTCTTCCGAGCATTCCCGAGCTTCTGAAATCGCTCAGCTCCTTCTGCTGTACGGAAAGTGTAATCACATCGTCTTTCATTGTTATCGCAAGATAATAGTTAAGCCCCGCTTCCTTTATCTCAACATTCCTGATCTCATCAAACGGAATCGCCAGAGTAACTTCCTTTTTCAGTCCCCAGTCGAGCTTGCCGAACGGGACAAGCACCAGTTCATTTTCACAGATCTGAAGCACAAAAAATTCAGTGCTCACTCCGAAGAACTTTACGATCGCATCGCTCAGATTCTCTGGCGCATACGATACGATAATACACCGGTCCTCAACAGGCTCATACCCCGCGCTTTTGATAATCTCCCGAATTTCCGTCTCTTTTGCCATAATTTTCTCCTCCGTCCGTTCTGATAATTCCCGCTGGCAGAGCCGCACAGCGCTCCTGTCACGGGATGGCATCGTTCTTTTCCCGCCGAAAACAGTGCGGTCCGGAACGTGTTTTCCATTATACGCCGATACGGTGTACTGCTGAGAACTGCTGCCCAAACGGCTCGTTTAATGCCTGAACAGCACGTTCCGTCCGGGAGACGTTCTCATCTCAAAACAACGCCCCTGCCCGTGAAGCAGCCTCATCTCCGGATAACGCAGTTCTGCCCGGGCATCTGTCTTATGCCCGGGCAGATCGTTCAAGCAGATTCAAAAGATGCTTTTTCACCTGACGGGAAAACAGACATTCTTCCCCGTTGGCAAAAACAATTTTTTTCTCTTTGATATCCAGCGCCCTGATCTGGCGCACATTTGCAAGATATGCTCTGTGTACGCGGAGGAACTGTTCTCCCAGACTTTTCTGCAGCTCCCTCATACTCCCTGTAAAGTCCATTCTTCCTTTCATGCCGTGAAGGATAATGCGGTGGCTCTGTTTCCCTGTCTCAAAATAGAGAATCTCATCAACCGGGACATGGCGCACTGTATCCATAAATTTAACGGTAAAATACTGTCTTTCCTCATCCCGTTCATTCATTGTCCGTTCCGTGATCACATTCAGGCACCGCCTGATTCCCCGAAACATTTCCTCCGGATTATCCTTTACAATATAATCCAGCGCTTCCAGCTTATATCGGAACGTCTCGAACGCAAGCTCGCCGTAAGCTGTCACATAGATCAGAAACCCTCTCGTATCTTCTTTTCTGATCTCCTGACCGAGGGTAAAGCCTGTGTACTTTCCATCTTTCAGATCCACGTCAAGGAAGTAGATTCCCCGTTTTCCGTTTTTTCTCACAGCGTCAAGCAGCTCTTCCGGTGATCCTGTATCACAGACAATCTCCATATCACAGTCGGAGATAAGAATTTCTTTCTCGAGTTCCTCCCGGACTGCCCTGCGGACCGCCGGCTCATCATCACAAAGATAGATCGGAATCATCTCCTCTTCCTCCCTGTCTTCTTCCCTGATTTCTGTGCTTCTATTTTCATTTCCTGAACAAAAAATCCGTTCTCCTGATATGTAAAAGAGGCGATATTTTCATGAGATTCTACAATTTTACGAAAACTTGTCAGTCCTGTCCCGCGGTTTTTTCCCTTTGTGGAAAATTCATCTTCCCAGATCCGTGAAATCGGCACTTCACCCCTCACAGGATTGCGGATGAGAATGCTCACCCCTTCCTCGGCCGCACAGAAAAGCGCGGTAACTTCCGCTCTTTTTTTCAAATCACGAAGATATTCTTCCGTCTCCTCGGCCGCATTGTCAAGAAGGATTCCAACTGCCCGGCACAGTTCGCCTGACGGCATATTTCTGCAGGTCACACCGGAAAACATAATTCAGCACACCGTAGACGAGCAGGAGAAGGAACAGGTCAACCATCGGATTATTGTTATTCAGTATGATCTTTTCATTCACCAGCTCGACCGCAAACACTCTGACTGCCGGAAGGAGTGCGAAAAAGACCTTCCAAAGTCCCGTTTTACTCTCCCCGTAAAGAAAATTCGTATATTCCTCATACAGCCGCTTTTTTCTGAGAAACCACGCGGCAATACTGACGACAAGGAGAGTTCCGATGCCGCTCTCCGCCATATATGCCGCAAGCTCTGACGGAACGGTCAGATCATAGTTCCCGTCAAGAAAGAAGCCGCTTAGTCCGCCCAGTACCCAGTAGAGAAAAACAACCGCCGCTCCTGTAACCACCGTGTTTCCCCATGTTTCGCGGTACACAGTTTTCAGCACAAGCATCCAGCCTGCAGTCTCGATATAAACTGTGGCAAGCTGCACACCCGCATTTCCCATCCAGTCCCTGACAAAGAAAAGCGAAGTCGGAACAATAAGCACAAGGCAGTAAGGAATGAACATTGCTGCAGCCCATTTTCCCTCCGGTTTTTTCTGTATCAGCGCGTATGTCAGGATTATGCAGCAGAGATATTCAGAGAAAGCAAGCGGAATATTCAGCAAAAACGTAACGGCAAATGTATATGTCATAATATTTTTCTCCGGTGATTCTGGATTTTTCCTCTCCCATTATATCTTTCACCTGCCGCACTGTAAAGGCACAGTGCCCTTCCGGTCAGATCTGTCCACCCGCGGAAATATCATCGCCATCTCAAACCCCACGCCTCTTTCAGACCACACTTCCAGCCTGATATTGAGATCATCCGCCATCTTCCCGGACAGATAGAGGCCCATGCCCGTCGCCCTGTTTCTCCCCTCCGCGGCATCTCCGGTAAATCCTTTCTCGAAGATGTACGGAAAGTCGCACTGTTTGACTCCGATTCCGTTGTCCCTGATTCGGAGTACATCTCCCCGGGGCGTATTTTTCTCAAAAGAGACTGTAAGCTCCGGATTATCCGAGCTGTATTTGACCGCATTGCTCACGATCTGACCGAGAAGAAAGAGGATTCCCCTGCGGTCGGTGTACACTTCCGGGGCGGAATCCCCGAACTCCATGCGGATTAAAAACTGCTTTTCCTCAAGCAGCATCCGGTAATCTTCCAGCACCTCTTCCATACACTCTCTCAGATCCACAAACTCAAACAGATAATCCTTGTTCGCGCTCTTCAGCCGTGCGTAGTAGAGCATCTGGCTGATCTGTTCCTGTATCCGGTTCCGGATATAGTCAAGCTTAAATGCAGTCGGTGAGGGCAGTTCCCCGCTCTGATTATCCAGCACCATCGTCAGCAGGGACAAAGGCGTCTTGATTTCATGCGCCCAGGCCTCCACGTATTCCTCATAGTCTGCAGTCTCTGCCTCTGCTTTTGCACACTCATCCTGCCGTTTTCTGAGCACCGTTCCGAGCATTCTGATCCACGCCTCGTCTGATGTGCCGGCGGCCTTCAGAAGGTTTTCCTCATGCCACTCATCCGGACTGCTCAGGAAATCAAAAAGCGCCTGCTCTTTTTTCTTCTCCGCGCGCTGTAAAACAAAAACGATGACCGCAAAAAGCATCACCGTCATAAGCAGCATCAGCGGGGCAAGCACGCGGAATGCTTCCAGGTCCGCAAGCCACAGAAGAAGCGCCGACACCCCGTCGATCCCGAGGATCAGCAGAAACCACGGCACATACCGCCGGAGTTTTCCCATACTTTTCCGCATACTGTCTCTCATACTGTATTTCTTATCGCGCCTCATGGATTTTCCCCTCTGTCTGTTTCCTCTATACTCCGCTCTCCTGTTTTCCGTACGTTCTGCTCTCCTGTTTCCTGTATTCCTTCTGCTTTCCTCCTCTGCCTGTTCTCCCGGCATTCCAGACGGTATCCTTTTCCCCGCTCCGGCACGATTCTCTGCTCCATATCAAGATCAGCCATTGTCTTTTTCAGTCTTGTCAGATTGACCTGAAGCGCATTTTCATCGATATACTCTGTCGTCCCCCAGAGCGCTGTACACAGATCATCTTTTGTGACCGTCTGCGCCGGATGAGCCAGAAATACTTCCAGAAGCTTCCCCTGGTTTTTGGGAAGAACGACCGATGTACCGTGGATATACAGTGTGTACGTCTGGCGGTCAAGAAGAAATTCCTTTCCCTCCAGCAGATTTGACCTTCCCTCGTACCGTTTCAGTACATTTGACACCCGTGCCAGAAGGCGCTCCTTCCGGCACGGTTTGGTCAGATATTCATCTGCCCCCAGCTCCAGTGCATGCAGTTCATCCCTCATCTGGTCCCTCGAAGTCAGGACAAGAACCGGAAAAGGACTCTTCCCCTTCACCTCCCTGCAGATCTGGAATCCGCTTTCTCCGGGCAGGTTGAGATCGAGGATCACAAGATCCGGCTCCAGTGTCTCCAGCTGCTTCGCCGTGTTTTCAAACTCTGTGATCTTTTCCACTCTATAGCCCGCATTCTCGAGCATCTGCGTCAGCTCTTCCCGCATCAGCGGCTCATCTTCCACCACAGCGATCCGTTTCATGCGATCTCCTCCCGTTCTGTTCCTTTCTTCAGCCGGCCTCTGCTTTTGTCCTGCTGCCTTTCCTTCTCTTTTCCTCAGTCGGCCTCTGCTTCTCTCACACTGCCTTTCCGCTTACTCTTCCCGCTCCGGAACCATCAGCGTCAGAAGATACCTGCTGCTCAAGCGTTTTACCACAATCATATAGATCAATTCTATCATACAGAGCAGCAGAATCATAGCCGCAGATACGACCATCATCTCACTGACTGAGCCCATCGTCCTCGAAGAGAGAATCCCCGTAAAAAGAGCCCGCACGCCGAAGATGCTGCTCACTGCTGCAATCACCGTCGGAATGCCGAAATACCAGTTGATCTGCTTTCCCGCTGAGCGGCACAGCGTCTCATAGACCGCACCAAGACGAATCAGCGTCCTGTAGCGTCTGTTTGTCTTCTGCTGGTTCATCAGGAACTGCACGCCGATCACCGTATTTGCAACGATCAGAAACACAACCGCCAGATAGATCGTAATGTAGCTCGTCGCCACCGTATAGAAAAGCTGACGTCCCATGTTCTGAAGGTAACTTTCATATTCAAGTCCTGTCTCATTGAGCTTTGCGTTCATTTCAGAGATCGCAGTCATCAGGCTGACACTCTCCTCCCGGTTTCCGAGAATGGCATCAACGAAAATATTGTACTCACCCTGTGTATAATAATCAAACGCCTCATCCGGAAGAATCAGCGCAAATGACAGCGTAATCGAGCGGACCGTCACAAGTGCTGTTGTCTGTACTTCCCCTGTCAGGTAAAGAGGATCTCTGTCGAGCAGCGTCTCCGGGCGCTTTGTGAGAGCCTCATTCATCATCTGCCGCAGCGCCTCCGTAGATACGTCTGTATCCATATAGACGGCCGCCTCCTTTTCGCCGAGCTCGATCTTCGGCCGGCCTGCGGCGTCAAGCAGCTCATTGTAACTGCTCAGAGCAATCAGATGCGGATACGTCATATAGCTTAAATTGTTCAGAAGGATGTCTCTGTCCTCCGTTGCAGGCATCGCCGAGATCAGATTCATAACCACATCCATGGAGTAAGTGTCATCCGGATCATCCGATGTCCGGACCGAGCCAACCTTCATCTCTATAAAATCAGAGAACTCATGGGCCAGCCCGTTTTCCCGCAGCGTACTCATGGTCTCGTCTGCTTTTTTTCTGCTCGTATTCTCCTCATCCATATATTCCGCCGTAAATGTATAGTCAAGAATATGCTCATCGTCCCCATAGTGGCGCACCATGGCAATTCCCGCGCCAAAACAGCACAGCGCGGCAAGAATCAGCAGGGAACTGACTGCCATGGCGGAGGACTGCCGGATCACGTTTTCCTGAAGCTGACGCACATTGAACACATGGAGCTTCCGGTCTTTTCCTCCGGCTCTGATAATGAGGCCAAACACTGCGCGCAGCCCGAAGAAAAGACACAATGTCCCCGCGAATCCGATCACAACCGTAAACGCCATCCTGTCGATGCGGCTCCAGGAGATTCCCCGGATCGCCATATAGTACGCAGTCCCGAGCCCCAGCACTCCTGCGATAAGGAAAACAGCGTACACCGCTGCCGGAAACTGCCGTTTCGTCTCCTCCGGTCGTTCTGCGAGCAGGCTGCCGATCTCCTCCCGGCTGATCTTTATGCTCAGTATGAGGAAGGCCGCCAGCTTAATCATAAGGAATCCCGCGGCAGTCAGCGCCACCGCATACGGGGAAAAGGAAAACCGGTGCCCGATAATGCCAAGCCCGACCACTCTCGCCGTCACAAGACTGATCAGTTCCGAGAGAAGAACCGCCGCCGGAAGTCCGATGGCAAGCGCGATCACACTTCCCCCGAAGTCCTCTGCCAGAAGCATTGCAAAGAGTCTGCCCCGCCGCATCCCCATCATCAGATACATGCCGAACTCATGCCTGCGCCTCTCCATCTGAAATTTTCCTGCGAAATAGATCAGAAAGAAGAGGATCACCAGCGTCAGTCCGTAAAAGACCGGGATCATTTCAAGAAGACGGTTGACCGCATCGCTTTCCATTTCTCTTAAAAAATACATGACGTCCTGCTGCGACAGAGACAGAACAATGTAGAACGCTATGATCGAAACAAGCAGAGAACCGAAAAACAGCCCGTTTTCTTTTCTGTTCCTCCTGCTGTTTCTCCTGACAAGTTCAAAGAACATTTGCGCTCCCTCCTCCCAGCTGTGCCATCACTTTTAAAATCCGCTCGTAAAACTCCTGCTGTGTTTCCCCCGGCATATCTCTTCTCAGTTCATGGAAAATCCGGCCGTCCTGTATGAAAAGAATCCTTCTGCAGTAGCTCGCTGCATTGGAGTCATGCGTCACCATGAGGATCGTTGCATGCTGATCCCGGTTTAAACCTGAGAGCTTCTCCATCAGCATTTTTGCATTCCTGGAATCCAGCGCCCCTGTCGGCTCATCAGCGAGGATCATGCACGGATCCATGATAAGCGCCCTGGCTGCCGCCACTCTCTGTTTCTGGCCGCCTGACATCTGGGACGGGAACTTATCGAGAACATCTGTGATCTCCAGATACCCCGCCAGCCGGGAGAGCCGTTTTTTGCTCTCTCTGTCCGGGATATTGTGTAGCGACATGGGGAGCATAATGTTTTCCCTTCCGGTCAGGTTGTCAAGCAGTTCAAAATTCTGGAAGAGATATCCGATCTTCTTTCCGCGGTACTCTGAGAGTTTCCGCCCTTTCATGGACTGGATCTCTTCTCCCTGCATCACGATCTTCCCCGCTGTGGGGCGGATCACTGTGGCGATACAGTTTAAAAGCGTCGATTTCCCCGAGCCGCTGCTCCCCATAATCCCGAGAAATTCCCCGTCCGTCACCTGGAGCGCAATGCCGTCCAGCGCTTTCGTCTGGTTTCCGGCTCTCCCGTAATATTTCTTTAAACCTTCAATCTCAAGAATTGCATTCATCTGAGCACCCTCTCTCATATTTTTATTTTTCCTGTTTTTATTTTTTCTTTTCTGTGATTTTATGATATCACAGCGGGTGCCCGGAAAACACTTACACCTGCTGTAAGGTTTTCTGACTTTAAATTTTATCGGTTCAGCCTGTATCCCGCGCCCCACACCGTCTCGATGATCTTTGGGTTTTTCGCGTCATCTTCAATCTTTTCTCTCAGACGGTTAATATGGACGGACACAGTCGCCGCATCCGCAACATAATCATATCCCCATATTTTTTCAAACAATTTCACACACTCCCAGAAATGCGGAAGCAATACTCACGGCGCATAAAATAAACATGGAGTGCCCCATAAAGTCCATCAACGGATTAAACTTCATACTTTTCACAATAATCCCTCCGTAATAAAAATACCGTCCTCCACGGTATGTTCCGGTTTATACGGGTGGTTTGCGACCTGCCCGTGGGTAGCTATTGACCTATTAGCTGCTCATAAATGCGATGAAAGTGAGTATGTACGAAAATCAGTAGGCAATGCCATAAGGGATATTTGTAAGAAACACAGCTCGTTAGTTGTAGCGGAATTAAGCATATGGAATTTATCATCAAAAAAGTTCGGCAGGTTTACAAGCTGGCAAGTAAATTTATTGAAAAATAAATCCGTGCCTTTCCCAACCCTGCTATACGGCTTGCGCCGCAAAAGGATAACATCCAACTAACAAAAAAATCGTTTAAATTTCTGCAGGCCATATGGCATGATATGGCGGTAATAAGGAAGAGACCGCATGAGTCCTTCACTGATATAATCGCTTGTATTATCGTCCTCACCGGAGAAATACTGCTCACAAATATGGTTAAAGATATCATAGATACCATTCTTTTTAATCGAACCGCCGCCATAGATGACTTTCCTTTCTCTCCTTCTTTTCCTTTCTGATATTCTTCCGTTGCTTACAGGAAGGCTCCGTTACATACCTGGATGACCTGTCCGCGTACCGCTTTTCCCATTTTACTTGCAAGATAGAGGCACGCATAAGCCTGATCCATGGGATCACACTCCGGTCCCGGGAAATAAACATAATGTCCGCTGTATTCAAGCATCTTTGCACCGCCAGGCTGCTCTCCTGCCTTATTTGCCAGATGTGCGGGAGTCACTGTTGCTCCGGGAGCCACGGCGTTACAGCGGATGTTGGTATCCACAAGTCTCATAGCCACATTTTTCGTAAGAGTATTCAACGCTCCTTTCGTAGAAGTATAGGCAGCTCCACAAAATGGCCTTGTACCGTTTACAGAAGAAATGTTAATGATTACGCCATCATCTTTCGGCAGAAAAACTTTCAGGGCTTCCCGGATATATCTCATAGGACCTCCCAGGTTGGTATCCATCACAAAACGCATCCAGTCATCGTCTGTCTCATCGATCATCTTCTGCTCTCCAATTCCGGCATTGTTGATCAGGATATCCAGATCTCCAAATTCTTTTAACGCAGTGTCTATCACACGTCTCGTATCCTCGGTAGAACATACGTCTGCTACAACTCCTACAGCGTTCCCGCCTTTTTCCCGTATTTTCTTCACGGATTCATCCAGCTTCTCCTGTCCTCTCGCCGTGAGAACAACATTCGCTCCTTCCTCTGCGAAAAGTTCCGCCATAGTCTGCCCCATGCCATAGCTTGCGCCTGTTATGATCGCTGTTTTTCCTTCTAACATTTTTGCTTCCATTTCAATTTCCTCCTGTTCTTTTTCGCGTTATTTTGACACTTTATTTCTGTGAGCAACGAGCCAAGCGGGCATGCTTGCATGACCATTTGGCGACTGCCGCAAGGGTCAAATACCCCGCTGCTAGCTTGAGGCCCCATATGCTTACATCGAGGTATTTGACTGTTCTATGGAAAATGTTACCGTCACACTCCCACTTCCAAGGGCATCTTCCCATCCGGTAAGGTCGTCCACCTCTGCCAGCTTTGTATAACTCCAGGAATTGGAGCCGTAAAACATGACGATCTGACTGCTGTTATAGAGAACGATATCTCCTGCCTGGGTGGTCATCTGGCTGTTGCTTGCCGGGAGGCTTGTTCCGAGACTTCCTACTTTCTCAAATCCCGAATAATCATCCATCTCAATAACGATGGGCTCATCTTCCAACATCTCCACGAAAGCAGTTACCGCTTCATTGTCTTCCAAAGTGGCTGTGAATGTGCTGCTGCCTGCCTCTATCTGTAATTTCATCTCCGTATCCTCCTGTCCACCGGCTTCTGTGCTGTCTGTATTCGCATTCGTCTGTGTATTTTCTGTTTCAGTTGTATTCGTTTCATTCTCCGAAGGAATGTTTTCTCTGCCGCATGATACAAGGAAAAACATCATTAAAACTGCTAATACGAATGTCATCTGCTTTTTCATTCAGCATCCTCCTTCACACGTTCCTACCTGCTTCATATGACACCACAAGAGATGAGTGCCCTTTGATATCTCCGGCTTCATTTACACCGCCTGCAAATACAGTTCCTTTTAGATGTGCCCGTTCAAAACAAGCAATCCACCCTTCAAGTCCGCTCACTGCACGGCTGTCTACACCTTCTTCATCTTCAGCCGCCGCAGATAAAAGGTAAATATCTCCAAATTCATAGTCAGATCCATACAGCGAATTTGCCCGATCAAGCAGGGTTTTCATCTGACCAGACATTTCATAATAGTAAATCGGTGTTGCAAACACAATCACTTCCGCATCATGCATTTTTTCTACAATTTCTAAGGCATCATCCTGTATTACGCATCGGCCTGTCTCCAGACATGCGAAACATCCCCGGCAGAATCCAACTTTTTTATCTGCCAGACTGACCTTCTCTACTTCATGACCGGCTTCCTTAGCTCCTTTAATAAACTCGTCTGCTAATGCCTCAGAATTGCTGTTTTTTCGGAGGCTTGTGGAAATCACCAGAATTTTTTTACTCATGTGCCTGTCTCCTTTCATGAATGGCTGCCGCAAAATTCTTTGCAGTTGATATACTCACTATTTCTTTTTTTCTTCAGCCTCAGTATATCTCAGCGTCAATAAAATAACAAATATTTATATATTATGTTTTTCAATAGTTTAAACCTATTTTATTTTATGTTACATTAAAATAAAGGTTAAAATAAAACTAAAAACCGTTTCTCAACATGAAAACAATAGAATGGAGATTGTTATGGAATTACGAGTCCTGAATTATTTTCTTGCAATTGCAAGAGAGCAGAGTATTGTACATGCCGCCGAATCACTGCATCTCTCTCAACCCACACTTTCCACACAGATTAAAAATCTGGAAAAAGAACTGGGAAAACAGCTTTTTATCCGAGGCACAAAGGGAACACGAAAAGTCACTCTGACAGAAGAAGGGATGATTTTACGAAAACGTGCGGAAGAAATTCTGGATCTGGTCAAAAAAACAGAAAGTGAAATTACTCTGAATAGCGACATCATCATGGGCGATGTTTACATAGGCACAGGAGAAACGGATGGCGTCCGGCTGATGGCAAAAGCCGCCCGAATACTCCAGGAGTATTACCCGGGTATCCATTATCACATATACAGTGGAAATGCCTCTCACGTAATGGAACGACTGGACAAAGGACTGATTGATTTTGGGATTGTTTTCGGAGATGTTGATCTGACAAAATACAACTCACTGGACACTTCATACTCTGATCAATGGGGCGTACTGATGAGAAAAGATTCTGTTCTTGCAGAGAAAGAGACCATCTCACCGAAAGATCTCAAAGACAAACCTTTAATTCTTTCACAACAGGAATCAGAAGGGGGAACCCTGACGCAGTGGCTTGGCCGGGAGATTAGTGAGTTGAACATAATCGCCACTTACAATCTGCTTTTTAACGCCTCCCTTCTGGTAGATGAAGGTCTGGGCTATGCCATCGGCTATGACAAGATCATCAGTACAAGTGAAGACAGCCCTCTGTGTTTCCGGCCATTGGCTCCACAGCTTGAAAGTCATATGCATATCATATGGAAAAAATATCAGATGTTTTCAAAGCCTGCTGAAAAATTTCTCAAGGTTCTCAGAGAAATTCTCGAAATGCCACAATAGCTGCCCCTCCGGAGTAATACCGTGGTTTAGTGTCGCCAGCGTTACTCCATGATTGATCAGCGTTCCGTATAAATTAAAAGCCCGTAAACGTTGAATTTACGGGCTTTATGAGCTCCCCCTGTTGGACTTGAACCAACGACACTTCGGTTAACAGCCGAATGCTCTACCGACTGAGCTAAGGAGGAATATTTAATTATTGAAGTATACCTTCAAAACTGCACACAGAAAATCTATCCGTCTTTTCACTCTATCGAGTGCCTATTCCCGCTTTGGTTATGCCCTCGACCTATTAGTAACAGTCAGCTCCATGCATTACTGCACTTCCACCTCTGCCCTATCTACCTCGTC
>NZ_JAJEQX010000010.1 GCF_020687545.1 Ruminococcus turbiniformis | reverse complement strand
ACCGGGATGGACTGGCCGCTGGTGTATCTGTTGTTTTACCAAGAGCATAGCAGAGTAGCCAAGCCGGGAAGGGATAAACGCTGAAGGCATCTAAGCGTGAAGCCCCCCTCAAGATGAGATATCCCATAACGTCAAGTTAGTAAGACCCCTTGAAGACGACGAGGTAGATAGGGCAGAGGTGGAAGTGCAGTAATGCATGGAGCTGACTGTTACTAATAGGTCGAGGGCATAACCAAAGCGGGAATAGGCACTCGATAGAGTGAAAAGACGGATAGATTTTCTGTATGCAGTTTTCAGGGTATACATACTCTGAATAAAAAAGTGGCCCAGTGGCTCAGTTGGTTAGAGCGCCGCCCTGTCACGGCGGAGGTCGAGAGTTCGAGTCTCTTCTGGGTCGTCTGTGGGGTCTTAGCTCAGCTGGGAGAGCATCTGCCTTACAAGCAGAGGGTCATAGGTTCGAGCCCTATAGGCCCCACTTAAAAAATTTATGGATGGATTCCCGAGTGGCCAAAGGGGGCAGACTGTAAATCTGTTGGCAACGCCTTCGAAGGTTCGAATCCTTCTCCATCCATTACCGTTAAATCGGTGCGGCCAGATTGTGGCTCAAAGAAAATATGCCGATGTGGCTCAATTGGCAGAGCAGCTGATTTGTAATCAGCAGGTTATCGGTTCGAGTCCGATCATCGGCTTTGTCTCGAAAGGGACTTCACAAATTAATATAATATCGCGGGGTGGAGCAGTCTGGAAGCTCGTCGGGCTCATAACCCGAAGGTCGCAGGTTCAAATCCTGCTCCCGCAACTCACACACTTATGTGTGTTAAATGCCCAGATAGCTCAGTTGGTAGAGCAGAGGACTGAAAATCCTCGTGTCGCTGGTTCGATTCCGGCTCTGGGCATTATTTTATGGTTAAAGCTGGTAAGAATTTATAATAATAGGGGCGTGTAGCTCAGGTGGTAGAGCACTTGACTTTTAATCAAGTTGTCCGGGGTTCGAATCCCCGCACGCTCACTTTTGCAGTCATCCGGGGAAATTTTTCCTCGGATATTTTGCTATAGTCAGAAATAGGCAGAAAGTGAAAAATAAAAAGCCGGAATACAAAAGTCCGGCTGAGAAAAGAGGAAATATATATATAAAAGCATTTCTGCTTTATTTGAGTATAATATAACCCGAAATTGTGAGAACTATGTGTTGTTTATATAAAAATGGAGTTAAAAATTATAAATGAAATATTTATATGATAAACTGAAAAAATATTCTGAGTCCGGGTACTACGGATTCCATATGCCCGGCCATAAGCGGAATCCTGCCCTCACAGGTGCGGAACTGCCATATAAAATCGACATCACAGAGATCCCCGGATTTGACGATCTGCATCACGCAGAAGGGATTCTGAAGGAGGCGCAGGAGAGAGCGGCCAGGCTGTTCGGGGCGGAGGAAACACATTATCTCGTAAACGGCAGCACTGTAGGGCTGCTGAGCGCGGTTCTGGGCAGCACACAGCGCGGCGACAGGATTCTGATGGCGCGAAACTGTCATAAATCTGTTTATAATGCAGTGTGTTTAAATGAGCTGGAGCCGGTCTACATATACCCTGCGCGCTGCGAAGACACAGGGATGAACGGACCGATCTCTCCGGAGGATGTAGCAAAGGCGTTAGGCGAAAATCCGGACATCAGAGCGGTGGTGATTACATCGCCCACATATGACGGCGTTGTGTCCGATATCAGCTGTATTGCAGAGACTGCGCATGAGAGAGGCATTCCTCTGATTCTGGACGAGGCACACGGAGCGCACTTCGGCTTTCATCCGTATTTTCCCTTAAACGGAAATGCGCTTGGCGCAGATATTGTCATACACAGTCTGCATAAGACGCTCCCCTCACTGACGCAGACAGCTCTCCTGCATATAAACGGAGATCTTGCTGACAGGGGACGGGTACGGCGGTATCTGCATATACTGCAGTCAAGCAGTCCCTCATATGTGCTGATGGCATCTCTTGACGAATGCGTGCGTACACTTGACGGCAGAGGACCAGAGATATTTGAACGGTATGTATCTGTGCTGGATCATACAAGGCAGGCGCTGAGTGGGATGAGTCATTTAAGACTGCTTGAGACAGCCATGTATGACCGATCCAAGATACTTGTGTCGTGTGCGGGACTGTATGAAAGAGATGAGTATGAGAAAGACAGAAGAGAAACAAAAAACTATACAGGAAAACAATTATATCAGGAATTAAATGAAAAATATTTACTGCAGATGGAGATGGCATCGCTTTCTTACATAATCGCCATGACATCCCCGGCTGACACGGAATCTGCCATGCGGCGTCTGGAAAATGCTCTTTTTGAGATTGACGGAAAACTTGCAAAAAATGGAATGAATGACGGGGAAAATGCAAGTCCAAATTCAGAAAAGACAGAGGGATTCGCTGGAAATGAGATGATTTACACTCCTGTGGAGGCTGAAAGGCTGGTATACAGAAAGAAGCAGGAGACGATGTGTGTGCCGCTGCAAGAATGCGGGGGAAGGATTGCTCTCGAATATGCTTATGTATACCCGCCGGGCATCCCTTTGATCGTTCCGGGAGAACGGGTCTCTGAAGAGGTGACAGGGCAGATCGCAGAATATGAGCGGTCCGGATTTGAGATAGAAGGAACAGGCCGGAAAGGATGGATTGAGGTGCAAAAGAATGGGTAAAATCTATTATGTGATGGGTAAGAGCAGTTCAGGGAAAGATACGGTGTACAGACTGCTTTCAGAAAGACATCCGGAGCTTCGCACGGTTGTTCCGTATACGACGAGGCCGGTCCGAGAAGGAGAAAAGGACGGGAGAGAGTATTTTTTCGTAGACAGGGCACGCCTGAAAGAGATGGAGGATGCCGGAATGGTTATAGAAGCGAGGTCTTATGATACAAAGTGCGGCGTGTGGACGTATTTCACAGCCGATGACGGACAGATCGACCTGCGCAGACATGACTATCTTGTGATCGGCACACTTGTCTCCTACAGGGCGCTAAAAGAGTATTTCGGTGCGGAGCATATTTCTCCGATCTACATTGAAGTGGAGGATGGACTCCGGCTGGAGCGTGCGCTGAAGAGAGAACAGCAGCAGAAAGAACCTCAGTATGCAGAGATGTGCAGACGTTTTCTTGCGGATACGGAGGACTTTTCTGAAGAACACCTGGAGAAAGCGGGAATCGATGTACGGTTTCAGAATACAGACCTTGAAACATGCCTGAATGAAATCGAGAGGTATATGGGATTATAAGGCTCCGGCGGACGGATGACAGGGCTGATACAGGCGATATTAATGAAAAAAGTTTCCACCTCGGACAAAAGTTGTAGTACAATAGAAACGTACAGATTGGTACAGAATGCTGTGCAGATCGGAAACGCACAAAAGAAGAAGAGAGGAAATAACAGCGGCAGGTGAGAGAAATGAATGGTTTTAAAGATGTGGTAGGACACAAAAATATAATCAAGTATATCCAGAACGCCGTGTCAGCGGATGCGGTATCTCACGCATACATTCTGAACGGTGAGAAGGGATCAGGCAAAAAAATGCTCGCTAACCTGTTTGCTATGAGTCTTCAGTGCCAGAACAGGGACAGCGACGGCGAGGCATGCGGAAAATGCCAGTCCTGCAGACAGGCGATGAGCGGGAATCAGCCGGATATTATCCGGGTGACTCACGAGAAGCCGAACACGATCAGTGTGGATGACATCAGAGTGCAGGTTAACGACGATATTGTGATACGTCCTTACAGCAGCAGATACAAGATTTATATTATAGCGGATGCGGATATGATGAGTGTTCAGGCGCAGAATGCGATCCTCAAGACGATCGAGGAGCCTCCGGAGTATGCAGTAATTATGCTGCTGACGGAGAATGCGGAAGTGCTGCTTCCGACGATCCGTTCCAGATGCGTTATGATGAAGCTTCGCAATATCAAGGATCAGCTTGTGAAAAAGTATCTCATGGAGCATATGGAGATACCGGATTACAAGGCGGACGTGTGCGTGGCTTTTGCCCAGGGGAATATGGGAAAGGCCATTATGCTGGCGAACTCCGAGTATTTTAATGAGATCAAGGAAGAAGCGGTACATCTTTTAAGAAATATTGACAGCATGACGGTGTCTGAGCTTATGGACGCGGTGAAGAGATGTATGAGCTATAAGATGGAGATCAATGATTATCTCGATATCATTGCGATCTGGTACAGGGATGTCCTTATCTATAAGGCGACAAAGAGCGTAGACAGAGTTGTGTTTTCCGATCAGATGAGATATATCAAAGAGCGCGCCAGCAAGAGTTCCTATGAGGGAATCGAGAATATACTGGATGCGCTGGAGAAGGCAAAAGCGAGGATGAAGGCCAATGTGAATTTTGAGCTGACAATGGAACTGCTTCTGCTGACAATAAAGGAGAACTGACAGACATGACAAAAGTAATAGGAGTCAGATTCCGGACGGCCGGGAAGATCTATTTCTTTGCCCCGGGGAAATTTGACATAAAACAGGGTGACAATGTGATCGTCGAGACTGCGCGCGGTGTAGAATTCGGGCGCGTTGTAAGCGGACCAAAGGAGGTAAAGAACGAGGAGGTTGTACAGCCTCTCAAACCGGTGATCCGCGTTGCGACAGAGCAGGATCGGCGGACGGTGGAAAAGAACCGGCAGAAAGAGAAGGATGCGTTTAAGATCTGTCTTGACAAGATCCATAAACACGGACTGGAGATGAAGCTGATCGATGTGGAGTATACATTTGACGGAAACAAGATCCTCTTCTACTTTACGGCGGACGGCAGAATTGATTTCAGAGAACTTGTAAAAGATCTTGCGGCAGTGTTCCGCACGAGGATTGAGCTGCGTCAGATCGGCGTGCGGGATGAGACGAAGATCCGCGGGGGAATCGGAATCTGCGGGCGGCCGCTCTGCTGCAGCACGTATCTGACGGAATTTTCAGCGGTGTCCATCAAGATGGCAAAAGAGCAGAATCTGTCTCTGAATCCGACGAAGATCTCCGGCGTGTGCGGGAGACTGATGTGCTGCCTGACAAACGAGGAAGAGACGTATGAGCTGCTCAACAGCCAGCTTCCGTCTGTGGGCGATACCGTCACGACAAAAGACGGGCTCACCGGAGTTGTTAATTCGCTGAGCGTGCTTCGCAAACGGGTGAAGGTTGTTGTGAACCTGGAGAACGATGAAAAGGAAATAAGGGAATACCAGGCGGATGAGCTGAAATTCAAACCACGCAGGAAGAAAAAGAAAATCTCGAAAGAAGAGATGAAGAAACTTGCAGCGCTTGAAAAGGAAGAAGGAGCGTCTAAGTTAGATGACAAATGAGAAGAGGGAAGATCTGATAAGGCCGGGAGAAAGGCTGGACGACCTGCAGATCGGAGGACTTGAGCTGATCCAGAACCCGGCGGGATTCTGCTTTGGGGTTGATGCGGTGTTCCTTTCGGATTTTGCAAAGGTAAAACCGGGAGAGACGGTGCTTGATATGGGAACAGGGAACGGGATTATCCCGATCCTGCTCTCCGCGAAGACAAAAGGACGGAAATTTACGGGTCTGGAGATACAGCCGGAGACAGCAGAGATGGCAAGGCGCAGTGTGAAATATAATCACCTGGAAGACCGGATCGAGATTGTGACAGGTGATATCAGAGAGGCGGCGGATCTTTTCAGGCCGTCTTTTTTTGACGTGATAACGACAAACCCGCCGTATATGCTGGCAGAGCACGGCCTGCAGAATCCGGACGGGGCAAAAGCCGTTGCACGGCATGAGGTGCTCTGTTCTCTGGATGATATCCTGAGGGAAAGTATGCGGCTTTTGCAGGACAAAGGACGGTTTTACATGGTTCACAGACCGTTCAGGCTGACGGAGATCCTGATGAAGATGAACCATTATAAAATAGAGCCCAAGCGGGTACAGTTTATCCATCCGTACATTGACAAAGAACCTGTCCTTGTGCTGATTGAGGGGGTGCGTGGTGCAAAGCCGAGAGTGACAGTTGAGCCGCCCATCATTATCTATGACAGCGACGGCAGAAGACTCTGCTGATCCGCGGAGACGAAAGAACACCCGGTCTGAAGGTGCCGGAATAACAGCTGAGAAAAACAGGGAGAGGCTTTGAAACGACGGGAGAGAATCAGGAAAGGAGAACTGATATGGAAGGAACGTTGTATCTGTGCGCTACACCGATAGGAAATCTGGAGGATATGACTTTCCGGGCGGTGCGGACTCTGAGGGAAGCAGATCTGATTGCCGCGGAGGATACGCGAAACAGCGTGAAGCTTCTGAACCATTTTGACATCCATACCCCTATGACAAGCTATCACGAGTACAATAAATATGAAAAAGGAAAAAAGCTGGTGGAGAAGCTGAAGGAAGGGAAAAATATTGCCCTGATCACAGACGCCGGAACACCGGGAATATCAGACCCCGGCGAGGAGCTGGTCCGTATGTGCCATGAGGAGGGGATTGCGGTGACAGCAGTTCCGGGTGCGGCGGCATGTATTACAGCACTCACCATATCCGGGCTGCCGACGAGAAGATTTGCCTTTGAGGCGTTCCTGCCGTCAGAAAAAAAAGAGCGGGAAGCAGTGCTTGATGCCCTGAAGAAGGAGGAGAGAACCATTGTACTTTACGAGGCGCCTCACCGTCTGGCAAAGACACTGACGCTTCTTCTGGACAGCCTCGGCGAGAGACAGGTGAGCGTGTGCAGGGAGCTCACAAAGCGTCATGAGTCTGTATACCGCGCTGCGCTTTCGGAAGCAGTGCGTCATTATTCCGAAAATCCGCCGAAAGGGGAGTGCGTTATCGTAATCGCCGGGCTGGACAGGAGACAGATTGTGCGCGAGGAGCAGGAAAAATGGGAAGCGATGAGCATTGAAGAGCATGTGGAATACTATCTGAATCAGGGGCTGAGCAGAAAAGAGGCGATGAAGAGCGCTGCAAAAGACCGGGGACTCAGAAAGAACGAGATCTATAATTATCTGGAACAGAAGAAATATTCAGAACAGAAGAAAGAACAGTAAACAAAGAACGCGGACCTAAAGCGCTATATACAAAACAGACACCGGAATTTAACCGATGTCTGTTATTTTTCCCTCTTTCATGAATACGATTTTCTTTTTCAGGGATACGGCTTCCTCATAATTGTTTGTAACATACAATGTGGTTGTGCCGTATTTTTTGTTGATTGCAAGGATATCCCGGAGCATTTCGCTGCGGCGGTCATCGTTCTGACGGGCGAAATCTTCATCTACAAGAAGCACCTTTGGGTGGCATACAATGGCGCGTCCGAGCGCGACACGCTGCTTGTCCGCTTCAGAGAGAGCGCGGATCTTCCGGTCCAGTATTTCCGATATTCCGAGGAAAGCAGCGGCTTCTTTTACGCGGCTGTCAATTACGGTTCTGGGGAGATCCCGGAGCCGGAGGCCGAGTGCCATATTATCATACGCGTTGAAATGCCGGTACAGTGTATAATTCTGAAACGCCATTGCGAGACGTCTGTCCCGGGGAAGAATATCGTTGAGCAGATCTGTTCCGAGGTAGATACTGCCCGAAGTGATATCCTCCAGGCCTCCGATCATGCGGAGGATCGTTGACTTTCCGCAGCCGCTGGGGCCGTGGAAGATAACAAACTCTCCGTCATCAATATGAAGGCTGACGTCGTTAACGGAAATAAATCCGTTGGGATAGGTCTTTGTCAGATGTTCAAATGTCAGGCTGGCCATAAGGACGCACCTCCAGATTTATTGCTTCCAGAGCGCAGAAAACGACGCTCTTTGTCTGTGCATATTACAATTTTATCACAAAGCGGAAGATGAGACAATCCCAAACGGAATTCGGACGATACAGTCTCAGGGCTTCGGTGGGTTAAACAGTGACTGCGCCGGCCAGAAGTACGCTTGCTGCAAGGCCGGCAGCGGTTGCTATCAGTGCTCCGGGAAGCGTATAGCGGGAGTGTCTGATGCCGGCAGTCATGAAATAAATGCTCATAGTATAGAAAATAGTTTCGGTACAGCACATGGAGATCGAGGCAATGAGACCGAGGCGTGAGTCAGTGCCGAACTCTCTGTAAATATCGAGAAGCAGTCCGGTGGCGGCAGAGGAAGAAAACATTTTTACTACAGACAGAGGCAGCAGTTCTCCGGGAAATCCGATCTGCTCGGTAAACTGTCCCAAAAGGGATGAGAGAACGTCGAGAAATCCTGAGGCGCGCAGAATCCCCACGGCGGCCATAAGCCCGATCAATGTGGGCATAATTCGGATCACAGTCAGAAAACCGCTCCGGGCCCCTTTGATAAATGCATCGTACACACTGACGCGTGACAGTAGTCCGTAAACAATAATACTGAGTATAAGAAATGGGATAATAAAATCTGAAAGATACAGGAAAAGATCCATATATGTGGTCTCCGCAAATGACAGATATCTGTAATTTATATGCAGAGGAGCGCTGGAATATCGCAATTGTATCTGGCATAGGATACAGTAAAGCCATTGCAAAAAGCGGGTACTTTAATGAAGAGTGAAAACTTGAAACGCGTGAAAAGACTTGATAAATTTAAAAAGAAACATTTAAGTTTGCTTGTGCTGGTTTTCAATCTGGTAATATGCGCTGCGCTTTCCGGATGCGGGAGCGGGGGAAAAGATGAGAATGAAAAATTTGAGAAATATACACGGGAAGTTTTCAGCGGAGAAGTGGCGGCTGATACGATCACTCTTCACTATACGCTGAAAGAGCCGGGAGACTATGGGATTGAGGAGCCGGAGGCAACGTATGGAAATTTTGAAACCGATCCGGATATCATCAGGGCGGCGGCCGAAAATACGCGGCAGGCGCTTGAAGGATTTTCCTATGAGGAACTGAATACGGAAAACCGGATTACATATGATATTCTGAGCTTTGAATTTAAGATGGCAGAGCGGAGTGCAGATTATATTATGTATGAAGAACCGCTCGGGCTGGTCAGCGGAGTGCAGACTCAGATTCCGGTTGTTCTTTCGGAATATCAGTTTTATGACAGAGATGATATTGATTCTTATCTGGCGCTGCTGAAGAAGACGGGGGAATACTTCGATGACATTATTGTGTTTGAGCGTGAAAAGTCAGCAGAAGGACTTTTTATGTCAGATGACGCGGCAGATGCCGTGATCGAACAGTGTCAGGCATTTCTTGATATGGGAGATGGGAACTATCTGTATTCTACATTTGCGGACAGAGTAATAGAAGTAGAGGGATTGAGCGAGAAAGAAAAAAGTGACTATATTCAGGATAATGCGCTTATGGTAAAGGATTATATTATTCCTGCGTACGAGGCGCTTATTGCAGCGGTCAATGAGCTGAAAGGAACCGGGCAGAACACGCAGGGGCTTATGTATCTTCCAGAAGGAAAGGAATATTATGAGCTGAGTGTGAAGCGGCAGACCGGATCTGACCGGACCGTGGAGGAGATGGAAGATCTGACCCGCCGGCAGATCACGGATGATCTGGAAACGATGGAACAGGTACTTGGAATTACCCCGGGAGAAGACCTTGAAACTGAAGAAGAGACAGAGAAAGGAACAGGGGAGGCGGCAGCGGAGGCACTCAATGCTGCGGCTGAAGCTGTCGAAGCAGCAGCGGTGCCAGGAGAGTCGGCGGAGATGATTTTAAGTTACCTGGAGGAAGGGATTCAGGCGGCTTTCCCGGAACCTCCGGATACGGCTCTTGAAGTGAAATATGTTCCGGAGGAGATGGAGGAACACTTAAGTCCGGCTTTCTATATGATACCGGCGATTGACAATGCAGAAGAAAACGTGATCTATCTGAATCAGTCACAGATGGGGGATGATCTGACGCTCTTTACGACACTTGCGCACGAAGGGTATCCGGGACATCTCTATCAGACGATCTACTTTGAGAGTCTGGATCCCGATCCGATCCGAAGTATATTCAGTTTTGGAGGCTATGTGGAAGGATGGGCAACCTATGCGGAGATGGGGAGCTACTATCTGACGCCGCTTCCGAAACAGCAGGCGACCATTCTACAGAAAAATGCGTCTGTCATTCTCGGACTTTATGCGCTTGCAGATATGGGGATTCACTACGAGGGATGGAGCCGGATGGACACGATCTCGTTTTTCAGCAGCTATGGAATTACAGACGCAGCCGTTGTAGAGCGGATTTATGATCTGATTATCGGGTCGCCGGGAAATTATCTGAAGTATTATATTGGATATGTGGAGTTCCTGGAACTGAAAAAAGACTGGATTGAGGAAAAACAAGAGACATTCTCACAGAAGGAGTTCCATGAGGCGGTTCTGAGCGTGGGCCCTGCGCCTTTTGAGACTGTGCGTGATTATATGTGGAAGTTTGCAGAAGGGGAACAGGAGTGAGCGGATGCTTAATTATCTTTGGGCCGGAATGATTCTGGCCGGGATTATATTCGGTGCGTTTAACGGGAGAATTGAAGAGATCACAACGGCAGCGCTGGATTCGTCCAGAGAAGCAGTGACATTGTGCATTACAATGATCGGAGTGATGGCGTTCTGGATGGGAATTATGGAGATTGCATCACGGGCCGGCATTATCGGTATGGCATCGAAAAAGCTGAGGCCGGTGATCCGGTTTCTCTTTCCGAATCTTCCGGAAGGTCATAAGGCGGAGGAACATATAGCGGTAAATTTCATTGCGAATTTCCTCGGGCTCGGATGGGCTGCCACGCCGGCAGGACTCAAGGCAATGGAAGAACTTGAGAAATTAAAAGATATTAGAAGAAAAGAAAAAGTTTCTAAAATGGCGAGAAAAAAGGGGATAGCAAGCAACGAGATGTGTACATTCCTTATTATAAATATCTCGTCGCTTCAGCTCATACCGGTAAATGTGATTGCGTACCGGAGTCAGTATGGGAGTGCAAATCCGGCTGGAATCGTGGGAGCGGGAATACTGGCTACGGCGGTGAGCACAGGAGCGGCGGTAATTTTCTGTAAGATGATGGAGAAAAAACGGGGAATATGAGCGGTTGATTTTGGTATATGAACAGCTGGTTTGTATGGAAAATATAATAAAAAACAAGGAAAAGGAGATGTACGCAAAATATTATGAAAAAGTACTTGCAATCGGGAGGTGATTATGATATTATATGAAACGGTCACTGCGGAGACAGTGACTGTTTTATGGCCCCGTGGTCAAGCGGTTAAGACATCGCCCTTTCACGGCGGTAACACGGGTTCGATTCCCGTCGGGGTCATTTGCACAAAAGTACCTGGGATCAGGTGCAAAGTGCTCATAATCAGGCGCAGTAGCCAAGTGGTAAGGCGTGGGTCTGCAACACCCTGATTCACCGGTTCAAATCCGGTCTGCGCCTCTGATAACCCCGGGAACTATGTTCCCGGGGTTTTTTTGTATAGGCGACGCTTATCTTTTTAAAGTACAGCTTTTTTGATGAAAGGAACAACTATGGGCTTACAGGCAAATGACCCGGCAATTTCTTCTTCAGGAATCCGGAAAGAGACAGGGGGACTTAGCCGGGACGCAATCAAATATATCGCGGCGGCGGCCATGCTGCTGAATCATATCGCAAACGTTTTTCTCCCTGAGTATGATCCGGTGGGGGAAGTGCTGAAAGGAATCGGATACTTTACGGCACCGTCCATGATATATTTTCTCGTCGAAGGATACCACTATACGAGTTCAAAGAAGAGGTATTTTTTTCGCCTTCTGCTCTTTGCGGTGATCTCGGAGTTTCCGTTCTGCTTTGCGCTTGGGCTCGGGATGGATGGAAGAGTGAATTTTGTCGGCTTTAATATGCTTTTCTCTCTCAGCCTGTGTTTTGGGCTGATCTGGATTGAGGAAAATGTAAGAAGCATAATTGCGAGGGCGCTTGCCTATATCGTCATATTCAGCGTAAGCATGCTTTGCGACTGGTTTTTCTTCGCGCCGGTTTTTACACTGCTGTTTTTGCACGGATGGATCATGTCAGGAGGAAATCCGGCATCCGGGCAGATAAGAAAGGCATTTTCTATTGCCGCGGTTTTATTCGGTGTATATAATTATCTGGGAATCACTTCATATACAGGAACTTTTTCGGCAGCAGCTCTGGCGTACGGACTGATCAACATGAGTGGAGTTGCCCTTGCAGGTGTGTGCATTGTGAAATATTATAATGGAAGAAGAAGTGAGAGAGGAAAGAACTTCTCAAAATGGTTTTTCTATATATTTTATCCGGCGCACCTTGCTGTGCTGGGGCTTATAAAGCTGGCAGCCATGTGACAGTGCTGTGACAGCGGGACAGAAAAAAATGAAATTACAGGAGGATGTATTATGAAAGTTGGATTTATCGGACTGGGTATTATGGGAAAGCCGATGGGCAAAAACCTGATCAAAGCAGGGTATAAGCTTGTGGTGAGCGGGCACAACAGGAAGACCGCCAGAGAGATGGAGGAACTGGGCGCGGATATTGCGGATACTCCGGCGGAGATCGCGGGACAGTGTGACGTGGTGATCACAATGCTGCCTAATTCCCCGCAGGTCAGAGAGGTGGCGCTTGGAAAAGACGGCATTATTGAAGGGGCGAAAGCGGGGCTGACGCTTATTGATATGAGCTCCATCGACCCGACAGAGACAAAAGCGATCGCCGCAGAGCTTGCGGAAAAAGGGATTGATATGCTGGACGCCCCGGTATCCGGCGGAGAGCCGAAGGCTATTGATGGAACGCTTTCGGTTATGGCAGGCGGAGAGAAGGCAACTTTTGACAGATATTATGATCTCCTGTCGGCGATGGCTGCGTCTGTGGTTTATGTCGGCGGGATCGGATCGGGCAATATCGCAAAACTGGCTAATCAGATTATTGTTGCAGTGAATATTGCGGCAGTATCAGAGGCGCTCACACTGGCGGTGAAGGCAGGGGCAGACCCGGAGCTTGTGTATAAAGCAATCCGGGGCGGACTGGCCGGATCTGCAGTGCTTGACGCAAAGGCTCCTATGATGATGGAACGGAACTTTAAACCGGGATTCCGGGTGGAACTTCATATTAAAGATCTTATGAATGCGCTCAATGCGTCCCATGCGGCGGGGGTGTCAGTTCCCCTGACAGCGTCGGTGATGGAGATTCTGCAGGCTGTAAAAGCAGACGGATACGGAAAAGAGGATCACAGCAGCATTGTGAAATATTACGAGAAGATATCCAACGTTTGTGTGGAAAGAAATGAGAAATAGTGGTATGCTAGACATGTTTCATGTTGATTTGTCCGGAAAGTGAGGAGATTTATGAACAGTACAATAAAATTAAAAGACGGGCGCGAGATGCCGAGACTCGGAATGGGCACATGGTATCTTGGAGATGACCCGAGAAAAGAGCAGCAGGAAATCGAGGCGTTAAGGGCGGGATTCGATGCAGGTATTACACTGGTTGATACGGCGGAGATGTACGGAAGCGGACGCTCTGAGAGACTGATCGGAAAAGCGCTTAAAGGATATGACAGAGAGAAAATGTTTCTTGTATCCAAGGTGCTTCCCAGCAATGCGGGAAGACGCCGGATCTTCAAAAGTCTCGAGGATACGCTTCAGAGACTGGGGACGGATTATCTCGATCTGTACCTGCTCCACTGGAGAGGCTCTGTGCCGTTTAGTGAGACGGTGGAGTGTATGGAGGAGATGGTGGCTCAGGGCCTGATCAAAGGCTGGGGCGTTTCTAATCTGGATACGGACGATATGCAGGAACTTTCCCGCGTACCCGGGGGAAAGAACTGTCTTGTGGATCAGGTGCTTTATCATCTTGGGTCAAGAGGCATTGAATATGATCTGCTTCCCTGGATGGAAAAGAATGATGTGGCTTGTATGGCATACTGCCCGCTCGCTCAGGCGGGAAGCCTGAGAAGAGGGCTCGTAAATTCACCGGCTGTCGCTGAAGTGGCGGATAAGCATGGCATCACTCCGATGCAGGTACTCCTGGCATTTACCCTTCTGCGTGACAATGTGATTTCAATTCCGAGAAGCGGAAAAGCAGAGCATGTACTTGCAAACTGGGCGGTTAAGGATGTGGCGCTGGACGATGACGATATCAGGACACTGAACGGGGCGTTCCCGGCTCCTACACACAAGACATATCTCGACATTCAGTAGAGTCAGTGTGTACCGGTGCCGACAGAAAAGAATAATAAAAGAGGGGGCGGCAGAGCGCGGTTTGCGCTCTGCCGCATGTACTGAAAGATGAAAAGAAGAAAACAACTGAAAATACTGGGAAGAGAGTCTCTGAAGAAACATTACGTGATTTTTGTGGCGGCCTGCCTGATCGCGGCGTTTCTCTCATCGGAGTTCAGAAGTTCCCTGAATTTTTCGTCGGCCCGGAACAGAGACGGGTACGAACAGACTTATGAGCAGATTGAAAAAGACATAGACAGTTCGAACGGTAAGGTGACTTTCAATATCAAGACGGGCATGCACAGTATTTCGTGGCAGGATGTGCTTCAGATTATGGCAGAGGACAATACGCAGGCCGGGAGGGAGCTGTCAGAGGAGATCAGGGAAAATGCCATCAGGCGTTCTGAGGAGGGCAATCCCATGTTTGGACGCACAAGAGGAGTGCTGTCAAACGTGGTAAACCAGGTCAGCTCCGGCTCGATAATCGTGACGGCGGTTGCCGCAATCGCGTCCATAACAGGATCGGAAAATATCGGAATTTTCTTTCTGATTCTTCTTGGGGCGGCAGTTATGTTTCTGTTCTGGTTTTTTATCCAGAATACATTTCCGGTTGTTATACGGAGAGTTTTTCTGGAGGGGATGAATTATGACCGGGTGACTCCGCAGCGGTTTGTATTCCTTCTGCGCATCCGTAAATGGATGAAAGCATCGTGGATTATGTTTGTAAAATATATCTGCTATCTCCTCTGGTGTTTTACCATTGTGGGAGCGGCAGTGAAGAGATACTCCTATTATCTTGTGCCGTATATTGCCGCCGAGAATCCGGACATGACCGCGCGGGAGGCCATTACACTGTCAAGGAAGATGATGAAAGGGCACAAGTGGGAATGCTTTGTGTTTGAACTCTCGTTTCTCGGATGGGAGATTCTGGGGATGCTTACGCTGGGAGTGTTTAATATTCTGTATACAAATCCATATAAGGTGGCAGTGTTTACCAGATATTATGCGTCTCTTAGAGAAGAAGCGATCGAGAAGCGGATTCCCGGGGCTGAGCTCCTGTATGACACATATCTTTACGAACAGGCCGAGGACTGGGTGATCGCCGCGAAATACAGTGATGTACTTGATCTGATGGAAGATCTGCCGGACGAGGAAGAAAAACAGACGGAAGCGGAATTAAGCGGATGGCGCGGTTTCCTTGCAAGGAACTTCGGGATTTTGCTGATGAGAAGGGCCCAGGACCGGGAGTACGAGAAACAGCAGGCTGAGGTTGTACGCCTTCAGGCTTTGATGGATGACGCGCGGGGAGAAGCATATCCTGTACGGCTTTATCCGCTGCCGGAGGAAGACAGACGCATGCTTGTACAGTCTTTAAATTATATGCGCCACTATTCGGTATGGTCCCTGGCTGCGATATTTCTGAGCCTGTCTATTTTCGGCTGGGTTTTTGAAGTGGGGATGCATCTGGTTGAGTACGGAAATTTTGTCAACAGGGGAGCTCTTTACGGACCCTGGCTTCCGATCTATGGAACAGGAGCTGTTTTAATCCTGACGCTTTTGAACCGGTTCCGGAGACTTCCGGCGCTGGAATTTGCTATGACGGTTGTTGTATGCGGTTTTCTGGAGTATATGACGTCATTCGTTATGGAGATGGCCACCGGGGGAACAAAATGGTGGGACTACAGCGGATATTTTCTGAATCTGCATGGAAGAATCTGTGCGGAAGGACTTTTGACTTTCGGAGTAGGCGGACTGGCTATTGTCTATGTGCTTGCGCCTATGATCGACAATATCCTTGAAAAGTTTAATGAAAAGAAAGTAAGGGCGGTGTGCGTGATTCTAATGGCCGCTTTTCTGGCGGATGCCGGGTACTCTGCGCTTCACCCGAACACGGGAAAAGGAATTACGGATATCCAGGCATGTCTGCCGGACGCGGCTGATGATCACACGGACACCAGACGCATCTGAGCGGACACAAAACAGCAGTCTTATTTTTTCCGGGATGCCACATCCTGGAAACGGAAATAGTCAGGTCTGTGGCGGGACTGTGTATATTCAAACTGTATGCCGTTATCATTAAAAGTCTGGCTGGTGATAACGGCCATGCAGTTATAGTCATTCAAATCAATGTACATCTCATCAACCTGAGTTACTCTCTCAACGGTGAGCGTGCGCTTGCTGGTGGTGATTGTAAGACCGAGTTCTCCTTCCAGATATTCATAGACTGAGTTCTGCGCGATTTCGGGTGTCAGGCCGTAAGTCGCCTCTTTTAAAAAATAATTATGGTCGAGAATCAGAGGTATATCGCTTAAAAAGCGCAGCCGCTGGATGTAATAAAGATCGGTTCCTTTTCGGAAACCGGTCTTTTTTTCTATTTTTTCATCTGCTGTAAGCTCCGTGAACAGCAGTACCCGGGTGGAAGGCCTGCGACGGTTGCGGATGGCAGATTCTTTAAAGGACTCGATGCCGCCGACCGTAAACGCGGCCTGTTCTACCGGAAGGAAAATATTACGGACGCCTTTGCCGTGCATGGACTGTACATATCCGTCCGCGGCAAGCTCTGCAAGGGCGCGCCGTACAGTATTGCGTGAGCAGCTGTATTCCTGCACCAGTGTATTTTCAGAGGGAAGCATCTGCTGATACGCATAATATTCATTTTCTATTTTTTCTTTTAAATCTTTGTAAATCCGATCGTAGATTGCTTTTGGCATATACTGCACTCCCTTTATCAATCTTGTTTAAACATCTTCCATTATAGAAAGCTGCTTTTCTAAAATCAAGTTAAATTATGAGAGCGTGATATATTCAGGTTGTTCAAACAAGTTAACGGTTTGAGAATCCTGGTTAGGGGAACAATGGAATTAAAGTAAAGAAAGGTAGGAAGAGGAGCGATGGGAAAGTATGATAATGACGTCAGACGTCTGCTTGAGCTCGTCGGCGGCAAGGAGAACATACAGGCTGTCTCTCACTGCATGACGAGGATGCGCTTTGTTCTTGTGGATCCGAAGAAAGCAAATGAAAAGGAGATTGAGGAGCTTCCAAGTGTAAAGGGCACGTTTACGCAGGCGGGCCAGTATCAGGTTATTATCGGAAATGATGTGTCGGTGTTTTACAATGAATTTACTGCATACGCCGGAATCGAAGGTGTGAGCAAGGATGCAGTGAAAGCGGCGGCAAAAACAAACCAGAATATTGCGCAGAAGATTATGGGAACTCTGGGAGAGATTTTCGCGCCTCTGATTCCGGCCCTGATCTGCGGCGGTCTTGTGCTGGGATTCCGCAATGTGATCGACGGTATTTATTTCTTTGACAACGGTACAAAAACAATCATCGATGTGTCCCAGTTCTGGGCCGGTGTGGACAGCTTCCTCTGGCTGATCGGCGAGGCGGTATTCCATTTGCTGCCTGTGGGGATTGTGTGGTCGATTACAAAGAAGATGGGAACAACGCAGATCCTCGGCATCATCCTCGGTCTGACGCTTGTATCTTCCCAGCTTCTGAACGGTTTCAGCGTAGCGTCAACACCTGCGGATGAGATTCCGGTATGGGATTTCGGCTTCGCAAAAGTGCAGATGATCGGTTATCAGGGTCAGGTCATCGCGGCGATGTGGTATACGCAGGGCTTACATCTGACTTCAGATTTGTATTCGCAGCGATATTTGGTCTTTTGTATGCGCCGCTTGTTATGACAGGACTGCATCACATGACCAACGCCATCGATTCACAGCTTATCGCGTCCCCGGCAGGCTCTACAATCCTCTGGCCGATGATCGCTCTGTCCAATATCGCGCAGGGTTCCAGCGTGCTCGCCATGTCGGTTCTCCAGAAAAAGAATGAAAGGGCGCAGCAGGTTAATGTGCCGGCATGTATTTCATGCTACCTCGGCGTAACAGAGCCGGCGCTTTTCGGTGTTAACTTAAAATATGTGTTCCCGCTTGTATGCGGAATGATCGGTTCCTCCTGCGCGGCGATCGTGATTCCGTTTATTCTGACGATGATTGTCGGAAGAATGAAGCTTTCAAATGAAGAGAAATTTGGAAAAGAGCCGGCCGCGGCAGTGGCAGAGCCGCAGACAGAGAACGCGGATGCATCCGGAACGGCAGACAGCGGGGCCGCTTCAGGAGTAAAGGAACTCAAGTCCATTCTGGACGGAAAAGTAATTCCGATTGACCAGGTACAGGATGAGGTGTTCTCTCAGAAAGTGATGGGAGACGGAGTGGCAATCGAACCGGCCAATACAGTTGTAACTGCTCCGGCAGACTGTGATGTCACGGTTGTGATGGCGGATACAGGCCATGCGTGCGGGCTTACACTTTCGAACGGCCTTGAGCTTCTGATCCATGTCGGGGTTGATACGGTCGATATGGGAGGCGACGGATTTAAGCTGTTTGTCAATGAAGGAGATCACGTAAAGGCAGGCCAGCCGCTTATTGAGTTCGATTCGGAAAAGATCAAAGCGGCGGGACATCCGTGTACGACTATGCTGATTGTGACAGGAGAAGGAGATGCGTCAAATGTTACACTGCACTCCGGCATGGATGCGAAGGCAGGCGAGACAGCGGTGATCACATGGGATTAACCCGGACGGGCGGATATCGGCCAGAAGATTCAGGAAAGGACAGGTTAAAAGCTATGAATAAGGACTTCAGGAAAAGCGTTGTGTATCAGATATATCCTAAATCGTTTCGCGACACAAACGGGGACGGCCTCGGGGATCTTCGCGGCGTAATTGAAAAGCTTGATTATATAAAAGAACTGGGAGCGGATTATATCTGGCTTACGCCGTTTTTCGTATCTCCTCAGAATGACAAAAGCGATGGAGGGAGATCCGTACTATAAAGACTTCTTCTTTTTCCGCAAGGGAAAACCGGACGGAAGCGCGCCGACCAACTGGGAGAGCAAGTTCGGCGGAAGCGCCTGGGAGTATGTAGAGAAATTTGACGAGTATTACCTTCACCTCTTTGATGTAACCCAGGCAGACTTAAACTGGGAGAATGAAAATGTCAGAAGAGAAGTTCAGAATATTGTAAAATTCTGGATGGAGAAAGGTGTGAAGGGCTTCCGTTTCGATGTGATCAACCTGATCAGCAAGGCATGCTTTGAGGACGATCCGGCAGGGGACGGAAGAAAGTTCTATACTGACGGACCGAAGATCCATAAGTATTTAAAGGAACTCCATGACATGTCCTTTGGAACGGACGCGGAGATTGTGACAGTGGGTGAGATGTCCAGCACATCCATTGAAAACTGCTATCAGTATACAGGACGCGAGACGGGGGAGCTTTCCATGGTATTCAGTTTCCATCACCTGAAAGTGGATTTTATGGGAAATGAGAAGTGGGTGCTTGTCCCGGCAGATTTCCAGAAGCTTAAAGATATCATCTTTGAATGGCAGACAAAAATGGCGGAGCACAATGCATGGAACGCCGTGTTCTGGTGCAACCATGACCAGCCGCGTGTTGTATCCCGCTTCGGAGACGAGGGAAAATACTGGAAAGAGTCTGCGAAGATGCTCGGCACGGTGATCCACTGCCTGCGCGGCACGCCGTATGTGTACCAGGGCGAGGAGATCGGAATGACAAATACTGACTTTACAGACATTTCGCAGTTTAAAGATGTGGAAAGCCTGAATCACTACCAGATCCTTCAGGACAGGGGGCTGTCCGCTTCGGATGCCCTGCGCATCATCCAGGTGCACTCCCGTGACAACGGCCGTACACCGATGCAGTGGGATGATACGAAGTATGCCGGATTTACCGCTGAGGGCGGAAACGAGCCGTGGATCGCGGTGAACGGAAACCATACGCGGGTGAATGCCGCGGATCAGCTGAAAGATGAGGATTCCATCTTCCATTATTATCAGAAGCTGACCGCCATGAGCTTATCGTGGCGGCAAACTTCTATGGAAGAGAGTATGAGTGGAAGGGCGCGCCGAAGCTGGAAGGTTTTGAGAGAGTGCTTGGAAATTATGCGGAAACGGAAGTGAAAGAGAACGGGGAGATCGCGCTGAAGCCGTATGAGGCGGCGGTGTGGTATCGGTAGATCAGAATTTTAAAGTTTAATGCCTGAGGGCAGAGCCGGATTTTTAAAGCTCTGCCCTCAGGCGCTGATAACAGGAAAACCTCTTATTCCACATCTCTTAAAGCAGCCAGGTTTTCTTCTCCTGTACGGACTTTAACCACTTTCTGTACATTATAAACGAAGATTTTTCCATCGCCCACATGTCCTGTATAAAGCGTTTTCTTTGCCGTTTCAATTACATCTTCAACAGGGATATTTCCTACAATTACTTCCACTTTTACTTTCGGAAGCACGGTCACATCCATTTCAACTCCACGATACCGTTCTCCGGCGCCCTTCTGTATGCCGCATCCCATAACCTGTGTCACTGTCATTCCGGTAACTCCCAGGGTATTAAGAGCGGATTTCAGGCGCTCGTAGCGGGAAAGTTTTGCGATAATTACGACTTTATGCATGCCTGTATCCGGATCAACCGGTCCGGCTACAGGAACAGAAACCGCTTTCTGAGCTTCAGAAGCTTTTTCATATTCGCTGATTCCGAGATCGGTATTTTCGTTTTCTGACATTCCGCCTTCTGTGATATCCATAATGCTGAATCCTGCATAGGCGGATGCAAGTCCGTGTTCTCTGGAATCAAGTCCTATGATTTCTTCTTCTTCGGATACCCGGAGGCCGATGGTTATATCGATGAGCTTAAACACAATAATCATAGTTACCGCGGTCCAGGCAAGGACTGTGACAACACCGATAAGCTGTATTCCAAGCTGGCGGAACCCGCCGCCGTAAAACAGGCCGTTGATGGTGGATTCCGGAACGCTGGTCGTCGCGAACAGACCTACTGCGACTGTACCCCAGATACCGTTCGCGCAGTGGACAGCCACGGCTCCGACCGGATCGTCAACGTGAGCAACATTGTCACAGAACCATACGCCGAATACGACAAGTACACCCGCTACAGCCCCGATGATGATAGAACCTGTGGTATCTGCCACATCACAGGGGGCAGTGATGGCTACGAGTCCGGCGAGTGATGCGTTCAGACACATGGAGACATCCGGTTTTCCGTACCGGAGCCATGTGAAAATCATGCAGACAACGGTAGCAACTGCCGGAGCGATTGTGGTAGCCATGAAAATGGACGCAAGCTGCGGTCCGGTTGTGGCTGCAGCACCGTTAAAACCGTACCATCCGAACCAGAGAATAAAGCAGCCAAGTGATCCGATTACCAGATTATGTCCGGGAAAAGCGTGGACTTTTGTCACCTTCCCGTTTTTATCTCTGGAGAATTTCCCGATTCTTGCGCCGAGCATTGCGGCTCCGATGAAGGCGGTAAGCCCGCCGACCATATGTATTGCGCAGGAACCGGCGAAATCGTGGAAGCCAATCTGCGAAAGCCATCCGCCGCCCCATATCCAGTGGGCCTCCACAGGATAGACTACTGCGGAGATGACTGCCGAGTAAACGCAGTAGGCGAGGAACTTTGTGCGTTCTGCCATGGCGCCGGATACAATCGTGGCCGCCGTGGCACAGAATACAAGGTTAAACACAAAGTTGGACCAGTCAAAATTGGCATAGTCCGTAAATATTCCCAGTGTGGGAATTCCGATGAAGCCGCCCAGCGCATCTTCTCCCAGAAGAATGCCGCATCCGAGGACGATAAAGACGCATGTGCCGATACAGAAATCCATCAGATTTTTCATGATGATGTTTCCGGCATTTTTGGCACGCGTAAATCCTGTCTCCACCATTGCGAATCCTGCCTGCATAAAGAAAACGAAGGCGGCTCCGATCAGGAACCAGATACCAAATACTTCGGTGCCGACGGCTTCATTAACTGCAGTTAAAATTTCTTCAGTCATAAAGTTTCCTCCTCTCAGACCCCGGAACAAAAAAATGCACCGCAGAGGATGGGAGCTCTGCGATGCACATCTTTGTACCGGTTCAGGTATTTTTATGATAAAAGTAAAGGCGCCCTGGTATAAACCAAAGCGCCTTTGCTTTTATGGGTGTCAGTTTACACCCGGCAATAAACACTGTCAAGACAAATGCTAAGAAAATGTTAAGATTTGGATAAGATGTCGAAATATATACTGCTTTTGCAAAAAAATTAGTGAAAATTTCGCGAATATTCTTCTGTAGATTATTCTTCTGCTGTTTCTTCTTCTGCGTCAGTATCAGCAGCCGCAGCTTTTATCTCTGTTACGGTTACAACAGTGGCATCCAGATCAGTTGTCAGATCAACATCTTTATCTTTTGCAATGTCAAGATCTGCCACACGAATCGTATCGCCGACTTTCAAATCTCCGATGTCCAGCTCGATTTTTTCAACAAGAGCGGACGGAAGCGCTTTGAAATCTACCTCGTGGAGCATCTGCTGCGGTACTCCGGCGACAAGTTTCTCGGCGTTGATAAGATGAATCTCCGCAGAGGAATGTACCTTTTCTGTACTAACAAGAGCCTGGAAATCAATCTCATCTACCCAGCCCTTCATTGCATTAAAATCTACTTCTTTAATTAAGGTGTCATATGTCTGTCCCTCTACAGAAAGCTGGACTCTTCCGCCTTTGCCCTCTGTCTTCAGAAGCCGGTCTACATCGCCTTTTTCCATCTTGAGCGGAATGGACTCCTTCATTTCGCGTCCGAAGAGGTTCCCGGTAACAAATCCCTCTCTTCTAAGTTTTTTGGCTTTAATTGTCAGGTCTCTTTTTTCAGCTTTTAAAGTATTCATTTATCTTTTCCTCCAATCACTGAATCACGCTTAGCAGCCTTCTAACTTTTTTATAAGCAGGTATTGTTAAGTGTATTACTTTGCTACACCTATACTATAGCACCGTTGTCAAGGGGGAGGGGGCAGAATATTCGGTGGTTTCCGGAGAGGAGTGCGCGAAGAATTTTCTTGCACTTTGGACAGTGATTTGTTATACTACATGAAGCTTTATAGAACTTTTATAGGACTGGTTCGAAATCCTCCCAGTATAAAAAACTAGGCTTAAAACAGGTATCTTCTGGTGAAGTATGCCTTTTTTGTGGAGGATTTTGCCATAAAAAGGGATGATTCATCAGGAGGTTTTTTTATGCCGAAAGTGATTATTGACTGTGACCCGGGGATCGACGACGCGCTGGCTCTTCTTCTGGCGCTTGCGTCCCCTGAACTGGATATTGCCGGGATTACAACGGTATCCGGCAATGTGCCCGCGGATATGGGGGCGCGCAACGCGAGAAAGGTTTTAAGACAGGCGGAAAGAGAGGAGATACCGGTCTATATCGGGGAGATGGTTCCTCTGGCGGGAAAATACGTGGACGCCATGGATACGCACGGAAGCGACGGGCTGGGCGAAAGCTTTCTTCCTGATGTCCCGGGATCGTTCCCGGATAAGAGCGCCGTGGAATTTCTGGAAGAAGCGCTGGACAAAGAGGAGATCACAGTTCTCGCTCTCGGCCCGATGACGAATCTTGCGCGGCTCTTTCAGAAGAGACCGGATCTGATCCGGCGCATACCGAGACTTGTGTCCATGGGCGGAAGCTTTAAAAGCCACGGAAACTGTTCTCCGGTAGCAGAATATAATTACTGGTGTGATCCCGAAGCCGCAAAGATATGCTACGAGATGTATGCGGAAGCGGGAAAGAAGATCGAGATGGTGGGACTGGATGTCACAAGGAAAATCGTGCTGACGCCGAACCTTGTGTCCTATATGGAAAGGCTCGATAATGACACCGGAACGTTTATCAGGAAAATCACGGATTTTTATATGGACTTTCACTGGGAACAGGAGGGGATCATCGGCTGTGTGATCAACGATCCGCTTGCAGTCGCTTATCTGATCGATCCGTCCATGTGTACGGGATTCGACAGCTTTACGGCGGTGGAGACGGAAGGTATCTGCCGGGGACAGAGTGTGACTGACTCTATGAATTTCTGGAGAAAGGACGCAAACAGTCATGTTCTGACTGAGACAGACGCGGACAGATTTATGGATTTTTTCATGACGAGAGTACTGAAAAAGAATCCGCACTGATGGGAATGAGGAGTGTAAATGAAAACAAAACATGCAGGAAGAATTAATACATATCAGATCTGCCTCGTGGCGATGGCGGTTGTCATCAACATCGTGGGAGGACAGATCGCTCTCATGCTGCGGCTGCCCATTTATCTGGACAGCATCGGGACGATTTTAACCGGTGCGGTGCTGGGCCCCTGGTTCGGAATGCTTCCCAACCTGCTGAGCGGTATTTTCATGGGTATCACAACAGATATCTATTCTCTTTATTTCGCGCCGGTGGGGATGATCACAGGACTGGTGAGCGGAGTTTTGCTGCATGGACGGTCTGTGAAGGGAATGAAAATATTTCTTCTCGGGCTGGGGGTGACAGTTCCGGGAACGATTGTAAGCGCGCTGATTAATGCGGCACTGTTCGGGGGTGTGACATCCTCCGGGTCAACGATACTTGTGCAGTTCCTGGCGCGGACGCCGCTCGGCCTTACCGGGAGTATTTTCACGGTTCAGTTTCTGACCGACTATGCGGACCGGTGCGTTTCGATTCTGGCAGTGAGCGCCTTTCTCCCGCTTATGTCCGGTGAACTTAAGCGCAGGATGTCCGGGAGAGACTGAAATGCCCGGGAAGTCCGGGGAGAGTGCAGTAACAGGCGTGCCCGGGAGAGGCTGAAGCAACGGTTCAGTTACAGGGCCGCACTGGTGCAGGCGCTCGGCAGGACAAAGAAATACGGCGCTGCCAAAAGCGCAGGAAGCGCTGTCAGAATCAGAAGGAGGGCGGACGGATGGAACGCTACAGTGTGATTACAGAGAAAAACAGAAGAGAGATCGTGCTCCTGCGGGCATTTCCGTGTGCCTGGGGCAAATGTACATTCTGCGATTATATCGAAGATAATGGAAGAGACGAAGAAGAGATGGTGCGGCAGAACCGGGAGGTGCTCTCCCGTGTCACGGGTGAATACGGCGTGCTCGAGGCCATCAACTCGGGCAGCTGCTTTGAGCTTCCCCGCGCGACACTGGAAGATATCCGGGAGATTGTGGATGAGAAAAAGATTGACAGGCTTATCTTTGAAAGCCACTGGATTTACCGGAAACGTCTGGATGAGATGAGAGAGTTTTTCGGTATTCCGGTCACGTACAAGATCGGAGTGGAGACATTTGATTACGACTTCCGGGAAAAGGTGCTGAACAAACACGCGGATTTCCGGAGGCCTGAGGAAGTGGCGGCGCTGTTTGACTCGATCTGTCTGATGGTTGGGATCGAGGGGCAGACAAAGGATATGATCCGAAATGACATTTCTGCAATGAAGAAATATTTTAAGCACGGAACCGTCAATGTGTTCAACAACAATTCCACGCCGATCCGGCGCGATGAGGAGCTTGTGAGATGGTTTATGGAAGAATACCGCTGGCTTCTTGACGACCCGGACGTGGAAGTGCTTTATGAGATAACCGATTTTGGAGTGGGGTGAAAAGATGGAAAGTAAAAAGTCTTATGAACAGTCATTGGAAGAACTGTCTCTCATGCTTATGTATCTTACAAGGACGCAGGATAACAACGAATTTTGCAGATACAGGGAGTTGAGCTGGAAAGGTTACGACTTTGATACAATGGGCAGGATGGAGGAAGGGCGGTCAAGAGCGCAGGATCTTTTGAAACAATACGGCTTTTCGGATAAGCCTTTGACGGAGCGTTTTGAGTTCCGTCCGATTCTCCCTGAGGAAGCGGATCAGGCGGCGGAGATTGAACGGATCTGTTTTCCGCCCAATGAAGCGTGCAGTGAGGATATTATGCGAGAGCGTGTCAGAACTGCGCCGGATGTGTTCCTCGTTGCAGCTGAGCGGCAGACGGGAAAGCTGGCCGGATTTATTGACGGACTTGCCACGGACGAATATTCTCTGAGAGATGAATTTTATACACAGCCTGAACTTCATAATCCCGATGGGAAAAATGTCATGATTCTCGGGCTTGATGTGCTCCCGGAATACCGGGGAGAGGGACTTGCCCGGGAAATGATGTACCAGTATCTGCGCAGGGAGTGGGATAGGGACAGGAAGTGGATTATTCTGACCTGTCTGAAGTCAAAGATAAAGATGTATGAGAAAATGGGATTTCAAAACCGGGGAATATCTGACTCTGCATGGGGAAAAGAGCAGTGGTACGAAATGACCTGTGTGCTGAACATTTGAGTTATGAGGAGAAGATAATGAAAAAAGAATTTAGAAAGAGGATAGCCGGCTTTGCAGCAGTGACTTTGATGTTCTGCACACTTCTGGGCGGCTGCGGCCAGAGCAGGACGGAAAGTACAGATCCGGCAGCGCAGGAGAGTGCGCCGGACTACTCCGAAGACAGCATGTGGGCGTACAACGGAACAGATGATTCCTGTGAGGCGGACCTGTTTCTGATCGGGCCTACAACCTACGCGGGAGATGAGGATACAATCAACATGCCGATCGATGACGAAGAGGGACGGCAGAGTTTTTTGGGTGCGCTGAATATGGAGCGCGGAATCTATGAGGAGACGCTGGACATGTACGCTCCTTATTACCGCCAGGGATCTCTGTCGGCCATTGACGCAGGAAGGATGGAAGAATCTTATGAGATCGCATATGAGGACGTATCCGCGGCATTTGAATATTACCTTGAAAACAAAAAAGATGACAACCCCTTCGTTCTGGCGGGATTTTCCCAGGGAGCCTACATGTGTCTGGAGCTGATGAAGAATTATCCGGAAGAACTGGACGATATGATCGCATGTTACTGCATCGGGTGGGCGCTGACGAAAGAGGACGTGGAAGAATACCCGCAGCTTGTCCCGGCGTCCGGAGAGACAGATACTGGAGTGATTGTTGCCTTCAGTTCAGAGGCAGAGGATATCACGGATTCGTTTTTTATCCCGGAAGGAAGCTGGTCCTACAGTATTAATCCGCTGAACTGGCGGACAGACAGCACCGCAGCGGACCGGTCGCTGAATCTGGGTGCGTGTTTTACGGATTATGATGGAAATATAACTGAGGAGATACCTCAGCTTACGGGCGCCTATATTGATGAAGAGAGAGGCGCGCTTAAAGTGACAGATGTGTCCCCGGAAGATTATCCGGCGGCGCTTTCCTTCCTGAAGGAAGGGGAATATCATATATATGATTATCAGTTTTTTTACAGGAATCTGCAGGAGAATGTTGCGAAGCGGGTGGAGGCGTACCTGAGATAGTTGAAAAATTCAGGCAAGGGGCGATTAAGGGGAACACCCCAAATCGCATAATCACCGGAAGTGCCAAAAGGCACATTCCGGGATTGTAAGCGGTCGCCAAGGTCTCGGGCAAGCCCGGACTTTGGCTCGTCGCCTGTACAAAAAGAGTGCGGGGCATTATTCCCCGCACTTTACAATTCCATTCTCTTTCTGATACCCTTCGGGTATCTCGTCTGTCAGAATCACGGCATCCTCCAGCGCGGCGAATGTGACGGCGCTGATGCTGCCGAACTTGGAACTGTCGGCCAGGATATACCGGTTACGGCACTGACGCATGGCAGTCCGCTTGACCTGCGCCTCGCCCACATCAGGTGTGGTGAAGCCCTCGGATTTGCTGATTCCGTTTGTTCCGAAGAACCCCTTCGTAAAATGATACCGGGACAGCGTCTCTGTTGCCAGTGATCCGACAACTGCCTCGGTGGAGCTTTTCAGCTCGCCTCCGATTAAGAAGACCCGGTTCCCCTGTGCGGCCAGCCGCTGGGCGTGAGCCACGGCGTTTGTCACAAAGGCGGCTTTTTTCTGCGCCAGAAATTCCAGCATGTAGCCGGTGGACGTCCCGGCGTCCAGATAGACAAAGTCTGTCTCTTCAATCAGGTCCGCCGCATGGCGGGCAATTCTGATTTTTTCCGCTTTCCGAATTTCAACCTTCTGTGCGACGGTAGGTTCCTGTATGACAAAGGAGCCGCTGTTTATGACGGCTCCTCCGAATACCTTTGTCAGCCTTCCGGCCTTGTCAAGCGCTGTAATGTCGCGGCGCGCAGTAGATTCGGAAATGCCGAGGAGTTCTGTGATCTCAGCCACTGTGACGCTCTTTTTTTCGTCCAGCAGGGCCAGGATTTTTTCATATCTCTGTTCTGAAAGCATGGCAACCTCTTTCGTCCTCCGGCATCCGCAAACGGCGCTGTGCCCGAAACGCCGGAGCCTCCAGGCACAGATATGTGTGTTTCACTTTGCGGAAAGCCGGTCAGGCTTTTTCGTATTTCCTTCTATTGTACGCCAGTTTTAAGAAATATTCTACTCCAAATTATGCGGCCTTTTTCTTCAGCAGACCGAGCAGCACCGCCGAGATGACAGTTCCGATCACAAGCGCGAGCAGGTACATGAGTGCGTTTCCTACTACCGGGAACACGAAGATGCCGCCGTGGGGCGCCATCAGTGTGCATCCGAAGACCATGGAGAGCGCTCCTGCCACGGCCGAACCCGCGATGCAGGCGGGGAGTACGTGGAGCGGATCGGATGCCGCGAAGGGGATCGCGCCCTCTGTGATGAAGGCAAGTCCCATGATAAAGTTAGTGGGGCCGGTTTCGCGTTCCTCTTTTGTGAACTTATCCTTAAACAGAAGAGTAGCAAGCGCGATTGCGCACGGAGGCGTCATGCCGCCTATCATGACAGCCGCCATGATATCATAGTTTCCGGCCGCGATGGCAGCAGTTCCGAACACATAAGCTGCCTTGTTGAACGGACCGCCCATGTCGATTGCCATCATGCCGCCCAGAATCAGTCCCACGAGAACCTTGCTTGACTCACCCATGCCCGCAAGTCCGCTGTTCAGCGCGGTGTTGATGCCGCCCATGACCGGTTCTACGATAAAGTTCATGAGAAGTCCCATGATCAGGATACCGAACACCGGATAGAGGAGAACCGGGGCGATTTTTTCAATGGCCTGAGGCAGTTTGTCGCACGCTTTGCGGAGTGCCAGGATAATATATCCGGCTGCGAAGCCTGCAACAAGCGCGCCGAGGAAACCGGACTTTCCGCCGGATGCGATCATACCGCCTACGAATCCTACAGCCAGGGCCGGACGGTCTCCGATCGCCATGGCGATGAATCCGGCAAGTACCGGGAGCATGAATCCGAACGCGGTATCGCCGATACCTTTAAAAAGCGCTGCGACCGGTGTGATCGTACCGAAATCTGCCCTCTGGTCCGCGGGAAGCGAGTTTAAGTCAACGCTCAGTCCGTCAATCAGGAACGCGAGCGCGATCAGGATACCGCCGCCGACTACAAAGGGAAGCATATGGGAGACGCCGTTCATAAGCTGGGTGTAAATCTTATGTCCTGCGCCGCCTGATTTTCCGCCTGACGGGGCAGAAGGGGACGAAGCGCTGGCTCCATGGTAGACGGGAACATTTCCGGACATGGCCTGCTCTACGAGCTGATCTGCCTTGCTGATGCCGTCGGATACCTGACATTCGATCACTTTCTTCCCGTCGAACCGGTCCATGGGAACCTGTGCGTCGGCTGCCACGATGATGCAGTCTGCGTTTCGGATTTCTTCGTCAGTCAGCACGTTCTTTGCTCCGCCGGATCCCCGAGTTTCGATCTTGACGAAACATCCCTTCGCCTTTGCCGCCTTCTCGATCCCTTCAGCCGCCATATAGGTGTGGGCGATTCCGGTAGGACAGGAGGTGACTGCGAGAATTTTAAACCGGTCTCCGGCCTCAGATACATCCGCGCTGTCAGCTCCGGTATCTGCGAGACGCTCGTCAATGCTGCTCTCTTCGGAGTCTGCCTTGTCGATGATGGCCAGAAATTCATCGACGCTCTGTGCGTTTCTCAGATTGTTGGAGAAGTTTTCGTCCATCATGAGGACGGAGAGCTTGCTTAAAACATCCAGGTGTACGTTATCCTCTGTGTTCGGCGCCGCGATCAGGAACATCAGGGTGACAGGCTCGCCGTCGAGGGCATCGAAGTCCACGCCGTCTTTTACGACCATGGCGGCAAGTCCGGGTTTTGTGACAGCGTCGCACTTGCCGTGGGGAATGGCGATTCCCTCTCCGACGCCGGTTGTGCTCTCTTCCTCCCGGGCGTAGACCTGCGCGCGGTATGCCTCGCGGTCTCTGATCTTATCGCTCTTCATCATCAGGTCGATGATCTGATCGAGCGCTTCATTCTTCGTCTTCGGACTTGCATCCAGCGAGATGCTGCGTTTGTCCAGCAAATCTGTAATTCTCATTTTTACAGTCTTCCTTTCTTTTTACTTTACTCTCCGTTTTTGTGACATTTATACCGGGCAAGCGTCATAAAACAGTCGTATCTGCTGCAGACGGCCTGGCGTCAGGTGTTATTCCGCCGGGGCGATTTGAGCGTACAGGGCAAGGATCTCTTCCTTTGTCGCCAGATACTCGGAAAACGCGCTGGCGCTTCCGGATGCTACGCCCATGTAAAATGCGTGCCGGTAATCGTTCTTTTCCATCCACCCTGCGGTGAATCCTGCCACCATGGAGTCTCCTGCGCCCACGGCGTTTACAAGCGTTCCCTTCGGAGCGGGGGCTTCGCAGACGGTTCCGTCCTCCGCGATCAGCACGGCGCCTTCGCCTGCCATGGAGACAAGGACGTTGCGCGCGCCCATTTCCTGGAGCTTCTTTCCGTAGGGGACGGCGTCCTTACGGGTTTTTATCTCCGCGCCGAAGATCTCGCCGAGTTCGTGATTGTTCGGTTTGATGAGGAAGGGGCGGTACTTCAGCACATTGAGAAGCAGATCACCCGTCGCGTCCACCACAAATCCGACGCCTTTTCCATGCAGACGTTCCATGATCCGGCTGTAAATATCATCCGGCATAGTGGAAGGGATGCTTCCGGCAAGGATGACCAGATCGCCTTCTCTTAACACATCCAGCTTCTCCATCAGCGCTTCGACCTTCTCCGGGCTGATATGAGGCCCCATACCGTTGATCTCCGTGCCGTCGATGCTCTTGAGTTTGACGTTGATCCGGGAGAACCCTTCGTCAATGAAGATGAAATCCGAGCGGATTCCCATTTCTTCTGTGCGTCTTACAATTTCCCGTCCGGTAAACCCGGCGATGAAGCCAAGAGCTGTGCTCTCAATGCCGAGGTTGTTCAGGATAGTGGATACGTTGATGCCTTTCCCGCCCGGAAGGAGGAGCTCTGAAGCCGTCCGGTTTGTAAGTCCGAGCCGGAAGTCATCAACAGAGACGATATAATCCAGTGAAGGGTTAAATGTGACTGTGTAGATCATTTTTATTCCTCTGTTTCTTGTTCTGATTTTATTTTAACTCAAACTCAGTCAAAGTCAATCAAAATAATTCACATATTTCTTGACTGAATTTGATTGAATTTGCACAAAAATGAATTCTATTTGAATAGTCTGTATCAAAAAGTGTGATTTTATAAGTCTGGCGAGAAATACCCGGACTTATGAGCGCCGTCTGCATAAAATCAGCGCCGGATGATGCCGGCGCTGCAGAAAACATATATGGATCGTACAGATAAAAAATGCGGGGTCATTTGAGAATATCCAGGGAATACAGATAAATGTTTCTCGTATTCTGGATGTCAGGAAAATTGCGAAGATGACAGGTGTTTCCGGAGCCGAAGCTGGTATTCGCTGTCTGCGTGGCTGTAACTTATAAAGATCTGATCTCTCATGAAATTGCCCGCCTCCTTCTCACATCATTTTGGAGCAGTTTGTACAGTGTCGCCGTGATGGGTACTGCGACCAGCATCCCGAAGATACCGCCCAGGCCGCCGCCGATTGTGACGGCGCACAGCACCCAGATGCCGGGTAGTCCGACCGAGGAACCTACGACTCTCGGATAGATCAGGTTTCCTTCAATCTGCTGAAGAATAACGATAAACACAAGAAAGCCGACTGCTTTGAGCGGATCTACGGTAAAGATCATAAATGCTCCGATGCCGGCTCCGAGATATGCTCCGACAACCGGCAGCAGCGCGGTGGCTCCGATCAGCGCGCCTACCATGCTGGCGTACGGGAAACGCAGTACAAACATGCCGAGTGTACAGAGACAGCCTATAATTACTGCTTCAGTACACTGTCCGATAATGAATTTTGTAAATGTGTCATGGGCGGTTGAAAGTACAACGGCAATTTTGTGATAATATTTTTCTTTGATATATGTCTTCGCGACAGTCTGGAACTGTGCAGACAGTTTTTCGCGTCCCGCAAGTATATAAATAGAGAAGATCAGCGCTACCACGAAGTTAACGACCAGGGAGCCGATACTGCCGAGAATATATACTGTCGATGAGAAAATGTTGCTCAGTCCGCTTGTGAGGTGGGAAGCAGCCTTCTGTACGATCTGTTCCCAGTTTACATTGAGGGAGGTTAAGAATTTCTCAAGGCTTGGCCAGTCTCTGTCAGAAGAAGAAAGCCAGGCGATAAGCCGGGAGATCGCGGCGGGAATCTCTTTGACGAGAACTCCTACAGCCTCCGTAAGCTGCGGAATTACGATCAGGATAATCAGAGCGAAGATTGCAATGATAATTCCGATCGAGCCAAGGATGCTGACCGGACGGCGGACTTTGTAAAGAACAGCCCCCGGATGTTTGAAAAAAGGAAGCTGTTCGATTTTGGATACAAGGATATTGAGGACATATGCAATAGCGCATCCCAGCAGCAGCGGCGTTAAAATATTTTTCAAAAGCGCGGCAGCGCTGAATACAGAATCGCTGTATTTCAGAAAAAGTACCAGAAGGGCGATAACTGCAACCGCCAGAATGATTCGTTTTTTATTCATGAAAATACCTCCTGCTCATTTTATGACTCATTTTTAAATTCCCGCCGGCGCGGTATTAATTCTCTCTTTTTCCCCGGTAAATTGTTTTTGGATATGCTTCCAGGCAGGTGCGCAGTACATGATTTGCAGTCCTTATTTCTTCCTTTGTAAGCGAGAAGCCATTGCACCATTCGGACAGCTTTACCGCATCATATTCCTTGTGATAGTTGTTGACACTTTTCCCTTTTTCCGTCAGAAAAAGTTCGTTTCGCCGCATATCGCCCTTTCCGGCCTTTTTTGTCACAAGTCCTTTGCTTACCAATTTGTTAATAATGACGGAAGTTGTGCCTTTTGTCCGGTACATCATGCGGGCCAGTTCGTTTTGGCTGATTCCCTCATTTTCGGCAATTTTTTTGAGGGTATGGGCTTCGGTAAAAAAGAGCAGCTCGTCCGTGTTGTACGTTTTTGGCTCTCTTTCAAGGGCGTTTATAATCTCTTCTATCTCATAGAAATTTTCAACCAGTTCGTCAAATTCTTTAGAATACTCCATAAAAATGTACTCCTTACATTATGTGCTTTCTACATTATACATTTTTTGATCTTAGTACATTATGACAAAAATAAATAAAAATTTCAAATCTATTGACAAAATAATATGCGTTTTTTATAATAAGTTTCGTAACGAAACGGTTTGAGAACGAAACTAAAAGGAGGGAAAACATGAAATACGATTTCGACAGAAAAGTAGACAGAAAACAGACAAACGACATGAAATGGCATTCGGAAGCTGTCGCATCGTACCTGCATCGGGAAATTCCGGAAGAAATGATTCCGATGTGGCTGGCAGACACAGATTTCGCATGCGCTCCGGTTATAGTGGAAGCCTTGGAGAGGCGCGTGAAGAAAGAAATTTTCGGATACTGCGCGCCTATGAAGAGCTTCTACCAGGCTGTAAATTACTGGCAGAAAATGAGGTTCGGCTGGGATGTGAAAGCGGAGTGGATTACATATCTGCCGTCTGTTGTAGCGGGAATTAACATTGCGGTACGGACGTTTACAGAAGAAGGGGACGGCGTGATTATCCAGCAGCCTGTTTACGATCCTTTTGCCACGATCGTAAAAAATGATAACCGGAAGGTAGTCAACAACGGGCTGGTTATCAGGGACGGACGGTTTGCAATGAATCTGGAAGAACTGGAAATGCTTGCGGCGTGTCCGGAAAACAAAATGCTGGTGCTGTGCAGTCCGCACAACCCCACAGGCAGAGTTTGGACAAAAGAGGAACTGACAGCGGTGGCGGAGATCTGTCTGAAGCACAATGTCATGATTGTATCGGATGAAATTCACGGGGATATCATTTATGAAGGACACAGACAGTATCCGATTCTCAGTCTTGATGAAAGATATGAGCAGAACTTTATTCATCTGACAGCTCCGGGAAAGACATTCAATGTGGCCGGGCTTAAGGGAAGTATTTCTATTATTCCCAATAAGGATATCAGAGACGCGTTTGTAAAAACCCAGACAGCCATGTCCCTGGATGTGAAGAATACATTTGGAATTGAAGCGGTCATCGCGGCGTACAGCCCGGAGGGGGCTGAGTGGGCCAGACAGGAAGTCGCGTATATGCAGTCAAACGTTGATTTCCTTGAGGAGTTTGTAAAAGAGAACATGCCCGGGGCCTCTATGATACGTCCGGAAGGTACTTTCCTGGGATGGCTCGACCTTTCGGGGCTGGGCCTTGGAGACGAGGAGATTTTTAAACGGGTTGTACTTGAAGCGGCTGTCATCTGTGTCCCGGGCCCCTGGTTCGGGCCGGGCGGCGAGGAACACCTCAGAATTAACGTGGGATGTCCGAGGAGTATGCTGAAAGAGGCGATGGAACGCATCAGAAGTGTTCTGTACCGTTAGAAGAAACAGGAAAACAGAGTATCGGATTTAACAGCAATAAAGCAGTTTGGCGGTATGCCAGGAAAGGAGAGAATATGGAAAATACAGATAAGAATAAACTGTCGCGTACAGATTTGTTTTCTATGGCAGTCGGACAGATTATCGGCGTAGGAATTATGACAATGACGGGAATCGCAATCGGATATACAGGGCGCAGCGTGAACCTGGCGTATATTGTGGCGGGAATTATTACAATTATTTCGATGATTCCGCAGATTTACATCGGGGGAACGGCAAACTTTATCGGAGGCCAGTATTCCCAGATCGCGGTGCTCAGCGGAAAGCGCCTTGCGGGTGTCTATCTTTACATACAGCTGTTCAGTACGCTGGCAATCAGTATGTATACGATATCATTCGCGGATTATTTTCTTTCGCTGTTCCCGTCAGTCAACGCAAAGCTGCTCGGAGTGATTGTTCTTACAATTTTGTTCGGGACGCATCTGTTCGGGGTAAAACAGGCGGCGATTTTACAGAACATTCTTTGTGTGGTACTGGCGGTGGCTATTGCGTCTTATATCGTTCTGGGACTTGGGCATATTCAGCCGGATTATTTTACAGAAGGATTTACAACGGGAGGAGCAGGCGGATTCGTGGTTGCTTCCATCTATCTGACATTTGCGGCCGGCGGAGCGCAGTATGTTGTGAATTACAGTTCGCAGGCTAAAAATCCGACGAAAGACATCCCGTTTGTGATCGTTGCCTCCACGGCGGCAGTCGTAATCGTTTACGCGGTTATGGCGACAGTGGCTGCGGGAGTCCTTCCGGTGGATCAGGTTGCCAATCAGCCTTTGAGTGTATCCGCGGATGCGTTTATGCCGCAGGCAGTCTATACGTTCTTTGTTGTCGGCGGCGCGATGTTCGCCCTTCTGACAACACTGAATTTTAATATCGGAATGATCGTCTATCCGGTTATGCGCGCATGTCAGGACGGCTGGCTGCCGAAAGGGCTTGCCAGGAAGAACGAGAAACACGGTTCTTATCCGTATATTCTTCTCGTATTTTATCTGATCGGTATTATTCCGATTATTGCGGGACTTGACCTTGCGACAGTGGCGAACAGTACGGTTATCCTCTTTACGATTATCCGTGGAGTTATTGCATATAAAACTTATGGATTCGGAAGAATGAAAAACTAAAGAAAAGAATAGATAAAAAGCAATGAAACCCTAAAAATGAGGACTAAATTTTTAAATTACTACTATATTTTAGGGATTTATATGATATACTATGAATGGAAGTGAATCAGACAGAAAAAATGAAGTTTGGAAGAAAAGGGAGATGATACAATGGAATTCGCCCAACAGAAAGTCTTATCATCGGAGGAAATAAAAGCAATTCGGCAGAGGCTGAAACTAAAACAAAAAGAGATGGCAGGATTTTTAAATGTATCTGTCAAAACTGTTGAACACTGGGAGAGTGAAGGCGGAGCAGCAAAAGGGGCAGCAGCATCGCTGTTAAGTATACTCAGAGAATACCCATGGCTTCTGGAGGAAATGCGGGTTCCGGAGAAAAAGCTGCCGCTCAGGTTAAGGTATATGAATGGAAACCGGCTATGCACTGTGATAGATGTGGATGTAACTGCAAGGCAGGTTATAGTAAAAAATTTTGTCTCAGATCCTGTATTCCGCGCATTTGGAAATAATGAGCATCCTTCCTATGAGGAGTATGAAAATTTTCTGGAATCCAGGTGTTTCCCAAGAACCAGAGATAAGATGAAGATTATGCTGCAGCAGCTGAATCTGCCTTTTTATGATCCGTTTCTGATTATACAGAAAACGGAAGGAAGAATGGCGGAAGACAACTTCAGAATTCAGATTGAGAGGTGAGGAAAGATGATCAGATTAGCGGAAAACAGTATCCGAACCTTCTCTCTGCAGTCATCAAAAGGAAACCAGCTTAAATGGAAACAGGGGGAAATATGGTATAAGGCAGATTATACAGGATATGAAGGCCTGGCAGAGTATATGGTTTCTGCATTGTTGGAGTATTCAAATGTAAAAAAGGATGGATTTATTTTTTATCAGACAGAAGAAATTGGGTATAAACAGGCAGTATACAGAGGATGCCGGAGTAAAAATTTTCTTCCGGACGGATGCCAGATTATTACTTTGGAAAGATTGTTTGAGAGTTTTTACGGGCAGAGTCTGTACAAAAGCATTTTTATGATACAGGGAGTGGAAGAACGGGCGCGGTTTTTGACAGAACGGGCAGAGCAGATGACAGGACTGGAAAAGTTCGGAGAGTACCTCGCACAGCTCATGACAATTGATGCACTTTTTCTCAACGAAGACCGGCATATGCATAATATTGCCGTTCTGCAGGACAGTGCGGGAAAATACAGTTACTGCCCTGTTTTTGACAACGGAGCAGCGCTGTTATCAGATACGACAATAGATTACCCTATGAGTGTGGATGTTATAGATCTGATTCCGCGGGCAAGTGCAAAAACATTAAGTACGGATTTTGATGAGCAGCTCGACGCAGTGGAAAATTTGTATGGCAGGAGAATGAAGTTTTCATATGATGAACATATTATATCCGATCTTTTGGAAAAAGAGCCATATTACCCAGAGGATGTAAAGATCAGGGTGCGGGATATCCTGCTGCAGCAAAGACGGAAATATCAATATCTCTTTCAATGAAGCGTACCCTAAAAAACCGCGACAGCTTAAACCAAATCCTTCAGACAGCGAAACCCGCTGACCGTCCGGCCAGCGGGTTTCGTCGTTTTATAAGTTATCTAAAGGAATGAGAGTAAAGTGCGGTGCCTCTTCCGGCACCTAAACTTTATGAGGGGGGAAAGATAGTTGCTGTATCAACTATCTGATTCATAGTATAAAGGGAAAATGTGACAAAAGTATGAGTGAATTATAAAAGAAGCCGAAATTTTCTAAAGTGGCAGTTAAGAATTAAATACAAAAACATAAAAACACGAAAACCCGCTAACCTTTCGGTTAACGGGCTTCGCTGCTTTTAAAATCTAAAGGAATGAGAGTAAAGTGCGGCATCTTTCGATGCCAGTGCTTTATGAGGGGGGAGATAGTTGTTTTATCAACTATCTGACTCATAGTATAAAAGGTAAATGTGACAAAAGTATGAGTGCTTTCTAAAAGAACACGAAAATTTCTAAACAGGACGTAAAAAAACTGTGAATGTTCCTTTCGGCGGTCCTCGGATTGCATATCCGTTGACGGACCGCCGTATAAACTATGCGTTCTGCCGTCTGTTCCATGCCTGCTCCATCCGTTCAAGGGCATCTTTTAAAATGTGGGTCGGGCATGCAGAGAAAAATCAATATTATGAAAAATGTGATATAAATCCGAAAAGTGTAATAGATAATCTGTTATAATATTTGTATCTTATCAAAAAGTACCTGCAATATCTCTATTGCAAAAGGGGGAAGGAAAATGAACAGAGCATTATTATTCGGTACAGCTTATTATCCTGAGTATATGGAAGAAGACCGTATTGACCGTGATATAGAGATGATGAAATCGGCGGGGATGAATGTGGTGCGTATCGCGGAGTCCACATGGAGCACGCTGGAACCTGTGGAGGGAAAGTTTGACTTTTCGTACATTGACCGTGTCCTTTACAGGACAAAGGAAGCAGGGATGTCTGTGATAATCGGTACGCCCACATATGCGGTCCCGTCCTGGCTTGTAAAAAAAGACAGGGACGTTATGGTTGAGACGAAAGACGGCAGGGCGAGATACGGGCACAGGCAGCTTATCAATCTGCTGAACCCTACATTCTTAAGCTGCGCCGAGAGGGTGATCAGAGAGCTTGTTTCTCATACAGCGGGGTACGGACATGTGATTGGTTTCCAGATTGATAACGAGACAAAGCACTATGGTAACACGGGAGAGCAGATGCAGAGACTTTTCAAAGAATATCTGAAGGAAAAGTTTTGTACAACACAGAAGCTTAACAAGGCATTCTGCCTGGAACACTGGAGCAATTCCATTCACAGATGGGACGATCTGCCCGACATGTCAGGCTGCATAAACGGAGGCCTTGTTTCGGAATTTGACAGATTCCGCAGAAAGAAGGCGGCGGAATATCTGGCCTGGCAGGCAGACATTGTCCGGGAATATAAAAGGGCTGATCAGTTTATTACTCATAACCTTGACTTCGAGTGGAAAAAATTCGGGGCGGATATTGCCCAGGACGGTTACTCCTACGGGATACAGCCGGATATGAACCATTTTGAAGCTTCAAAATGTCTGAGTATTGCCGGGACAGACATTTATCATCCCACACAGGATGAGCTGACCGGAGCGGAAACAGCCTTCGGAGGAGATGAGATACGCAGCCTGAAAAATGACAATTATCTTGTTCTGGAATGCCAGGCCCAGGCGTTTAAATACTGGACTCCGTATCCCGGACAGCTAAGACTGCATGCGTACGGCCATCTGGCAAGCGGCGCGGCAGGAATTCTGTACTGGAACTGGCATTCGGTTCACGGCGGATATGAGACTTACTGGAAAGGACTTTTAAGCCATGACATGGAGGAAAATCCGGCATTTAAAGAAGCTGGAATTATCGGGCGTGAGTGGAAACGGCTGGGGGATAAGCTGTGCGGACTGAAGAAAAAGAACCGTGTGGCGATTGTGGCTGACAACCAGTCACTGAGCGCCCTTGAGTGGTTCCCCATAGACAGGGACTTAAGCTACAATGATGTATTCCGCTGGATGTACGATACCCTCTATGAAATGAATATTGAATGTGATGTTGTAGATATAAATAATCTGGAACCGGAAAAGTACCGGATGATTATTACGCCGGCTCTTTACTGCGCTGCGGAGGAAATGCTGAAAAAGCTGGATGCATTTGTGAAAAACGGAGGAGTCCTTGTAAGTTCCTTCAAGTCCTTTGCGGCGGATGAGCATGCCAGAGTTTATGCGGACAGCCAGCCTCATCTTCTTCAGGAATGCTTCGGCATGAGTTCAAACCAGTATACAGAACCGGGCAGGACAAAGATCGGGGGATATCCGGCCAGATATATCGCGGAGCTTTTAAAGCCGGAAGAAGCGGAGACGGTTGAAGGGTATGAGCACAGGTACTGGGGGGATTATGCGGGAATTACCCGTCACAGGTACGGGCAGGGCTGTGCGTACTATATAGGCTGCTTTACGGACAAGGAAGTGCTCAGGAAAATTTATGCGCAGGCGGCCGGTGACGCAGAGATACATTTACCGTCTTACGCCTGGCCTGTGATTTTGCGAAGCGGCATAAACTGCAGCGGAGATGTCCTTCATTATCTTCTCCACTACAGTGAAGAAAAAGAAAAAATTTCCTGCCCTTACGCACATGTGAGAGATTTGCTGACCGGCTGCGAGTACAGGGCAGGAGACGAGATAGAGCTGAATGACTGGGACGTGCATATTCTGGAAGAAGTGCGTCAGTGAAGCCTGCTCTGCGGCTTTTCTGTATCAAACGCCCTGACCCCGTAGATACTGCGGTACTGGCGCATGGTCATACCCGTTGCTTCCCTGAAATACTTCCCCAGGTGGCTCTGGGAAGAGAATCCCAGATATGTGGCGATCTCACTGTATGAATAACGTGAATAGATCAGAAGGTTTTCGGCAAGGCGGACCTTTTCTCTGCGGATGTAGTTTGTCAGCGTTATTTTTTCGCAGGTGTGGAAAAGCTCTGACAGATACCCCGCGTTGAGGCCGAGTGTGTCCGCGATGTCCCGGACAACGATTTTTTCATGAAGATGGGAGAAAATATAGTCTTTGCACTTATTAATGTGCGGGTTTTTATCCTTGCTTAAGATTCCTTCCTTCTGTTCATTTAACTCCTTAACCATCTGAGCGTATTCGTATTCCGCCGCGTGGAAGAGGTGGAACACAGAAGGGATATCCCGGCATTTTTCGATCTTCTGAATATACGAATCGCTCAGAGAATAGGCTGCTTCCGGCTGAATACCGCCTCTTATGGCTGCCCGGCTTGCCAAAGTGACGACGACAATGGCGCGGTTTTTCGCCTGACGCAGAGGGTGGTCCGCCAAAGTTCCGATCTCTCCGGTGTAGTCTTCCGCCAGGCTTCTTTTTAACTGCTCGGGATCTCCTGTTTCAATGCTGGAAAATTCCCGTATTTCCTGATCGTACGGGTTGTGTGTTTTTCCCAGCTCCCGGTTCCGGAACACAATCTGAGAGAAGGATTCCTGTATCTTTTCATCCGTGCCGGAATCAATGCAGTTGGCCAGGTGAAGGCCTTCGGAGGTTATCTCGTCTGTATGGCAGAGGTTGTGGACAAGAAGAATATCACCGGAGAACTCGTCAAATGAGCAAATGGGAACAGACTCCAGCCAGCTTTTGTCATCCTGGTCCATATAATGGCATTTGTTGAACCGGACAGGTTCAGAAAAACCTACGGGCCCGATGACAAAACAGGATGTTCCGGTGCGGACCAGTGCGTAGGCGAAAGCATCGTTTACCCACAGGATTGCCGGCGAGGAATATTCGTTTATGACGCGGTAAATCTCCTCATCGCTGAATACATCCTGAAATGCGACTCGGGCGCAGTAGGACTCTGTGAGCGTTCCGTCCGGCGCATAGTGCCGGACGATTGTGTGCAGGTGATAAGAAATATGTTTGATGAGATAATGATAATTCATACTGCCTCCTTTTTACTAAAGAATACCACATTTATCCGAGAATTATAATACAGATCTGAAAATTCTGATATAGAACTCCCCCAAATTATAATACTATACAGTCACAAGGAAGGAGCCAACCTTATATAACACAGGACGCGGAGACTGAAATCGCCACAGCCGTGGTGAGAAGCCGGCCCGATTCTCCGGCGTGCTGATTCTGACAGAGAAAGGAATGTAAAAATATGAAATTTTGGAGGACGGACAGATGAGAGCGTTTTTTTATACGACAGAGGCGGACGGCAAATTGACAGAAGAAACACTTGAGTTTGAAAATGATCCCGGGGAAGAGAACCAGGTTCTGAATATCTATGACGATGCTGCTTATCAGACACTGGAAAGTTTCGGGGGAGCAGTCACGGACGCGGCGGGATATATATTTTCCCGGCTGTCCGAAGAGCAGCAGAACCAGATGCTCGACATGTATTTCTCGGATGATAAAATGGGATATGAAAGAGTGCGCATCCACATGGACAGCTGTGACTTTTCCACACGCATGTATGAGGCGGATCCGGACGAGGACGACAAAAACCTTGAAAAATTTTCCTTTGCCGATACGGAGCGGTATATCCTGCCGCTTCTCGACGCGGCTCAGGAAAAAGCCGGGAAAAAGCTGAAGATCATGCTCTCCGCCTGGTCGCCTCCGGCCTATATGAAGACGAACGGCGCCCGGAAGAAGGGCGGCTCCTTAAAGCCCGAATACCGGGAGAGATGGGCGGAATATGTGTGCAGGTATGTGGAAGAGTTCAGAAAGCGCGGATATGAGGTAGAGCGGATGTCCGTGCAGAATGAGCCGAAGGCGGTTCAGGAATGGGACTCCTGTATTTATACCGCGCAGGAGGAAAAGGAGTTCCTGAGAGATTATCTTGTCCCTGCCATGAAACGGCACGGCCTTGATGATGTGGAGCTTTTTATCTGGGATCACAACAAGGAGCGCCTGTACGAGCGGGCGAGAGAGATTCTGGATGATACGACGGACGGGCTGATCGCGGGACTTGCCTTCCACTGGTACAGCGGGGACCACTTCGAGGCGCTTGACCTCGTGAAGCAGCACTGGCCTGACAAAAAGCTGATCCTTTCGGAGAGCTGCCTTGAGTTTGGAAAGTACGACAGGAACTCGCAGGGAGAAAACGCGGAGCGGCTGGCTCATGATATGATCGGGAACCTGAACGGCGGAATGTGCTCATTCTATGACTGGAACATCCTGCTCAACAGTGAAGGAGGCCCGAATCACACAGGGAACTTCTGTGACGCCCCCTATCTGTTTGATGAGAAGAGCGGAAAGCTCCAGGAACGGAAATGTCTGCGGTATTACTGGCATTTCGCGCATTTCATCCGGCCGGGGGCTGTCCGTCTGGCAGTGACACGGTACACGGATAAACTGGACTTTACCGCATGGAAAAACAGGGACGGGAAGCTGGCAGCTGTTATTGTAAACCGGTTCGATGAAGAACAGAAGTGCAATCTCAGAATTTCTGGAGAAATGATAACATTTACAGCGAAACCGCACAGTATTATAAGCACTATGCTGACAGACTGAAGAATACCCGCCGGGGAGAAGCGCGCGTAAAGTAAAAAGAGGCCGGAAATCGGAAAAAGACCGTGCGGGGAAGTCCGGCGGAAAAAAGAAAAGGACCGTCCGGGGAAGTCCGGCGGAAAATCAGGAAAAGTGTGACAGTAAGGAGAACAGACAAAATGATCAGAAATCCGATATTTCCGGGATTCAACCCGGATCCGTGTGTATGCAGAAAAGGAGGAGACTATTATGTGGCGGTGTCTACATTCGAGTGGATGCCGGGGATTCCTGTTTACCACTCTAAAGATTTAAAAAACTGGGAACTGCTTACACATATTCTTACAGATGATGAGAAAACGGACCTTAAAAAACTTCCGTCAGCAAAAGGAATCTGGGCGCCGTGTTTAACATATTGTGAAGAAGAAGGGCTCTTTTATGTGGTATATGGAATCATGAATTCTATGAATGCCAGATACTTTGACGTAGATAATTATCTGATCACGGCGGAGAATATAGAGGGGCCGTGGAGCGAGCCGGTGTATCTGCATTCCGCAGGGTTTGACGCCTCTCTCCTTCATGATGACGACGGGAGAAAGTGGCTTGTATCCCTTGAATGGGAGACAAGAGAAGGCTATGAAAAGCCGGGAGTGATCTGCCTGGTGGAATATTCACCGGAGAAAAAGAGCATTGTCGGTTATCCGAAGCGTATCTGGAGGGGAGGAACCGACCGCGGCTGTATCGAGGCTCCCCATCTTACGAAAAGGAACGGATGGTATTACATCATGTGCGCGGAGGGAGGCACGGGGTACAATCACTGTGTCACAATGGGGCGTTCGCGAAGTGTATGGGGTCCTTATGAAGGCGATCCGATGAACCCGATTCTTACCTCCGCGCCCGGGGCGTCATATGAACGGGATGATCCTGACCATTTAAAGCCCAAATACTATAATCCGGATTCTGTGCTCCAGAAATCCGGACATGGAAGCTACGTGGAGACGCCGGACGGGGAAGTCTACCTTTTCTACCATACGGCAAGACCGTTTGTGCCGGAGCTTCGGTGTACACTTGGAAGGGAGACGGCGATCCAGCGGATGAAATGGACGGACGACGGATGGCTCAGAATGGATGTGGGAAACTCGAAGGATGATTTCTGTAATCTTGCGCAGGAGGAAACGCAGGAGAGTTCCCTCCCGGAGTGTCCCATGCCGAAGATCCCGGATTTTGACGATTTTGACGGGGAGACACTCGGAAACTGGTACTGTTCTCCCAGGATCATGCCGCAGTCTTTTGCTGATGTGAAAGCCAGACCCGGGTATGTGCGCATACGGGGACAGGAGTCCAGGACATCCTTAAACCGGGTCAGCATCCTGGCGCGCAAGCTGACCAGCGTCTACGCAAGGATTACGACGAAGATGGAGTTTGAGCCGGAAGTGTACCAGCACAGCGCCGGGCTGATCCTCTACTATGACAATATGAACTACATTAATCTGAGAAAGTATTACAGCGAAACACTTGGTGAGCCTGCGCTCTCAGTGATGAGGCTTGAGAACGGAGAGAAGACGGAGTACACGGACACCCGTGTGGCGCCCGGGGACGGCCCGGTATGGATGCGCCTGTATGTGCAGGGAAGAGAGACGTGGTTTGAATGGAGCAGAGACGGAGAAGAGTATCAGAAGATCGGACCGGTCTTCGATACGTCGAAATTTTCGGACGAATACTGTAAGTACGGTGAATTTACAGGCACGATGGCGGGACTTACCTGCGCGGACCGCCTGAAGCATGAAAAATACGCGGACTTTGATTTCTTCGAGTATGTGGCGGACGAATCAAAAGGCGTAAAATAGAGGCGTAAAGCTGAAAACTTCTTTTTAAAAACGAAACCCCGTAGATGAGATGATCACCTGCGGGGTTCGCCGTTTATAATCTAAAGGAATGAGAGTAAAGTGCGGCATCCCGGTCTCCCGGGATGCCAATACTTTATGAGGGGGGAGATAGTTGTTTGATCAACTATCTGCGGATTAGTATACTCATAAAATGTGTCCAAAGTATGTTCATTGTATGAAAGAAAAAGAAAAAAATGATCTTTTCAGCTGATCCTTATCGTGTTCCCTGCGTAAATCCGGTCCGGGTCCGAGATCCCGTTGAGGGCGGCGAGGGCGCTGACAGTAGTGCCGAATTGCGCGGCAATCCCGCTTAAAGTGTCGCCGCTTTTGATCGTATAATACCGGCCGCTGTTTCCGCTTTCCGGTATCCGGATCGTATTTCCGGCGTAGATGAGGTCCGGATTGGAAATCCCGTTGAGCGAGGAGAGTGCGCTTACTGTTGTCCCGTAGCGCTGGGCGATCCCGCTTAAGGTGTCACCGGGCTGGATGACATAGGTAATGTAGTCCGGTGCAGGGGAGGGCGAGGGCTCCGGGGATGGCGCAGGTGAGCTGCCGTTAAGGTGATTGAGTCCGGCAGTACGGATCACGGACGGATAGTCAACGAAGCCTTCATCCAGATCTACGTTTCCGCTGATCCCGGGCACGCTGCCCGTGCTGGAATACTGCCAGATGCCGCAGTTCGTCCCGTCAAAAGTACCCGTGTAGCGGGCATACCAGTAGGCATAACGCTCTGTAAGGGCACTGCCGAGATAAGTATCGAGAAAATACCGGTTTGTGTAAAACATGGCGAAGTATCCGTTGTTCTCCACTGTGTTGCAGAAGCTTTCGACGAGCTGTCTGGCGAGTGCGGGGGTTACGGTCACGCCCTGCCCGGCCGCGTAATCAACGGAAGCCTGCTCGATATCGTAGCAGACAGGGTAATCCAGACGGTAACCGGATATGGCGTTCATGCATCCCTGCGCCTCCCTTGCAGCGTCTTCCGGAGTAAGCGCGTAGCAGAACCAGTATACTCCGATGGGCAGCCCGATCCGGTTGCACTCGGAAGCGTTTCTGTGAAACTGCGGATCCACGGTGCTGTAGCCGTATCCGGCGCGGATCATGGCGAACTGGTATCCGGCGGCTTTGACTTTCTCCCAGTCTATGGTCCCCTGAAATACACTGACGTCGATTCCTTTTATACTCATAAAAATTATCCTTTCCAATTTCTGACTGTTCTGTTTCAGTATATGAAAAGAAAGACCGTATCGTGTGAAAATGCGGAAAATGCCGGCATGCCGCACCCATTGGGCGCAGCGGCATATAGTAAACATATAATGTCTGCCTGGGAGTGAGGAGTATGGAGGCAAAACTGCCCTATTACATGGCCTATCCAATGCCATTTTCTTATGATGACGGGAGAACGGAACAGAGAGATTTTGAGTATATGAAAAGCATGTACCCGGATGTCCCGAAACGTCTTCTCCCTTATGTGGAAGAAGAGTGTGACCGCATGGAATACGAGAACAGCATGATATATGACGCGTTTCCGGATAAACTTCAGCTGAAGCTCATGTGCAGGAGAATCTGTGACAGGATAGAGAAATACGAGCGCACCCCGGTCTTAAGCCAGGAAATGGGCGGAGGAAACGACCGGCATATGCGCGATCTGATCGAGGTCATGGTGTACCAGGAACTATATAAGCGCAGGTGTGACCACAGACGGAACAGCAGAAAATTTTACTAAACGGGAAAATCATGTTATACTGTCCGGGAAAATAGTATGAAAAGCGAGAAAATACATTATGAAGAAAAACCTGATTTTTATCGGAATGCCCGCTGTCGGGAAGAGCACAGTGGGCGTTGTCGTGGCAAAACGTCTTGGAATGCGTTTTATTGATACGGATCTGCTGATACAGGAGCAGGAGAACCGGCTGCTTCGGGAAATTATTGCCGAGGAAGGAGAAGAAGGATTTCTCGAGATTGAAAACCGGGTCAATGCATCTGTGAATGTGGAAAATTCTGTAATCTCTCCGGGCGGAAGCGTGATATACTGCAGAGAGGCAATGGAACACTACAAAAAAATCGGAACTGTTGTATATTTGCAGGCATCTTATCAGACAATAAAAAGGAGGATACGCAGCCCGAGAAAGCGGGGCGTAGTCCTTAAGGAGGGACAGACATTCAGGGACCTCTACAACGAAAGAGTACCGTATTTTGAAAAATATGCCGATATTACCGTATGCGAAGACGGATGCCGCATTGAAGACACAATAGAGAACGTGCTGAACGCCGTCGAAAACTATCAAAGCTCATAAAAAGCGGCCGTATTGCCAGAAATAACTTGACAATATGCTGAAATTCGAATTAAAATTACTCATTGGCCAGTACCGTTTGACAGGCAGAATGGAAAAAAGCGATTTAAAATAAGCGGAATATATGGTATAGTAATTATGTGAATGCGGCCGGAAGGGGAAGAGTATGTCCGTACCGCATGTTACAAGGGGACGTACAAATAAGATAATAAGATTCAAGTCGAGGTGCAAAATGGAGCAATATATTATTAAAGGCGGCAATCCGCTTGTGGGAGAAGTGGAGATTGGCGGCGCCAAAAATGCAGCTCTTGCGATCCTTGCAGCGGCGATTATGACGGATGAGACCGTCCTGATTGAGAACCTGCCTGATGTCAACGATGTCAATGTGATGCTGGAGGCTATCAGCGGGATCGGTGCAATGGTGCAGCGGGTAGACAGACACACAGTGAAAATCAACGGCAGTACGATCGGTGATTTTAACATTGAGTATGATTATATTAAGAAAATAAGAGCTTCCTATTATCTTCTGGGGGCGCTTCTCGGAAAATACAGACGCGCGGAGGTGGCGCTTCCGGGCGGATGTAATATCGGCAGCAGGCCGATTGACCAGCATCTGAAAGGATTCCGTGCCCTCGGTGCCGATGTGGATATCGAGCACGGTAAGATTGTGGCCGAAGCAGAGCACTTAAAGGGTACCCATCTGTATTTTGATGTGGTAACTGTAGGAGCCACGATTAACGTGATGATGGCGGCGGCGATGTCCGACGGTCTGACGATTATGGAAAATGTTGCGAAGGAGCCCCATGTGGTTGATGTAGCCAACTTCTTAAACAGCATGGGCGCCAATATCAGAGGCGCGGGAACGGATGTGATCAAGATCAGAGGAGTCCGTTCACTGCACAAGTCAGAGTATTCGATTATTCCGGATCAGATCGAGGCGGGGACGTTTATGTTTGCTGCTGCGGCGACAAAGGGCGACGTGACAGTGATGAACGTGATCCCGAAACATCTTGACGCAACAATATCCAAGCTGATTGATATCGGATGTGAAGTGGAGGAGTTTGATGACGCGGTGCGCGTGGTCGCAAAGGGACGTCTGAGAAGCACGCAGGTGAAGACGCTGCCGTATCCGGGTTATCCGACAGACATGCAGCCGCAGATCGGCGTTGTTCTCGCTCTGGCAGAGGGAACGAGCACGATCACGGAGAGTATTTTTGAAAACCGTTTCAAATATCTCGGCGAACTGGCGCGCATGGGTGCTCAGGTAAAGGTGGAAGGAAATTCCGCTACGATCGAGGGAATTGAGAAATTCTCGGCGGCGAGAGTGAGTGCTCCGGATTTGAGAGCCGGCGCGGCGCTCTGTATTGCGGGACTTGCGGCGGACGGAATCACAATCGTGGATGACATCGTCTATATCCAGAGGGGATATGAGCGCTTTGAGGAGAAGTTAAGAAGCCTGGGCGGCATGATCGAGAAGGTATCAAGCGAGAAGGAAATCCAGAAGTTCAGGTTAAAAGTCGGATAAATCCGGCACAATCCGGCACAGATAAAAAATATGATGGAAATTCGGGCAGAACCGCGGGAACGGTTCTGCCCTTTTCGCAAACAACCTGTGTATGAGGAGGGTACATATGGAGGAACAAAAGAGACGCCAGCAAAGAAAAGAGGAAATGCGGCGCAGGAGGCAGCGGCAGGTGCGCAGACAGCTTATGATGCTCGGGACAGCGGCTGTTCTCATCCTGATCGTCGTTATCGTGGTTATCGTGAGGGCGTGGAACGGACATCAGGACAGGAAGGAGCTTGAGCAGCAGACAGAGACAGTGCAGGCCGCGCTTGCCGCCGGATATGAAGAGTTCACAGCGCAGACCGCAGCTGACGGCGCAAGTACAGGCGAAGCGGCAGACAGCAGCGGTGCAGATGAAGCGGCAGACAGCAGCAGTACAGGCGAAGCAGCAGGTGACGGCAGCTCGGACGGCGAGGCAGTGGAAGCAGCCGCTATGGATACAGACTCAGCGGGCCGGGGAGCGGAAAGCGGACAGAACAGCGGCGCGGAGGAATTTGCGCAGTGGGTGACAGAGAAGTATCCCGATGCAGTAAGCGGAAGCCTGTCAGATGCGGCCTCCGACGGAAAGATCACGGATGCAGAAGCGTATGATGCGCTGGGAGCGACGATGCATGTTCTGCAGGACGGATACCGGGGATGGCTGGACGACGCCGGCACAGCAGCAGAACACGGCATTTACATAAAGAGTGCAGAAGCAGAATCTGAAACAGCCACAGTCAGTATCGCCGGAGATCTCTGCCTGGAGGAGGACGGCTTTGTGCTGGACAAGTACGATGAAACAGGAGAGCTTTCACAGTGCATCTCCCCGGAAATTCTGGATATTACAAACGGAGCGGATATCTTCTACCTGAACCACGAATACACGGTCAGTGAGCGGGGCGAGGCTCTTGCAGGCAAGCTTTACACGTTCCGCGCGCAGCCGGAGCGAATGGCTCTTCTCACAGAGATGGGGACAGATCTCGTCTCCCTGGCGAATAACCATATCTATGATTACGGCGAAGAGGCGATGCTGGATACGATGGATTATCTGGACGAGGCCGGCATCCCGTATGTGGGCGGAGGCCGTAATCTGGCGGAGGCGGAGCGCCCGGCGTATTTTATCGTAAACGGGATGAAGATCGGGTTTGTCGCCGCGAGCAACGCGGAGCTTACACTGTACACCCCGGCAGCAGGAGAGGACTCGGCGGGAATCCTGGAGGCTTATGACACGACGCTCTATGACCAGGTGATTGCGGATGCGGCGAAAGAGTGCGATTACCTGATCGCGTACATACACTGGGGCCCCGAGGATACGAACCAGTACGCGGATTATCAGACTGCGCAGGGGAAGGAGTTCCTCGATGCGGGAGCGGATATCGTAGTCGGCGGACATCCGCATGTGCTTCAGGGGATGGAGTATATGGACGGGAAACCGGTGATCTACAGCATGGGAGATTTCTGGTTTAACGACGAGACGAAATATACAGGGCTTCTCAACCTTGAGATCACCCCGGAGGGGCTCTCGGAGATGTCCTTTACACCGTGTCTTCAGACCGGACTGACCACACAGTACATAAGTGACGCGGCAGAGCAGAGGGAGATGTATGATTTCCTCGAGAGCCTGTCGCCGAACGCACAGATCAGCGACGACGGTGTGATTACCGAAATAACCGGATAGAATGGATAAATCAGCGGCAGAGCCGGGATTTGGCTCTCCGCCTGTACAAAAAGCGGCGGGCGCATTTTACAGCGTCCGCCATTTTCCTGTCCGGTACTGCCGGTAGGAGATCGCCCAGTTGGCGAACCAGCCGATGGGGACGGAATACCAGACCATTCCGATGCCGGCAACAGGCGCCAGCGTCATGGAGAGCACTACACGGATCGACAGATTGACCAGATTGGCGATGGTGAACATCTTCATATCGCCCGCGCCGCGCAGAACGCCGTCCACGGTCATCTTAAAGCCGATCAGACAGAAGAACCAGCCCATGAAAACAAGGTAGTCGCTTCCGGTCTGAAGCGCTTTTGCGGTGCCGTCCTCCCCGAGGAAGAACTGGATAACCGGCTCGTGGAAGAGCTCCAGGATCACGCAGATAATTACAGCATACAGAATCACCAGACGTACAGAGGAACGGTATCCGGACGGAACACGTTCCTTTTTCTGTGCGCCGATATTCTGGGCGGTGAAGGAGGAGACAGCGTTTCCGAGCGCCTGCATGGGGACGATGCACATGGATTCCACCCGCATTCCCGCAGAGAAACCGGCCAGAGCCTGGGAGCCGAATCCGTTTACAACAGACTGGACAAGCATCATGCCGATGGATACGGTGGACTGCTGGAGAATCGACGGAAGAGCGATCCGTGTCATCTCTGAGAGCTCCTCCCGGTCAAATGGCTTCGTGTGCCCGCAGTTCAGCTTCTTAAGAAGGATCATGAACACGAGGAATGACAGAACGGCAGAGATTCCCTGCGCGATCAGCGTGGCCCATGCGGCGCCCGCCACTCCCATGTGAAACCGCGTGATCAGCACAATGTCGAGCCAGATGTTGAAAAGGGAGGAAAAAATCAGGAAATACAGGGGAATCCTGGATTTCCCGAGGGCGTTGAACATGGAAGAGAGGATGTTGTACATGAAGAGGAACGGCAGTCCGAGAAAGTAGATATTCAGATATTCCACTGCCATGTCCAGCACGTCCGCAGGCGTGTTCAAAAGGATCATAATGTGCCGGCTTAAGAGAAGGCCGGTTCCGCCCAGGGCAAAGCTTATAACGAGAAAGGTCACAAACGAAGTAAGGACGGCGAGCTTCATCCTGTTCAGTTCCTTTGCGCCGAAATACCGGCTCACGACAACGGAAGCGCCCACCCCTCCGCCGAATGCGATGCAGATAAAAATGTTTGTAAGAGAATAGGAGGCGCCCACCGCAGCGAGCGCCTGTTCTCCCACATATCTTCCCACGATGGCGGAATCTGCCATTGTATAGGTCTGCTGAAACAGATTTCCGATAATCATGGGGAGAGAAAAAATAAAAAGTGCATTGAAAGGTTTCTTCTGTACCAGATAATCATTTTGCATGAGCGCAAACCTCCGGGGATGCTTATTCATTCCGAATGGCCGCAAGAGGACTCAGCCTCATGGCGCGAAGCGCCGGGAAATAGCCGGCCGCCATCCCGACCAGCACGGCAAAGCCGAGCGATGCAAGGACAAGCCATACGGGTATGTATGAGATATTGCCGGAAAAGCCCATATTCTCGCCGGATACAAGCGTATTGATCACCGCGGACAGAATCAGGCTTAGGAGATTTCCGACAACGCCTCCGATAAACCCGATAAACGCTGCTTCGAGAAGGAACATCTGCCGGATATTTCCAAGTCCGCATCCGATTACCTTCATGACGCCGATCTCTTTTGTCCGTTCATAGATGGACATCATCATTGTATTGGCGATGCCGATGGCGGCAACGAGAAGCGACACAGCGCCGATTCCCCCGAGCACAGCCTGAACCATGGCAAACTGGGATCTCATGCTGTCGATGTACTCGATGTTGGAGTAAGCGTCAAAGCCCAGGCTGCGGATCGTCTGTGAGAGTTCTTCCACATTGTTCATATCATCTGCCAGAACAGTGGCGGAGCTGTAGACGAACTTGCTGTACGGCTTCCCGCTCTGAGTGGTCGGCTGCCCCGGGATCGCCCGTCCGCGGAATTCTTTCTGAAGGCTTTCCTTAAGTCTATCTATATCACAGTATACGCTGTAAGAACTGGAATTATATTCTTCCGTCCCTCCGGCAACAATACCGCACGCATTTACGACATACTTTTTGGCAGTTTTCGGAGTGTCGGCCGAGCTGTCTCCACCCTCACCGGAGATGTCGGAGACACCCATTGACGCCGTGTTCTGCGATGCGTAATAGCTGTCCTGGTCAAGGATCAGGAAAATCGAGTCGTTCTTTAAATCAATGTCCGGATATTCTCCGGTTTCCCAGTAACCGCGTCCGGTACCCTTTTCGTAAAAATTTTCAATTACCATGTTTCCGAAAACAAGCTGCAGTTCCGGGCTTTCGGGATCCGGGAGCGTCCCGCCGGGCTCCAGCTCCAGATTGAGGTTCGCAAGCCCCTGCGGGGTCATTCCGTAGATATCCAGATATCCTTCATAGTTTCCTTTCAGGGCAAGCCCCTGAACATTGAGCACAGGCTCCGCACTCTCGACGTGTTCCAGCGCGCGGAGCTCCTCGATGGCTTCGTCAGTTATATATTTGTCAGATTCTTCGGTTTCCATACCCGACATGCCGTAGCTGTAGTAGACCATGCCGCCGGACTGCTTTCCCGTGACAGTGATGCTGCGGGTGCCGCCGCTCTGTTCTACCTGTTCGTACATGGCCTGCTGCAGACCAAGTCCGAGGGAGATCATGACTACAATGGAAGCGGTTCCGATCACGACGCCGAGTACGGTGAGAAATGTGCGGAGTTTGCGCCGTTTAAGGCTGCTCGCGCTCATCCTCAGTAAATCGCTCCACCTCATCCATCAATTCCTCCTCTTCCTCTTCCTGAATCTTCTTCTTTCTCTTTTTGAGGACCACTGTGACAATAACCGCCACGAGCACAATGACAACAGCTATAATGCCGAGAATCATGGGAATGGAAGGACCAGTTGTCTCTTCAGGCATCTCCATCATCATTTCCATGTCCATCGGCTCTTCCATCGCCGTGACTGTCATGGTAAATTCCTGTTCCACAGTTGACAGGTTGCCTGCGTCATCTTCGTAGGTGAGCACAAGCTTGCAGTTTGATTCATCGTAGGATTCCGCGATGGCGGTTACAATGCCGTCGATCACACCGGTCGCGCCGGAATCCAGGTTGCCGATAAACTGCTCCTGGCTCTCGATTGCATCGCCCTCGAATCTGGCCTTTACGTTGTACATCTTTACCCGTCCGAGGTTGTACAGGTTGCATGTGATGTTGGCCTCCTCACCGACAGATACGGTGTCCGGGGAGATCTGAAGTTCGCTGAACTCAAAGCGTGCTTCCTGTGTCACCGGGATGGCCAGAGAGGACTGAGCCTCGAACTGGGAGGCGCTGCTGTCCTCGTACTGCATGGTCATTGTGATGCTGTACGGTTTCTGAATCAGATCCGCCCGTGCGTTTAAGTCGATGGAGATATCCTGCGTTCCGCCTGCGGCAATCCCGTCAAGGTAGATCGTGCTCGATCCTGAAGTGGGGAGAAATGCGGGAGCTTCCGCAGCTTCCCCGGTGCCTGAAGAAGGCGCCTGCAGATCGAAAAGCATGTTGGATACAGCTGTCTTTGCGGATGTATTTTTCAGGTGGATGATCAGTTTAAAGTTGCTTCCCGCGCGGACTTCGGTTGGGTTCGTATCAAATCCGGTGACAATGACGCGGGGGACACTGCCGTCTGTCGCAGATCCGCCGGTGGAGATGGGATCGCTGTTGTAGATTCCGCCGGCGCTCAGATCAGAGGAACCGGCGTCTGTGCCAGTGCCGGAACCACTTCCGGAATTGTCAGCCGGAGGCGTTGTGGTTCCGCCGTTGTCTTCCGCAGGCTTAGCCTCTGTTTTCACAAAGACATACTTCTCGGTCTGATAAGCCTGCGTCCCGTCGTCATATGTAATGGCAAAGGTGAGCTGGTAGGATTTTCCGGACACATCGCTGCGCACGGTGAGCGGGTCCTTATCACTTCCCCACACGGCTGCCGCCTGCTCTCCCGCCTTGATTGTTCCGAGACTTAAGTCGTTGTTCAGTCTGGAGATATCAAAAGGCCATTCATCTACGTTTTTGATGATTGGAGAGATCGTTACATTCTGTGCGTCCACATTTCCCTTGTTGGTAATGTTGATCTGAAGCTTCGTCTTTTCTTCAGCCTTGAAGAGGGGCGTCTCCTGTCCGTCGCCCACGCTTAACACGATCCGGGCAAGGGAATCCTCTTCGTTTTGCCCGCCTTCTGCCTGTCCGCTTTTTGTCTGGCTGTCTTTTGCATGGTCAGTCTCTGACAGAACCGCGGGCGTCTGCCCGCTCCCGGCTGAATTTCCCGCGGCGCTTACGTTCATCGGCAGAATCATGAAAAGTGCGAGAAGTGCGCAGAGAACTGCCGCGCCTGTTCTTTGAATCCGTTTCATAAAGTTTTTCCTCCCTCATATTCTTTTTGTGTTTTTTCTTCGATTTTAATGATTTTTCCGTCCATTATGTGGAAAATCCGGTCCGCATACTCCGCAAGATGATTGTCATGAGTGACCATCACGAGCGTTCGTTTCTGGCGGCGGACGACTTCCTGCATAAGCTTCATCACGTCCTCTGACGTGTGGGAATCGAGATTTCCGGTCGGCTCGTCTGCAAATATGATCGCGGGATCTGAGACGAGTGCGCGTGCTACGCCGACTCTCTGCTGCTGGCCTCCGGACATCTGATTCGGCATATGTTTTTTGTGTTTGGAAAGCTTCACCAGATTCAGCATCCTGTCTGCCTTTGCAAGACGGGTCTTACGGTCCACTCCGCGGAACGTGAGCGGCAGGGCGACATTTTCCAGCGCATTCATCGTACCGATCAGGTGGAACGACTGAAAGATGAATCCTACGTTCTCCCTCCGGAACCGTACCAGTTCGTCTTCGTTCATGTTCTCGATGTGCTTTCCGCTGATAACGATCTGTCCTTTTGTCGGTTTCTCCAGGCCTGCCAGCATATTAAGCAGAGTGGATTTCCCGGAGCCGGACGTTCCGACGATTGCGCAGAACTCGCCTTCGTATATGTCGAAGCTCACGCCGTCCAGCGCGCGGACCGCCGAGTCGCCGACCCGGTACAGTTTGTACAGATCTTTTACACAGATTACTTTTTTCACGGCCCCCTCCTCCTAAAGTAGTTCTGATTCCTATTCTACTTTATATTGGGGGATAATGCATCATAAATGAGGAAAGAAATTCTGAAGAGTTTCTTAAGAAAAATGCGGATTTGCAGGACACCCGTTATCCTGGATATATGTCCGCGCACGGCGGCCTCGCTATCCCTCGCAGGCATCGCTCTCGCTCGGGAAACAACGCAGTGGATGCATAAGAGCGTAAAGGACACGCTCTAAGCACCAGCGTTGTTTCACGGCCTGTTGCGGGAAGTTTTCTTGACAAAATGTCCGCTGATTTTCCGGGAGAATATCTGATTGGAAGGAGACAAGTACGGGAGAGGGGAATCCCGCAGGGGGCCGTAAAGAACGCCGGTACTTGCGCGTGTATTTGACGCGCCTAGTACCGTTGCGTTCGTCCCGAGCGAAAGCGTGTCCCCGAGGGATTCCCCTCTCCTGTACGTATGTTTTTGGGGTGCTCCGGTAAATTACAAATTACTTCTTCTTAAGCAGTATCGTCGCAGCTGCCGCGCCAACCCCGGTAATTGCCAGTCCGCAGACAGCGGCGCCGAGGGGAACCGCCGGCGCGTGGCCTCCGAATCCGTTGAAGAGAGACAGCGCAAGCCCGGGAATGAGAAATGCAAGAAACCAGAGGAAGAAATGCCAGACCTGCGGATCTTTTTTGCGAAGCGTCAGTTTTGTCCTCATATAGGTGTTCAGATAGGACAATCCGAGAAAGAGGACTGCGTAGTAGACAATAAGCGCGATATTTCTGTCGGAGAAAAAGATCAGGAATATAAATCCGATGAAATACATCGCGCAGAGCGACTGAAGGAAGACAAGTGCCTTTCCGCTGCGTTTTGCCTCAAACGTATCGAGCATGTTCTCGCAGAAGGCTTCGGCTGTCATGCCGAGCATGGACTGGAGCGAGGTGCCGGAAGCTTCCGCTTCGGCTGCCATGCTCACAAGATCGTTCTGCAGAGAGCGCAGATCAGAGTCTTTTAAGCTGCTCCGGCTTAATGTGTTCATAATATGCAGGATAAAGCTGCGGTTTTCGCTGTTAAGTGCGTTGAAACAGTCAATATTTCTGCGGTTGATAAGATCGAGTTCGTTTTCCGTCATTTTGATTCCCCCTTTAATATCCGGTCGGTCAGCAGGGTCATTTTATTCCATTCTGAGAGAAAAGATTCGTAGTACAAAAGGCCGGAGGCTGTGACAGAGTAAACTTTTTTCACAGGGCCCTGGGCGGATTCTTCGTAGCTGGCGGATACCAGTTCTTTTTTCTCCAGGCGCATGAGGATGGGGTACACGGTTCCCATCTGAAGATCCTCGAACCCGTATTCCAGAAGCCGGGTGTACAGTTCGTAGCCGTAGGAGGGGCGGTCGATGATGATCTTCAGAATGCAGCCTTCCAGCACGCCTTTGAGAAGCTGTTTTTTGTCAAACATGGGAGTTCTCCTTTGGAAGAAGACTATTTTGTAATATAAACTATTATATATTATATAATAGTTGGAAATGAGGAAAATGTCAATAAGGAGAATGCTCCTCACTTGCTGTGCTGAACTATATACTGAATTTATTCGCGCAGGGCTGTAATCGGAACTACATACACACCGTCCGGACGCTGATATGCGGCATCGATCTGATTTGCTCCAAGTTTTATCTCAAAGGTGCACCATTCGCCGATGAAGTCCATGTTTTACCGCACTATTTGGGGCCCTTGATGCAAAGCGCACCGAACAGATTTAAATAGTCCTCGATCGCTTTATCGATAATGTGCGGTTTATACTTTGTTCTGTCCATAGTCAAAACATCCTATATGTATTTTGAACCATTCCGTGAAATTTTTAAAATCTATTCCGAGAGATTTGCGAAATCTATTCCGTGAGATTTGTGATTTTTATTCCGAGGAATTTATAAAATACAGTCTGCACAATTCCTGTTTTTTTATGCTGCAATAGAGCAAAATTGGGGCGCTGTGACTGCCGATAGCGGAAATTCATGAAAAAACTCTAAACAGTATTGACATTTCCATGTACACGGGGTAAAGTTCTTTATTGAAATAAACACAAAATCAAATACACAGACTTTCTCTTATTCAGAGCAGTGGAGATACAAAGGATCTGAGAAGCTGCGGCAACCCCTTGACAAGGAAGGTGCCAACCTGAGCGAGTGATCGAACAATAAGAGGATTGTTGCGATAGATTGACAGTCCGCTTGTGCGGGCTGTTTTTCGTTGAAAGAGAGCGTTGACCGTGCACTGTGCGCCGACGCTGCGATCCGAGAGAGAAAGCTGGACCGGCCGGCCTGACGAGAGGCTTGCGCCGGAGCACAGGAAAGGAGAACTTGTTATGGAAAAATTATTGTTTACGTCAGAGTCAGTTACAGAGGGGCATCCGGACAAAATGTGCGACCAGATTTCCGACGCGATTCTGGATGCGCTGATGGAGCAGGATCCCATGAGCCGTGTAGCGTGCGAGACATGCTGTACGACGGGAATGGTTATGGTTATGGGAGAGATCACAACGCAGGCGTATGTGGACATCCCGAAGATCGTGCGCGACACGGTGCGCGAGATCGGATACACGAGAGGAAAATTCGGATTTGACGCTGACACATGCGGCGTTATCACGACGATCGACGAGCAGTCAACAGACATTGCCATGGGCGTGGACAAAGCGCTGGAGGCGAAGGAAAATAAAATGTCAGAGGATGACATCGAAGCCATTGGAGCAGGCGACCAGGGAATGATGTTCGGTTATGCATCTGACGAGACGGAAGAGTATATGCCGTATCCGATCGCCATGGCGCACAGACTGGCGCGCCGTCTGACAGAAGTGAGAAAGAACGGCACACTGCCGTATCTCCGCCCGGACGGAAAGACGCAGGTGACAGTGGAATACGACGAGAACCGTATACCGAAGCGGCTGGATGCGGTAGTCCTCTCCACCCAGCACGATCCGGATGTGACACAGGAGCAGATTCACGCGGATATCAGGAAATATGTGTTTGATGAAATTATTCCCGCAGAGATGGTGGATGATGAGACGAAGTTCTTCATCAATCCGACGGGACGTTTTGTCATCGGCGGACCGCACGGAGACAGCGGACTGACAGGCCGAAAGATCATCGTAGACACTTACGGCGGTATGGCGCGCCACGGCGGCGGAGCATTCTCCGGAAAGGACTGCACAAAGGTGGACCGTTCTGCAGCGTATGCAGCGCGCTACGCAGCGAAAAATATTGTGGCGGCAGGACTTGCGAAACGGTGTGAGATCCAGCTCTCCTATGCGATCGGTGTGGCGCAGCCTACGTCTGTGTCTGTCGATACGTTCGGAACAGGAAAGGTATCTGATGAGAAGCTGATTCAGATTATAAGAGAGAATTTCGATCTCCGTCCGGCGGGTATCATCCGGATGCTCGATCTGCGCAGACCGATTTACAAGCAGACAGCAGCGTATGGACATTTCGGCCGTACAGACCTTGATCTCCCGTGGGAAAAGCTTGACAAAGCGGAAGAACTGAAGAAATATCTGTAAGAAAATATTTATTAAGTAAGAAAATATTTGCAGGAAAGGAGCCGCCGATGAAGCTTCGGACAAAACTTGTTATCGTATTTATGGCAGTGATGATTCTGCCGACGATTTTTATGAGCGTGGTAATGAACACTTTCGCACCGCGGGGGGTCAGTGAACTTCAGCAGATTTATATGCTGCTTGTGTTTCTCACGACTGCACTGCTGATCTACTGGATTTACCGCTCTGTGTCGGTTCCGCTGGCCAGGCTTCAGAAGGCGGCAAGAAATATCAAGGAAGGCAATCTGGACTTTGAGATCAGACCGGAATCAGACGACGAGATCGGACAGCTCTGCCAGGATTTTGAGGAGATGCGTCTGAGGCTTAAGGCGAATGCAGAGGAAAAAGTTCAGTTTGACAGAGAAAATAAGGAACTGATCAGCAATATTTCCCATGATCTGAAAACCCCTATCACGGCTATCAAGGGATACGTGGAAGGAATTATGGACGGTGTGGCGGATACGCCGGAAAAGATGGACAGATACATCAAGACCATATATAATAAAGCTAATGAGATGGATCTTCTTATCAATGAGCTGACACTGTATTCCAAAATCGATACAAACAGGATTCCGTATAATTTTGCGACCATATCCGCCAGAGACTATTTTGAGGACTGCGCGGAAGATCTGCATATGGAGCTGGAGGCCAAGGGGGTGGCCTTCGCCTACCGAAACAGAATGGATGAGGACTGCAAGGTGATTGTGGATCCGGAGCAGCTGAGAAGAGTCATCAACAACATCGTGTCCAATTCTCTGAAATATATGGATAAGCCAAACGGGAAGATCACGATGGAGGTAAAGGACGTGGGAGATTTCGTCCAGGTTGAGCTGGGCGACAACGGAAAAGGTATCGCCGCGAAGGATCTGCCGTTTATATTCGACAGGTTCTACCGCACGGACGCTTCCAGAAACTCTTCAAAGGGCGGAAGCGGCATCGGTCTTTCGATTGTGAAGAAGATCGTCGAAGAACACGGGGGCAATATCTGGGCCACCAGTGATGAGGGCGCTGGTACGACAATGTATTTCGTAATAAGAAAATATCAGGAGGTACCTATTGATGAGTAAGCGTATTTTGATCATCGAAGATGAGGAAAGTATTGCTGATCTTGAGAAAGATTATCTGGAACTGAGCAATTTTGAGGTGGAGGTCGCAAACGACGGAACACTCGGGCTTAAGATGGCGCTGGAGGGTGATTTTGATCTGATTATCCTCGACCTGATGCTGCCCGGCGTGGACGGATTTGAGATCTGCCGTCAGATCAGGGACCAGAAAAACACCCCCATCATTATGGTTTCGGCAAAGAAGGATGATATAGATAAGATCCGGGGGCTCGGTCTCGGCGCGGACGACTATATGACAAAACCGTTCAGCCCAAGCGAGCTGGTTGCCCGGGTGAAAGCGCATCTTGCCCGTTATGAGCGTCTGATCGGAAGCAATGTGGAGGAGAATAAGGTGATTGAGATCCGCGGGCTGAAGATCGATACGACGGCGAGACGTGTGTGGGTGAACGGCGAGGAGAGATCGTTCACAACGAAAGAGTTTGATCTGCTGACATTTCTGGCCGGGCATCCGAACCATGTCTATACAAAGGAAGAACTCTTCCGCGAAATCTGGGATATGGAGTCTGTCGGAGATATCGCGACGGTGACTGTGCATATTAAGAAGATCCGTGAGAAGATTGAGTACGATACGTCCCACCCGCAGTATATTGAGACGATCTGGGGCGTCGGTTACAGATTTAAGGTATAAGACATTTTCCTTCTTACAATAGAGACAGAACAGGCAGCTGACAGAAAAATTAACCGGAACTGAGACTGCATCATGCGGTACAGTTCCGGCTTTTTTTGTTCGGAGGTCTGAAGAGTTTTAACCAAACTGGAACAAAGCCTCTGATTTAACAAAGACTTTTCAAAAATGAAGTTGACAAATATATCATGTCACGATATATTATAATTACAATATATCATCGAACGATATATCAGAAAGCTGATCTGCTGACGCCCGGATCTGTCTGTGGGAAGAGATGTCGGCCCGAAGGGAGGCGCGAAAGCATGCGGGTGGTATAAATGAGAATAAAGAAGCGGGAAATATGAGAACGCAGCACATGAGAAAAACTGAAAATATGAGAGGAAAAAACGAGACGAGACAGGAGAGGAGGGAGAGAGATGCCTGAGAAGGAAACTCCGCTGACAGAAGCCTTTTTTTATATCCTTCTGGCGGTGAGAAAGCCGAACCACGGATACGGGATTATCCAGGAGGTAGAGGAGCTTACGAATGGCCGGATGGTGCTCGGGCCGGGCACGCTTTACGGGGCGCTGCAGACGATGCAGAAGAGAGCGTGGATACAGATTTACAGTCTTGAGAAAGAGTCACGGAAGAAGAAGCAGTATATTATTACCAGGATGGGAAGGCATGTGTTTGAAGAAGAGCGGAAACGGCTTGAGGAACTGTTGAACAATGCGAATCTGATGGAGGAAAACGAAGATGATCAAGTTCAGATTATACCTGAATAAGGACAAGGAAACAGAGTGGCTTAATTCAATGGTAAGAAAAGGATGGGCTCTTACCGGATTTAAACTTGGATTCTACACATTTTCTCCGTGTGAACCCGGAGAGTATATATATCAGATTGATTTTGGCGACAAACTGTATTTCGCGAGCGAAGAATACCGGGAGCTGATGAGTGATGTGGGAGCAGAGATTGTCGTTTTGTGGGGATGGTGGATTATTCTGCGCAGGAAAGCAGCGGAAGGGCCTTTTGAGTTATATACGGACAGAGAATCCATGATTGAGCATTATACAAAGATACGCCAGATGCTTATTGCAGTGGGAATCATTGAAACAGTCTGCATGCTTATGCAGGTTATGGCGCTTATTCAGGGAGAGATGATCGCAGTGTTCACAACGGTGCTTCTGTCCGCCTTTGCGGTCGGCTGCGCAAAGACGGCTTATGAGATGGAAAAGGTCATCAGTCGGCTGAAGCAGGAGTAGCCGGCTCAGTACCGGATGCCTTAAGCGTTTCGGTGATAATGGCCGCCACTGCATCCGCACCGATTTCTGTGTTGACAGTCAGGTCGTAGTTGCGGGAATGTCCCCAGAGACGGCCGGTATAGTAGCGGTAATTATCCGCGGCATCTGGTGTTTCTGATAAAACAGTGCCGTCGGAAAGTTTCCGCTGTGCCGGAAAAAGTACTGGTTCGACAAATCTGAGGCGTCTTCCAAACAGGCGGGCGATAAAACCGACAAGAAGGGCCGAGACAATTGTTCCTTCTCTTACACCCTCCAGCCTGTGCGTGAATATGACGGAAAGGATACCTGCGATAAGGGAAAGCGATACGTCAAAGGCGAGAACTGCACATCCTGTCGCCAGATAGATCAGGCTGTCGATAAAATATCCGAACAGGATGGAAACCGGAATTTGAAGGATGTACTCCGCCTTGAAATTTTTCCATAATTATACAGAGTCCTCCTTTGATGTCATATTTTCATAAATACGGAAAAAAAGCTCCATAAACATTTGGCGGTCCGATTGTAAGTCCGGTACTTTTCAGGCGCAGAAAGAGTTCCTTTTGCAGTATGGAATGTTCGGACATAAAAAAATCCACTGTATCGATTTTGTTTCGTACAGTGGATTTTCAGCTTATTACATCCATTGGATCCGCCTCCTTATTTAGTTTTTATCTATGTAAAACTATTCTTCTGAATAGTGTTTTTTTAAATGTTTTGTTTTACCTTCCCATTGGACTATACCTCTTTTCTTTTATTTTAGTTACCCGTTTTTAAGATTAAGTTTTCGGTGGTCCGTCCTCCTTTTCTTTTGATGTGTTTATAATAACTCATAAAAGCGGAAATGTCAACAATAAAATCAGATAAAAAATATAAAAAATAAATAAATCCAGAATATTCAGAAAATAATATGCGCACTTGCCGGGGAAGAAAAATAATTATACAATATGCACGTGGCACTTTAAAAGAGCATACAGAGAAAGGAGCATACGATGAAAATTGCGGTGCTTTCGGATACACACGGGCTTTTGAGACCCGGGGTGCTTGAGATTATTTCAGAGTGTGACGCGGTTGTCCACGCGGGAGATATTAATTCGCAGAAAATAATAGATGAGATGCAGACGGCTGCAAAACCCGGAACCCCATTTTACATTGTAAGGGGAAACAATGACAAAGAATGGGCGGAAAAACTGCCCTGCCATGAAGAGTTTGTCATTGACGGAATCCGGTTTTATATGGTCCACAATAAGAAGGATCTGCCTGTGGATACGGGCAGAAGCCAGATTGTTGTGTTCGGTCATTCGCACAGATACCTGGAGGAAGTTCGTGACGGGCAGCTGTGGCTGAACCCCGGAAGCTGCGGAAAGAGGCGGTTTAATCAGGACATTACAATGGCGGTAATTGATACGGAAGAAATACACGGGAAAGAAAAATGCAGCAGCCCGGTATTCAGGGATCTGAAGTGGCACGAAATAACATTAAACGGAGAAAAGAGCTGCGCGGTTGCGAGAGTTGATTTCTCCCACAGTGAGACGGAAAAGCAGAGCGTTTCAGACAGAAAAAATACGATGGCTGTTCCGGGGGAAGAGGAAGCTCTTCTGGACAGTATCATAAAGATTATGAAGAGGATGGACAAAAGGCAGCAGGTCGGAAAGATTGCGGAGGACCTGAAGCTGGATGCGGAGTTTGTGGAGCAGATCTGCCGGATACGGGTGACACATCCGGGAGTGACCGCGCACGGAATTCTGGATAAAATGGAGGTGAACCGTACAGGGAGATGACAGAAAAGTGCAGAAACTGTACGGGCAGATAAATGAGCAGGCGAAGGAGAGTATTTTTGGTTCTGGCAGTTTTGTGGATGTCCCTGATTTTCTTTATGTCATCCCGGCCGGGGGAGGAGTCTTCAAAGGACAGCAGCTGGGCAGGCTGGATGATAGGAGAGACATTTGTGCCTGGATTTGATGACTGGAGCGAGGACGAGCAGGAGGAGTTTGTGGAACGGATTGACCACCCGGTGAGAAAGACAGCCCATGCCACGGAGTACGCTGTATTGGGACTTCTGACGGCAGGGGCGCTGATTGACAGGAAGGGAAAGATCTGCGGGATCTGGTCCGGAGTTTTTATCCCGTGTGGAATTGCAGCACTCTATGCGGCAACGGATGAGTTTCACCAGCTTTTTGTGCCGGGGCGGAGCGGGCAGATATTGGATGTGTGCATAGACAGCGGGGGCGCTTTCGCGGCGCTGCTTGTACTTGCGCTGATCCGGTGCTGTTCAGCGAGAAGAAAAGAAAATTGTATTGATAAAAAAACAGAGCACGGTCGGAAATTTTGTTGACATCCGGAAAAATCGCGGTATAATATAACAGAATCGTAAAAAACCAATGCGAAGAACAGGACACGACTTCTTGTTTCTCAATACTTTCAGAGAGTCTCCGGCCGGTGTGAGGGGACAGTACGAAGCGGAAGCCATCCCCTGCGAGCTGTCGGGGTGAACGAAAATGAAGTAGCCCGGACCGGATTTCCACCGTTATAAGGAAACCTGTTAATCCATTTCGAAACGGTTCCAGCCCGGAAAAAGCCGGGAAAGGAAAACCGAAAGAAGTGAACCGAAAGAAAGGGACGACGGGAGTCAAAAGAGACCGGGAAACCGGTAAGAGAAGTGGTAACGCGGAGGAGTATTCTTCGTCTTCTCGCAGAGCAATCTGCGGGGAGACGTTTTTGTTTCCTTGGTTTTTTCATTCGGGAGTGCTTTGGCGCTTTGCAACATGCAGTTATATCAGAGAAGGAGTGAAGAGATTATGAACACACTTGTAATTGTACTGATCGCTGCCGTGTGCCTTGTCGCAGCATATACGCTGTACGGACGCTGGCTGGCGAACAAATGGGGAATTGACCCGAAGGCAAAGACACCTGCCGTCGTCCATAATGACGGACAGGACTATGTACCTACGGACGGATGGACAGTATTCGCCCATCAGTTTTCATCGATTGCGGGAGCGGGCCCTGTTACAGGAGCGATTCAGGCAGCGGCTTTCGGATGGCTTCCTGTTCTTTTGTGGATTATCATAGGAGGGATCTTCTTTGGAGCGGTAACAGACTTTGGGGCTCTGTACGCAAGTGTGAAGAACGATGGAAAGTCCATGGGGCTTCTGATCGAGAAGTATATCGGAAAAGCGGGACGTAAACTTTTCCTCGGATTCTGCTGGCTGTTCTGCCTGATCGTTATCGCGGCTTTTGCGGATATGGTGGCGGATACATTCAACGCGTATGTGGTGACAGACGGCGTACAGACCCTTTCTGAGAACGCGGCGGTAAACGGAGCGGCGGGAAGTATTTCCCTGTTCTTCATTCTGTTTGCGGTTGTATTTGGTGTTTCTCAGCACAGGCTGAAGCTGACAGGCTGGAAAGAAGTTGTATTCGGACTTGTATGTACAGTGCTTGCGTTTGTACTTGGTATGAATTTCCCGGTAATTCTCGGAAAAGAGATGTGGGTGTACATTGCGTTTATCTATATCTTTCTGGCGGCTGTTCTGCCGATGTGGTTTGTCATGCAGCCCAGAGATTATATGTCAACATTTATGTTCATCGGAATGATCGCCGGCGCGGTTCTCGGACTTCTGTTTGCGCATCCGACGATGAACCTTCCGGTATTTACCGGATTCCAGAATGAGAGCCTGGGAACACTTTTCCCGATTCTCTTCGTGACGGTTGCCTGCGGTGCAGTGTCCGGATTCCACAGCCTTGTGTCCTCCGGTACTTCATCCAAGACAATTTCAAATGAGAAAGATATGCTGAAAGTCGGATACGGCGCTATGGTTCTTGAGAGCCTTCTGGCTGTTATCGCGCTCTGTGTCGCCGGCGCGGCGGCAGGCGCGGACGGAACGGCAGCGGTGGGAACACCGTTCCAGATCTTTTCATCGGGAGTCGCAGGATTCCTTGAGATGTTCGGTATCCCGGTTTATGTGGCGCAGAGCTTTATGACAATGTGTGTTTCGGCTCTTGCGTTTACCACACTGGATTCCGTGGCACGTATCGGCCGTATGTCCTTCCAGGAGCTGTTCAGCGTCGATGATATGGAGCACGCGGAAGGCTGGAGAAAAGTTCTCTGCAACAAATATTTTGCGACTGTGATTACGCTTGTATTCGGCTATATTCTGACACAGGTCGGATACTCCAATATCTGGCCGCTGTTCGGAAGCGCGAACCAGCTGCTGAGCGCGCTTGTGCTTATCACTCTGTGTGTATTCCTTAAGGTGACAGGAAGAACGCTGAAAACGCTTGTTCCGCCGTTCGTGATCATGCTGGTTGTGACGTTCTCCGCTCTTGTACAGAGATTTATCTCTCTTGTGCAGTCATTTTCAGCCGGAACAGGAGTATTCATGGTAGAAGGTCTGCAGCTGATTGTAGCGGTGCTGCTTATGATTCTCGGCGTGACGATCGTTGTTACTTCCGGAAAAGAGCTGATCAGATCAAAGAAGGCCGTGAACTAGAGTGCCGTCACAGTCATGGTCAGAGTTACAGCGGTGAATACACGGCATCTGCCGTAATGCGGAAGAAAGAAAAGCCCATAATGTAAAGAAGAAACCCCGGAATGCGTGCGAAGCGTGTTCCGGGGTTCTTTTAATCACAGTTCTGTGATATTCTCCGGGGACTGTTTTGGGAATCCTCATCCCGTGATATAATGACGGGGAAAGTATGTCTGTCGGGGCAAAGGAAAGAGGAAAAATCATGCAGAAAATATTAGTAGTCGAGGACGACTGGGAGATGAATCAGGGGATCTGCTATGTCCTTGAGGAAGAAGGATATAAAACGCTGAGCGCCCACTCGGTCAGTGAAGGGAAATCAGCATATGAGAAGGAAGGAGCAGACCTTATACTGCTTGACGTGAACCTGCCGGACGGGGAAGGGTATGAGCTGTGCCGGTGGATACGGGAAGACTCACGCCGCTTCCGGGCTCCGGTGCTCTTTCTGACAGCGCGCGACCTGGAGGAGGACGCCCTCCTAGGATATGAGCTGGGCGCGGAAGACTATGTGACAAAACCGTTCTCTATGAAGATTCTGTTAAAGAAGATCTGTGTGATCCTGAAACGCAGTGAGGAGGATACGGGAGTTCTTTTTGACGATGGGTTCCTGCGGATCGACCTGGTGCGCGCAAAGGTGGAAGCAAACGGTCAGGACTGTCCGGTGACGCCGACGGAATTTCGGATTCTCAGGGAATTCCTCTTACACAGAGGACAGCTTCTCACATATGATGTGCTCCTTGACAGACTGTGGGACGGCGGAAATCAGTTTGTGGACAGACATGCTCTGGCGGTGAATGTGAACCGCCTGCGGGGAAAGATTGAGGATGAGGAGCACCGGTATATATCAAATGTTTACGGGATGGGATATCAATGGATTGGACAGTGATCATCGCGGTGTGTGCGCTTGCTGCGGCAGCAGTACAGACGTGGAGAATGAGAAAACTTAAAAAAGATGTGTATGAGTTTACAAATTCACTTGAACGGAACATGGATGCCGTCATTCTGGGAGAGAAGCCGGAACCGGCGGGGGAGACGGAGGATTCGCTTCTCGGGAGAGTGAATGAAAAGCTGGACCGGACAGCGCATGTCCTGGAGCGGAAAGAGCAGGAGATCCGGGAGAACAAAGAAGAGATGAAAGAGCTGATCTCCGATATCTCCCACCAGACAAAGACGCCCATTGCGAATCAGAAGATTTATCTGGAGATTTTAAAGAGCCGTTCCCTCCCGGAGGAGGAGAGGAAATTTGTGGAAAAGCTTGAGCACCAGGCAGACCGCCTCGACTTTCTTTTTAAAAGCATGGTAAAAATGTCACGTCTTGAGACAGGCGTCATCCAGATCCGGAAAGAGAACTCGGATCTGATGGATGCGGTCGGAAGAGCGGTTTCCGCCGTTGTTCCTGCAGCGGAGAAAAAGAAACTCCGTCTGTCCGTAGAGGCAGACGGAAGATATGTGCTGCCCCATGACCGGAAGTGGACGGAGGAGGCGGTCTATAATCTTCTGGACAACAGTGTGAAATATACAGAGAGTGGCGGCAGTATTGTAATCCGTCTGAAAAAGGGGGAGATCTTTACGGAGATTCATGTGGAAGATACCGGTAAGGGGATCGCTGTAGAGCGGCAGGCTCAGATCTTTACCCGGTTTTACAGGGAGCCGGAGGTACACGACAAAGAAGGCGTGGGGATCGGCCTGTATCTGACGAGGAAGATCGCCTGGCTTCAGGGCGGATATGTGGAAGTCCGCTCGGAGGAAGGAAAAGGGGCGGATTTCTGCATTTTCCTGCCGAATGGCTGAGAAACGGTCACAGTTCTGTGATTTTTCCAGGCTGAGACTGGTTTGTGATTTTTGCCTGATACAGTGGAATTACAGGACAGGCGGGCTGAGCTGCCTGTAATACGCAGGAGGTATGGAGCATGAAAAATCAGATCGTAAAGACAGAGGGGCTGAAGAAGTATTACCGGCTCGGGGAGAATACGGTAAAAGCGCTGGACGGAGTGGATTTTACTGTGAAGGAGCGGGAGTTTGTGGCGATTATCGGGAGATCCGGAAGCGGGAAGAGCACCCTCCTTCATATGATCGGCGGGCTTGATACGCCGACCGCCGGGGAGGTATACGTGGACGGGCGGAAGCTCTCGGGCATGAACCGGGAGCAGCTCGCCGTCTTCCGCAGGAGGAAGGTGGGATTTATCTTTCAGAATTATAATCTCGTGCCGGATTTGAATGTCTATGACAATGTGGTGCTCCCGGTGGAGCTGGACGGAAAGAGGGTGGACCGGAAGTATGTCGGGGAGATTCTGGAGCTTCTCCAGCTTGAGACAAAGCTGGAGGCGCTTCCGGGGATGCTCTCGGGCGGACAGCAGCAGAGAGTGGCCATTGCCCGTGCTGTGGCTGCAAAGCCCGGGATTATCCTGGCTGACGAGCCCACGGGAAATCTGGATACCGCATCCGGACATGACGTGATGGGCCTTTTAAAAGTGGCGGCAAAGCAGTTCCAGCAGACCGTCATTCTGATTACCCATGACAGGGATATCGCGCAAATGGCGGACCGGATCGTTCACATTGAAGACGGAAGGATCGTAAAGGCAGGTGATTTCCATGCTGGCAAATAACAACCGGGGAATCATCAGACGGATGGCGAAAAGCGCGCTGAAAAATAACCGGGGAAGAAACCTGATTGTTTTTCTGGCCATTCTCCTCTCCGCGTTTATGCTGTTCAGTATCTTTACGGTGGGAATCACTTATTTTAAGATGAACCGGATCCAGAACATCCGGTTAAACGGCGGGGAATATGACGCCGTTATGTACGGGATCACGGAGGAACAGAGAGAAAAATGCGAGTCGGATTCTGAGATCAAAACCACCGGCACCGTGGCGGTAAGCGGTTATATCGAGTCCACGGGAAATGACAGTACAGTGGACGCGTCCTGCATCTGGGCGGATGAGACATACTGGAATGAGATCATGGCTCCGGCCAGGGACTGGGTGAAGGGAAAGTACCCTTCCGCGGAAAATGAAGTGATGATGACGGAAGAGGGACTTCAGGCAGCGGGTCTTGAAGGACTCGGGATCGGGGATACATTCACTGCCGGATACCGGGACGGAGAGGGCAGCCTGATTACGAAAGAGTTTACCATATCCGGACTATGGGACGGCTACGGCGTAAAGAGCGCGCTCTATGTGTCAGAAGCGTTCTACGAGGCGTCGGGATATGACATTTCCGAAGTGCGATGCGGGCGGTACTATCTGGATTTTGACAGATGGATCATGACAGCAGATGAGCAGAATGCCTTCACTGAAAGCCTGAACCTCGGAAAACAGCAGGCACTGTATTTTACCGGGAATATGGGGTATTCCCTGCCGGTCTTTCTCGGACTGGGCGGTCTGATTTTCGTCACCTGTCTGTGTGCGTACCTTCTGATCTATAATATCATGTACCTGTCAGTGGCCGGAAACGTGCGGTACTATGGACTGCTCCAGACGGTCGGGATGACAGGGACGCAGATCCGGGCACTGCTCGGAAGACAGATGACGCTGGTTGGGGGAGCGGGAATCACCGCGGGCATTCTGCTCGGCAGCGCGGTGTCGTTTGTGCTGCTGCCGTCGGTGATCCGGGCTCTCGGAATACGGACGGGCACGGCAGGAGCGGTGGAAGTGACCTTCCAGCCGGCGGTAATTCTGCTTACGGTTCTCTTTGTTGCCTTTACCGTGTATGTGGGAAGCAGGAAACCTGTAAAACTGGCCGTATCGGTTTCGCCTGTGGAGGCGGCGGGGTACCGGCCGGTTTACGGCGGAAATCCGGGCGGCCGCACAAAGGCAAAGGCGGCAAAACGGCACCGGAGAGGACGCCGCGGCAGTGTAGTCTTCCGGATGGCGCTCGACCAGATCAGGAAGGATAAAAAGAAGTCAGCTGTGATCATGGTATCCATGGCGGCAGGGCTGTCCGTGTTTCTCTGCATGAGTACGATCCTTGAGAGCCAGGCTGCGAGAACCATCGTGACAAATCATATGAATACGGATCTTGTAATTTCAAACGACACGCTGAAAAAGGAAGACCCGGCGGAGCATAAAGATCTTATCACGGAAGATTTTCTGTCTGAACTCACGGGAATCAGCGGCGTGGAGACAGTTTATCCCATGATATATGGGCAGATTACAGTGCCCTGGGAGCCGGATTTCGCGGAGATGTGGATGAAGGAATTTTATGCAATGTGGATGGACATACCTTATGAGAACGAGAGGGAAGAATATCAGCAGTACCCGGAAAATTTCGGTTCAGTTATTGTGGGAATCAGCAGGGAGGAACTGCCGTATCTTCAGGAGGTGACGGATATGGAGATCGATACGGATGCATTTCTCTCCGGCGAGACGTGTGTGATCTACCGGAACGGCCTCGATCTGACTTCGGAGGATGTTGTCGGGAAAAATGTCACATGTGCCGAATATGGACACAGTGAAAATCAGCGGACATTTCAGATCGCAGGAATGACAAATGAGGGATATTACATCGGACCGGTTCTCGGATTCCCGCCGACGGTAATTGTGTGTGCTACGGCGGTGGAGGAATTTGTGAGTGATTACTCTGTCTTTCAGGCCGGGGTAAAATACACCCGGGAATACGACGAGGAGACGGAGAATGAGATCCTTTCCCTGATTCAGAGCAGTCCGGATGCGAGAGACTTTTCGTGGGAGTCAAAACTGGAATCCCTGCGGGAAGTGGAGCGTGCCCAGGGAAGTATGCCGCAGATCGGCGCGGGAATTGCTCTCATTCTGGCACTCATAGGGATTCTTAACTATGTGAATACAGTGACCGGAAATATTCAGAGCAGGCAGATGGAGCTGGCGGTCCTGGAGAGCATCGGCATGACCGACCGGCAGAGAAACCGGATGCTCGTAACGGAGGGAATGATTTTTGCGGCAGGCTCCCTTTTTATCACAGGGACTGTGGGGGTGGCAGTCACATATGCGGTGTATCAGTCCATGAACTACATGCTTGTGCCTTTTGAGGTGCCGGCGGGGCCCGTAGTGGGGATGACGGTGTTTATTATCGCTGTCTGCGCCGCGGTCCCTCTTCTGGCGGGAGCGAAGATGATCCGCAAGGGGAGCGTGGTGGAGAGGATCAGAGGAATGAGCGGGGCATAGAGAGAGAATTTGCAGCGGACTTCTCCTTATATGCTGACAAGGATGCTTTTCGAAATTCCGAGGGGGTCATGCCGAATTTCTGCGCGAAAATTTTGTTGAAATCATCTACTTCAAGCTGGGTGTAGAGACGGTGAATGCGAAGATTCGCGCGGAGAAAGCTGCGAAGAACTGAGATTCTCAGGGTGGATACTGCAAAGTGAGAGTCCACACATGACATGCAAGCGTGTCCCCGAGGGATACCTTACACGTCATGTGCGGGCTCTTTTCAGGAGATAGTTTCAGTCCGAAAATCCCGGTTATCTATCAGAGAATATCGATATACTCCCCTGCCAGGGCCTTATTCATGCTCCGCACCGCGCAGAATTTTCCGCACATGCTGCATGTGTCGCTGTGATCTTCCTCGGGTTTTCTGCTGTCACGGATAGCCTTTGCCGTATCGGCATCCAGAGCGCAGGCAAACTGTTCATCCCAGTCCAGGTTCCGTCTGGCGTCCGCCATGCGGTCGTCGATGTCTCTTGCGCCGGGGATGCCTTTTGCGATATCCGCCGCGTGAGCCGCGATCTTTGAGGCGATGATTCCCTGGCGGACATCATCTACATTCGGCAGAGCCAGATGTTCTGCGGGAGTTACATAGCAGAGGAACGCAGCTCCGCTCATAGCTGCGACAGCGCCTCCGATTGCGGCGGTAATGTGATCGTATCCCGGCGCGATGTCGGTTACAAGTGGTCCGAGCACGTAAAACGGAGCGCCCATGCAGATGCTCTTCTGCACTTCCATGTTGGCGGCTACCTGGTCAAGCGGCACATGTCCCGGGCCTTCTACCATGACCTGTACATTATGCGCCCATGCACGTTTTGTCAGCTCGCCCATGCGCACAAGCTCTTCGATCTGGCATACGTCTGTGGCGTCCGCGAGACATCCGGGACGGCAGGCGTCGCCAAGAGAAATGGTCACGTCGTATTCCTCACATATATCGAGAATCTCATCGAAATATTCATAGAACGGGTTCTCCTCGCCGGTCATGCTCATCCAAGCGAACACGAGGCTTCCTCCGCGGCTTACGATGTTCATTTTTCTCTTATGTTTCTTGATCTGATCAATTGTTTTTCTTGTGATGCCGCAATGCAGAGTCACAAAGTCCACGCCGTCTTCTGCGTGGAGACGGATCACATCGATAAAGTCCCGCGCTGTGAGTGTGGCCAGATCTCTCTGGTAGTGAATGACGCTGTCGTATACCGGAACTGTTCCGATCATTGCCGGACACTCGTGAGTCAGCTTCCGGCGGAACGGCTGGGTGTCGCCGTGGCTTGACAGGTCCATGATCGACTCTGCTCCCAGTTTGACGGCGCTCATTACTTTCTGCATTTCAATGTTGTAATCTTTGCAGTCTCTGGATACGCCCAGGTTTACATTTACTTTTGTGCGCAGCATACTTCCGACGCCTTCCGGGTCAAGGCAGGTGTGAAGCCTGTTGGCGCAGATCGCGACTTTTCCCTCCGCTACAAGCTGCATCAGTTTGTCCACCGGCATCTTTTCTTTTTCTGCCACGGTCTGAATCTGCGGTGTCACGATCCCTTTGCGGGCAGCATCCATCTGGGTTGTGTAGGCTCTTGTCTGTGTTTCCATCTGTGTTACCTCCGTTTTCTTTTTTTTGCAGCAGTTCTGTTATGGAAGAACGGCGGCCTGTTTTCTGTTGCTGGATCAGATACGGAACCGGAAAAACCAGAGGAATATTACTTTGCTCACAGAGCAGCCCGCTCGAAAAATCATGCCAGCATGATTTTCTCTCGCAGGCAGCTCTGTGGCTGAACTGTTGGGATAAAAAAAGAGGTGCGCAGGGCACCTCGAGAAAATCCTTTTGCATCCCTACGTTGGCATTATCCAAATCAGGTTTCGGGTCGAGACGAAGAAGTCTCCTCTCAGCCGGCTTCGGCCAGCTCCCCGTGAAACGGTAATATGTATCTGATTAAGTGCAATTATAAACGGTAATGGGGTGTTTGGCAAGAGTTCCTTTCAAAACGACATAAATTACTTAAAGCCGGCGCAAGTTTTCTTTTGACAAAAAATATTGCCTGTAATATACTCAACAAGGGAACCGCCGGCCAGTGTACACCTGGCCGACGGAAGAATAGTTGCTGAAAATTAGTGCCTTATCTTACCAGGACAGAGGCACTATTTTTTGTACTGTGAAATCAGAGAGAATAAGGAGGCGGACAAAAGAGAGGATGAATGATACTGAAGCAAAAATAGAGATAGAGACAGCAAGTGCCGCAACAGAGCTTGGCTGTTTCACTCTGCACGGAGAAGCTGCTGCGAACTGGCCGTGCAGAACGGAGACCGGAATATTTATGGAGAAAGACGGGAGTATGCGCATCGTAACTGCGGAGCAGCAGATTGAAATCAGTGGTGAACGATATGCACCCGTGCTGTATCAGAACTGTATGAGGCCGGAAGAAAAAACGATCATTCCTCTTGTGGTGATGATATCTCCGGACGGAAAGAGTGCGCTGATCCAGGATATAAACCGTGAAGTCCGCTGGAAATCCGGACAGGAGGCGAAGCTTCTCCCGTGGAAGCCGGCCTTTGGAAAGAAGAGCTGTGTTCAGTGTACAAACTGCGGAAGATGCAGCTGGTAGAGTGAAAAGTTCCTGTTTACGGAGCAGCCGGACGGTGTTATACTATTTTGAGAACACGCCGGCGGCGCTTCACATGTCCGCATACGAAAGAAGACCGGCGGCATTCTTGTGATGAAAAGGAGCAGTTAGAAAATGGAATTGACAACGATCCGCGAGATATTTAAGAAGAGGGAGGAATATCTCGACAAGAAAGTGACGGTCGGAGGATGGGTGCGGAGTATCCGTGACTCAAAAACATTTGGATTTATCGTGCTGAACGACGGATCTTACTTTAATCCTCTGCAGGTAGTGTATCACGACAAAATGGATAATTTCGCAGAGGTTTCAAAGCTGAACGTGGGAGCAGCGGTTATCGTGACAGGTACGCTTGTGGCAACGCCGCAGGCGAAACAGCCGTTTGAGATTCAGGCAGACGAAGTTCTGATTGAGGGGGCGTCAGCTCCGGATTATCCGCTTCAGAAAAAGCGTCATACGTTTGAATATCTGAGGACAATCTCGCATCTGCGTCCGAGGACAAATACATTTCAGGCGGTGTTCCGCGTGCGCTCGCTGGCAGCATACGCGATTCACAGATTTTTCCAGGAGAGAGGATTTGTGTATGTGCATACTCCGCTGATCACCGGGAGCGACTGCGAGGGCGCGGGAGAGATGTTCCGCGTGACTACCCTTGATATGGAAAATGTGCCGAAGAATGAGGACGGAACCGTGGATTACACGAAAGATTTCTTCGGAAAGGAGACAAGCCTTACAGTCAGCGGCCAGCTCAATGGAGAGACATACGCGCAGGCGTTCCGCAGTATCTATACGTTCGGACCTACGTTCCGCGCGGAGAATTCCAACACGACGCGCCATGCGGCGGAGTTCTGGATGATTGAGCCGGAGATCGCTTTTGCCGATCTTGAGGACGACATGGATCTGGCTGAGGCGATGCTCAAATATATTATCAATTATGTGCTGGAGAATGCTCCGGAAGAGATGAATTTCTTCAACTCCTTTGTGGACAAGGGGCTGCTTGAGCGGCTTCACAATGTGGCAAACTCGGATTTTGCGCGGGTGACTTACACAGAGGCTGTTGAGATTCTGGAGAAGAACAACGACAAGTTTGAGTACAAGGTTTCCTGGGGATGTGATCTGCAGACAGAGCATGAGCGCTATCTGACAGAAGAGATCTATAAGCGCCCGGTATTTGTAACAGACTACCCGAAGGAAATCAAAGCATTCTATATGAAACAAAATGATGACGGAAAGACTGTTGCGGCAGTGGACTGCCTTGTTCCGGGAATCGGTGAGATTATCGGAGGAAGCCAGAGAGAAGACGACTATGACAAGCTCTTAAGCCGTATGAGAGAACTGGGGCTTAAAGAGGAAGACTACGGATTCTACCTTGACCTGAGAAAATACGGTTCCACGAGACACGCGGGCTTTGGACTCGGATTTGAGAGATGCGTCATGTATCTTACCGGTATGTCCAATATCCGTGACGTGATTCCGTTCCCGAGGACAGTCAACAACTGTGAACTGTAAGAGCCGGAGAAAAAGCCTCTTTGCGGAGACGGCAGGACTTTATTATAACTTCATTAATAATTTGTAATTTTGGAACAAAAGCGTTCCGGGTGAATCGTGCCGGCGCGCTGCTTTGGACGCGGCATTTTCAGATGCGGCGTCCTTTTCGATATGATTTCTGATACGGATACTTATGCTTTTTGACACTTGTTTTTTCTGAGCGACTGGACGGGAGGAGACGGATGAAGTTTATACATATCGCGGACGTACATCTCGGGGCGGAGCCGGAAGCCGGGCACCTGAAGAGAGAGGACCGGGCCCGTGAGCTGTGGGATACATTTGAGGAAGCGGTCGGGCTCTGCGACAGGGAGAGCGTGGATCTGCTTCTGATCGCAGGGGATCTTTTTCACCGGCAGCCCCTTGTCAGGGAACTGAAGGAAGTAAACTATCTTTTTTCTCGGCTTTCGCATACGAGAGTCGTTCTGATCGCCGGAAACCACGACTATATCAGAATGGATTCCAACTACCGGACATTTCAGTGGGCGGACAATGTGTATCCTCTTTTCGGAAAAGAGATGGAATATGTGGAGTTCCCGGATATTCAGACTTCGGTGTGCGGGCTGAGTTATCATGCAAGAGAGATAAGGAAACCGCTGTACGACGGAGTAAGAGCCCCGGGCGTGCAGCCCTGCGAGATCCTTCTCGCTCACGGCGGCGATGACAGGCACATTCCCATTGACAGAGATCAGCTTGCGCAGTCGGGATTTGACTACATCGCTCTGGGGCATATCCATAAACCCCAGGCGCTGATCAGAAACCGCGCGGTTTATGCCGGGGCGCTGGAGCCGGTTGACAGGAATGACACAGGCGCTCACGGATATGTGTACGGCGAAATCAAAAACGGGGAGGCACATATCCGCTGGATTCCCTTTGCGGGCCGGGAGTATGTGCATCTGGAGATCCCCGTGGAGAAGACGGACACCGGCGGGAGCATCGGGAAAAAGATTGAGAAATCAATAAATGAATCAGGAAATGAAAATATTTACAAAATTCTGCTGAAAGGCCGGAGAGACGCGGATATTGAGTTCGACACCGGGAGACTTGCAGGGCTTGGAAACATTATGGAAGTTCTGGATGAGACTGCCCCGGATCTTGATCTTGAGCGGATCTGTGAGGAAAACAGAGGAACACTGATCAGGAATTATATAGAACGTTTTGCCGGATGCGAAGAGGGCAGCGAGGAATACCAGGCGCTCTGCGAAGGGGTTGAGGCGCTTCTGGCAAGCCGCCGGTGACAGGATAACGGTGACGGGATAAGATATACAGAAGGGGATCACATATGGTAATAACTGAGGCGTATATCAGAAATTTCGGAAAATTTTCGGAACAGCATTTTTACTTTCACGACGGAGTGCAGGTCGTGACCGGAGAAAATGAATATGGAAAGACGACGATTCACGCCTTTATCCGCGCCATGCTGTTCGGGATGGAGAGAGGCCGGGGGAGAGCCGCGGCAAAGGACGACTACACCCGATATGAGCCGTGGGATCATCCGGAATACTACGCGGGCGTGCTCCGCTTTTCCTGCGGAGGGAGGAATTTCCGGCTTGAGAGAAACTTTTCCAGGGCGGGCAGGAGATCCTCTCTGGTCTGCGAGGACGACGGGGAAGAGTTGTCCGTGGAGCACGGGGATCTGAAGATGCTTCTCGGGGGACTTACCCCGGAGATCTTTGACAGCACAGTCTCTGTGGGGCAGCTCAAATCCAGGCCGGGAGAAGAGCTGTCCGAGGCTCTTGAAAACTATGCTGCCGGATATTTTGAGGCCGGAGGCGGGGAGATCGATCCGGGAGCTGCGCTGGAGACGCTGAAGAACCGGCGGAAAGATGCGGAAAAGGCGCTCCGGGCGGAGGAGGCAAAGCGGGAAGAAGGACGCCGGGCTCTGCTGCAGGAATGCAGCTATCTGGAGCGGGAGATGGAAAGTCTTCAGAGTGAGTTTGAGGAGAAACAGAGAGCGCTTGAAATGACTGTACGCGCGGAACAGGAAGCAAGGAAAACAAGGCAGGAAAGGCAGGAGCAGTCGGATTCTCAGCAGAAAGAAGAAGACAGAGACAGCAGGGGAACAGCGCTGTGGGGCGCCGCCGGTATATTCGCCGGAGTCATGGGCTTCTGCTGGAGCCAGGTGATCACCGGGCAGGGAGAAATGCCGTATCTCCCTATGGCTGTGATCTCTGTGATTATCATTCTCATCGGAGTGGGAATTCTGCTGTCTGCCCTGGCTGCAGGGGTAAAGAACCGAGGAAAGCAGGACAGAAACTTTTCAAAAGCCCAGAAGGACGGTGAAGGAGCTGTCAGCACAGAGGCAAGGCGGCAGGCAGAGTGGGAGCTCAAGAGAATCCGCGCCGAGTGGAAAGAAAAGGAGATCCGTCTTCAGAATCTGAGAGAACAGTACGGTGAAGCCGAAAAGAGTGATACGCAGAAAAACCTGGAACGGCGCTGCCGTGTTCTCGCTCTGGCGGCTCAGGAGCTGGAGAAGGCGGCCCGGGAGACAGGGAGCGATACCGTCCGTCTTGTCGGCAGGAAGGCGTCGGAGATTTTCGCCGGCGTAACGGAAGGAAAATACAGCGGACTGGAACTTAAGAGCGCGGCCGGAGGCGGAAGGGAGATCGCGGTCTGGGACGGGGAGAGAAAGATTCCCGCCAGGCTTTTAAGCAGAGGAACGATCGAGCAGATCTATTTTGCAGTCCGGATGGCGGCGGCAGATCTGCTTCTTGAGGAGCCGATGCCGGTGATTCTGGACGATACATTTGCATTTTATGACGACAGAAGGCTGGAATCTGCGCTGAAATGGTTGAGCGGTCGGAAAAAGCAGGTTATAATATTTACCTGTCAGAGGAGAGAAGAAGAAATACTGAGTAAGAAGGAAGCATTTTCATGAAGATAGCATTGCCCAGAAAAGTAATGATGATTATCAATAACCTGCAGCTTCACGGTTATGAGGCATTTGCGGTGGGAGGCTGTGTCAGGGATTCCATCCTGGCGCGCAGACCGGAAGACTGGGATATCACCACGTCTGCCAGACCGGAGGAGATCAAGAAGCTTTTCCGCAGAACCGTGGATACCGGGATTGAGCACGGGACAGTCACGGTGCTTCTCGGAAAGGACAGCTACGAGGTGACGACGTACCGTATCGACGGAGCCTACGAGGACAGCAGACATCCGAAGGAAGTCCGTTTTACGAACCGGCTGGAGGAAGATTTAAGGCGCCGGGATTTCACGATCAATGCCATGGCGTACAATGATGATGTGCGGCTGGTCGACGTGTTCGGCGGGATGAAAGACCTGAACCATCATCTGATCCGGTGTGTGGGAGATCCGAAAGAGCGTTTCTCCGAGGACGCCCTGCGGATTCTGCGGGCGGTGCGCTTTTCCGCACAGCTTAATTTTCCCATTGAGCCGGAGACTGCGGAGGCGGTAAAAGAGCTTGCGCCGACTCTGGAAAACATCAGCGCGGAGCGGATCCAGACGGAACTTGTGAAACTCCTCGTGTCCCCCCATCCGGAGCGGATTCAGGATGCATATGAACTGGGGATCACGAAGGTGATTCTTCCGGAGTGGGACGCCATGGCGGGAGTGGAGCAGAACACGCCGCATCATAAATACGATGTCGCGGGACATACTCTTCAGGCTATGAAAAACATAAAGCGAGACAAGATTCTGCGCCTTACGATGCTTTTCCATGACATGGGGAAACCGGCGGTAAAGCAGACGGACGAGGCGGGGCGTGATCATTTCAAGGGACACGCTCTTGTGAGCGAGGAGATCGCGCGCAGGATTATGCGCAGACTGAAGTTTGACAATGACACAGTGAAGAAAGTCACGCGGCTTGTGTGCTATCATGACTACCGGATGGAGGCGACACCCGCCAATGTCCGCCGGGCCATGAACCGGATCGGAGTGGAGCTTTTTCCGTATTATCTTGCGGTGCGCATGGCGGATGTGAAGGCACAGAGCACGTATAAGCGCCGCGAGAAGATTGAAAATATCGTGGCGGTCAGGGAACTTTACCAGCAGGCGCTTATCAATGAGGAGTGCGTGAACCTGCGGCAGCTTGCGGTCAGCGGAAGAGATCTGATGAATCTCGGAATGCGTCCGGGAAGAGAGATGGGAAGCATGCTGAGTGAACTGCTGGAATATGTGATTGACGACCCGGCGAGAAATACAAAAGAAGCGCTGTGCGCATATGCAAGAGAACGGATAGACGCACAGAAAGAAACAGAATAATATTTACAGTCCGGCGTGACGAATTTTATACTCATACTCGGGCTGTCCCCTTCATAGATTAGAGAGAGTCAGAATACGCAGTGACAGGGGGCAGCCATGAGAGAAGAGTACGAACTTGAGGTTCTGGAGCGCTACGACGTGGAAGTGAGGAGCACCCGGAGAATAAGGGGTGCGTTTTTTTGTGACACAGACAGGGGGACGATGCTGCTCAAAGAGACAGCGCTGTCCGGGCGGCGGGCTCTCCTGCTGTACAGAGCGCTCAGCAGGCTTGAACAGAAAGGAAATGTAAAAGTTGACACCCCGGTGTTCACGGAGGACGGAGAACTTCTCGTTTCGTCCGCCGAAGGAAGCGTCTATATGCTGAAAAAGTGGTATCAGGGGCGGGAATGTGATATCCGGCAGGAGGGGGAACTTGCGCGCGCGGCAAAGGAGCTTGCGCTGCTTCACCTGGAACTTGCGGATTCGGCAGAGTGGTCAGGCGGCGCAAAGACCGGCATCGGAGCGAACGACAGTACAGTGCCGGGCGGCGTACTTCCTGTCGGAAGAAATCCTCTGGACGAGATCAGGCGCCACAACAGGGAGCTTAAGAAGGTCCGTTCTTTTGTCAGGGGAAGAGTGGCGAAAAACGAGTTTGAATACCTTTTCCTGGACAGTTTCGGGAAGATGTTCCGCATCGCTGAGGCAGTTGCGGCGCGCATGGAAAACTCCGGATGCATGAAGCTTTTTTCCGAGAGCTGCAGACGGCGGGATCTGGTGCACGGGGATTATAATTATCATAATATTCTCATGACAAAAGAGGGACCGGCGATAACGAACTTTGAACATATGCATGTGGACATACAGGCAGGAGATCTGTATTATCTCACACGGAAAGCAATGGAAAAGAATCATTGGAAACAAAAAACAGGACAGTTGATTGTCGACAGTTATGAAAAAGCAAGGCGTCTTTCTGACGCGGAGCGGGAATATCTCGCACTCTGTCTTGCCTATCCGGAGAAATACTGGAAAACGGCCAGCAGCTACTACCATTCAAACAAAGCGTGGCTTCCGGAAAAGTGTGTGGAAAAACTGAAGCTGGCAGTGCGCCAGACCGATGAAAAATATGATTTCCTTGCGAAGACATTTGGCCTTATCCTGTGAAATACAGCCGATTCCTCCGGTTGTAGGGGCAAAAACGAAGATAAATCTTGACAAAGAATCGGGAAACCGTTATAACAATACATAAAGGCGGAAATATGCGTGTGTGGGGGCATATTCCCTTTTAAAATTCAGAACAGAATAATTGTATGTATGTACAATAACGAGGAGGAATTTATCCATGAACAAAACAGAATTAATCGCAGCAATCGCAGAGAAAGCAGAGATTTCCAAGAAAGATTCTGAGAAGGCATTAAAAGCTTTTGTTGATGTTGTGACAGAGCAGCTTAAAAATGATGACAAGGTTCAGCTTGTAGGATTCGGAACATTTGAGGTGAGCAAGAGAGCTGCGAGAGAGGGAAGAAACCCGCAGACAGGAAAGACAATGAAGATTGCAGCATGCAAAGCACCGAAGTTCAAAGCCGGAAAAGCTTTAAAGGATGCGATCAACTAGTCCTGATATACGTGAAAGAAAAGAAGGAAAAAGTCAGGCGCTTATGATGTGACAGCATTGTAAGTGCCTTTTTGTATGGCGGCGAATCAAAGCCAGGGCTTCCCATGAGGATGCCTGTCAGAAAGCAGCAGGAGGAAAGAAAATGCGTCTTGACAAATTTCTTAAAGTCTCAAGACTGATTAAGAGGAGAACCGTGGCGAACGAAGCCTGCGATGCGGGGCGTGTTACGGTTAATGACAGGCCGGCCAAGGCGTCGGCTCAGGTAAAGCCGGGGGATATAATCGAGATCCAGTTCGGCACACGGAATGTGAAAGTGGAAGTGCTGAAGCTTCAGGATACGACGAAGAAAGAGGATGCGGCGGAACTCTTTAAATATATTTAGGCTGCATTTTCAGGAATAAAAGGACACGGCCTCTCATATATTTAAAAGCAGAGTGGGAGGGAGTGCGGATGGAAGAGCAGCGTATCGCGAAGACACACAAACTTGTGGTGAACAACAGGAAGACGAGTACGGTGACAGGAGTACTCGATGTCCTTTCGTTTGATTTAAATGAGATTCTTCTTGAGACGGAGCAGGGCATGCTCATGGTCAAGGGAACGGATCTGCACGTCAACAGACTGAGCGTGGAAAAGGGCGAGGTCGATCTTTCCGGCAGCATTGACAGCATCGCCTACTCCAACGTTGCCCCCACGGTGAAACAGGGGGAAACATTTTTGTCAAAACTGTTCAGGTAGGTCCGGGGAATGATACTTGGAATCGCGGCAGAAACAGGAATTTTCCTGTATGCGTGCCTTGCCGGGGTGACGGTTCTGTCGGCATACGGCGTTCTCATATGCTTCAGGGGACTGATCCGGCACAGTGCAGCCGTTATCAGTGCGGAAGACTTTGCTTTCTGGATCGGAGCCAGCATATATATATTCCGGAAAATGTATGATACAACCTACGGCAATATCCGCTGGTTTTTTGTGCTCGGGATTCTCTGCGGCTGCGGAGCCGCATATCTGTTTTTCAGGGGAATGGCAAAAATATGGAAAGGTATAAAGAAAAAACTTGAAAACTCCCATGAAACCGGATAGAATATTTTGTGATAAGGGAGTAGGCAGGAGGCAAAAAAGCCTCGGCAGTGAATTCGGGTGAGTATAAATGAACAGGGAAAAAACGAGAAAGATACGAATCGCGCAGCGAAAGGCCGGCGGTAAGAAAAAGGGACTGCGCCATTACAGAAGGAGTGTGCTGATGATCTGTCTGGTGCTCGCGTGCCTTACAGGAGCGCTGGCAGCGGGGGCTGTAAGGCTTCATGCGAGAAATGCGGAGTACAAGGCTCAGGAAGAGGAGTTGGAAGCGCAGATCAAAGAGCAGGAAGAGCGCGCGGAAGAAGTGGAAGAGTTTAAAGATTATGTCGGTACCGACGAGTACATTAAAGATGTGGCGGAGGACAAGCTGGGGCTTGTAGATCCCAATGAGATCATATTCAAACCTGCGCAGTGAAGACTCGTACGGCAGAGCAAAACAGAACATCGATTTTACGAATGAAGACTCCGGGAGAATTCTCCCGGGGTCTTTGTGATTGATGCGCCCGGACAGCGCATGTTTTGAAGGGAGAAAGGCGGCAATGACAGACGGACAGGCACTGTACGGCAGCCCATACGTGGAGCAGATCGGAAAATTTGCACATTCTCTGAAACAGCTTTCGCAGACATTTGTGGGGCTGGAAGAAAAGCGCCAGGCATTTTCAAACGAAGAGATTGAGGCAATGTTTTCGAGAGTCAGGGAAAGGGTGTGCGGAAAATGTGAAAAGTGCGGCTGGTGCTGGGGAGAGAATTTTGTGCATACGTACCAGATGGGCTACGAAGTTCTCTCCGCTGTGGATCAGTACGGAAATGAACTGAACACGGAGACAAAGAGAAAACTGATGCAGAGGTGCATTATGGCGCCCCGCTTCCTGCGGGAGATGCTGGAAGGATTTCATGAGGCGAGGCAGAATATTATCTGGGGAAACCGGATGGCGAGGAGCAGGGAGAGCTGCGCGATTCAGATGGATACATTCGCCGATATGATCCAGAACACGGCAAAAGAACTGGAGAAGAGTATCTTTATGGATGAGCGCCTGGAGAAAAAGATTATGACTGCGCTCAAAAAGAAAGGCGTCCGTGTCCTGTATACTTATTTTTTCATGAACAGAGAGGGAAAATATGAGATTCACATTACTGCCAGAAGCATAAAGAACAGAAAGATTCCGGTAAAGGAAATCGTGAGGGCTGTTACCGATATTACGGGAAGGAAGTTTGTCCTTCCGGAATCCGGTCCGCAGCTTCTGGGGCAGGAGTATATGACGGTTATCTGCAGGGAAGGGCCGGCTTTCTATACAATGCAGGGCACGGCCAGGATCGGCAAAGGCTGTTCCGGCATATCCGGGGATAACTTTTCTCTGATGGAGATACCGGGAGGCCGGCAGGCGGTGGCCCTCTCTGACGGAATGGGATCCGGAGAAGAAGCATGCAGAGAGAGCACAATGGTCATAGAGCTTCTGGAAGAACTTCTGGGCGCAGGCTTCCCCGTGAAGACAGCGATCCAGATGATTAACACGACCCTTGTGATGGGAAGAGAGGAGATTCATTACTCCACCGTGGATATGACCGTGTTTGACCTGTATACCGGGGAGTGTGAGATTATCAAGGCAGGGGCGTCTTCCACATTCATCAAACACGGGGACGTGGTGGAACATTTGAGTTCCACGAGCCTGCCGATCGGAGTTGTCAGCCAGATCGAGATTGACTCGGTGAAGCGGAAGCTTGGAGACGGAGATTTTGTGATTATGGTTACGGACGGCGTGCTCGACGCCCTGCCGGTGGGAGAACAGGATATACTCCTTGAGACAATTATTCAGGGAAGCGCCATATCCAACCCGAAAGAGATGGCGCACCATGTGCTGGAACAGGTGCTTGCCTGGACCGGAAAAGAGCCGCAGGACGACATGACCGTGCTGGCGGTGGGGATATGGGAGGGATGAACGGAGTGTGTGCCCATATGCCTGTATGTCCCGGGAAGGATGGCTCTTTACTTTTCCGAATGAATTGTATATAGTTTACATATGATGAAATGGATGGAAAGAGAAGCTGAAAAATATATCAGAGAACACGGGATGATCCGGAAGGATGACGTGGTGGCTGCAGGTATATCGGGGGGCGCGGATTCGGTATGCCTGCTTTTTGTGCTCTGTGCGCTCAGGGAGAAACTGGGCTTTCGCGTGTACGCGTGCCATGTGAATCACGGCCTCAGAGGAGAGGCGGCGGACCGCGATGAGGAATTTGTGCGCAGGCTGTGCGGTGAGCTTCAGGTACCCTGCCGCTTTTTTCATGAAAATGTGGAATTAACTGCCAGAAAAAGGAAACAATCTCATGAGGAGGCGGGGCGTGCCCTGCGGCGGGAGGCGTTCGAGACAATGTGCAGGGAAAACGGATGCACAAAGATCGCGACAGCCCACCACAGGGACGACAATGCGGAGACCGTGCTTTTAAACATCGCCCGGGGAACCGGGCTGAAAGGGCTCTGCGGTATACGGCCGGCCCGGGGAAAATGGATCCGTCCGCTTCTTTTTGCGGGACGGGAGCAGATCGCGGAGTATCTGGAAGAAAAAGGAACAGGCTGGTGTGAGGACGCGACAAACAGCGAGGATATTTACACGAGAAACAGGATCCGTCATCATATTCTGCCGGCACTCGGGCAGCAGGTGAATACGGGAGTGTCATTCCACTTAAACGAGCTGGCAAGGCAGGCATGTGACGTGTGGGACTATCTGGAAGCCGGGGTGGATCAGGCGTGGAAGAACTGCGTGAGCGTCACCCGGGCGGGCGCAGAGTCAGCCGGCGCAGGTTTGGCCGGCACAGATTTGAATGGCGCCGGCCTTGAGATAGACGGCCGCGCGTTTGCGCAGGAGATGCCGGCTGTGCGGACTCAGCTCGTCCGCAGGTGCATTGCCTTTGTGCGCGGAGAAGAGAAGGACATCGGAGCGGTTCATATCGAAGCCGTGGAGCGGCTTTTTAGCAGACCGGAAGGAAAGATGAGCAGTCTGCCCGGAGGCGTATGTGCCCGGCGCACGCGCAACGGCGTTTCCATCCGCCCGGCCGGCGCGGATAAAGAGCAGACCGCGGAAGAGAAAACGGAGGAAGTGACGCTTCAGATTCCGGGGGTTACGAAAATCCCGGGGGAAAACCGCGAGATTGTCTGCCGTTTTGTGGAAAATGCGGATGTTAAGACTGCGCAGGATATCCCGCAAAAAAGCTACACGAAATGGATTGATTATGATATAATAGAATACAGTCTTTCTGCGAGGACAAGAAGAGCCGGAGATTATCTGGTGATCAACAAAAACGGCGGCAGACAGAAACTGAAGGCCTATTACATGAATGAAAAGATACCGCGGGAAGAACGGGAAAGGCTGCTTCTCATAGCGGACGGCGGGCATGTCGTCTGGATACCCGGATACAGGATGAGCAGGGCATATCAGATTGGAAGCGGAACAAAGAAGATTCTTGAGATAAAATTAACGGAGGAAAGAAAAGATGTCAGAGACGATCAGAGTGCTGGTCCCGGAGGAGAAGGTTGACGAGAGGATCAGAGAACTGGGAAGACAGATCAGTGAGGACTATGCGGGCAAACAGGTACACCTGATCTGCGTGCTGAAAGGCGGAGTATTCTTTATGTGCGAACTCGCCAAGAGGATCACTGTGCCGGTGTCCATGGATTTTATGTGTGTAGGAAGTTACGGCGACGGGACGAAGTCGAGCGGAGTTGTGCGCATTGCGAAGGATCTGGATGAGTCGATCGAGAACAAAGAGGTACTGATCGTGGAGGATATCATCGATTCCGGCAACACGCTCTATTATCTGATCGATGTCCTTAAGAAGAGAAATCCGGCCAGTATGCGTCTGTGTACTCTTCTGGATAAACCGGAGCGCAGAGTGAAAGATGTGAAGGTAGACTACTGCGGATTTGAGATTCCTGATGAGTTTGTGGTCGGATACGGGCTTGACTATGCCCAGAAATATAGAAATCTTCCTTACATCGGAGTAGTGGAAGGTGTGGAATAAGGAGGAACGAAAGGTTTGGACAATAACAGAAAATACAGAGGCTTCAACAATTCAGCGCTGCTGATGTTTATCATTATTATTGTGGTGGCGCTCTGGATGGGAAGCCGCATGCAGGTGAACCGGCAGGAAATGTCCTACACGGAGTTTGTCTCCCAGGTAGAGCAGGATAATGTCACAGAGGTTTATATTGACCAGAACAGAGCTGTGCCGACAGGAACGGTATCCTTTGTACTGGCGGACACGGGGGAGACACGGACGGTCAATGTATCAAATGTGGAGACCGTAGAAGGACTGCTTGATGAGAATGATATCACGTATTCCATTTCCGCAGTGCCCGAGGAATCCATTTTCTCGACTGTGCTTGTACCGCTTCTGATCACGATGGCGGGAGTGTTCCTTATTTTTTATCTCATGAACCGTCAGGGCGGCGGAGCAAACGCGAAGGCTATGAGTTTCGGCAAGAGCCGTGCCCGAATGACAACGCAGAACGAGATCAAAGTCACGTTCGCGGATGTGGCGGGGCTGAAGGAAGAAAAGGAAGAGTTAGAGGAGATTGTGGATTTCCTGAAGGCTCCGAAGAAGTATATCCAGGTAGGAGCGAGAATCCCGAAAGGCGTACTTCTTGAGGGCCCTCCGGGAACAGGAAAGACGCTGCTCGCAAAAGCGGTTGCCGGTGAAGCGGGCGTGCCGTTTTTCAGCATCTCGGGTTCTGACTTTGTGGAAATGTTCGTAGGTGTGGGTGCGTCCCGTGTGCGCGACCTGTTTCAGGACGCGAAGAAGAACGCACCGTGCATTGTGTTTATCGATGAGATCGACGCTGTGGCAAGACGCCGCGGAAGCGGTCTCGGAGGCGGCCACGACGAGAGAGAGCAGACACTCAACCAGCTCCTTGTGGAGATGGACGGATTCGGAGTCAATGAGGGAATCATTGTCATGGCGGCCACGAACCGGAAGGATATTCTGGACCCGGCAATTTTAAGACCCGGGCGCTTTGACAGAAATGTTATTGTCGGACGCCCGGATGTGCGGGGACGTGAAGAGATTCTCAAAGTCCACGCCAGAAACAAGCCGCTGGGCGACGATGTGGACTTAAAGCAGATCGCTCAGACAACATCCGGATTTACCGGCGCTGATCTGGAGAATCTGCTGAACGAGGCAGCAATCCTTGCAGCAAAAGAGAACCGTGTCTATATTCAGCAGGGGGATATCCGCCATGCGTTTGTAAAGGTGGGAATCGGACCGGAGAAGAAGAGCCGTATCGTGTCGGAAAAGGAACGCCGCATCACGGCCTATCATGAGTCCGGCCATGCGATTCTCTTCCATGTGCTGCCGGATGTGGGACCGGTGTACAGCGTGTCAATTATTCCGACCGGCGGTGCGGGAGGATATACGATGCCGCTCCCGGAGAAGGACGAGATGTTCAACACAAAGGGACACATGCTTCAGCAGATTACAGTGGCTCTGGGCGGCCGTGTCGCCGAGGAGGAAGTATTTGATGATATTACCACAGGTGCATCCCAGGATATCAAGCAGGCGACAGCGATCGCAAAATCCATGATTACCAAGTTCGGTATGTCAGAAAAACTCGGACTTATCAATTATGACAATGACAGTGATGAAGTCTTTATCGGACGCGATTTCGGCCATACGTCAAGAGGATACGGCGAGAAAGTGGCAGGTACGATCGATGAGGAAGTAAAGAGAATTATCGATGAATGTTATCTGAAAGCGCGTGCAATTATCAAAGAACATCATGACGTCCTGGATGCCTGTGCTGCTCTTCTGCTTGAGAAGGAAAAGATAACCAGAAGTGAATTTGAGAAGTTGTTTGAGAGCAGCGAGGCAGAGGGGGCTTGAATGTATGAACAGAGATGCACTGTTCTGTGACGGTACGCAGGATTATGTGATTCCTGCGGAACCGAAAATCAACGAGAAGATCAGGCTGCGGTTCAGGACCGCGCACAATGACGTGGAAGAGGTCAATATTCTGACCGGGGACCGCAGCTATGCAATGTGGAAGATCTGTTCCGGAAGCGAGTTCGATTTCTACGAGATCGAATGGCAGCTTCAGGACATCCCGTTTCACTATTCGTTTGAGATAAAGAGCGGGGAACAGATCTGGTATTTCAACAAATACGGAGTGGCGGACCGCAGAGAAGATTACTATGCGTTCACCATTGTTCCCGGATTTTCCACACCGGAATGGGCCAAAGGAGCGGTCATGTATCAGATATTCGTGGACCGCTTCTGCAACGGCGACCCGGCCAATGACGTGGAGGACGGGGAATATATCTACATCGGCGCGCCCAGCGCAAAAATCAAAGACTGGAATCAGGTGCCGGCAGCGCTGGACATCAGGAATTTTTACGGGGGAGATCTTCAGGGAGTTATGGATAAACTCGATTATCTCCAGGATCTGGGGATAGAGGTGATTTACTTTAACCCGCTGTTTGTATCTCCCTCGAACCATAAGTATGATATTCAGGATTACGACTATATTGACCCGCATTATGGAAAGATTGTTGAAGACGGCGGTGAGCCGGCGCCCTATGATGCGGAAGATAATGTTCAGGCGACAAAGTACCAGAAGAGAGTGGGCGATATTCGAAACCTGGAGGCCAGCAACGCGCTTTTTATCCGTCTTGTGGAGGAGATGCATAAGAGAGGCATGAAGGTGATCCTCGACGGCGTGTTCAACCACTGCGGGTCTTTTAACAAATGGCTGGACAGAGAGCGGATTTACGATCAGAGACCGGAATATCCGAAAGGGGCGTATGTCAGCGCAGACAGCCCGTACAGAAACTTTTTCCATTTCCATGACGCGAGGGAAGAGGCGTGGCCGTACAACGCAAGTTACGACGGTTGGTGGGGACATGACACCCTGCCGAAACTTGCCTATGAGGATTCGCCGGAGCTGGAACAGTATATCATGGATATCGGGAAAAAATGGGTATCCCCGCCTTACAATGTGGACGGCTGGCGTCTCGACGTTGCAGCGGATCTGGGCTGCAGCAACGAGTACAACCATATGTTCTGGAAGCGTTTTCGGAAGGAAGTGAAGGAGGCCAATCCGAACGCGCTCATTCTTGCGGAGCACTACGGCGATCCCATCGAATGGCTTCAGGGAGACGAGTGGGACAGCGTCATGAACTATGATGCCTTCATGGAGCCGCTGACCTGGTTTCTGACCGGAATGGAGAAGCACAGTGATGAGAGGCGGACGGATCTGTGGGGGAATCCGGATAATTTTGTCGGAGCCATGCGCCACTTTATGGCGAGCATGCTTACCCCCTCCCTTCAGGTTGCCATGAATGAGCTGTCCAATCACGATCACTCCCGTTTCCTTACGCGGACGAACCACATTGTAGGAAGAGCCGAGCACGTAGGTGCAAAGGCGGCAGAAGAGGGAATTAACCCCGCGGTGATGCGGGAGGCGGTTACGGTTCAGATGACCTGGGTCGGAGCGCCTACGGTATACTACGGTGATGAGGTCGGCCTGTGCGGCTTTACAGACCCGGACAGCAGGCGTACCTATCCGTGGGGGCGGGAAGATAAGGAAATGCTTGCCTTCCACAAGGAAATGATCCGCATTCATAAGGAGGAAAAGCCGATCCGGACAGGATCGATCAAGCTGCTTCTTGCGGATTTTAACGTGCTGGCTTTTGCGAGATTTCAGGGAGATGAGCAGATTGTAGTCCTTTTGAACAACAGCAAGGAACTCCGGCAGCTTACAGTGCCGGTATGGCTGTGCGGCGTGCCGAAAGAAGGAAGAATGAAGCGCCTGATTTACAGTTTCGAAGAGGGATATACAACTGCTTATGACGAGTATATTGTTGAAGATGGCGAAATTGTAGTCAATATGGGACGCCATTCTGCGGCAGTGCTAAAGCCGATCAGCAAAGCGGAGAGATTACTATGACAAAAAAAATAGCAGTGATTCATGATTTGTCGGGCTTTGGCCGCTGTTCTCTGACAGCGGCCATATCTGTCATATCCGCAATGGGGGTGCAGCCCTGCCCGCTGCCGACGGCCATACTGACCGCCCAGACCGGATACCCCAGCTACTACTGTGACGACTATACAGACAAAATGGATATTTTCCGCAGAGAATGGGAAAAGTTGGGAGCGCGTTTTGACGGCATATATACAGGATTTCTGGCCGGTGAAAAACAGATAGGAAAAGTGTTCGGCTTCCTTGACACATTTTATATGGAAGATACGTTCCTTCTGGTAGACCCGGTGATGGGAGATAACGGGGCAAGGTTTGACATTTTTTCAGATGAATTTCAAAGCCGGATGAAAGAGCTTGTCTTTCGCGCTGATATTGTCACTCCGAACCTGACAGAACTGTGCCTGCTGGCAGGAGAGGACTGCCGCCGGGCCGGGGCAGATGTATCCGGGGACCGGGAAAAGATAATAAAGGAGGCTGCTTCGATGGCCCGTGAGTTGATATCGAGGGGCCCGGAGGAAGTGATAGTTACGGGGATCCGATTTACTGATGAGGAAAGCGGAACCGCGTGTATGGGGAATCTGATTGTCACAGAAAAGAACAGTGTTCTGTCGGCCCGCCCTTTTGTCGGAGAAAGTTTTTCCGGCACAGGTGATCTGTTCGCGTCTGCGGTTGCAGGCGGGAAGGCAAGAGGCGATGCTCTTGAAGATACGGTAAAGATCGCGGGGGAAATGATAGAAAAGGCGATGCGTTCTTCTGTGGAAAATAAAGTTCCGAGAAACGACGGAGCAGATTACGAACAGTTTCTCTGGATGCTGACACGCCGGAACTAAAAGACATCTGCCGGAAAGCATACTTCCAATGCCTGTATTCCAGACGGTTTTCTTGGAGGAAAGAGCCTATAGGAAAATCCCGGAGACAAAGAACGGAAGATGCGCTTGTATTTCCGGAAGGATCTTTTATAATAGCCATATATGGGAAGGAAAAGGAGGAAGGACAATGATGAAAGAAAACAAACTGCGCTATCACCTGGATCATGGGCTGCCGCTGCTTTCTACCAGGCTGTGGAGCACATGGCCGTTTTACACAGAGGTGGTAGGATCTACTCACAATTTTGACTATATTGAATTTGTCGGCGAGTACGCACCTTTTACACAGTATGATCTGGAAAATATCGCCCGGGCGGCGGAGCTTTATGAGATGGGGACAATGATTAAACTTGACCTCCAGAACAGAGGTTATGTGGCTCAGAAAGCGATCGGGGCAGGCTTCCAGTCTATCATGTTTGTCGATCACGTAAATGCGGAACAGGTGCGTGAGAGCGTAGAGATGGTAAAACCGAAGACGCCCGGAGGAGGCGGTACGTTTGGATATCCGAACAGGCGGTTTATCGGGGCGCAGTCACACATTCCGGCTCTTGACCACGCAAAGCGCCTGGATGACATCGTCTTGTGCTTTATGATTGAGAAGGAAGAGGCGGTTGAGAATATTGATGAGATCTGTTCTGTTCCCGGAGTTGATATGATTCAGTTCGGACCAAATGATTACTGCATGAGCCGGGGATGGAACACCGCTGATCACAAAGAGGAATTTAAGGCGGCTGAGAGAAAGTGCATCCGTGCCGCGCTTGACCATGGCGTACGCCCCAGATGTGAGATTGTCCATCCGGAAGACGCGCAGTATTATATGGATCTCGGCGTAAAGGATTTTTCGCTGGGAGACCAGCTCGCGAAGTTAAAAGAGTTCTGGAACGGGGAAGGCCGAACTATGAGGGATATGGTGAATCAACTGGGATTTGGCGAGGGGAATGGAGACTGCTGTTAGAGTAAAATCCGCTCCGGAATCCCCTGTCTCGCTGCTCGCTGGGCTTCATCCGAACAGAAACGTGTCCGTCCGGCAAATCACAAGTTACCACTGGCATCTCCCGCCCGTGTATGTTATGATACACACAAAGCATTAACCATTTCCAGCATGTTTTTATTCTAAGAATGCACGATGTACGATGCCATTTCAGAAATTCTAATCACATTCAGGAAAATCTCAATGCTTTCATTCCCATTCAACACAGCAGAGAGATTTTTCGGAAGGATCAGTTGATCAGTTGAACGAAACAGTCTCTTCTGCACCATTAATCAAAGAGGAGGCTGTCATATGGCAAAACGCAACCGCAAATTCGGACGGAAGAGATCCGGGAGTATACAAAGACGATGGAACTGGAGGAAGCCGTGGAGCTCGCCATCAGGGAATGTCTCAGCGAAGGAATCCTGAAAGAATTTCTGGAGAAACACAGAGCGGAGGCGAAGGAAATGAGTATTTTTGAATATAATCAGGAACGTCATATGATGCAGGAGCGAGAAGCTGCCTGGAACGAGGGCAGAGAGGAAGGCCTCCGGGAGGGCATCGAGAAGGGAATTGAGAAAGGAATCCAAAAAGGGATGGAGGAAAGCCTGCGGGATCCCCACTCCCACGCTGGGCTTTATCCAAACAGAGGTGTGTCTGTCTGGTAAATCCGCAGAAATAGAAAGATATAAGAAAAGAAGACGGCCCTTTATTGATAAATAACAGCAGTTGATATGACTGCTGGTGTCAATAAAGACCGTCTTATTTTTTACAATATTTTGATTTTGCAGCAGAGATAAGCTGCATTCCGATATTTGAGTTATGGCTCAATTATACTCCTCGCTCACACTTTATATCGAAGCGTTGCCTGGCGCCTCAGTGCCCGCTTTTCAACCGCGTTATTTCGTCAGCACCTCAATCCCATCTTCTTTCACCAGAACCATATACTCGATCTGCGCGGAAAGACCATCATCGATCGTGTACACGGTCCACCCGTTGTCTTCATCCACAAAGAAGTCAGGGCTTCCCTCATTGATCATCGGTTCGATGGTGAACATCATGCCCGGGACAAGAAGCATCTCGCTTCCTTTGGGGGTCACGTAGCTGACGAAGGGATCTTCATGGAATGCAAGGCCGATGCCGTGTCCGCCGATCTCTTCCACAACGGAGTAGCCGTTTGCGCGGGCGTGGCTGTTGATGGCGTCAGCGATATCGCCCAGATGTCCCCAGGGTTTTGCGGCTGCGAGTCCCCGCTCCACGCACTCTTCTGTCACGCGGATCAGGCGCTCGGCGCGGTCGGAAACTTTTCCCATCTTGAACATGCGGGATGCATCGGAGAAATACCCGTCCACGATGGTAGATACATCGACGTTGATGATGTCTCCCTCTTCGAGAATGATATTTTCATCCGGAATACCGTGGCAGATCTCATTGTTGAGGGACGTGCACACGCTCTTTGGGAATCCCTGATAATCAAGGGGGGCGGGGATTCCGCCGTGCTCTGTTGTATAGCGGTAGACGATCTCGTCGATCTCCGCTGTGCTCATACCGATGCGGATGTGTTTTGCCACTTCGTCCAGTACCGCTGTGTTGAGCGCTGCGCTCACTTTGATTTTTTCAATCTGCTCCGGCGTCTTCAAAAGCTTGCGGGTCGGGACGATCTCGCCTTTCTCGGCGTGCAGAAGCATTTTCTCCTCGATGGGCATGTGGCATTTTTTGTATTTTTTTCCACTGCCGCACCAGCAAAGGTCATTTCTTTCCATGAATTACATCTCCTCTAAAATTAATATACTTCAAATAACCGATATATTCCGGGCGTTAATCACAGGGAATGTCTCGGAAAACAGCGGATTTCAGAACCTGTGAATAAAAAGCCCGCTCCGCAGTTTCGGCTCAAACCAGGTCGATTTCGGCGGCATAAGCAGTCCTGCATCCGCGACCGCAAGCAGCTCCTCCATTGAGGTGGGATACATGGAAAACGCGATCCCGTCTGATGCGTCTGCGGTTTCCTTAAGGGCGTCAAGTCCCCTGATACCTCCGATAAACCGGATGCGGGGATCGGTTTTCGGGTTTGTGATCCCGAAGACAGGGGCGAGAATGTGTTCCTGCAGAACAGATACGTCCAGATTTCTTACAGGATCATCGTCCGGCGTCTTTAAAAGGTTTCGGAGGCGGTACCATGTGCCCCCGGCGTACATGCCGAATTCGCCCTTTTTCTCCGGACGGAAGGGCGACGGCCCGATTTCGGTTACTTCAAATCCATCCCCTATCTTATCAGGAAATTCGTCAATTGTACACCCGTTCCTGTCTGTAACTACACGGTTGTAGTCGAAGATTTTCAGCTCGTCGGAGGGAAACAGCACACTGAGAAAGAAATTGTACTCTTCATTGCCGGTAAAGCCCGGATCTGCGGCTCTTCTCTTGAGTCCGACTCTGACGGCGGAGGCTGCCCTGTGGTGTCCGTCCGCGATGTACAGATGGGGAATCTCTGAAAAAAGACGGGAAATATTCTCAATAACAGAAGGACTGTCTATTTTCCAAACTCTGTGTGTGATGCCGTCGTCGCTGACAAAATCATACAGCGGTGTGCCGGATGACTCTTTTCGGATAATTTCGCGGAGCTGTTCTTTCGGTCTGTACGTGAGAAAGATCGGGCCGGTCTGTGCGCTGCATGTATCCACATGCCGGACCCGGTCCTCCTCTTTGGCGGCCAGCGTGTTCTCGTGTTTCAAAATAACGCCGCCTGTGTAGTCGTCGATGGAAGCGCAGCCGACGAGTCCGGTCTGAGTCCTGCCGTTCATAGTGAGCGCATATATATAGTAACAATCCGTTTCATCCTGGACAAAAGATCCGTCTTCAATCATGGAGTTTAATGTGTCGCGGGCGGTTTCATAAACGGCGGAAGAGTAGAGATCGGTCCCCTCGGGGAGAAGCGTCTCAGCACGGTCGATTTTCAGAAATGACATCGGATTCGCGCGGACGATCTCTCTTGCTTCGCTGCTGCTGTATACGTCATAGGGGAGTGCCGCGATGGAAGAAGCAAGCCTTTCGGCCGGGCGGATTCCCCGAAATGGTCGGATAATACTCATTTGAACTCTCCTTTTATTTGGCGGATTTGATGTCCCGCTGTGCTTTGCGGGGCTTTGACAAAAGATAACAGATTCATTTTAGCACAGGTGCGGCGCTTTTTCAGCAGATTTTCTTCCGGCAGGGGCGGATGGGTACAATTTTGTTGATGATATGGAGATTTTGTAATACAATGGAAAAAATTGGAAGGAAGAGAGACTATACGATGATATTTAACACAAAGGAGCTTGTCATGACCAGTGAACAGGAGAGGCTGTTCAGAAAAAAGGCAAGAGCTGCTACCGGAAAATATTTTTGGGCAGCCGTACTGTTTGTCCTGGTTTTTCAGATATATAATATAGGTTATGTGCTGTATTATACAGAGTTCCGTCTGGGAACCGAATCCAGCAGGATTTATATGACGCTGTATGTGATTATGCTGGCAGGATGCGCGGCTGCTTCTGCGTTGGGGCTGCTGTGGACATTTTCAAAAAAGGACAGAGACTGGGCGCTGCTGATACTGTACGCGGCGTTTTGCTGCCTGCTTCTGTTCTGGTCGGCGTGCGTGACTCTTTACGACCATAGAGTTTCTGACAACATAAGCGTCTACATGACAAGCGCTATCTATGTTGCGGGACTGATTTATATGCGTCCCAAAGTGTCAGTCCCTGTATTTCTGATCTGTGAAGCGGGACTGCTGGCGGGGCTTTTGCAGATGGACTTAAACGGGATTAAGGACACTTACGGATCCTGTGTAAATTCGGTGGGACTGACAATTGTGGCGGCCTTTATCAGTCTGTACCGATGGAGTTCCATGAGGAGAGATTTTCTGAATCATCTGGAGATAGAAGAGAAAAACAGAATGATTACAGAACAAAGTGAAAAGCTGAGTTATATGGCGAACCATGACGCCCTTACGGGACTCTGGAACCGGAATTACCTCAATGAGTGGAAAGAAAACTTTTTCAAATCAGGGAAAGAAGGGCAGGTATCGGTTTTTATTACGGATATCGACTATTTTAAACAGTACAATGACGCGTTCGGTCATGTGAAAGGGGATGAATGCCTGAAAAAAATCGCGGATGCCCTGCAGGAGATCGGAGGGATTGTCTTTCGTTTCGGCGGAGAGGAATTTCTGTGCATAGAACTCAATAAGACCGCTGACCAGGTGGATTCTGCGGCGGAGAGAATATGCAGGTATATTGAAGCGCAGCAGATTGAGTCGGCAGTTCCGGGACGGTACCTTTCGGTCAGTGTCGGGTATTCTTCGGGCGTAATGCAAAATGACACGGAGTTCAGGATGCTGCTTCATGAGGCGGATAAGGCGCTTTATGAGGCGAAGAGGAACGGACGAAATCAGGCTGTGCGGTTTGAACAAGAGACAGGGGACTGACCGGGGAGACTGATTTCCGGGCTGAGCGGATATCGACAAAATCCTACATTTTTCCTTGCTCATATGCTAAAATTATAGTACTATTAAAACTCGAAGGAGTGTTTGCGATATGTGGTACTGGATCGTGATGTTTTTTCTGATTGCCGGAAGCGCTCTTATGTTGATGGTATCCTTCAGAAGTATAAAGAAAAATAAGATGATAACAGCCAGAGCTGCAGTCGGAGGCCGGCATGGCAGAGCAGGCGGCTACGGGCAGGACGATGGTTATGACTATGACAGCGGCTATGATGAGCCTGAGCCGAGAGGACGGCGCGTAAGAGATGAGTATCCGGAAGAGCACGACAGGCGCGCCGGACGGAAGAAGAGACGGCAGTGGAAGATTATTATGGAAGATATCGACAGCTGGGATAAGTACAGCTTTACTTTCTATGACACGGTAGGAATCGGAAGAGGGAAGGACGGCAGTGCGTTTGAAAAATATCTGCCGATTCTCGGGGACGGAAGAGTTTCCAAGATACACTGCTCAATTGTACATAAGAACGACAAGCTGTATCTGAGAGATGAAAATTCCAGAAACGGGACATTCTTAAACGGAGAGCGGATCGACCGCCCCATTGTCATTCAGAGAGACGATATTATCGGGATTGGTGAGACGAGGCTTGAGATACAGCGTATTTTAAGGGAAAGTGAATAGAGACGCCGGCAATGCTGATACCGGTGTGCCGGTACGAAATGTGAAGAAACGCGAAGATTTTGCCGGACTTTAAAGGCTGCGGTTCACGCTGATATGAAAAATGATTCATATCAGTATGTGAACCGTAGCTTTTTCTTGCCTTGTTAACATTTTATCTATTGATAATGATGCAGTTTCCACATATAATGGTATGTGATTGATATTTTTTTATCGATATTATACAAACAGATATAAGGAGGTAACACATGTTAGAACAGTCCTACTATGACAAGGCAGACGAGATCATTGCGGAACACGGCAAGCAGCAGGCTGCGCTGATTCCGATCATCCAGGACATTCAGAGTGAATACCGGTACCTGCCGCCCGAACTTTTAAGTTATGTGGCGGAAAAGCTGGGGATCAATGAGGCAAAAGCCTACAGTGTGGCAACGTTTTATGAAAACTTTTCCTTCGAGCCAAAAGGGAAATATATTATTAAAGTCTGTGACGGAACAGCCTGTCATGTGCGCAAGTCCATTCCGATTCTTGAGAGGCTTTACAGTGAGCTGGGACTCTCTCACGAGAAGGCGACGACGGACGATATGATGTTCACACTTGAGACAGTGTCCTGTCTCGGTGCGTGCGGACTTGCGCCGGTACTGACAGTGAATGATAAAGTATACCCCGCCATGACACCGGATGCGGCGGCAGAACTGATTCGTGAGTTGAGAGGAGCTTAAAGACGGTATGGAGAGAATAGAAAACAGAGAAGCTCTCGGAGCGGTCCGCGAAGCTTCCAGGGCAAAGATTGAGAACAGCAGATGCAGAATCCTTATCTGTGCCGGGACGGGATGTCTTGCGGGCGGATCGGGACAGATCTATGACAGAATGTGTGAGCTTGTGAAGAATAATCCGGATGTGGAAGTGCATTTCGGACCCGAGATCGCTCACGGTGACGGCGAGATCGGCGTGAAAAAGAGCGGATGCCACGGCTTTTGTGAGATGGGTCCCCTGATGAGGATTGAACCTCAGGGAATCCTCTACACAAAGGTTCAGCTTGAAGACTGCGATGAGATTTTCCACAGAACGATCGAGAAAGGCGATGTCATCCGCCACCTTCTGTTTAAGCAGGACGGCATCGAGTACAAGAAACAGGAAGAGATTCCGTTTTATAAGAAACAGACGAGAAATGTGCTGAAAAACTGCGGACATATCGACGCGGAACACATCAGTGAGTACATATCCACCGGAGGATACCGGGCACTTGAAAAGGTGCTTTTTGAGATGACACCTGAGGAAGTGATTAAAGAAATCTCGGATTCCAACTTAAGAGGGCGCGGGGGCGGCGGATTCCCGACAGGGTACAAGTGGTCCCAGGTGGCCCGGCAGCAGGAGAAGGAGCGCTATGTTGTCTGCAACGGCGACGAGGGCGACCCGGGGGCTTTCATGGACCGAAGCATCATGGAAGGCGATCCCCACAAGATGATCGAAGGTATGATGATCGGCGCTTACGCTGTGGGCGCAAAAGAAGGATATATCTACGTGCGTGCAGAGTACCCGCTTGCGATCAGCCGTCTGAAGATTGCCATCGCCCAGGCTGAGGAATGCGGACTGCTTGGGGACAACATCCTTGGAACAGATTTTTCCTTCCATCTTCATATCAACCGGGGCGCAGGAGCGTTTGTCTGCGGAGAGGGAAGCGCCCTGACGGCGTCTATCGAAGGAAACCGCGGTATGCCGAGAGTCAAGCCGCCGAGAACGGTGGAGCAGGGACTTTTTGCGAAGCCGACGGTGCTCAACAACGTGGAGACATTTGCCAATGTGCCGATGATCATTATGGAAGGGGCGCAGTGGTTTAAGAATATCGGACCGGAGAACAGCCCGGGAACAAAGGCGTTTGCCCTGACAGGAAGCGTAAAGCATACCGGACTGATCGAGGTGCCGATGGGAACGACGCTGAGAGAGGTAATCTATGACATCGGCGGCGGCATCAAAGGAGACGGAGCGTTCAAGGCAGTGCAGATCGGCGGTCCGTCCGGCGGATGTCTGACGGATCAGCACCTTGATGTGAGCCTGGACTTTGATTCTCTTAAGAAGATGGGCGCCATGATCGGGTCCGGCGGACTTGTTGTCATGGACAACCACACCTGTATGGTGGAAGTGGCCCGGTTCTTTATGAACTTCACGCAGAATGAAAGCTGCGGAAAGTGCGTTCCGTGCCGCGAGGGTACGAAGCGGATGCTTGAGATCCTCGAGCGGATCGTGGCGGGCAACGGAAAGATGGAAGACCTGGATCTTCTGGAGGAGCTTGCGACTACGATCACTGAGACCGCGCTGTGCGGACTCGGAAAGAGCGCGGCGCTTCCGGTTATGAGTACGCTGAAACTGTTCCGCGACGAATATGTGGAGCACGTGGTGGACAAGAGATGTGCGTCTCACACCTGTTCCTCCATGAAACGCTATATCATCAGTCCGGAGCGGTGCAAAGGATGTTCCAAGTGTGCAAGGAACTGTCCGGCGGATGCAATCAGCGGAAAAATCAAGGAACCGTTTACGATCGATACAGAGAGATGTATCAAGTGCGGCGCCTGCGAGAGCGCGTGCGCGTTCGGCGCGATACATGTTGAATGGTAGGAGGAGACAAGCATGAGTTATATGACGATAAACAACAGAAGAGTGACTTTCACGAATGAGAGAAACGTCCTTTCCGTAATCCGCAAGTCGGGAATCGATCTTCCTACGTTCTGCTATCACTCAGAACTGTCCACTTACGGCGCCTGCCGTATGTGCGTGGTGGAAGATGACCGGGGAAAGATATTCGCGTCCTGCTCGGAAGTGCCAAGAGACGGGATGGTAATTTATACAAACACGCCGAGGCTTCAGCATCACCGCAAGATGATCATTGAGCTTCTTCTGGCGTCCCACTGCCGCGACTGTACGACATGTGCGAAGAACGGCGTCTGTACGCTGCAGAAGCTTTCAAGGCAGCTCGGCATCACGGACGTGCGCTTTGAGAACAACAAGAAACAGCTCCCGAAGGATCTGTCTTCGGTCTGCGTGATCCGCGATCCGAATAAATGTATTCTCTGCGGAGACTGTGTGAGAACGTGTGATGAGATTCAGGGACTCGGTATCCTTGACTTCGCGTTCAGAGGTTCCAAGATGCAGGTGACGCCTGCCTTTAACAAAGATCTGGCAGAGACGGACTGTGTGGGATGCGGACAGTGCCGCGCCGTGTGCCCGACAGGAGCGATCAGTATCCATCAGAATGTAGAGCCTGTGTGGGCGGCTCTGGCGGATAAGGACACCCGCGTGGTAGCGCAGATCGCACCGGCGGTTCGCGTGGCAGTGGGAGACAAGTTCGGCATCAAGAAAGGGGAGAACACCCTCGGGCGTCTTGTCGCAGCGCTTCGGAGAATCGGATTTGACGAAGTATATGATACGAATTTCGGCGCGGACTTGACAGTTATGGAAGAGTCGAAAGAGCTGGTAGAACGCCTTGAGTCAGGGGAAAACCTTCCGCTCTTTACATCCTGCTGTCCGGCATGGGTGAAATTCTGCGAGAACCGGTATCCGGAGTTCAGAAGCCACATTTCCACATGCCGATCTCCGCAGGAGATGTTCGGCGCCGTGCTGAAAGAAGAGGCGCGCATCAATGAGGAGAAGGAGCGCGCAGAGGGCAGAGAGCCGAAGAAAACGCTTGTCGTATCGATCATGCCGTGTACAGCGAAGAAGGCAGAGATCGAGCGCCCGGAGCACTACACGGACGGAGTGAAAAATGTAGACTATGTGCTCACGACAACCGAGATCACCCGTATGATCCAGGAGGCCGGAATCGACCTCTCCCAGGTGCAGCCTGAGGCCCTTGACATGCCGTTCGGACTTGCGTCCGGAGCGGGCGCAATATTCGGTGTGACCGGAGGCGTGACAGAGGCGGTTTTAAGACGTCTTGTGAACAGCAGCCGCGCGGAAGACCTGGAGGAGATCAGCTTCTCCGGAATCCGCGGCGTGAACGGCATCAAGGAAGCAACGGTGAAGCTTGGAGACCGCGAGGTGAAGATCGCGGTTGTGAACGGACTTCACAGCGCGGGAGAACTGCTCGATAAGATGAAAGCGGGAGAGGCTCACTATGACTTTGTGGAAGTGATGGCATGCAAGAGAGGATGTATCGCCGGAGGCGGACAGCCTGTGCCGATCGGGCCGAGGACGAAGAAGGCCAGACTGGAAGGAATCTACAAGATCGACAGCATGGCTCAGATCAAGCTGTCCAACGAGAACCCGATTATCGCGACTCTGTATGACGGCCTGTTGAAAGGAAAGGAACACAAGCTTCTTCATAATGAATAAACTTCCGCCGTACTGATTTTGCGCGGTATCTGTGGCACACTGCGGCAACTTTGTGGTATGCTGTACTATGTGAAGCGGATGGCGGGAAAAAAGATCCGGTTCGGACTACGGTCAGATCCGGATCTTTTTTTCTGTCGGATAGAAAGGAGGCGTAAAACGCATGGATTTCTCGCATGAGCTGATTGTCCCGGAAGCGGGATTTCCCTTCAAGCTGTTTATCTTCGAGGGGAAAGACGGAAATTATTACAGGGACCGGCACTGGCACCGCTCTGTCGAGATTTTTGCGGTGTGCGGTGGAGAGCTGGAATTTCATATTGCCGACAGGCTGTGGCATCTGACGCCCGGAGAGTTTATGATTGTGAATTCCAATGAAATACACTCTGTGGATTCACCTCTGCCGAATGAGACGATCGTTCTTCAGATCCCTCTTAAGCTGTTTGAAAATTACTATACAGGAGAACAGTTTGTCTGGTTTACCCATGAGCCGGGCAGGAGGGACGACCGGTTTATGGAACTGATAAAAGCGCTCTATCGGACATATTCAGAAAAGCCGTGCGGGTATGATATGAAGATGAACAGTATCTTCTATCAGATCATGTACCTGCTTGTGAAAGACTACCGGCTGACGGAAGCGGACGATGAGTCTGTGCGCAGGAACAAGAACTTAAACCGCCTTTCCGCCATTACTTCCTATATGAAGGAGAATTACGCGGGGGATATTACCCTTGAGGAGGTTGCCCGTGTCTTCGATTACTCGCCCAACTATCTTTCGAGAATGTTCAGAAAATACGCGGGGATTACGTTCAAAAGCTATGTTCAGAACATCCGTCTGGAGTATGCTCTGAAAGAACTTGAGAGCGGCAAATACAGCATCACTGAGATTGCAGTTCGGAGCGGATTCTCCGGGAGCAAGGCGCTCGCCAGGGCGTTTCAGAAGAAGTACGGGATGCTGCCGAGCGAATACAGGAGCAGAATGAGCGGCTCTGTTAAAAAGCAGAAAGATTGATGGAAAGCGTAGTATTAGTCTAAAATAGTAACAGTATATAAAAATATCCGGCATTTATGCCGCAGGGATACCCCTGCGTAAGATGCCCGGGGGAGAAGACGGTGATCCTTATTGACGAATATGACGTGCCTCTTGAGAACGCATATTTTGCCGGGGGCTACGATCAGATGACAGACCTGGTCCGCTCTCTCTTTGAGTCAGCGCTGAAGACGAATGCGAATCTGGCGTTTGCTGTGGTTACAGGGTGCCTGAGGATCAGCAAAGAGTCCATTTTCACAGGCCTGAATAACCTGAAGATTATATCCGTTACAGATGACCTGTACTCTGAACATTTCGGATTTACACAGAAAGAAGTGGAAAGTATGCTCGACTTCTACGGGTTGTGGGGAAATAAACAGAAAGTCCGTGAATGGTATGACGGCTATCTGTTTGGAAACACGGAAGTCTATAATCCGTGGAGTGTGATCAACTATGTGCAGTCGTGTTACAGGAATAAAGATGCGTTCCCGAAGCCTTACTGGTCCAATACAAGTTCCAACAGCATTGTGCGCAGGCTGGTGGAACGCGCCGGGGAAAACGGTAAAAATACAAACCGGTAAAATCACAAAAAGATAAGAAATGGGTATAAAAAAGCTAATTATTAGGTCGAAAACAAATTATAAAGGTGATAAAATGACCTCAGAAGCCTGAAAAGAAGCAAAAGACATCCCGCAGGCAGCGCGGCGGCGTTTCCGGCGGGGATGCTGAGGCAAGGAGGTTATGAAATGGAGATTCAGAAAGTTACGGATACGTCCTTCGGCAGATACGGGAAGGTGGTCACGGAATTCTCTTTTGAGAAGATCTTAAAAGAGATGGAGCACACTCCCCTGCCGAGGGACGTTGTCTATGTGCCGTCTGTCGAGGAGATGGAAGCTCTTCCGGAGGCCGTGGACGTAAGCCGCAAAGGATTTGGCGGGCTGCCGGTGCAGATCGGCTACTGCAACGGGGACAACCATAAGCTGAACGCGCTTGAGTATCACAGAAGCTCGGAGATCGATATCGCGGCGACAGACCTGATTCTGCTGCTCGGATGCCAGCAGGACATTGAGGCGGACGATACCTACGATACATCGAAAGTGGAAGCGTTCTTTGTGCCGGCGGGAACAGCGGTTGAGCTGTACGCGACGACCCTTCACTATGCGCCGTGCAGCGCGCAGGAAGGCGGCTTCCGCTGTGTGATCGTACTCCCGAAGGGGACGAACGAGGATCTTCCCTTTGAGGCGGCGAAGGATGGAGAAAACCGCCTGCTCACCGCGGTGAACAAGTGGCTGATCGCCCATGAGGAGGCCGGAATTGAAGGCGCGTTCTGCGGACTCAAGGGAGAGAATGTCGAAGTGTGACAAAGGCGGTATTTGAAGCAGACACAAAAATAAAAAAGAAACAAAGAGGCAACACACAAAGAAGGAAAAACAGAAATCATAAAAAATAAGAAAGCGAGGAATTTACTATGAACAACATGCCGGAATTAAAAATCGGAGTCGTGGCAGTGAGCAGGGACTGTTTCCCGGAGAGCCTTTCCGTGAACAGAAGGAAAACGCTGATCGACGCTTACACAAAGAAATACGGTGAGGGTACGGTTTATGAGTGTCCGATCTGTATCGTGGAGAGCGAGATCCACATGGTACAGGCTCTTGAGGACATCAAGAAAGCAGGGTGCAACGCCCTTGTCGTTTATCTCGGAAACTTCGGGCCGGAGATCTCCGAGACGCTGCTTGCGAAACACTTTGAGGGACCGAAGATGTTTATCGCAGCCGCTGAGGAGACGCAGAACGACCTTGTACAGGGCCGCGGCGACGCTTACTGCGGCATGCTCAACGCAAGCTACAACTTAAAGCTGAGAAATGTGAAAGCCTACATCCCGGAATATCCGGTGGGAACAGCCGAGGAGTGCGCGGACATGATTCACGAGTTCGAGCCGATCGCAAGAGCGGTTGTAGGACTGAACGGACTGAAGATCATAAGCTTCGGACCGAGACCGCTCAACTTCCTTGCGTGCAACGCACCGATCCAGCAGCTCTACAACATCGGTGTTGAGATCGAGGAGAACTCCGAGCTTGATCTTTTTGAGGCGTTCAACAAACATGCGGGAGACGAGAGAATCCCGGCGCTTGTAAAAGAGATGGAAGATGAACTGGGAGCGGGCAATAAGAAACCGAAAATTCTCTCCAAGCTTGCGCAGTACGAGCTGACACTCAAAGACTGGGTGGAGGAACACAGAGGCTACCGCAAATATGTGGCAATCGCAGGCAAGTGCTGGCCGGCGTTCCAGACACAGTTCGGATTTGTTCCGTGCTATGTGAACAGCCGTCTGACGGCTCAGGGCATCCCGGTATCCTGCGAGGTTGATATTTACGGCTGCTTAAGCGAGTTCATCGGAACAGTAGTGAGCCAGGATACAGTGACGCTTCTTGACATCAACAATACGGTTCCGGCTGATATGTACAAAGAAAGTATCGAAGGAAAATATCCGTATACACAGAAAGATACATTCATGGGATTCCACTGCGGAAACACTGCTTCAGGAAAACTGACATCCTGTGAGATGAAATACCAGATGATTATGGCGAGGACGCTTCCGGAGGAAGTGACGCAGGGAACTCTGGAAGGAGATATTGTGCCGGGAGACATCACATTCTACCGTCTGCAGAGCACATCTGACAATGTTCTCCGCGCGTATGTCGCGCAGGGCGAGGTCCTTCCGGTCGCAACGAAGTCTTTTGGCTCCATCGGTGTGTTTGCTATCCCTGAGATGGGAAGATTCTACCGCCATGTGCTGATCGAGAAAAACTATCCGCACCACGGAGCGGTTGCGTTCGGACACTATGGAAAGGAACTGTTTGAAGTGTTTAAGTACATCGGAGTGCCGGTAGAAGAGATCGGCTACAATCAGCCTGCCGGCGTGAGATATCCGACAGAGAATCCGTGGGGGTAATGCCATGCTGTTTATAGGAGTAGACCTGGGAACGTCAGCGGTCAAGCTTCTGCTGATGGATGAAACAGGAAAAATTGAAAAGATCGTATCAAAAGAGTACCCGCTGTATTTCCCGCATCCGGGCTGGTCTGAACAGAAGCCGGAAGACTGGTTCGCACAGACGGCAGAAGGCATCAAAGAGCTGGTATCGGAGTGCGACAGAAGCGAGGTGAAGGGCATCAGCTTCGGCGGGCAGATGCACGGGCTGGTGGCCCTGGATGAGGCGGACAATGTGATCCGCCCGGCCATCCTCTGGAATGACGGCCGCACGGGAAAGCAGACGGACTATTTAAATAATGTTATCGGAAAGGATAAACTTTCCCGATATACGGCGAACATCGCATTTGCCGGGTTCACAGCGCCGAAGATTCTCTGGATGAAGGAAAACGAGCCGGAGAATTTCGCGCGGATCGCGAAGATCATGCTCCCGAAGGACTACCTGGCATATATGCTGTCCGGTTCCTTCTGCACAGAATATTCGGATGCGTCGGGAATGCTTCTTCTGGATGTGGAGCACAAATGCTGGTCCAAAGAGATGATCGAGATCTGCGGCATCCGCAAGGAACAGCTTCCGAAGCTGTACGAGAGCTGGGAGCCGGTGGGCTGCTTAAAACCGGAGATCGCCGGAGAGCTGGGACTCCCGGAAGATGTAAAGGTCATCGCCGGAGCCGGGGACAACGCGGCGGCGGCTGTGGGAACCGCAACGGTGGGAGACGGAGCCTGCAACATTTCCCTCGGCACGTCAGGCACGCTCTTTATCTCAAGCAATAAATTCGGCGTGGACGAACACAATGCTCTTCACTCTTTCGATCATGCGGACGGACATTACCACCTGATGGGATGTATGTTAAGCGCAGCGTCCTGCAACAAGTGGTGGATGGATGACATCCTGAAGACGAAAGCCTATCAGGAAGAACAGGAAGGCGTCACAAAACTGGGCGAGAATCATGTGTATTACCTGCCGTATCTGATGGGAGAGCGTTCCCCGCACAACGATCCGGACGCGAGGGCGGCGTTCATCGGCATGACGATGGATACGACCCGCGAAGAGATGACGCAGGCGGTTTTAGAGGGCGTGACTTTCGGACTGAGAGATTCGCTGGAAGTGGCGAGAAGCCTGGGCGTGAACCCGGAGCGTACGAAGATCTGCGGAGGCGGCGCGAAGAGTCCGCTCTGGAGAAAGATCGTGGCGAATGTGATGAACATGAAAGTGGACATCATCGAGAGCGAAGAAGGGCCGGGCTACGGCGCGGCGATCCTCGCGGCCGTAGGATGCGGCGTATTTCCGTCGGTTGAGGAGGCTGCCAAAAAACTTGTAAAAGTGGTGGCGACAGAGGAACCGGAGCCGGAACTGGCTGCGAAATATGAAGAACGGTATCAGAAGTTTAAAAAGTTCTATCCGCTGTTAAAGGGGAATTTCTGATTCCCTGAACTGAAAGGAAGATTCGGATTTTCTGATCAGAACCGGGAACGGTGAAAAGGAAAACAATAAAAAAGAAATACGAAAAAGGGAAAGGCACTGCGCGGCTGGAATATCAGCCGGAACGCAGTGCCTTTCCCTTTTTTCTTTTAGAAAAAATTGGCAGATTTAGTTTATTACACACCAAAATATATAAGCAATAAGCGTGCCAGGTGCTTGCGGGCGAGCGTTCAAAAAATGTTAAGAAAACGGCGTATTTGCGGGGTTCTCAGTGAATGCCGGGGGAATTTTTTTGCCAGAATTTTTCACAGATTGTTAAAAAAATCCGGCAGAGCATAAAACGTGAAACGAAAAGAGCTGGATTGAAACATGTACTTTTTTGAATACAATGTTTCTTGAAACAAAAAACGTTTCATTTTGTTCCAAGTTTTATGGCTGGATGAAAAGTAAGTTTCAGTTGCTTGCAAGAATTTTAAAAATCTAGTATGATATTTTTTAGGAAATATCCATAAATTTAATGCAAATTTTATAATAAGTTTGGTTAAATGAATGGAGTTGGCACAACGATTGCTGTTTAGTCTTAGCAAAAATTGCAGAAAGCAATTTGGGAAAGGAGAGAGATGAGTATGAGCACAAAACCGGTACTGGGAATTATGCTTGGGGATGCAGCTGGCGTCGGCCCGGAGATCGTGGCGAAGATCGCCGCAAGCGGGTTCCTCACAGAGCAGTGTGATCCGATTATTATCGGAGATCTCAGAGTACTCGAACGCGCACTCAAAGTTACGGGAGGCGAAGTCAGACTTCAGGTAATTGACAATGTTGACGACGCTGACTGGACAAAGGGAATTCCGGTTCTCGACAGAAAGAATCTGGATCCGGAGAAAGTTCCTTTCGGCACACAGACGACAGAGAGCGGCGCTGCATGCCTGGACATGCTCGATATGGGAATTGACCTGTATCAGAAAGGCAAGATCGAAGGCTTCTGCTTCGCGCCTCTTAACAAGGCGGGCATGAAGGCTGCGGGATGCCATTATGAGAGCGAGCACCACTACATGGCGCATCTTCTGAATCACACAGATCCCTTCGGTGAGATCAACGTGTGCGAAAACGTGTGGACAACAAGAACCACAAGCCACATTCCGATCAGTGAGGTCAGCAACAACCTTACACTTGAGAGCATCGGAAGGGCAATCCGGCTTTCAAACTACACACTGAAGAATGCCGGAATCGAGAAGCCGAGAATTGCGGTCGCGGCACTGAATCCTCACGCAGGTGAGAATGGAACGTGCGGACGCGAGGAGATCGATGTGATCACTCCGGCGATCGAGGCGGCGAGGGAGAACGGAATCGACGCAAACGGACCGTTCCCGTCAGACATTCTCTTTATCAAGGCTTTCAGAGGAGATTATGACGGAGTTGTGACGATGTACCACGACCAGGGGCAGATCGCTCTGAAGTTAAGAGGCTTTGACCAGGGAATCACAATCGCGGGCGGATTCAAGCCTCCGATCGTGACATGCGGACATGGAACAGCTTACGATATTGCGGGAAAGAACATCGTAAAGACGTCTGCTTTTGAGAACGCTGTCAAGATGGCAGTGAGAATGGCCAATGCGGCACGAAACAAGAAATAATCTTGAGAGGGAACTATGATATATAACAGCGCAATTGATAAATTCGGGAAGGGGATGCGGACGAAATCCTGGACCAAATGAGGTCATTAATAGGAGGAGGTCACGCACATGTATTCCTACGAAGACAGGTTAAGAGCCGTAAAGCTCTATATCCAATACGAGAAGAGTTATGCATCA